>NZ_JAILYE010000009.1:0-40977 GCF_021011285.1 Enterococcus sp. SMC-9 | reverse complement strand
GCACTTCACCTAGAAATCTTCCCCAAGCTGACTAAGTGTGCTACTCTTTTTATGGAGTATATTGTTGCTAACAGCATTATAGTATATTGTTATTTCAAATATTGCAAAAGATATACTGATTAATGACAAAAAAACCATATCCTTTTAAAAACAAGAATTCTAATATCACTTTATCAAAAACCATGTTAAACTAAGTATGTGGCCAATCCCGTAGTGGACTCCTTTTTTCTAACCTTGGCCATGTGCCTACTCCTTTTTGGGGTAGGTTTTTTTATTTTAAAAAAGACCTTAGCGTGGGCTAGAGGCCTTTTTTTAATTTATTTATGTTGGTCGACTAATTGTTGGGACTTGTTAGCTGTGTCTTTTACATCTTTGTTAGCTTTGTTTAATTTATCAATATAAGATTTTAAATCAGAATTTTCTTTAGTTGCATTTGCTAACTGCTGTTTAGTAGAATCGAGCTCTGCTTGTAAAGAATTTTTTTCACTGTTTAATGTGTTGATTTGGTTATTTAGTGAATCAACGGTATTTCGCAGATCATTCGCTTGATTTAATGCTTCTTGTAGTTTAGAATTCCACTCTTGATTTTTCTGATTGATCTCTTGGTTTTTTTGGTCAATTTCTTTTAATTTATCAGCTATTTCTTGTTGTTTTGCTTGAATTTCTTGCTGCTTAGATTGTAACTCTCCATTTTTACTATTTAATTGAGATTCTAAATTAGTTTTTTCTCCAGCTAGTTGATTATTTTCATTTTTTAAATTCTCTAACTGTTGCCGATAACCGTCAATATCTTTTTGAAACTGATTTAATCGATTCTGTGTACTAGTTGATTCATTGGATAATTGTGCGATTTTCTGTTCCTTGACTGATAGTGAGTTACTCAACTTGTCTAAGTTACTATTGATGGTAGAAATATTTTCTTCCCCACCCCATTTTAAAATGCTATCTGCATAATTTTTACCAGCTAAACCAAAAAATGCTAGTACAACGATGAGTGTTCCGATTACATATTTTTTCTTTTTCATTATTCAATTTTCTCCTTACATATATAAAAGCGACATAGCAGCTTTTATATAATAAAGTTTTATCTATTATTTTTCAATAGCAATGTTTATTTATAATGAAATTTTAATGTAGGCCTACATATTACAAAAAAGTTGTGTTTAAAAAATCAGTAACCGATACCGTAAAAAATACTATATAAGTGTGAGCAGATGACCATTAAAAAAGACCTTAGCTCTCGCTAGGGTCTAAATTATCATTTTAGTTTCATTACCATCACAACTAACCCACTGTTAGTTTCATAATTTTCAATAACCTCAAAACCAAAGTCACTGTAGAAATTTCTTAATTTTGGTGTATTCTCGCATTCGATCCAAACGTATCTTGCGTTGATAAGCTCTTTTGCTTTAAGCACCATATCATAAGCTAAAGTTAGTATTTGTGTGCCATTGATTGCTCTGATTCTACTTGCATGCTCGGAATAATTTTTGCCTACCTGACCTATTAAGTAGCTATTCACTCTATAGCCACCCGATTCAGTCTTAGATCCATTTTGACATAAGGCCCTCTGTTGTCTGTTATTTAAATTATTATAATTTTTCTTACTCATTGTAAGCGGCTTATTTGCCAAAGAAAAATAACCAACTAAAATATTCTTTCCATTACATGGACTAAATAACAGATACGTTGTTGACAAAGCCATTTTTTCAAAACTTATAGCTTTTTCGTGCAAGAAAAATTCCACATCATTCACTTCACCAGTAAGAGGATGTGGAATTGATTTAAAACTTAATAAAATTTTGTTCACTTCATCAATACTTGGCGAAGCCTCTATGAGGTCGCTCAAACGAATTATTTGAATAGCCATTAATTACTTTTCTCCAAAAAAGATTTCTTTTATCTTGTTTTTATCTTTTATACTTGCGACATTAGCAACTACTTGTTTTTTTGGAGATTTGTTATTGTTTAAAGCATTAATTAACGCATTAGCACTCTTGACATTGAACGAATAATCTTCAGTAAAACTTTTAGTAGCCATAAAATCACTCTTTTCTACGTAATATAAATATAGTATGCTGATTACCCCTATAGGTGGAGTGTAGCACATATTACAATATTTTGTAATGCAATTTGGCTTTTTTTAATTAAACAAAATATTCGTCTGAACCCTTTATGTACCCTCCTAAAAAAGTGCAAAAAAAAGAGAGTGCAAAGCATGGTTACCGTCCCATGCAGACCAACGCTAGGCTAACCCGCCTGCTGGGGTGCGTGAGTGCACTCTTCTCGCTTTGACTCTATTGAGCCTTAAGCTAGACAAGACGAGGAATGAGAGCTCTTTTATCCTCAGAGATAATATAACATCAGCTAATAAATTAAGCAACCAAAACCTTTGAATGAGTAATAATAAAACGAAAAACTAATTATATAACAAGCAATAATTAGCTAATAATCTCTTATATTCCATATATAAACATGTTATTAACGAAAAGTTAAATAACAATAACCTATGTACCCTGCGGGACTTGAACCTACAGCTTGATAGTTATGAACCGTCTGTTCTAACCAACTGAGCTAAGTGTACGTGGTATAATACACTTGAGGTGAACCGTGATGAAAAATTTCTTTGATAGCCTATTGTCATTTATCTTATACATTTTACTTTTTGCACTTGTCCTTGGTATTATTTTCCTTATTTTTTGGTTTTCATAAAAAAATACCACCCTCGTCAGAAGGTGGCAGATTCCCAAAAAAGGAGAAAAAATATGGTGTTGATTTTTGTCAGTAAATAAAGCATATACTAAAACTTATTTTTCAGAAACTTTAAATCTTTATTTAGAAAATAAAAAAATATACTTACAGGAATAACAGAAAGAGCTACGATAACAATATTTTGCATATCTCCCACCTTGTTATAATCAAAGATTTCACAGTCATGATAACGCAATTGAGAACTTTTATCAATTACAATTCAAAAATAACCCCGACCTCAATTAAGAAGTCGGGGATTTACTAATTAAACTTTCTTTACATATTCTAAATTAGCTGTCATAAATCCTACTGCTGTTTTGGCCACACGAATGCTACCGTATTTTGGTAATTCTCTAAAATAGATTCTGCTACCTTTCGCAAGCCGAACTCGTCGTTTTGACTTACGACCAACATCATCAAAAAGATATTCATATCCAGCTGATCCAACTTTGATTACCTCATAAGTTCCAGGTTCTGTTGCGTATTTAGCCATAGTGGTAGTTACCTCCATTCCCTTTTCAATATCTTTTGCAAATTGCGCTTTAGAAATTCCCATACTAGCTAAATAGCTATAAGGGTCTTGGTGGTCACCTTCAATATTATCTGATACCCACTTGTGAGATTTAACTCCTTTTGTACCCGCTTTCCCCGCATCGAGCGTTTTAGGAATATTATATTTGTCGCAAGCCCAACGGATTAGCCAGATATAAGCAGCATAATTCTTTCGAAACATCGTTTTATCTTTCGTATGTTGCAATTCAATTTGAACTGGCGAATACGGATTAGCGGACAACGCACCGTAAGCAACATAGCCAGGTTCCCCAATTAAATAGATAATTCCACCATCACCAATAATAAATTGCGTATATGCGTTTCGCCAATTTCGCTTCATAAATGTCGCTTCGTTGCGCCCAGTAGCGGTAGGATTTGCAGTTTCATGAGCAATTACATATAAATTTTGTGCTTTTTGACTAGAACCTTCATTCGCTGCCAAAGCAAACTCTCGATTAAATGTATATGACATATTATTTATCCTCCTTGTTGTAATGGTAGCTTGAAACTCCCATACAAGTACCCATCAATGCAGTAAAAGCGGTCCAAATCGTTAACACTGAATCAGTTAGTTCCCAACCAATGGTTTTACCTACCACACCAATAAATACGCCCAAAGCTGGCATCACAATAGATACCGCCCATTTCAAAATTGCATACTGTTCATCTGTTAATTTAAATTTTGGCATAACTATTTCTCTCCTTTACTATTAAAAAGTGTCTTGATTTGTTCACTGTGCTCTACTAAGCGCTCACTGTGATTGTCTAATCGTTGATCGTGTGCTTTTAGCTCATCATGGATAGATTGGCGGTCATTTTTAGACGATTCCAAATCTTTGTTAATCAAATCTAAGTTATGACTAATCTTCGTTAAATTCTCGGTAATTTTAGTAAAACTACTCATTACTGGTCTAATTACCAACAGAATTAACGCCAATATAGAAGAAATCCACCCCGCCCATGTTGCTAATTCACCTACGTTTACCATTTGCATTCCCTCTTTGCTTCAAAATAAAAGACAACCGGCGATAAAACCGATTGTCCCAATTACCAAATATTTTATTGCTCTGTTTCTTCTGGCTTTTTTGCATTATCCACAATTTCCTGAACATTTGAACGTAACATTGATGGTACATCTTCAATCTCTCGCTTACCTTCTAAAATATGGGTTGCAAATAACATTTCTAAATTTGAGTACATCCTCTTCGCTCCTCTCTATCTGCTTACAAGCATTTCCGCTAAATCTAAAATAGCTCCCTCGGACATCTCCAAGCGAGCTTTCAAAGTTTTGTTTTCTGTTGCCAGTTCTGCTAGCACTTTGTCTTTATCTTCGTGCCACTGCATATCAATATAATCAAACTTTGGATATTTATATTCTTCTGGCGGTGGCACAATCACCCAATCTGGCGACAAAGGAATGTCGTCGGGTACTTCAAAAATGTCATACCACTTATCGTCTTTAAATTCACTTCTTGGCAAATAAATAATCATTTTTCTCCCCCTATATGTCGTAAGTTACCATCGAAATATCAACATAATCAGTTGCAGAGCTACCAATAATTGTGCCAAAATAACCACCCGAAGTAACATATGGTCTCGACCCAGTACCAGTGCTTGCTCCACCATAAGACATAATTGTTGTCGCTGGCGCTAAACTCGAAGGTACATCAAATGGGTGTTGATCGCTACCAGCAACCATCTTACTATTGTCAGATTTCTTGAACTGTCCTCTAAAACTCAAATGTTGGGTACCATCAAGATTGTAAGTTACCCGATATTGTGGCCTGTTATTTTCGGATATTGCATATCCAGTTCTTAAATTCAAATTGATCCAAGGCGTATTGGACAACATAGAAGCCTGTATAATGCCACCAAAATTTTTAGTGTTGTCACGCATAACAATGTTATCATAATTGGCAGCTAAAATATTCCGAATAGTGGTCTTACTGCTGTCTGTATATGTTGTCAGTGTATAGCCAGTACCAGTGTATCGCGTCATAAATGGAAATGTGTTGTCAACTGTACCGGCAATAGTTAACTCACCATTTGATAAGGTTGCACTCCCAGACATTTTACTAGTTCCAGCAAATGGAACGGGTACATCTGTAAACGTTGTGATAAAGTTCGAACCATACATATCTGTACCTGTGATAGTTGAACCAGTAATTGTCACGGCATTTAAAGCAATGATATTTAGCACTGACTGCTGAATAGTTTGACCTTGCCACGAACCAGACTTATAAACGTAAAAATTGGTAACATTCCCGCTCGCGTCTGACTTCCACCACTGTTGCCCTTCTTTGGGGTTAGCTGGTTGTGTCGGCCCAATGTACGGATAGATACCTGTCATGCCTTGTATTAACGCAGGGTTAGTGTAGGTCACTGTTCCGTTAGACATTGTGGTTTTAAGTCTGCGCCAAATGTACTTGTTAGGGTCAGCGTTGTTAGGCACAGTCGTTGACCAGCTACCACCTGCTTGTGACGTCGGAGACGTAGAAACATAGTATTCTTCAACTACGGAAGATACGCTTACGCCATTACTACCGGGTTTGCCATCTGAACCCATTTTTGCGACTGTATAGGCAGTTGAGTTGGTATTATTTGTGTAAGTTGTGACTGTTTTTGTCCATAAAAATTGACCAGCTGGAACTTCAGGAATTGTTGTTGACCAAGTACCAGTTGGCGCTGTAGTTCCGCTTGTTGACGCTTGGTAAGTAATTGCAGTGGAAGCAACGCCAACACCATCTTTACCATCCTGTCCACTTTCACCTAAGATACGTGTCCACGTATAATCAGCAGGATTTTGACTGTCTTGCGCTGTGTAGTCCGTGTAAGTGCCACTATAGGTTGGATAGGCATTTTCAAAGTCATCTGTTGGAGCAGGTGTATACATTGTTGACTTATCTCTGTATTCAAGCTTAGGTGCTGAGAAAATTAAACCATCAGTTGGGTTTAGCGAGTGTAAATATACTCCAAAAGCTTTAGTTTCATCTGTGTTATAGGTCCCAGTAACAGAATAATACTTCCAGTCTCCTGTACCTATTTCATTTATTACTCTCGCGCCACCGCCAATATTGAAATAGATACGTCCAGTTGTTTTTGCATAGAAACTATACGTAAGAGTATCCCCAGCTTTTATTGGATAGTGCTGATATATTCCATTCCAAGTATTGGAAAGATAGTTTAGCTTTATACCACGTAAGCCATTATATCCCTCAACATTACTAGTATCGGAAATATTGCTATAACTCCAATTTCTTTCAAAGTTATTACTATTTTTCAGTAAATTTTCTGCAGGATACGTATCCGTGAATCTATCCGTACCGTCAGTTGACCAAGCGTAAGTATAATGGGTATACGGTGTTTTTCCATCTGGCCCAATTGGTCCAGGAATACCTTGATTACCAGGGTCTCCTTTATCTCCTTTTTTGCCATCATAAACTTTCGTCACAACACCAGAAGCACCACCGATAGATAAACCTTCTTGCAATGTTTCGTAGCTGAATGTAGCTGTATCTTCAAAATCTTCCGGTTTAACAGTTAACGTTTTCCCAAAATTCTTGTGCGCTTCATTCCATGTAGTATCCAGCGAGCCATCTTTTTTCTGTTTGATCCAGTTAAACTTGGTAAATTCATCTGTAAAATCTTGATTGTTTTTCTCGATTTTAGCAGTAAATGTTACTTCACCTTCACCATTTTTAAACATGGGAGAACCAACATTCAAAATTGAAAAAATGTAAGTTCTCGCTACTTGCTGTGCGTACTCTTTCAATTCTGCAACGATTCTATCTAACTCGTTCATATGTGATTCAAGTTCAACATAGTTACTAAATTTATATTCATTTCGTTCTTTGTCGTCATCGTTGAATTTATACTCAACAACACGAGCACCCACCATAACTGGTGGCTTCATTCGATGTGACACAATTTGAATATTATCACCAATCGTGCAATCAATATTTCCTTTTGCGGCATATTCCACAATTGCATGGTCTATTTTTTTAAGCTGTGCTAGCCCTTCTGTCCAAAGGGCGTCTTGCGTTTTAGCTTGTGACGAATAATTTCGATTAATATAGCCATCTAATTCGCCATCAGCTTTCCCAGGTAATTTTACAAAGTAATTGTTACGACCAACAACAGATAAGATATTCGGCTCATCTTTCGGCGAATAATATAGCAGATTTTCGTCAGCGTCTTTTTCTTCAAAATACTTTCCTTTCAAGGTAATCGTGTTGTTTTCACCTTCGCCTTGAGCTGTTGGTAACAAACTGGTACCTAAATCTGTGATGGAGCGTGTTCGATCAAGCTCTGTAAGCGAGTCATCTTCATCAGACAAAAGCGTCTGTGGCTCTTCATGCCCCAGACGCTTAAACACATTGAGTATTAATTTTTGCGGTGCTACACCATCAAACACAACTTCTAACTGTGCCTCTGCACTATCGAAAGCGTTCAATACAAATTGAAGCATTTCGGCATTTGTCGCATTCTGTGATTCAAATTCTAATTTACGCGTTAAATTATCAATCTCGTTAATTCCTAAAACAATTCCCGTATCATAAAAAATCTTATTAAAATACCATTCAAATGGCTTCGCTTCCGGTGCTCCAAAGGGGGGGTATTCTTCGGCAAGAATATCAATGGTGCCAGAATAAGCAGATAGCGATTTGTCGTCACCATCCAATGAATCTTTTACCTCCGAAATCGTAAACCAACGACCTCTACCACTTTTATCGACACACATAATGTAGTTACCTTCAGTCCAAAGTTCAGCCTTTGCACTTTTGACAGCAATATTAATATCCAGCGTTTCGATTATGGATCCAATATATTGACCAATTAAATAATCATCTGTCTGATAGGCATCCAGCGCTTCATAGTCTCGATTTGTCAATGTGAAAATCATACGTAAGCAGCCCTCCCAACTAATTTAACTAATGGTGGATCAGAAAAATCACTGAACGCAATAAATAAATTACTTTTACCTGGAGGAACTGTAATTAACGTACTACCAGGGTCTCGAAATTGTAACCATTGGAAATCATTTAATGTGCAGTAGATATTTTTCCCATTTGCCCCATATTTCAAACTGTCGCCAGAACCAAATTTATTGGGAATATCTTGCCAGTTATCAACATTGTGCTTCCGAACATTTAATGCTCGTAGTAGATTATTCGTCATTGGTGGATAGTCTTTGTACGCAGCAGCGAACCAAGTAACTTCACGCAATGCAACATCAGGGTTTGATAATTTAAATGTTTTTGTCACATTAAAAAAGGCTGCTCGAAATGTAATCTGCGCTCCTATTTTTTCGACAACAAACGCATACTTTCCATCACGCATATTGACGTAGAAGTTTTGCGTATCCATTTGATGCCAAACACGCTTTCCTTCCACGTAAAAAACTAAATCGGAACGTTCTTTTGCTGGATTATTATCTTCTAATACGATAGCAGCTATCACATTTCCGTTTGCATCACTAAACGTCACTGAATTATGCCCGACTTGGCGACTGTGTTCTGGCTTCCCGTCAGTATTAAAATCTGCACGGTATTCAGCTTTCCAATTTACTGGAAATTCGCCATTCTTATCTGCGGGAACATTTTTTGTGATAGAAGGCCCGTGCCACGAAGTACCTGTACCATAATTAGTTGGTTTAACATAGCCCTCGTTTGGATCAATTGGTTCAGGTTGCCAGGGGTCAACTTGATAACTAACAGTTCCCACTTGATCTCGAATAGCAGTTACTGGTGGTGTTATCCCATTATTCAACGACCACCCGCGATCTTGATTAAAATGATCGTCAAATAGTTTAACAGTAGTGTCATAGTGATAGCCGTCAACTTCCTCAACAGAACCAAATAGGGCACTTGTATTCCCATCGTCACTTTGGATACCTAAGAAGCCACAATCAGTGGTGAATGTGGCTTCTAAGTCTAAATCAATTGATTCGGTTCCGGGATTGTTAATTTCAATTAAATTAGGGTTTTGAGTATTATCAAAATTTAGTTCGTCAACGGAATAAGCGACGCCATCTGGAATCTCCCATTTGATTTGTCCTCTTGCTTCAATTCTCTCATCATCAAAATCAAGTTTATCTGAAGGTATTGCTAAATAGTATTTATCGGGTTCGTCGTTAAAAACAAGCTTACTCGGTTTATTAACAGATAAATATTCACTTAACTTTCGACGTTTATAGATTATATCTCCATACATGTAAAAATCCATTGGAATGATACTAAGAGTGGATTCTGTGCCGATCCACGTAACACCAGACATATTTTTTCGTGAAATTGTGGTATTAGTTCTGTTAAGGCCTCCATCACGTATCAAAGAAGTAACCGCAAAAAGTTCTGTCAAATCATGCCCATCAAATATAACTTTAAATTTTCCAGACATTACTTGCCCTCCCTTTTTTTAAAATTTCTTTTCTTTTCGCTTCAGCGTTTTGAAAATCAGTTACAGCTACCCCTAACACTTTATGATCAATAATGAATTTCATATTTTTCAAATCGGAACTAAATCGTCCCATTAATTTGATAATTTGGTTAAGCTGTTCCGAATAATTCTCTTGATCAATGTTTATCTCGGTTTTTGATGAACTATTTTGAGTACGAATATTTTCTAAGTTCCGTACCAATGTAGAGTTCTTAGGAACACCTACACCGTCTTTATAATGCGGCACTAATTTTTTAGTTTGACGAGCTGGAATAATTTTAGAGCCTTTTGGTAAGTTCGGAAGGAAGACATCTCGCCCTTCAGGAATAAACGGGATACCCCCTTTTGGCAATACCAACTCCTTGTAAGTTAGACCTTTCTGGTCATTTACAATCGCCGGGCCTCCCAAATGGTAATTCGTTCCTTTTTCATATTGTGACGGTCCAATGAAATTAACTTTCGCAGTTTTGGTAACTGTGTCAGGGATATTGTTCATAAAATTACGAAATGCATTATAAGCGTCATTTGCCGCTCCTGATGCTCGGTCATGACCAACAGCAGTTTTATCATTAGGAAAAACATTATTGTTATATCGATTTATTGAACTAGTAGCTCCTGATATTGCGTTCTGTAGATCTTTTCCATCTCCAAATAAAATTTTCAAAGCAGGTATAACATTTTTATTGTATGTTTCAACAGATATAGTTCCGTCTTTTACTTTTGCTAAAATGTCCTTATTGTTCCCAAGCATGTTTTTTACTGGTTCTGGTAATTCACCCCACGCTTTGAAAGATTCCGTTGATGAGAATACCTTGTCTAATAAATCAGTGTTATCAGCAAGTATTTTCTTTTGTGAATCCGGCAATGATTTCCATTGATTTAACGCCTCTTCGGACTTAATTAATTTTGAAAGGAAATCAGTGTTGTCAGCAAGTAATTTCTTGTCTGACGATGGTATCGTATTCCAAACATTCAATTTCTCTTCAGAATCTATTAATTTCCAAATAACATCGGCGTTGTCCGCACCTAAAACTTTCCTATCGGTTTTATATTCATTCCAAGCTTTTAACTCATCGATTGTATCGTATAATGCTACTTTTGCTTCGTCACCATTAACCGTTAAAAGTTTGTCAGTCATATACATTGTGTTCCATTTACCAGCCAAGCCCATGGCCACAGCAACTTCTTCTTTTGCATTAGATTCGATATCGGCATTCTTCAACATAAATTTCAGTTGCTGCCAACCTTCATCTGTTTTTGCCATATCAACTAGAGTTTCAGCCATATTCGTTTTAACTTCGCCAGTCTTTGGATCTAACGCTAAAGCGTTCCACGCCATATCAGCTTCACTAGTGCCTTTAGCAAGTAAATCTAAGTTTTCGGAAGAAGCTTTAACAGATGTGTTTACTAGTGACAGCACCTCATCCGTGGTATAGCCATACGCTTTCCACACTTCCGAAAGCTGAGAAATATCTTTACCTTGTGCTTGAAATACTTTTGCTAAGCCTGTTACTAATGTGTCAGTAGATTGCTTGTACTCTTTATTCAATTTATCCATTGAAGCTTTTAGTGCTTGTGGATTTTTAGCGTAAATTGTTTTTAGGCTTTCTACTTGTTTTTCATAGGCTGATTTTTCGTCTTTTAAGGCATTTTGTAACGTTTGCTGACGCTTGGATAAATCTTTATATTGTAATTTCGATAAATCAGCTTGATATGCTGTCTCAATTGCTAAACGTTGTTTTTTACTAAATCCAGCAGCTTTTAACTGATCCTGACTTAACAGCTTATAATTGTTTGCAATAAATTGACGTTCTTCATTTGATAGGTTCCGGTTATTTTTTGACGCATTGGTTAATACCTGATTAATTGCATCAACTTTCTTTTTAGCTTGTTCAACTTCTGCTTTATTAACAGTTTCTTGCCATTTAATATAGTTTTCAGCTTTTTTCTTTTCGGCACTATCTGTGATATTTTCAGCTGCTTTTTTCTTGCGTTCTAATTCTTTATCCAAGACCTTTTGAATAGATTCGACAATTTCTTGATTGGCTTTCTTGGCTTTTTCTGCAGAACCGACAATACCATCCGCATATTCGTTAACGTACGTGGAGGCTTTTTCGTTAAGCTCGTAGGCTTTTTTAATTACTTTATCCTGTTCTTTCGTAACTTTCGTACCCCAACGAGCGCCAGCCAACTGATTTGATTCATATGCTTTGTTTGCTGCATACAACGCAACCCCTACAGCCGCTATACCGCCTACAGCGATAGCAGCTGGAACAGCAACACCCGATAACCCTGCGGTTAAAGCAGCTATTCCACCACTGGATCCACCTACTCCAGCTGCCGTGCTAGCAGCAGTACCTACCTTGGTTACATTCATAGCTAATCCTGTTAATGCTTTTTTTTCAGCGGATTTAGCAGCTAACTCTACTAAACCTTTGGACAACAAGCCCACTCCAGTTTTAGCTTTACCAAAAATCGAAATTCCAGAGCCAATAATTTTTAAAGTAGGTCCTGCTGCCATAGCTAGCGCGCCCCATTTTATAATATTTTGTTGCGTTGCATCATCTAACTCAGAAAATTTATTGACCATATCTGTGGCTTTTTCTATCCACGGAGTTACAACTGGAAGTAGCTTTTCGCCTACGGTAATCGCTAAAACGTTCAATGACTCTTTAAAACGAGCTGCTTTGTTAGCAGGTAAATCGTTCATAGATTTTGCAATATCTTTTGTAGCTCCGCTAGCATTTTTTGTATCTTTTGTTAATCCACGCAAGGCATCTCCGCCTTGATTTACCAGGACGTTCATTGCAGATTGAGATTCCGTACCAAATGCTAATGCAATAGCCGCTGTTCGTTGGGCGTCTGTCCAACCCGAAGTATTCGTCTTAATTTTATCAAGCATATCCGGCAAAGTTAGTGTTCCGTCTTTAAAATCTTTGACAGAAATTCCTAATCGCTCGAATCCTTCAGCATTTTGTTTAGACGGTTTTAGCAAGCGCGTTAACGCTCCGCGTAGTGCTGTTCCAGCTTTTTCTCCGCCCAAACCAGCATCACTAAGCAAACCGACCGCAGATGCAGTTTCTTCAACATCCATGCCCAGACTGTTAGCGACAGGTCCGACATATCCCATAGCAAGCCCTAAATCAGAAAATCCAGCCGATGTTGCATTAGCGACATAAGTCAACGAATCTGTCACGCGCGCTGCATTTGTTAATGTTTCATTATAAGTTTTTCCCTTTAAGCCAAACTGACTAATAACTTCGGTGGTAACATTCATAACATCGTTGAAATCTTCACCGGAAGCCTTGGTTGCATCTAGAATAGATGGCATAACACCCATTGTTTGGTTAGCGTCATAACCTTTACGCACCACTTCTGCTAAACCGTTGTTAATTTCAGTTGTGGATATCCCGTACTGTTTCGCCCATTTTTTTGAGCTGTCAGACATCTGATCTAATTGTTGTCGATATTTTTCTGTTATCGCGCCACCATTTGTTAGTAATGGTCCAATTTCGCCAATCTGCGTTTGAAAATCAGCAGCTTTTTTGGTAGCTAATGTAAATCCAGTAGCCAGTGGTACTGTCAATGCTTTGGTCATCGTTGACCCAACTTTTTGCACGCCATCTCCGAATTTAGTTATTTTCTTACCGGATTCGATCCACTGGTCCCCTTTTTTATTAAGCCAGCCCGTCAACCCTTCGGTTTCTACGCGCATTCTAGCCATTTGCGCAGTAGTCGTTTTTAACTGTGCTTCATAACTAGCTAATTTTGCTTGCGCTTCATTGTACTTTTGAGCAGCTTTGGCTGTTTTAGAAGTTGCGTTCCCTTGTTCATCTAAAGTCTTTTTGTAGGCGTCTCCAAGATATTTCAATTCATTTTTCTGCGCTTGAATTACCTTGGTTAGGCCATCTTGTTTTGCCGCAAGTGCTTTTATTTTATTACCGCCAGCATCTGCTATTTTAAACCCAGCTTGCATTTCTTTTACTGCTGTCTTTGTCGCACGAGCAGCACCGGTCAAAGAATCAGAAAAAGCGGAAGAATCCAAACCAAGTTTAATGACCATATTACCTAGCGGTCTGCCGTTTTGTACCATACATTTACCTCCTTTCCTAAATTTGTCTTATGAAGTCCGCTAACGGGACTGCCTTTTCTTGTTTTGGTTGTTCTTTTTCCGTGTTAAAAAGTATTTTTTGAAGATATAAAGTATCAGTGTCTAGCACATCATTGATTGTCCAACCTGGGAAAGCAGCAATGGCTTTCTTAATTAATCCGAGCTGCAGCTCATGTAATTCAGACCAATCTAAATTTTCGCTTTTGGGTCAGGCTCCACCTCATCTTCTGCGAGTTTTTCGTAACCCAAAACGCGATACAGCACAATATCCATGATTAAGTCTTTGTTTTCGGAATCGATACCGTCGATGATCATATCGCCTGTTAAATCTTGACCTTCAAAAAGACCAGCGACGAAATCCGCGCGATATTTAGCCAAGTCAATAGCTGACGGTTCAACAGTTTCATTTCCTTGTTTCTTCCACAGCTTTGCTTCACCCTCAGAATAGTCTAAAGCCTTTCTGTATGGAACGAAATCCTGTGTATAAGTACGTTTTTTACCTTCAACCATTAAGTCCAATCTAATTTCCGTCATTTCTGTTCCTCCTTAAAATAAAAAGAGACTAGGGTTATTCCCCAGTCTCCGGTTCTGTCAATGTTATCGTGGTTGTTCCTGTAAAATTACCGTCATTTGTTTTTGCTGTAATTGTATACACCCCGGCAGGAACCGATTCATTCCACAACGCCTTACCTAATTGGTCAACACTCAACCCGTTTGTAATTGGTGAAATAGCATACGTCACTTTTTTATCAGTTGCATTAGCCGGAGTTATTGCCGTTGCAAATAATTTATCGCCTGCAGCCCCCGCAACTGCACTATACGTTTCTGGTGTTAATGTGACACCAGTTACGGGGATTGTTACTCCCCCGCTGTTGGAAACACTTGATCAGTTAACGCTTTAATAATTTCGGTTTCACTACCGATATATTTACCCATCGTTTGTCCGTTAGAATCACCATCTTTATCATCGGACATAGCCGCAAATACATAAGATTCAGCTTCCGGTTCAAACGCATCACCATTTAATGTATTTAAGTTGATGGATTCCCGAGAAAATTTGCCTTTAAAGAAACCAAGCATCGCTGTAGTCCCATCCAAGTCTTTTGATTCAAGCATAATAGCAGTGGTAGGTGGTTCTGTATTTTCACCCACATAGCTAATGCTGTTTTTTACTTCATAGCCTAAAATCGCATCGTTACATTCTTCTTCCAAGTCCAATAGACCAAGATTGACAGTTACATCGCCTGTACCTTTTTGAGAGATGTAGTATGCAATATCAGAACCATATACCTTTGTTGCTTCTTTGTTCAAACCTGTAATTTCAGCGGTAGAAGTAGCCCCTTTGTTTGCTTTCCCTTCAACTACCCATTTTTTATCGGCAGTTACTTTGCCGTCTTTATCTAAGACTGCGATCGTTAGTCGTTTAAAACCTACTAAAGTCATATATTTACCCTCTTTCTTTTATTTTCACGGTATTATATTGCCGCGTGATTACCTGCACATTCTCGTATTGGTCATGTGGACGGTCGTCTGCATAAGCTAACGTATAGCCTTCTGCTTCCAGTCCTCTGTCCAATACATCGTTAAATTCTTCGATATCGGTTTCTTCGATATCTAAAAAAGCCATGACTTGGACCCGATACGATCTAGCGCCGTATTGGTCAGAGCCATAGCTTTCATTCATTTCATTCACGCCTTCGACTTTTAAAATCGGTAGCGTTTCTAGCTTTTGATAGTTTTCTGGGATTCTATATGCAAAAACTTGCGCATCGGGAAATAGTTCCGGCAGTATCGTTGCTTTCAAATCGACAACAGGAGTCATAGGCCTAACCCCGATTTCAGCTCGGACATATAGTCTTGCATGACACTTTCTAACTCGGTTTCAGCGGTCTTCTCAACAAAGTGTTGACCAGCTTGGTATTCTGTTCCCATGTTTGGGAAATGTGCCCGATAATAAGCGCCAGAGCCATAACCCACCAGCACCTCGCCGTTTTCATCAACAGCGCCAACCGTGGTAGAAATTTCCAAACCGTGACTATCAACCGGTGTATTTGCTTCTAATTTTTCAGCAAGATTCTGCCCAGCGGTCTTGCCGGCCTTACGTCTGACAGGCCCCTCCACATCTGCAATACATTTTGCGATGTTTTTTTCTAGGTCTCCCCAATCTACAGTGACTTCCATCATTTCACCGCCTTAATAAAAATAATCAAAAACCCATCAGATTCAATGTCCGGATTTAGTTTCACAATGTCGTAATCATCGCCATTAATTCGCACTCGCCAATCAAGCTGTGGCGGTTTCTTTTGATGTTGTCGCAGAATAATCGTCTGCGTATCTTCTAAAACCCCACCGTTTTCTTCCACAATTTGATTGATTAACTTTTGCTTATAAGCAAACCAGCTCTTGAATTCAGGAACATACTCAAACTTATCTGTTCCATTAGGACCGGTTCCGACTTTTTTCTTCACCAGAAATTCAAGACGTTTATTCAACTTCCCTGTTCTGCTAATTGCCATCTACTGGCACCTCCTCAAATAAGAGGTAACTCGCTTTTAATTGCAGAATTAAGCTCGTAAATCCCAAGTCATATTCGCGTAAGGTTCCGTTAGCCGTGGAAGATTCCACAGTAGCAGAACGCGCTTTGTAATAATGGTCAGCCAATTGCAGGATTGACAGGTTAATCAGCTCAATAGTTTCGTTTTCTTGCATATAAAAAGAGGGCTTATCAGTACCGATAGCCCCCTTGACATATGCAATTGCGGCAATAACAGACCGTTTCACTTCTTGGTCGTCATCGTTTGTGTCGATTTTTAGAGCGTTTTTGATTTCTTCTAAATCCGTTTTTGGATCAAGAATCATAGAGCATCAGCTCCTATCCTTCGACTGGTGGCTCTACTGGTGTTTCGTCGGCAATAGCTGTAAATGTAGCTAATACTAACGCTTCATCATCTACCAATTGCACATCGAAACGGTCAATTACTCGAACCTTGGTAGTATCTGTTTCAAACGCACCGCCACCAATGTTAGTAGTCAACAAGCTCATGTTTTCTCGGTCATACAACGTAACGGCTTCTTTCATATCACCGACATAAAGTGGGAATTTAGCCCCTTTGTTTGGCAAGAAACGGGAAGCAATTTTTTTGATTGGTTTGCCCAAGAAAGTATATCCAGTTGCGGACGTCACATCTTTTTGTAACAAGTAAGATCCATCAGAACGTTTTACTTTATCCAAAACATTGTAGCCATCTTGGTTTGTAATAAACATAGAGGTGGCTTCAATAGCTGGATCAAGTTGAACGTTTACGATATCTTTAATGCCGTCAACATCAGTAACATCTTTCTTTTGTGCTGCTTTGATACCGTCAATAGCTGCCAAAATTTTAGTATTACGAGTAACAACGACTTTTTTCGCAATCCATTTGGATAACCAAGTCAAAATGTTTTCGGCAGTGTCTTTTAGCAAGCTATTTGTCACCGTAGAAATACCTGCATAGCGTTTGATTAAGTATTTAATCAAGTAAAGTGCTGGATCATCATTTGCTGGAATTTCACCATCTTCGGTATCTAAAGCTGTTAATGGTGTAATGTCAGACCATTTTTCATAGACGCGAGAACCACTAGCTGTAGTAACTTTTTCGACATTTACATATTCTTGCAAAGAGTCAAATTGGCGAACCAAGGTGCGGATAGTCGTTTGGACATCTACAGGAATAGTCAAGCCAATAGCATTACCAGATTCATCGGTATCGGATGTCAAAGTCGCCATGATGGCAGGGTCACCGTTGACCATTGCTTTAAAGTCCTTGATAAACTTGTTTTTCAAATCTTCGTCTTTTTTGTCCAACGGTTCTTTTTTGACATTCAAGACTTGTTCGGCTTCCATATTGGCTACTTGTTCTTTCAAGCCGTCGCGTTTTGCTCGTGCAGCTTTTACTTGCGCTTGCAAAGTGACTACATCTTCTTCGGTTTTTGCATCGTCTACTAACGCTGCATTAAGTTGTGCATTCAGGTCAGAGACTTTACTTCCGGCCTCAACCCATGCATTTTTTAGTTGTTCTAAATTCATTCGTTTTTCCCTCCGTTTAAGGCTTTCAGTTTTTTTTGTAGAAGCGTTTCTTCTTGCGGTGTTTCCGCTTTTAGAATTAAGTTTTTTAACTTGTTGACTGCGTTTTTCGGAATTAGTGGTTGTGCAGCATTTAATACCGTTACGGATTCTTCCGCAAACATGATTTCATCTGCAAACCCTTCTGCTACAGCCGTTTGTGCGTTTAACCAAGTATCTTTTGCCATCAATTCAGCGAGTTTCCCTCGGTCAAGCCCTGTTTTAATCTCGTAGGCATTGACAATGGATTCATCCACACTGTTCAGCATTTCGGCATCTGCTTTTAGGTCTTCAGCGTTTCCGCTCGTAGAAACCCATGCGTTATGGATCATAATGTGCGCTGTCGGCGAGATTCTAAGCGGTTCACAAGCGCAAGCAATCACACTGGCGGCACTTGCCGCGATACTGACCACATTTCCGGAGACTTTTCCGGGATAGGCACGGATAGCTGTATAGATTTCACTTGCCGCCAACACGTCTCCACCGTTAGACGAGATGTCTAATTCCACTTCGTCTCCTTCCGCTTCTGCAAGAGCGGCAGAAATTTTCCCTGGCGAGATACAATTAATCCCAAACCAGTCATAGAGCCAGGCACTATCGTTATCCACGACATCACCGCTTAACGTCACTTTTTTCATTTTTCCACCCCCTTTCAATGCAAAATAAAAAAGCCTAACCGTTTTCGGCTACGCTCTTAGACGTGGTTGTTTTTCTCAATGTTGGGTCCATATCAATCGGATACAAATCACCGGAAATGTGATAGTCGTCCATACCCGGTTTTTTAATTGGCTGTAAATCCTCAAAGCGACGGACATCATTGGCAGAATAGGCGCCACCTCGACGCATAATCTGATAAAACTGCCCTCTCGCTTGAGTATCAGCCCTAAGCAAACTTGCTACATTAAATTTATAACGATAGCCTTTTTGTTTTTCGACTGTCGTTAACGTCTTCTTGTTAAGCTCTGATTCATACTGATTGACAGTTGGCACAAGATTATAAGTTAAAAACTCCATGTTTAATTGTTCTTGTGACGAATAACTTGATTGGCCACTACCGATAAAGTGCTCTGGTACGTTATACACCATGGCAATGCGTGACCTAGAAACTTTATCAGTATCCAAAAGTTTACTATCCACCAATTCTCGCTGGAGGCGTTCAATTTCTATACCGTTTTCCTCTACTAGCAAGCCGCCGTTTTGGCGATAAAAGTCAGCTATATTTTTAATGACAGCTTTTTTAGACGGTTCATCCATGTTAGCTGCAAACTTAACTTTCAGCCCTTCGTTGCTCCCTTTTAGCTGATTAAGAGAGATTTTCCGGACCTCACGATCATAACCGAGTGTGTTCGTTAAAATCTTGGTTGGGTCAGCGCCCTCTAAACCGCCAAATCTCGGCTGTTTAAAATGCAACATTTCCATGTAATGCACATAAATGACTTGTTTATAGTTACCTTTATCGGTTGCTGTCACTTGGTAATAAAGTTCTCCGCTGTCCATATCAATTACAGGATGACAAGCGCCGGGTTTTACTAATGCCATATCGGCAACTTCACCATTGATATTCCGGAAAATCTGTACATATGCATTTCCTTGATAATTTCGCAAAACTTCCACATCTCGGAAAAAGTCAAACTTCGTAAAATATCTAGGTCCTTCATTTAGTAAGTTGTAAGCCGGACAGTCATTCGGTTGTTCAAATGTAACATCTATCATTTTTAGAGGAAGAGACGCAAAAACATTAGAAACTCGACTAATTACGGAAAAAATCCCTTCGGAAATTTCATCTTTTCCGACTAAATACGGAATTAAACCTGGGTCATTCAAAAAATATTCTTGTTTGCTCGCTTTTGGCTTTGCTCGTCCAAAAGAACGCAAACGGTCTAAAATACTCATTCTTCCACACCTTTCTTTACATATTCATCAAATCGGAAATAGAATAATAGGTTACTTTTCCTGTTCCAACCGGATTTACCAACATATCCAATACCTCAGCATGACTATTTAGCGTTGCTGCAAACCCATCTATTTTCCGGTTCTTAGATTGCTTGGAGGGCATCCAGTTAGAATTACGATCCTTTACAAGCTTAATGTTGGATAAATACCACATAAAGAGTTTGGAATTGTTGAAAATTACCTTTCCGTCTAATAGCATTTCTTTGAAGTTCTGCATCGGCCCGCCTAAAGACAGATGTCCTTGCCGAACCTCAACGGTCTCAAAACCAGTATTTTCCAATTCCTTGTTTAATCTCAACGCCTTGGCCCTGTCGTAATTGATTTGTACAATGTCGTAAATTTTCGAGTTTTCTACAAACCAATCAAGTACATATTCATAATTTACATAGTCGCCAGGGATAATCGTTAAATCTCCTGATTTCTCCCACACTTTTATCCGCTCCTGATTGTTGTCACGGTCATATCTAGCCTGTGGAATCCACGTGTGATGCAAGATAAACACTTCGCCGGTATCGAGCGGAAACTCCAAAACCGCTGCAGTAAAGTCTTCTGTTTCCGATAAGTCAAACCCGCCGACACATTTTTCCCCTACAAGCGTTTCGATATCAATTGTCTTATTATTTTTCTTGATTGTCGGCATATCGACAAAGGAAAGTTCGTCAATATCCGAAAACAGGTTAAATTGTTTGGTAATCCAATCGGCTTTTTCCTGCGGATTTTTCCGCTCAGTCTTCCAATCGGACACTAAATCGACAAACGACATCAAACCGATGTTCGGATTGGCCTTAATCCACATTTTCGGATTATCCGCTTCTTTGACATCATCAATTTTCGCGATATAGTAAAAAACCCGCTCGTCTAAGCCATCATCTAAATGGTCTAAACAATCGAGTGCGTTCTCGTAATATTGCATTAACGGTCCGTCTAATACGTAGCCAGCGGTCGTAATGTAATTAATCAGCGGTTGTTTTCGAGTACCACGTGATTTCTTGATAACGTTAATCAATTTAAAGTCTACAAACTCGTGGATTTCATCAAAAATGGCGAAGTGTGTATTTAAGCCGTCGAGCTTCTTACTATCAGACGCCCGGGCTTCCATTTTTGAAAAGGTCGCTTCGTCCTTAATGACGGAACGTTGTGGTTTGTACTTTTTGTCCAACCTAGGTGACTGCTTGACCATTTCCTTTGTCTTGTCAAACAAGATGGATGCTTGGTCTTTTGCATTTGCTAAAACGTACACGTTGGCCCCTTGTTCGCCGTCGTAACCTAGCATATAAGCAGAGAGCCCGCTAATTAAACTAGTCTTGCCGTTCTTACGCCCTACAAACGTTAACGCTTCCCGAAAACGCCGAATACCCGAATCTTTATGGACCCAACCAAACATCGAACCAATCACAAAATGTTGCCATGGTTGCAAGATAAATCGTTCAAAATCGCCTTCGGTTGGCTTACAGTTATCTTCGATAAAGCGAATTGGCCGGTGGCCTTTTTCCTCGTCAAAAATCCACGGGAATTCATCTGTCCCTTGGCGTTTTAAATCCATCAAATGACGCTTCGCCGTTTGGATATTTTCCTTACTTGCCGGAATACTTCCGTCGACTAACCGTTCCGCATACCACGTTGTTAATAGTTCCGGATAAGGTTCTAGCAAGATTCCACCCCAAGAAGTTTGCTCTTGCTTATAATTCTCCCACCAATCTTGTAATTCCGAATAGGATAGCTCGATTAAGTCCATTCATCATCACCGCCATCATCAGCCATTTTGATTGCTAACTTGGCTCTAGCTGCCGGGGATAATCCTAAATCACTGCCAAAAGAACGGAGATTTCGTGACGCCGTGTCCATCTGTCGAGAGAGTGGGTTTCCTATCAATTCGTTTGGATCGTTAAATGGTTTTCCTTCTGCTTCCGCTTCTCCTTTGGCAATCGCATAATTTAGCTTGTATTCACGTTGTAATTTCCGAAGCTGTTTTTCTAAAGCGACATATTGGGAGTACCAGTCAGCGTATAGCGCCATGGCGTGTACGTCTGGATTACTAACCAACTCCACAGTTAGCAGTTCTTCGGCTATAAATTCAAATGTCGCTTTTCCTAACGGGTCAAGCCATGTCGGCGGTTTGATTTTATCCGTTGCCATTTTCATTTTTTCTTCAGCAGCCGCTCTCTTGCGAAGTTCATCAGTATTTTTCTTATTCGGATTTCCGTTTAACAATTGTAGCTTTGCACTTTTTGCTGGTTGTGGCATATCACATACCTCCTTTCTTTTGGTAAGTACCAAAAAAATTAAAAAGCGGTGTTAGTGTACAGGTGAGACTGCACCGTTCTTTTCAAACCCCACTTTCACATCTTTTAGGGTAGGGGGGTAGTCTCTATCCCCCACTTTCACTCCATATACGCGTTTTTCTCCCACCACTATCTCTCGCTGTTAGCATAGAACTTAACCACACTCGACCTAGGTTTAGACTTCTTAACTCCACCACTCCGCTCTGGATGCTCTGCGTTGTGGCAAGCAGGACAGATACATTCAAGGTTATCTGCTGACCAAAACATCGTCAGGTCTTCCCTCGCTTCTACTATGTGATGGACGATGGATCCTTTTGTAGTTAGCCCTCGACGTTTACACTCTTGGCACATGCCATAGTCTCTGGATATCACTACTGCTCTTAGGTCTCGCCATCGTTTTGTTTTGTAAAGTTTATCTATCTCGTCTCTCAATCGAGGCATTCTTGATGCTCACCTCCTCAAAATAAAAAGACCACTCGCTGTGAGTGATCTAAAATAATTATATTGACGTGGCCGGATTCGAACCGGCGTTAGTCCTGATAACCATCAGCGCTTAAGCCTCTTGCATACACGTCAAGTTTGAAGGAGCTACCTTCAGCACACTTTATGAGATTGACTTGTCCTGACGGCACCTGCTAGACAAGCTCAGCACCTGATGGCTCAGAGTACCGTATCAATCCCACATTTGGGTCAGATACTCCACGCAATGCTATGAAGTCCTCCCAACGTCACTGGAGTGGCACTGCCCCACTCACGATAGTTTTGATCCGGCGTGTGGCGGCTGTCTACTATCAACCGATATGGACTTTCACCATATGTTATTGCATAAGCAATATCCCCGGACTCTCATGCGTCTTCTACTTCCGCCACAGTGACAAAAACGGGAAACCAGACGCCATCATTTAACAATTGATTTCAGGAGGAAATCTCACGTGAGTTGTGTTCCGTCTGTTTCCCGCTTCTTTTGACAATACTATTTTACCACCTTGACACACGTCAAAAGTGCAATGATAGTGCAATAGCTAATTAATTTCTCCAAGCTCTTTGCCTAACTCTTCAACGAATTCATTACGCAAAAGATGACACATTCGCTTTGAATACCCTACTTCTTGAGCAATTCCATCCCAAGTTTTTGTTCGTGGCTTTATCCAGTACCACATCCGAATGATTTTAATCGTCTCCGGTTTAGCTGCGTATACTACTTTATCTAAAGCTTTCTTTCGTTCTCGCAATAATCGCAAGTGTTTATCCGTTGCCAGTTTTAACCCTATACGCTCTGTGGTAGAAGTAGCAGAAGTAGAGCGAGAGCCACCGATATTATCATCTGATTGTTGCCATGGATATTCTATTTCCAACTCCACACGTTTAATATATCTATCCATCGTTGGATAATCTTCAATCAATCCTTCCAACATTTTGAAAGTTCCCTTTTTCAAATGCCTGCCTCCTTGTCCTTATCCCACGAAAATTCTTCCTTTTTGATACTTTTCACAATCAATACGTACACGCCTTAAAAAAGATAATGCTCCTTTGATTGTCCCCCAACCATTGGACGCTTCGTACCGATTGTATTTTTCAGGATATTTTTCTAGTTCGTTAATCCCCTTAGTAACCAGCTGTAGTACATATCCACATGGTTGTAAATGCCACAAACTAGGTCTTGCACCACAAGCCGCATCAAACATATCAGCCAGATTGTAAGTAATATTGTTTCCGTCAGTAACGCTAATCCACTCATCATAGCCTTCTAATTTGCATTCGACATATACGTCATAACTCATTTAGTGTCCTCCATGACAAACCAAGTTGTAGTCAGTAACTTTTCTACGATAGGAAATTGGTAGCCTATGTTATTGACAATATTGGATTCACCAATCTTCCACCAAAGTTTCTTATGCTCACCTTGTTTTATCATTTCTATTGCCTGTTCTGGCTTGATTTGAATTAGATTCATCGTTTTTCCTCCTGTTCCAAATTGAGATCAATAATACGTTTAAAGATTTCCCATTCTGCTTTGCTCATAGAAAAATCATGTTGCTTTATATTTTGTAAATCAGTCGTAGTAATCATGACGTAACCATCTTCTACTTGCGCTGCTAATTCATGTTCATCATTTATTAATTTTTCAATGTACAGAATTTCATTTATATTTAGACCTTTTTTACTCATTTATCGTCCCCCTGTTCCAAAGCCCACTGGCTAAAGGCTTGTAGGACTTGTGCAAAATCTTCCTGCGACAGCTCTTCATAGGCGTTAACCATTTCTTGTATTTCTTCATTTTCTAAATCGCCAATCGCTGTCATATTAACGTAAAAGTACAAATTACTAAGAACGGATTTGATATACGAATCAAAGTGTTCCCTCTTCAACCACTCCAACACGACCTGCTGATCGTCGGTGAGAGAGGGAGATTTAATTTCTTGTAGATACCGTATAGCATTGTTCAAATAAATATCATTAGCGTATTTCGGCTTATTACCAGCCAACGCACGTTCAATTTCTTCGATTGCATTATCAATTTTTAAAGTCATTCCGCTACCTCCTCAATCCCAATCACATACTTAACTGCCGGATATCGTTTCATCTCTGCAACCGCCATGCCGGGTGTTTCGGCTTGCAAAACCATTGTCCCGACCGTCCCATCATCAGATACACATGTCAGTTTGTACGTTTTCATACTTCCTCCACACTCCCATCAATCAATGTGGCTACCGCTTCTGCTGTTTTTTTATCTAGGAAAATCAATGATGGTCGTTTGTTATCACTAAAATCTATCACCTTACTATTGTGTAGATTCGATGTAATACTATTAACCCAATATCCGTCGCTCGTTTTAACTATCCACTTTGGTTCCTGCTTGACGGTGTAGCCGTCTTTCATACGAATAAGTGTTTCAAGTGGCTTATTGTCACCAATATCTATCCATTCATGAAATTCATCATAATCGTCGTTATTCCATTCAAAAATATACTTCCAAATGTTGAACTCCAAATCACCCTTGTTCACTTCATACCAGTCTGCTACAAACTGTGGTACTTCCACTTTTTCTGGCTTAGCAGGTTCATCAAGTTCTTTAGCTAAATCTACTGCAATTCCTTTCATGGTATTAAAACCATTTTTGAAACTATCACTAACAGCTAAATCACATACATGCCTCGCTTCAATTTTTTCAATCAATTCTTGTTTATTCATAATTTCCTCTTTCTGCCATTGCCCAAAATGGAAATGACCACTTAAATATTGTCTGATCAGCGTTTCGTGCACTTTCTGCAGAAAGCCTGCAGATTATCACTCGAATAACTAGTCATAATAACTTTCTAAAATTTCTCCAACTGATTCGTCATTTACGAAAACAGATAAAATACTGAAATAGTAGTCACCGTTTCCGTTATCGGCTCTCAATTGTGCTTGTGCAATAGGATTTTTGTCATGCATTACGACTAACTTTGCAAGCATCTGAGTTTCTCCCCAACTACTTTCATGTTTTTTCACATCAACTAATTGCACATCTGTAATAAGCCCATTAGTTTTAGCTGTCTCCCACACACCGTCAGCAGATGCGCAACAATCCGAATCAGTACATTCAAAATGGATAGTTGTACCATCAGCCAAAACTAGTTGATCGTGGGACAGTTCACTGACCCTTTTAAGCAAAACCTTCTCTTTTAATTTTTCAATCGTCTCTTTGTGATATTCCATTGATATCATTCCTTTCTGTATTGCTATATCTGTTTTCAGCTCATTAAATAGTCAATCCCTCAAAATCCTGCTACAATTTAGCTGTGCTTGGCGGAAAACAAGCACATTGTTCACTGTTAAAGGGGCAGCGAGTGGTCTGCTGCCTCTAATTATTTATGCGTAACCTTGTGTAATTGCATATTTTTGCCACTTGCCTTTACCATAATTATTGCACCGATATATTTCTCCTCTTAATCCTCCATCAGCGACTACGTAAATCAAACCGTCAAACGATTGATATTTTTCATAAACATCGGTTAGAGTAAAAGTTCCTGTGGTTGTTTCGGGATAGTCAGTTCGTATTAAACCCTCTTTTTGTTGTAAATAGATTGATATTCCGTCATCTTCTGAATCAAAAGATTTTCCATTTAGTGTATTAAATTCATCAGCCATTCCGCCTCACTCCTTTGCTAGACAATACTTTCACGTTCTGCTTTGAGATTTTTTAAACTGTATTCCAAACTTTCAATACGCTGATCTAAACACTCCAGTTGTCTTGTCTTATCAGGCATTGCATTCTTTTTAATAAAATAAACTGGATAACTTCTCCATCCAGAATCGCAGGCTTCGCAAAAGCGATCACTGTCTGCATAAATTTCGTAAGCATTTGGTCTTACCTGCTTCACATCTTTAAAATCAAATATAAGCTCAAAATCATTTATATTTTCATCATCAAGGAGATAGTAAATGCTGTTTTGATAGCTTTGATAATAACTATCAATCATTACCACTTCCGATTCACTTACTTGAGGAACAAACGTCCAATTTGTACAACAATAAGCATCATCGTATTTCACTTTTGTCCAATCTATTTTTCGTCTGTACAAACCGTTAGGATTAATTTTCTTTCGGTTTTTTTCTGATAACATGGGCTCACTCCTTTGCGATTACTTTGCAACTTCCTTAAGTAGCGATCTCAATTGATAAGTTGACTTATTGGTTTGGCGATAAACTAAAATTACCAATTTTTTATCTATCACTTTCAAGTCGACATATTCAAACAAATCATCCGGAAACTTCTTGCTTTCTTTTTCTAAAAAATCAGGAATGTGTACGTCGTATGGTTGAGCAGTGAATTCTTTAAATTTAATCATTCTTTTGCTCCTTCCAGCAACTCCGGATTTTCCCAAATGCTACCTAAAACTTCCATGTGCTCGGCCATCGAGCCTGCATTCTCATTCAAAACATAGCTTGGTTTGCCTTTGTATGTCATCTTGAAGCTGGCCCCGTCACGAACTATGCTTGTATATCCATAATTGGGTTCAACGTTTTCGGCAAAACTATCAGTAAACTTGTTAATGTTGGAAAATGTTTTTACTATATCCCCTTCAAAAATCTCCACGCCGTTCTTGTCTTTTAGGCCCGTGGATTGCATGAGGATTAAATCGTCAAAAGATCGCTCAACTGCACCATTCATAAACTCAACATATTCAAGCGACCAGTCAATAGCTGTCACTTCTCGGATTACTTTGTCTTTTTTATCCCACGCTCTATATTTCGGTATCATCACTCAACCTCCCCAGAACTCAACATTTTTGATTGCTTTATATCTAAATTCGCTCTGGTATCGTAAAAACGTTGAGCAGAAAGTACCAAATTCCCAGCATTCACAATTTGATTCGACACAGACACAATAGCTTTACTTCTGTTGAGTTCCATTTCTAATTCTTCTTGTGTTAAATCTGGATCATTAAGCCGCTCTAACTGTTCAAACAAATATCCGTTTAAGTCTCCTAGCGTCTGTTTTTCAAACATTCTTATCACGCTCCAGTTCTGCCGTTTTAGCCATTAGCTTTCCGGTCAATACCGCGGTTTCTCTATACACACTAGCAACATCAAGTAATTTCTTTTTATTGATTATTGCTAATTCACGCCTACTTACAAGCATTAAATTTTCTAAATCAATGTTTCTTTTATCTCCATCTTTAAATATCAAAACGTAGTTGCGAGGGATAGGTCCGTTTTCTTTTTCCCAAATAAATCTATGCTTCGGCTCCCAATGACCACGCTTTGTTTTTACATGCACTACGTCTCTAAAAACGGTCTCGCTGAACAGCGGCAAGCTATTTCGATTTTCCTTTTTTCTAGGCCCTGTTTTTTTACCGCGATTCCAACCACCCATCAAATCGCCTCCAAAACCATTCGATTTCCACGTTCTTCAGTTTGTTTTAACAAATGTCCATAGACACGTTGAATCATGTTTGTATCCGTATGTCCTAGTCGTTTAGCGATTACTTGCAAGGGAACATCTTTAGCAATTAGTAGACTAGCTTGCGTATGTCGCAATTTATGAATCGTAATCGGTTCAATCTCTAAATCTATTAGAAGTTTTGCTAGCATGGAGTTAATCGTTGAATTGTAAACATCCGCTCCAGACACGTTAAAAATAGTTTCTTCTTTCGTTTTAACATGATTCATATCAAGCCAATTAAAATACATTTTTAAAATATCTAATGTCTCTTTATCAACCAAGATTTTACGAATGCTTGCCGTATTTTTTGTTGATTTAAAACTTCCGCCGTTATGTTTTTTATAATCCCAAGACTTATCAATATTGATATATTTTTCATGAAATTCAACGTCGCTGAATGTTATTCCTAAAATCTCTCCTAACCGTGCTCCTGTTTTTAAAGCGACGAATAGCAATACATCTATGATTTGCTTCGTATGCTGACTTACTGCTTCACATTCGACCAGCAGTGATTTTTTTAAATCGAAAAGCAACGAATATTTAAATTTCATATACTCATCTACTTCTAGCCATTTTTTCTTGTCACGCATTGCCTTTTGCTCCGATATGCTTAAGCGCTGTTCTTTATGCACCAGCTGTACATTAACGGCCGGATTAGAGCTAATATGTCCGTCAATTATCGCGTCTTGAAAGGCCGAACGGATAAATTGCATATGATCGTTGACAGTCAATTTCGCGTGGTCTTTACCATACCAATCGACATATTTTTGAGCATCTTCGCGTATGATTTCTTTTAGTTTCTTTTTGCCTAACGCTTGCGAAGCAATTTGGGCTTGCGTTGAACGATACTTCATGCGTGTTTCTTCAGCGAGTTTCCCCATTCGATACGTTTGATACCAATACGTGAACCAATCCGAAAAAGTAATTGTGTCAAAATCAACTTTTAGTTGTTTTTTATCAATGCCACCGTTTTTGTGACAAACATTTGTCTTTAGATCACTAGCAAACCGTATATTATGTTCCTTTCCGTATTGAAAAATAGTCGAATTACTAAATCCCAACTTTTTTGCAACTTCGCCAACTGTCAATTCTGCTTTTGCTAATTTTAAAATTTCATCGTGAAAATCTTTTACTAACTTCTTTTTAGTAAGTTTTAAAACTCCAGCACGAGATTTCACAGCAGAAGCATCTCGCCCTAAAAATTCCGCGATTTCTTCCACGGTTTTCGAAGAATAATTTTCTTTTAGATAGTCAATTTCAGCATTCAACCACTTTTTACCTGCGCGATTCACTAACATCTACCCCCAAACGATTCAATATATCAAAGGAACTTTCGATATGATCAATTTCTGGTTCTACCCACTTTCTGATGTCTAACTCTTGTTCTACAATCATCGAATGTGGCATGATGTTAAGATTACTGAATTCCATAAAGTCGTCATTGTCGTTTTGTACAAAATACACTTGTTTTGCTTCTCTTGTTAATGCATCGCCATGAATGACGATTGCGTTCATGCCACGAATCATAAGATTAAATAGCAAGAATGGCATTGCTCTATCCGATAATTCCTCGCAATGATAAAAATACATTGATGGTTTGTAATCAAACGGCGAATGAGACAATCGATCTTCATGCCATTTTTTTATCACTAAACTTCCGGTGCCACTTGCAACATCCATTCGCATACCTGGTCTATTACCAATTATTTTAGATAGCAACAAAGCGATAGAAGCCGGTGTGAAGTCCTGGGCATATTTCAGCTTATTTGCGTGCTCTTCCTCAAAATAGACGTGAAACCAATCTTTATCTAAATTGCAATCTTTATCTAAAAAAGCTTTAAAAAGATTTTCTCGCTTGTCTTTGTCAAAAAGTATTTTAGTTAGCGCGTCGCTTGCTTGATATGATTCTTTAATGCCTAGCAAGTGATTAATTTGATCTGTTTTTATCATTCTTCCCACCTATCAATTTCGACGACGGATATATTTTTGGTAGGTTGTACATTCAAAGCACGTATATACACTTCTCCGGCTTCTAAACGTCTGGCAATCTTAGGTATAGAGCCTTCAATTCTGCGGTTGCCTTTTTGGTACCGATATTTCTTGTTTCTACGCTCATATTTATAGCCTTGTATTATTCCATTATTTTTTCGTACTTCTTTATTAAAAACACTGGCACTTTTATTCAAAAAAATAGCTGCCGCAATCATTGATTCAAAGAATCGTTCTTCTCCTGTATCGATATCTGTTAGACGTACAGACATATCTTTTGTCTTTTTAGTTTTAGGCTTATTCTGTTTCATTTCTAACTGTTTCAAACGGCTAAATTCTTTAAATAACGCAGATAGCTTGTTTTTCTTGTCATTTTCTGGCAAGTCACTATCAAGCGTCATGCACTGTTGAATTATTATTTGGCGCTTCTGTTCTTTAATCGTCATATTTATTCACCTCAAAACGGCAAATCGTCATCATTAATATCGATTGTCGTAGCTTCAAAGTCATTTATCGGGTTCACGCCTAAATTCGTCTGTGTGGCGTTTTGCTTGTTTGGAGTGTAATTGTTCGTTTGAGTGTTCGAAACGTTTGTAGCACTCGTATTTTGGCTAGAATTATTATTTTTGCTTTCTAGCAGTTGGAAATTTTCAACTACTACTTCTGTCACGTACACTCGCTGTCCTTGTTGATTTTCATAATTTCGTGTTTGGATACGGCCAGTAACACCTAGCAGAGTGCCTTTACGGGCATAATTTGCTAAGGTTTCTGCTGGTTTACGCCAGATTACGCAATTGATAAAATCTGCTTCACGATCACCATTGGCGTTTTTAAAGCTACGATTCACCGCTAAAGTAAAGCTTGCTGTTGCCGTTCCATTATTCGTATATCGCAAATCCGGCTCTTTAGTTAGACGCCCGACCAAAACTACGTTGTTAATCATTTATCTTCCTCCTCGTTATCTGTGAAGAATTCATTCATCATTTTTTCTATTTCCGCTTTTCTTGATGGATCACTTCCTGTTGATCGTGAATTCCAATTTGGCATTTCCTCAAACTTGACTGGCGATTTAGCCCAATTGTTTTGAGCGTTAACTCGTTTTACAGCCTGCTTTTGGTTTAAATAGCTTTCAAATTTCGTACCAAACAACGTCTCTGGCCGAAGATACTGTGACATATTAGCGTCGTCGAGCCATTCAGCGGTTTTGATGTCAATAACTTTCTTAAAATCATCTACCCTGAACCCCTCTGCTAATCTAGCCCTAATCTTAGTCTGTGTTGCTTTTGTGGTAGCTTTAAAATTTGACTTAGCTTTTTGATTTAAGTAGTCAACAACTTCGTTACATAATTTTGTAAAAATGGATGCACTGTCGGATTTATCCGACTTAGTATTCTCTATCTCTTTCTCTATCTCTATCTCTTTCTCTATCTCTGTGTAACTCTGGCGTAACTCTGGTGTAACATTGTTACACTCTGCTTCTATTTCTTTCTTGCCTCTGCTCTTTCTCATCCTTGATGCAGCAGCGGTTTCAGACCCAATCATCTGATGAATGTTTGATAGTTCGACTTCATCATCAGAATTAAATATCAACAATCCTTTCGTTTGAAGATAATTGAAAGTAAGTTGTACGTTTTCAGTCTCCTCGTCAATCTCTAGTGCTATTTCTTCCACCATATTTCGAGCGATCCCGTCGTAATAGACCCTTCCATCATTTTTTAAACTTAGTAGTAATATTTTTAGGTAAATTACTGTGAAAGTATCTCCACCCGCAAGTTTCCTTAACATTTTTATTTCTTTCTGATTGAAAAAATCATCTTTGAGTTTTAGCCAAAAATATTTCTTTGCCACGTTCTACCCTCCTAAATACCCAATCGCTTAATAGATTTGTCATTCAACTTCGTTGGGATAATCCCATATTTATTTATAAAATTTTGCGTTCCTATCCGATGTTCTTCTTGGTGGTGTAAACGGCACCCTGCGTAAAAATAGTGTTTAGTATGGTCTATCTTTTTCCTGTTACGTCCCATACCAACTGTGTCTATGTGACAAATATCCGCATGTTTCCCACAAATACAGCACTTTCGGCTGACTAGACATTTATAAAAGTAATATTCGGCATTTGCTGGTAGAATCTCATAACCTTTTTTAAACGGGATATCCCACTCGAAAATAAAATCTAAGATGATATCAGCCAAAAGTGTCACGTCTGTCATTGTGTTAAGTGACACATCAGCCAAACTCATTTTAAAGCCCGTAAGAGCTTCATAGACGTGGTAAAAATAATCTTTAAGACTTTCTATAGGCTCTCCAGTAAAAGCGTATATATCGCCTAATAATGCATAAACAAATCGTCGCTGTTCTGCGGTGAATCTGCGTGGGTCTGTGAATCGAAATTCAATTTCTCGGTCACCGTCGTAGTCGAAGTACATCGTCTTTAAACGCTCTAAATTTAGCTCTTCGTTTATATCGACAATTAAACGCTGATAGTCTAATTTTTTGACGATAGCTGAATAATTTTCGTTAAACATCTACATCACTTCTTGTCTTTTTTCTTCTTTTCGTAGCCGTTGACCCAACCAGTCAAAGTATTCATTACTAGACCAAAGTCATACCCGCTAAATTCTTCAGTAGTTTTTTTAGGATTAATGTTATTTGTCATTTTTGCCTGTTCTAGGAAAGCGTCTTTTGGCTGTTCAGTCATGTCTGTTAGCTTTTGAAGCTGGATATATATCGCTTCTATTTGTTCTGGTTCTGCCGGAATACGCTTTAGGATTTCTTTTTGAAAAATATCTGGATCCACGTCATCTGCTGGAATATTAAATTCCTTCATGAAGAACGTTTTTTCAGCGTAGGTCAGCGCCTGACCATAGGCATAAGAAGAATTCTCGTCGTCAGCAATTGCCGAAAACGTTACTTCTTCTCTTTCTTTTGGATTATCACCATTAATCCATGTGTATTTCATATCTAATGTGACCAAGTAACTAAAAACATCTTTTTTTGTTTTTTCATTTACTCCAATCTTTTGACGTTCAATTTCTTTGTTCAACACTTCAGTTTTTAGGTAGATATTTAAACTATTCATGTGTGTATTGAATTCCGTTAAAACTGTTTCTGAACTGATAACGGAAAATTTCATATATTGTTTCTGTTCTTTTTTGATATATGGAACTTTTTTTCTTAGCTCTATTAATTTACTAATTAGAGTACGCATCTCGCTCATGCTTCCTTTACCTCCAAATCAAATACTGTTAAAACACCTTGTGCTTCAATCTCGTCAAGTAAGACCTCTGTTAGTATTTTTTCTGTCTGCCCGTTTTTCAAAAGTTCATTTAAGAAAGTCCATTTTTCTGCTAAAGTTAGCTCTTTGACATAATCCGTAGCGTATCTCATTTCATTTGTCATTTTTAAAGGAATTCCGTTATCAGATAGATACTCCTCTTCTGCAAATATGTCTTCACCGTAAATATCAGTGAGGACTACTTTTTCTTCTTCCGGTTCTGTAGGTATTCCAAATTCGTCGTATTTCATGTTATAATCTCCTTGAGAAAACCTTTAATTTGCGACTCATTGCTTCCCGGCGGAGTCGCTTTTTTCATGCGCTCGATATTTTGACGCGTTTTAATCGTTAAGTAGTTTGCTCGCCACCATCGATCTGCGATAATTTTTCCGATTTTTAAAGCTTCGGCTCTATTCATTATCTTCACCTAGTTCTAAACTCATTTGACGTACAACGGTTTTAGTGGCTGTTGATGGTTCCCAGTCGGTGATATAGTCTAATACTGTTTGAAAATGTTTTTGTCTTAGTTGTGTTCGAGTGCTAACCCCAGTAATCTTTTTAACGCCACTATTGATATCTCTGTGAAGCTCTCCACGTTGTTTATTCGTCAACTTTCCAAAACTACGACCTACTTCTGCTACCCGTTGATTAATTCGGCGTGTAACGTAACCATAATCGCCTGCACTCAAAACGATATTTTCTTCAAGGTCTGTCACACGTTCTTCAACTTTTTCTACTTTTTCACTTGTGTTTTCTTGATATTGGAACATTAATCGCAATGCTTCTTGAGGAGACTGCGGAATTTTTAGTGATTGCTCTTTAATAACTGTTTCCATTTCATTAAATCGTTCGATGTAGGCTAAGGCGAATTGCGTACCTTTAGCTCCTGTCATTCGTGTTGAATATAATTCGCAACCTCTTTTTGTTAAAAGATAGCAGGGCAGCTCTCGACCAGATGCGTCTTCATAAGTTGATTCAATAAATAATTCACTCACCACACTTTTGTGGTCAGTAAGATGTTCAATTATTTTTTGGATATCTCGCAAAACTTGGTCGTGTCGTCTCCCAACCATTTCAGCGACTTCTATGCTTGTAATTGTTTTTTCTAAAACTTTCATTTTCATCCTCCTTGTTTGGTATAATGTGTTAAAAAAATGGTGGTGATTTTTTGGAAAATTCTCTAACGAAAATTCAACTCAAAATTTTAAAATCTTTTAGGCAATTCTCCATTGATAAAATAAACTATTCCGCGGATTTGATTTCTAGAGATACTAAGCTTTCTATTTATTTGGTTAAAGAAGAATTACCAGTTCTTCTTAATAGCGGATTAATAGATATTGATCCTTTTGAAGATGACTCAACATATTATCGAATCACTAGCAAAGGGAAAATTGTTTTAATTAATGAAAAAGAAAATCTTAAGGACAAGCTCATATGGTCAATTATCGTTCCACTGGGTACTGCGGTAATTGGTACTCTCATAACGAATCTGCTACTTCCTAATTAAAAGTGTTCCAATAATTGAAATTAATAAGGGAATCACTATGGAAAAGAAAATTCTTTCAAATTTATTATTTTTATTCATTTAGCTAGCCCCTTGCTGGCTTTTTTATTGTCTTCACGCTTAATAAATCCCTTTCTCAACATCGTCAATATGCATACGATAGCCAAGCAGAGCCGAAACGATTAATGCTGCGATAACTGCAATTACTATGAGCGTCACTGTTAAACTAATACTTGCAAACCATGCAAACATCGCCATAACTGTTGAAACAGCTATAGTGAATAGCATTAGCATTGAACATTTATGTTTTGTCATGTTTTCACCTCACTTGGTGTCGGTTTTTTCGACCGATACCGGCTAGCGTCCTTCCACCGCAGATACCAGATAAACGTGCCAATGTGGATGAATGTCACGCCTGGTCGCATAATTCCTTCTTTGAATTCTTCAATACTGTCCATCTCTTTTAAATAGTCGTAGAGTGTGGACTTTTTCAGTCCATTAAACCTTTTCATTAATTCTTCTGGACGATCCCACTCCGCAGCGACTTGTTTCGACTCAACGCTATGGATGAGTTCTTTTAGTGTTGGTTGCATGGTTAGGTCTCCTTTACTTCAGATACAATTCGCTCACGCCTAATAAATCAGCAAGGTTGACAAGCGACTCTTTGTAAAATTCTTGTAAATCCTCCACAGTTGCGATTTTTCCGTTAATTGTAATATTTTTAGCATCGCTCAATTCAAACAAATCTTTTAGAACATCAATTATGTTGTCATGTTCAGTCATTTTGATTCCTCCAATTCCAACACTTTCAAAATCCCTGGTGTTGGCTCTAAATCACGGTTACTAAAACTTACATAAGATAGGCTTTTTAAATACTCTGTGGCTTCGTCATAGTTCACACGTTCAATTGAGGTGTATCGTGCGACGTTCATTCGTTCTTTTAGTTTTGAGTGCATACGACGGACAAACAGCCCTTTCCATGCCTTAAACAGATTGTCGCTAAATGTTTCTTGCAAAACTTGCTCATGCTTGCGAGCTAACTTTCCAGCCATGCGGTGGATAAGCGACGTAATTTCACGCTGTTCTTCATATGTGATTGTCACTTGCTCGGACATCTTATCTAACAACGCTTCGGCTTCGCTAACACGCTTGTCCACTCTGTTCTCAATAGCTCTAACTTCCTTTAAAACAGCAACTAGCGCTTCGCCTTGTTTGTTTTGGCGTTCCAACGTAAAAATAAGTGGGTCACTTTTTATTAATTGATTATCCATGCTACTTCTCCTCCGATTTCTTGTTTAATATCTTTCAGCAGGTTTTCTACTCGTTTGATGCCTTCATCTAGTTTTTGCTTGGTATCTGGGCTTGCGCCAGCGATGGCTTGTGAATCGTACACAGTGACAGCTTGCTCTTTGACAAACTCATTCATGTTGAGAATAAGCTTATGGACGCTGATGTCTGCATCGCGTTGTAATCGTTTCAACTGTGCCTGTTCGAGTTCGTCATTTTCCATCTGCCGCTTGGTGTTTAACTCACGTTTCAAGCGTTCCTGTTCAGCTTTCAACTTCTCGTTTTCGGCATTAATATCGCTAATTAGTTGTGATGATTTTTGATAGTCGCCACTAACTGAGTTCAGTTCTCTTAGCAAAGCCATATTTGATGATTTTAAATCGTGGTAATCATCAGGGATTTTTTCTATCACAACTTCTTTTTCGACAACTTCGGGTTCTTGCTCCGTCAGGTTATCAATCATTTTCGCTTGCGTGGCTATTTGCTCGTCTTTTGCTTTGAGTTGTTTTTTGAGTTCTTGCAACTCACGGACGGTCATTTCATCAGGCGTTTTGATTTCGCCTTTAGAAGTGACGTGTTCTTGCGTTCGTTCTTCTTCTGGGAGTGTGGTAATGAGATAAAGTGCAGTTGTTCCTAAATTCGTCAACGTTGAAGAATATGGAATTTCTTTAGCTACTTTCATCATTCTGTTTGCTTCTGGATGATTTATCCCAACCGTTTCAAGCCATTCCCCAAATTCACCATGCGCCAAGTCGTTTTCTTTTACATAATTTAAACGTCTGCCAATTTCCCAGATTGATTGACCCGCAATCTGCTTGTAAGAATTAATTTCAGCAGTGATGACATTGATATCGCTTGATAGCGATAGTTCGTTCATTGGTTAACCTCCTCACTTAAGTTTCGTTTTCGAAACATTCGAATCAAAAAAATAGTTCGATCTTCTCGTTTAAAATTCGTGCAATTTTTATTGCTTCTTGGAAAGTGAAATCTCGACCGTTTGTTCGATTGATTTTCAAATTGAAAGTCGTTCTGTCCATTTGCATTTTTTTTGCGACTTCAACTTGAGTCATACCTTTTCGCTCAATCAGCGATTTCAAATTATAATAGGGAGACTTAAATTCTGTTGGGGTAACCATATAGACACCTTCTTTCATGTTTCGTTTTCGAAACTTTATATTTACATAATAGCATATTTAGTTTCGAAGTCAACAACTTTGCTATAAAAAAATAAACTGTTGCGTTTTCGAAACTACCCTTGTATAATATAAACATGGAAAGGGGTATTTATATGATAGGAGCTAAAATGAAGGCATTGCGGCTTGAACACCGTCTTACTTTAGAAGAACTTGCCGACACGTTAAATAAGAAATATCCGAATACAGTCAATTTTAACAAAGGTAAATTATCCAAGTGGGAAAACGGCAAAGAAGAACCAAAGTTGTCATCTATTCGAATTCTAGCAGATTTTTATAGTATAAAAATTGATGACTTTTATTCAGAAAACACTTCTTCTTCATCTATTGAAGCAATCTACAACCAACTTGTACCGCCTCGCCAAGAAAAAGTTTACAACTTTGCCAGCGAACAGTTAGAAGAACAGAAGCAAGAAAATATTTTAGATTTTCCTGAAAAAGGAAGAATTCCGACAATTCAAAACTCGGCTTCCGCTGCCAATCCGACGGAGTTGACTTACGGTGATACCGTTGTGGAGGAAGAAGAATTTGAAAGAATTCCAAGTAATGCGGATTTTGCCGTGCCTATTATAGGAGATTCGATGGAACCAGTTATCAGAAATGGCCAATTTGTATTTGTTAAGGAACAGCCAGACGTGGAAGACGGTGAGATTGCTATTGTAGAAATAGACGGCGATGGCGTGACGTGCAAAGAAGTATACAGGGATTATAAGAGTCAAACGATTATTCTGCGGTCTATAAACGGTTTATACGAAGATAGAGTCGTCTCACCGGAACAGATTAGAATAATCGGAAAAGTCGTATTCTAAAAAATACCCCTACCGGAGCCACTAACTCCGGTAAGGGTTTATGAAATATTCGTGTCCTCTAAACTATAACAAAGAAAAGAGGATTTGGAATGAAAAAGTTAGTGTTTGGCTTGATGGGTATTTTGATATTAACTGGTTGCTCCTCCAGAGAAATTGAAGGAAGTATATCCGTGGATAATGATGAAGCAATCTATGCTTATATCGAAGGCTCGGGCAAAAATATTGAATCTTTAGAGGCTAAAACAAGCGACGGTACCATTTTTAAAGGTGAGTTAGATAAAAATGACTTTCAGATTGCTATTCCCTTTTTAGGCGTTGAACAGAATGTCGTTGTGACTTTTAAAAATGAAGACGGAACATTAGACAAAGATGTAACAATCGATGCTAAAAAAGAGATTGATAGCTATGAGAATTTTTCCTACATGATGAATACTGTCATATCAAGCATTAATGCCGATGCTAAAACCTCATTCCCGGAATCAGTCGATGATGGTTTTATGGATGTGGCAAACGAGAATGGTGTGACTACTACCGTTAACGTGTACGATGGAAATATCATTGGATTGGAAATGCGTACAGAAGGTGATGTCAATCAAGAATTGCCTACAATTTTGGCAGCTTTTCAAGGAACTTATGAAGCAGAAAACAAACGTGTGGCAGAAGCTTACAACAATATTTTAGATACCAAAGAAGAAACATCGTTTACATCTAACGGTTATGTATTTAACTTTGAATATAACGGTGATACGTTGTTTGCTGATATTTATAAAAAATAATATGTGGAGGCACCGGAATGAAAAAGTTTGGAATGTCACTATTGGTATTAAGTAGTTTATTAGTTTTAGGGGCGTGTGGGGACAGCGGTGCATCTGCTGACAGCTCCGAAACTATAGCTAAATTGGAAAAGACAGTTGATAGCTTAGAATCTGAAAACAAAGTTTTAAATGACAAAATAAACGAACTGACAACCGCTGGGGACACAAAGGATGAAATTAAGTTTTCTAAGGTTGGAATCGTTGAATATACTGTCACGTCATTAAAAACAGAAGAAGTAGAAAACAAACAAGATAACTATACTAATGCCGAGTATAATTTCCAAGGAATCAATAATATGCCTGCAAAATACTTTCGGACAGTTATCTCTTATCAACTTAAAAATACTGCCGATAAAGAACTTGATTTAAGCACTTATCAGGCTACTATCATCGATGACGACAATATTGAGTATAACCGTAGTAGCAATGATAAATACTTGTTTGACGAAAACTCCAATGGTTTAGTCCAACCAGGGACCAGCACAACCGGCAGCTTTTATTTAATATCTAAAAATGCGCCAAAGATTACTAATTTTAAAATTAGCGTATCCGAACAATCGCCTCAAGATTACACTCAAGGAAAAATTGGAGATGCTGGCGTTGCTGAAATGATTAAATAAAAATAGACGCATCCCCTGACTTTGGCGAGTACAGGATGCGTCTGACAATAAACCAATAGGCTTATTTAGCTATGCCTATTATATCAAATAATAGGAGTTGATTACAATGTGGATGGAGACATTACCAGACGGCAGGTTTAAATATATTGAGCGCTATAAGGACCCGTACACGGAAAAGTACAAACGCAAGTCGATAATCTTAACCAGTGACAGCAAGCAAGCGCAGAAGAAGGCACAGAAATTATTGGATGAGAAAATTGGCAAAGCCGAAGAGACGGCCACCTTGTCCGATATCAACCTCCACAATCTTGTGGAAGAGTGGTTTAGTCACCATCAAAAAGTGCATCGGATACGGCCCTCTACTATACGTGCATACAAGGCCCAACAGAAGGTTATCTTTAAGAAAATCGACAAAGATACTTTAGCGAAAAACGCAGATACTAAACTCTTTCAAACTTTTTTTGATGGCTTAGACTACTCAAATGATTATGTATCAAGTATCAAGTCTCAACTAAATAGCGTGTTTAAATATGCGTATCGTATGGGTTATATTAAAGAAAACCCTCTTGATAAAGTACAAATTTCCTACTCAAAAAAAGATGATGCAGCTCGGGAAAAAATTGAAAATAAATACTTAGAAAAAGACGAGGCTGAAAAACTAATTAAAGAACTCTATCGCAGGCCCTCTACCTATCGTGTGGGTAGGCTTGCAGAATTTATGTATTTAACAGGATGCCGCATTGGCGAAGCAGTTATACTTACACCCACCGATTTTAATAACAATTTGACTAGCGCATCTATCACCGGAACAATAGATTACGGAAACGGATTTCGTGCAGCTAGGAAAGGCCCACCAAAAACACTGATGAGTAATCGGACAATCAACCTGACACCAAGATGTATTAAACTAGTAGAGAGATCTATCGACGAAAATAAATTAGACAGTCTGACACGCAACGGCTACTTGCCAGGTGAGTATGTATTTGTCACCAAAAACGGCACACCAATGATATACTCATCATTTAATCGTGCGCTAGTAAGAGCTGGGGAGCGTGTAGGTCTTGCACACAAAACGCTAACTTCGCACATCTTCCGCCACACGCACGTATCCCTATTAGTAGAAAACGGCATACAACTTACAGCAATCATGGAACGCGTGGGCCACGAAGATTCTGACATCACAACTAAAATCTATACTCACGTCACCAAACGGATGAAAGCAGACATTACATCCAAGCTGACAGAGATAGGGCTTTGACGAATTGCCCCTTTATTGCCCCTTTTAGATTATGTATTGATGATAAATAAAGAAGGAAGCCCGGTATTACAGGCTTCCTAAAGCTGTTTTATTTTACACAGCGTCTTTTA
>NZ_JAILYE010000008.1:0-89052 GCF_021011285.1 Enterococcus sp. SMC-9 | reverse complement strand
ACACAGAAGTTAAGCTTCTTAGCGCCGATTGTAGTGAAGGGTTTCCCTTTGTGAGAGTAGGACGTCGCCACGCAAATGTTAAGCCAAGTCAGTTTGACTTGGCTTTTTTTATAGTAAAATTGTAAATAGAAACAACTATCTGGCATTAGAGATTGTCATTGTGTTTTGTTGGGGTTAGTTCGGTCATTTTAACAAGTAGTTGTTTGTTTAATTCTTTGTATTTCTCCAAAGAGTACTTCGCAAATTTTTCAGTTTGCTCATTTAAATAAGTTGGAAGATTATCAGGAGTATCTTTTATAATTTGTTTAGCTTCTGTATCGATTTTTGCTACCTGTTTTGCCAAATAGTCACGTACTTCTTGGCGTAGCGGTAATGTTTCTTTTGTTTTAAATTCTTGATAGTTTGTTTTTGTTAAAATATTTGTTACGCGATAAGTCCAGTAAGCAGAATTTCCATCTGGAAGATCAGTCCCTGCTTGATAATAGGCAGGCGTTTTGGTAATACCACTATAAAATGGGACATAATTACTTGTATCTGTCACACCTAATGCCAACCAATGAATACCACTTAATTCTTCAGGAACGTCACTACGAAATTGTAAAATATGAGACTCCATCGTATTCGGTACTGAAATCGGCCGATATTTATCAGCTTTTGATCCTGTCATGGTGTCGTATTTTGTCCCGTTGAAATGAAGGGTTAGGATATATGCAACTTTTGCAAAAGATATTGGTTCATCTGGTTTCTCAAATAGATTGAAATCAGTATCGGTGATTTTTTTCTTTTTAGATGGTGTCAGCATCCGTTGTCCGTCCCACATTCGTGGTAAATTGTACTGGGCATCTTCTTTTGTATCTGCAAAAATATCCCGGACAGAGAATTTTTCGGAATTTTTTGCGAGTTTATTCGTCTCAACAAAGTTTTTTAAGCCGGTTGAAACTTGAACGTTTCCTTGATCTGTTGTATCGATGTCCCCAATCGTCAGGGTATTGGCAATGACAGCATACTGATTATCTGGTACGCGAACGGCTACCCAATGATGTCCAGAAACAATCTCCATATACCAAATTTCTTCTTTATTTGAAAAAATTACCCCATTTACCTCAGCAGCGCCTTTTTCTTCAACGATTTTCCCTAAGCGTGCAACACCTTCTTTAGGAGAAGTAATATAAGGCAAGACAACGGTTACAATTGAATCTTCTGCAATGCCGTTTTCAACTAACGGGTCTAGTTTTAATACTTTTTCTTTTGTGGTAGCAGATTCTGTACCACTCATGGCAACGTTCGCACTGTTAATTCCAGCTTCCTCGTAAAGGCCCTCACTAGTATCCCATTCTGGTGTGGCACTATATTTTAATTGTTTGCTTGGTAGTGTAAGGGCAAATTTATTTCCCTTAGAAACATAATTAGTCGGATTTGTGTTAGCTTGACGAATGACAAAGTGTTTGGCCCAAGCAGTCCCCATATCTTCATTGCGGGCGATCATTGTTGAGCCATCGTTACTGGCATCTTTTCCTACTAGCACCGTTGTACAAGCATTTGCTGTTGAAGAGATGGCTAAGGATGCGGCCGTTATTGCCAAAGTTATTCCCAATTTCTTCAACGATTTTGTTTTGAACATTTTTTTTCACTCCTCTTATTCTTTTTTACGAATTGAGCATAACAATAAATGTATACGCTTACAATTAAAATCGAGGCCTTTGTGAAAGAAAAAGCAAATAGATTAGCTGACAATGATTAGGCTTTATAATTGTAATAGTATTGTGAATATAGCGACAATTTAACTATATAAAAACTAAAAAAATTAAAAAGTTAACAGACTATATTTTTCTGCGGGATAAATTATTATTAGTTTATGTCATTTTATCTAGCTTGAAGGAATTGTAAATAAAAAAAGAACCTTGATATATCAAGGTTCTTAGAAGAGCCACCTGCCGGGCTTGAACCGGCGACCCCCACCTTACCATGGTGGTGCTCTACCAGCTGAGCTAAGGCGGCAAAATTGTTATTTCTTTCAAGCACAAGAAATATTATAGCTAAGCAAAATCATAAAGTCAATAATTTTTGCTGATAAATTAGTCACGCTACGTGATTGGGTATAATCGATAAAGTTTATTAAGTCATGACATGTTTCAAAATTAGAAAAGCTAACAGCAACTCATGCAGTAGAAGAGTTGCTGTTAGCTATTAAAAATAAGATTTTTAAAACTTAGCCGATACGCCGGTTAAGTCAGTGTAGAGGTTAGCGATCAAGGTTTGATAATTTGTTACATTCCCGTGATTGCTCAAAAGAAAAACGGCATCATTGCCATCTTTACTAATAAGTACCATGCAATGTTGGGAGGCGATCATGCCATTTGCTCGCAGGTACATGCCCTTATCATACTGTCCACCAGTATAAGTTGCTTTGGTTTCTCTCTGCCATGCTGCATTCAAAACATCTGGCGTTACTAAATTTCCGGATAGTAACTGATGATAGTACCAATATAAATCTCCAGCTGTCATGCCCAGATTACCTGTACCTAATTCGCGGACAAATTGCCCAGTCTTTTCTGTCACGATTTGATTATAATCAGCTGCATCTTTACCGCCATAAGAAACGGTATGATTAGCATTTTGATACCAGTTTGGATAGGTGACTAATTGTCTAAGGCCTAATTGACTCTTAAAAGTATTTTCAACAAGTTGTGCATAACTAGTATGGGTAATTTGGCGTAAAATACCAGCTAATAAGACATAATTGACCGGAGAATAGAAGAAACGGCCACTGTATTTTAACTGTGCATTATTGACAGCAAAATTTACAACTTCAGCTTCATTGGTCACAGTCAAAGGAATTTCTGACAATGTAAGTCCTGACGTCATATGTAGCATTTGACGAATTGTGATATTTTCACTGCCAAAAACCTGCGGGAAAAACTGACTTAAAGGTGTCTCTAGACTTAAGCGGCCCGCTTCAATTTGCTTATAAATCAGAGTAGCGGTAAAACTTTTTTGAACAGAACCAATTTGGTAAAGTGAGTGAATACTATTTCGTTTTTGTTCAGCAAAGTTTTGATAACCATATCCTTGGTGTAAGATAATCTGCCCATTTTTTACAATCAGCGCCGTCCCGACAAAGTTGCCCAGTTTTAAACTATTATCATAGTTATCGCTGCTGGCAAGTAAAACATCTTTATCTAGATTTTGATAATCATTCGCAGTAAGAGGCGTGGTGATAGTCGGATCATTTTCAGCGTCAGGCTGCTCGGTGTTGCTACTTTCAATTGTTGCTTCTTTACTAGCTTCAGTGGTACTAGCCGTAGCAAAAAAGAGATTGTGTCGATTGCCGTACAGCCAGTAGCTTAATAAAGTGAAGATTAACAAAAATAATATAGGATAAATCAATCTTTTTTTCTTATTCTTAAAATGACGTCCGCGCATAATTCAACCTCCAAAATTCAATTCATTTTACTCGTCTTTGAGCGAAAAGAAAAGTATTTTAAAAAAACTGGAGAAATTTTTTAAAATTATCTTGCGCAAATTTAAAAGTATTGCTATCATAATATTACATTATTCCGGCATAGCTCAGTTGGTAGTAGCGCATGACTGTTAATCATGATGTCGTAGGTTCGAGTCCTACTGCCGGAGTTTAACTCTCGATTTTTTAATCGAGAGTTTTTTTGTTCTTCATTGGCTAATTTCTGTCTGTTGGCACAGTTGAAAACATAGGTAAAGTATTTGTCTTTTTCGTAAAAAAGCTGTTAAGTAAATGATATTCAAATTGAAGGTAACTTTAAGTTTTCTCTGCTATCCTTTTAATTGCATCACAAATCAAGTTTTGATTACAATTAAGCTATGAAATAAAAAAGGAGAGCGTTATGAAGCAGCGTATGGCTTTTTTTGATAATGCGAAGTTTATCTTGATGGTTTTGGTGGTATTTAGCCATTTATTGGAACCTTTTATTGAAGATTGGCAAGGTTATCACAATCTGTACTATTTTATTTTTATGTTTCATATGCCTGCCTTTATTTTGATTGCGGGCTATTTTTCGAAAGGATTGCAAAAGGGAAAAGTAGGGAAAGTAATGAAAAAGACGTTACTCCCGTACCTGATTTTTCAATTGGTTTATTCCAGTTATTATGCCTTAATAGGATTAGAAAATCGTTTTTCCTGGGATGTTCTTGTCCCCAATTGGTCATTGTGGTTTTTAGTCAGCCTTTTTTGTTGGCAGTGTTCATTGGGATTGTTTAATAAAATGCCTCCTTGGTTGGCACTTACCATTGGTACCATACTTGCTTTAATTGTGGGATATTTACCATTTATTGATCGTAATCTTGCCATGCAGCGCACCTTTGTTTTTTTACCCTTCTTTTTAATTGGCCATTATTTCTCGTGGGAAAAACTAGTTGCAATTCGAAAACACCACCGCTATTCCATAGCTTTAATTGGTTTTGGGAGTATCTTTGCTTTTATCAATCAATTTGAAACCTTTAATAAGTATTTAGTTTTTGGTTCAAAACCTTATGAAGATTTTTTAAGTGCGCCACAACTGGGAGCTTTTGTTCGTTTATTAGTAATGATATTGGGATTTGTTGGGATTTTGTCTTTTCTCTTACTCGTGCCAAGACAAAGGACCTTTTATACGGATTTGGGGAAAAACACGTTAACTGTCTATTTATTACAAGGTTTTATCGTAAAAGGGCTGCGGGCACTAAATATTGCGGATATTAATTTAGGAATTATGGGTTTTATCGGGGTACTTCTTTTTAGTATCCTTTTAACGTTTTTACTTGCAGCTTCTAAATGGCAGCAGTTGTACCTTAAAGTTAAAGTAGGAATTCAAAAGAAGGCGTTAAAAAAATATGGCTAAAAGGTGCGAATAAAAAATAAGACAAAAGTTACCCTTCTACTTTGCAAAATACCAAAGTACTCTATGTACATGACCAAGATCGCGGGACTAAATTTGGTGTTTAATGAAGGGAGGTTGAAACTTTTGTCTTTTTTGTGTCATAAAAGTAAACTGATTTGTCAGAATTTTCACATCAGTTGTAATTTTCAATTGTCAGGGGTAGAATGAAAAAGTATGTTATTTCAATCGAGAGGATGAAGAAAATGTCAGCAATTAAAAAAGAATTGACAGCCAAATTTGCTGCTGCCTTTAAAGAAAATAATAAGCAAAACGCATTACAACGAGGTGTAGTAAAAAATGGGATCAGTGCCTCAGCAGAAAATATGAGCGCGCACGTAAATAACGTGCCAGTCTTTTCTGTTGATCTTGCCACTGGGAAAGTTGCAAATCAAATGCAATCAGGACGTTGCTGGATGTTTGCAGCACTAAACACTTTCCGCCATAAAATGTTGAATGCTTTTAATTTAAAAGATTTTGAATTATCCCAAAACTACACTTTTTTCTGGGATAAGTATGAAAAAGCAAACTATTTTTATGAAAATATTTTAGCGACTGCAACAGAAGAGTTAAATAGCCGTAAAGTGGCCTTTTTATTGCAAACACCACAACAAGATGGTGGGCAATGGGATATGATCGTTTCTATTTTTGAAAAATACGGCGTCGTTCCTAAAACAGCTATGCCTGAAAGTAGCAATTCTTCTAATTCTCGTGATTTGAACAATTATTTAAACAAAAAATTACGTAAAGATGCGGTGACGCTACGCAACTTGGTAGCCCAAGGAAAAGATGCAGCAGAAATTAAAAGTGTTAAAGAAAAAATGTTGGAAGAAGTTTATAACTTTTTGGCGATTTCTTTAGGAAATCCACCAGAAACATTTGATTTTGAATACCGTGATGAAGAAAAAAATTATCATCTGGATCAAAATTTAACGCCCCAAAGTTTTTATGAAAAATATGTTGGGGTTAACTTAAATGACTATGTCAGCATTATCAATGCACCAACTGCAGATAAACCTTACAATCAGTCGTATACGGTGGAAATGTTAGGAAACGTAGTGGCAGGCAAAGAAGTAAAATATTTAAACGTTGATATGGCTACTTTTAAAAAATTGGCAATTGCTCAATTAGAACAAGGAGAGTCTGTCTGGTTTGGCTGTGACGTAGGTCAATCTTCAACAAGAGATTCTGGAATTATGGCACTAGATGCCTATGATATGAATGATCTATTTGATATCGATTTTACTATGACAAAAGCCCAACGCCTAGATTATGGCGAAAGCTTAATGACGCATGCCATGGTTTTAACAGGTGTTGATTTAGTAGCTGGCCAATCAACAAAATGGAAAGTTGAAAATAGCTGGGGTGAAAAAGTTGGAACAAAGGGCTTTTTTGTAATGAGTGATGAATGGATGGACGAATACACGTATCAAATCGTCGTTCGTAAAGATTTATTATCACCAGAACAATTGGCCGCTTATGAAAAAGCACCAACTGTTTTGGCACCATGGGACCCAATGGGCGCTTTGGCATAAGCGTAATTTTCTTGCATAGAAGTGTTAAACAAAGACTAAGCTACGATTAGTGTAAAAGAGGACTTGTGATTGTGGACAATTGTTGGCAATCATAAGTCCTTTTTGTTATGAAAGCTAGAAGAAGGAACCTTTATTGCTTCTTTTATTGCAGAAGTTCTTTTACTGGAAAGGAAAATAAATACGCCACTTTGATTTTTCTGTTATACTTTTTATTAAATAGACGCAAGGGAAATCCCTGTCTTTAGAGGAGGCAGAAAAAATGGAACAGATTATTCAATTAGAAAAAGCAGCCAATGTCCGCGATTTAGGTGGCTATAAGGCTATTAATGGTATTGTCCGAATGAACAAGGTCATCAGAAGTGCAAGTTTATCTGAATTGTCATTCAACGATCAAGAAAAATTGCAACAATACGGCGTAAAAGATGTCGTGGATTTTCGCTCACCGAGTGAAGCCACAGAAGCACCGGATAAAACAATTCCCCAAGCAGCAGAATATTTTTTACCGGTTTTTGGTCATGATGAAACCAAAGTCTCCATTTCACCCAAAGAGTTATTAAAGCAATTGGAACAGGGAATGACCGCCAAAGCGCAAATGATTAAAGTTTATCGTCATTTTATTGAAGATGAGCATGCCCAAGCAGCATACCGCAAGTTTTTGCAAATTCTATTAGAAAACGACACAGAAAATACGAGTGTTTTGTTTCATTGTACTGCTGGTAAAGATCGGACGGGATTTGGTGCGGCATTAGTATTGGATTTATTAGAAGTAGATGCCCAGACAATTATGGCAGATTATTTAGCCACCAATCGCTATTTAAATGAGCGGATATCTGCTATGGTAAAAAAAGCCAAAGAACAAGGGGCGCCAGACTTATTAGTAGCTGGGATTAAAGACTTGATGAAAGCTGATGCTCTTTATTTAAAGGAAAGTTATACAGCTGCCAGAGAACATTACGGTAGTTTAAAAAATTACGTCAAAACAGGACTTGGTTTTACTGAAGGGGAAATAAAAGACTTACAAAAATTGTATTTAATCAAATAAAAAGGGGGCGATGAAGATGCTGCCAAAAGAAATCTTAGATTCCTTGGCTTTAGATGGTAAAGCGATTCCGATTGCCGGCGGGGATGTCAATCAATCATACCGGATTATTACTGCGGAAAATAATTACTTTTTAAAATTTCATCCTGGGGTTGACCAGTCTTTTTTTCAAGCAGAAGTCAATGGCTTAAAAGAACTCACAGACTTCATCCGTGTGCCGCAAGTGTACAATTGGGGACAGACGGCAGAAGGTTCTTATTTGGTCATGGAATGGATTGAACCAGGAGAAGGTACCCAAGAAGAATTAGCGGCTGCTTTAAGCATGATTCATCACCATACGCAAGAATTATTTGGTTTTTACGAAGATAATTATATTGGCGTCTTGCCACAAGTAAATGCCCAGACAAATAACTGGGTTGATTATTTTTTAACTTGTCGGTTAGATGTACAAGTAGAGTTGGCTAAATTGCACAATGTTTGGAATCTCAAACGAGAAGAGCATTACTTACGCCTAAAAGAACATATTTACCAGGCGTGGCAAAAACGCGAGGTTATGCCTAGTTTATTACATGGCGATTTTTGGAGTGGCAATTACTTTTTTGATACCACGGGTAAGCCGGTTTTTATTGATCCGGCAGTCTCTTATGGAGACAGGGAAATGGACATTGCTATGAGCCAGCTTTTTGGTGGTTTTCGTCAGGAGTTTATCGCGACGTATGAAGATTTATTTCCCTTAGAGGAGGGCTGGCAACAGCGACAGCCGATTTATCAACTATATTATTTACTCGTTCATTTAAATCAGTTTGGTGAAAGTTATGGTGAGCAAGTAGATGAAATTTTACAAGCTTTTTAAAACCGGAGAAAAAATTAATTTTGACTTAGAAGCTTCAACAATCAGGTACAAGTAATCGCGTAATCGCTGAATTTATATTTTTAAAGTTAGCGCTACTTTATAGAGGGAAAAGTTTTACTCCCTTTAGAAGATAACTTGGACTAAAATTTATCGCTTTTAAGGCTAGGTTTCAATTTAGGAGGAATTTTTTGTGGCAGTAAAATATACGCGCACTCATGAAGTCGCTTATTACGAGTGTGATGTAAATCAAACAATGACATTTCCCGCAATGATTGGGGTTGCGATTAAGACATCAGAAGAACAAAGTGATACATTGAATCGTAGTGCAGAATTTGTTCATCAATTTGGACTGACTTGGGTGATTACCAATTATCATTTTAAGATCAATCGGTTACCAAAGGTTGGAGAAGTTATTCAAATTGCGACACAGGCAATGGAGTATAACAAGTATTTTTGTTATCGAAATTTTTGGTTTTACGATGAAAAAGGCAACGAACTGTTAATGATTGAATCGGTATTTGTCTTAATGGATATAAAAAACCGTAAAATGGCTAGCGTGCCAGAAGAAATTATTGCCCCTTTTGAAAGTGAAAAAATTAAACGTATTAAACGATTCCCTGCTATTACAAAAGTAACGAATGGCCAGAGCCTGCCTTATCGAGTCAGATTTTACGACATCGATAGTAATCAACACGTGAATAACGCGATGTATTTTAACTGGATGATTGATGTATTGGGCTTTGATTTTTTGACTACCCATGTCCCACAAGTAGTAAATATCCGCTTTGACAAAGAAGTAGAATACGGCAATGAAGTCATGAGTCATTATGAAATTATTGCAGAAGACACAATTGAAAGTCGTCACGAAATTAAAATTGGTACACAACTTTATTGTGAAGCCAATATCAGTTGGATAGAAAAATAAAAGTAAAAAAAGACCTGTGGCAATAATTTTGTCACAGGTCTTATGTGTCTGTAAAAGTTAGGGTTAGTAAAATTTTATTTAAATGTACTGCTAGAATAAGTTTGACGTATTTTATTGCCTAAAGAGGATTAGTTTTCAATAAAATCTTTTAACTCGGCAGTGGTAAGCTGCCGGTTTTTGGCAATAAGTAATTTTAAGCGGGCTTTTTGCGAGTTGATACTATTCGCAAAAATAATGCCCATTTTTTGTAACTGAACGCCACCACCTTCATAATCATAAACCGCTTCGGCGATACCATTAAAGCAGCGGGAGACTAAAATAATTGGGATTGATTGCGCCAATAATTTTTTGAGGGGAGGAATCGTGTCGGGAGGCAAATTTCCTGCACCAAGAGCTTCAATGACTAAACCATCAATATTACTATGGGCCAATGCTTCAAATAAGTCACCGTGCATGCCGGCGTAAGCTTTAACAATTGGAATCATCCCCGTGACGCTGTCCACATCAATATGGGTGGCAGGTAAAACCTCTTGCATAAAAATAATCCGACTTTTTGTTACTAAACCGACAGGACCTAATGTTGGGGTTCGAAAAGTAGCGACATTGGTTGTATGTGTTTTTGTAACATAGCGAGCAGAATGAATTTCATCGTTCATCACCACTAGGACACCTTTTTCTTTAGCTTCTTTGCATGCGGCTACGCGAATAGCCGAAAAAAAATTATATAGGCCGTCGCTACCAAGTTCGTTACTAGAACGCATGGCACCCGTGATGACAATAGGTAGTAAATTTCCAATTGTGGTATCTAAGAAAAATGCCGTTTCCTCCAATGTATCTGTCCCATGGGTAATAACAATACCATCAAAACCGCTAAGTTTGGCATCTTGGATTCTTTCTTTTAGTTGCAACATTTCATTTGGTGTTACATGAGGGCTAGGTAAATTAAAGATATCTTCTACTACTAACTCTACGTCAGCAGGAATTTCTAAATTAGCATCCATTAAAGGATTCGCCACATCAGGACTAACGCCGCCCGTTAAATGGTCTTCTTTCATGGCAATGGTGCCACCTGTATGCAAAACAAGTAATTTCTTCATGATTTTTCCTTCCTTACTTTAAATAGTAATAAAAGATTTACAGTGTTTATTGTAGCTGATTGTTTTGAGATAAACTAGTCAGAAATTAGATTTTCCTCTTCTAAGAATTGGTGCAATTTTGAAGCAGTATGGTAAACTAAAACATAGTAAAATGAAAAGGAAAAAAAGATGATTAAAGCAATTTTTTTTGATATTGACGGAACACTATTAGCAGATAATGGAAAGGTTTTGGCTAGTAGTAAAGATGCGATAAAAAAAGCGCAAGAAAAAAATATATATGTTGGCGTAGCAACGGGACGTGATCCCGTAAAAGTCAAAGAATTATTAGGTGATGTTGGGTTAGATATGTTTGTCACCTATAATGGCCAATTAGTTTATACGCCGAAGCAAACCATTTATGCCCAGTCTTTTAAACCAGAAGTTTTAGAACAAGTGACGCGTTTTGCTGACACTCATAATCGTTCGATTAATTTTGGAACCCGCAATGTTGTATCTGGCAGTCGTCTTATGCGCTTGGGGCAGTCAGCTGTTGTTCAGCGCTTGGCGCGTTTTATTCCCAGCAAATTCCCCGTTAAAGCGATGCAAAATGTTATGCAGGTTTTAAGCTTTTATAAAAAAGATGATCACTATGAAAAAATGACAATCTTAAATCAGCCAATCTATCAATGTATGATGTTGAGTCCAGAATCTGAAACAGAACTTTTAAAAACAGAATTACCTGACTGTGGTTTTCACCGTTCCAATTCTTTTTCGGTTGATATTGTGCCAAAGGGTGGTTCAAAATTAAAAGGGATTGAAGTTTTCTTGCAGCATAAAGGCATTGCGCTTTCTGAAGCGATGGTTTTTGGTGATCATTACAACGATATTTCTATGATCAAAGGTGCAGGAGTCGGAGTTGCGATGGGCAATGCCAAGCGAATTACTAAAGAAGCTGCTAATTATGTGACTGATACGAATAATCACAATGGCATTGCGCAAGCATTGCGCTATTATCATATTATTTCGTAAGAAGATTTTTAATAGATAGCTAAAGTGAGGCAGACAAATTATGAAAAACCCCTATGAAATGGCAACGGAATTTCACCAAATTTTTGATCCCCGCATCCCCGCAAAACCGACGGCATTCACAGCGACGGAAGCAATTTTTCGCTCTGGTTTTAAAATAGAAGAATTAGTTGAATTTCTCTATGAAAGTACAAAGGATAATTCCAGTGACTTTGTAAATAGTATTGAGAAATTACATGAAGCCATTGATGCGGCACAAGAAAAAGTATTGCAAAAACGAGCTACTAAAACCCAAGCTGATTCAGATCCATTAGTAGGCCAGGTGGATGCATTGGTTGATTTACTTTATTTAACTTACGGCTCATTTGCTTTAATGAAAGTTGACCCGCAACCGATGATGGAAATTGTGCACGACGCCAATATGAATAAACTTTTTCCAGATGGCAAACCCCATTATGATCCCATCACCAACAAGGTATTAAAACCAGCAAGTTGGCAAGAAAATTATGCTCCAGAAGAAAAAATAAAAGCAGAACTGAAACGACAAAAAAACGTAACCCAAAGAGGAAGTTAATTCCTGTTGGGTTACGTTTTTTTATTTACTAATCAAAGAATGTGTAATAAAGGGTACGAATCGCTAATTTTTCTTGTTCTTTATGAATCCCAAACATAATGCTGACCTCAGAAGAACCTTGGTTAATCATTTCCAAGTTGATTTTTTTACGGGCTAAAGCAGCAGTGCTTTCTGCGGTACAACCAACTCGTTGACGCATGCCTTCACCGACTACCATAATCATCGAAAGATCATGGGTGATGCGCAGTTCATCGGGATCAATCTCATAGGCAAGTGTCCGTAAAAGTTCTTCTTCTAATGTTTTGTCTAGCTGATTAGCCCGTAGAACAATTGAAATATCGTCAATTCCAGAAGGCATATGTTCATAACTCAAGCCAAAGTCTTCCAAAATACTCAAGACGCGACGTGTAAAACCTATTTCTCTATTCATAAGGTACTTACTAATGTAAATCATAGTGAAACCTTCATCACTAGCAATTCCCACTACTGGTTCATCAACTGCATCCCGAGTAGTCGTAATTTTTGTTCCTTGGCAAAGAGGATTATTTGTATTTTTAATCACCACCGGAATTTTGGCACGGTAAGAAGGCATTAAGGCTTCATCATGGAAAACGGTAAAACCAGCATAGGCAAGTTCACGCATTTCACGATAAGTTAGCTCCTTGATAATTTCTGGTTTGTGAATATAACCTGGATGAGCGGCATAAATACCGTCGACGTCGGTGAAGTTTTCATATAACTCAGCTTTCACCCCAGCGGCAACGATGGAACCTGTAATGTCTGAACCTCCACGGGAAAAAGTACAAACTTGACCCCCTTCGGTATAACCAAAGAAACCAGGGATAATTAGAACTTCTTTTGTGTCAGCCCATTTTTTCATTTTTTGATAAGCCTTAAATAAAATTCGGGCATTGCCAGGTTCACTTGAGACAATGATGCCAAAGTCTTTGGGATTTACATAGCGCGCGTTTACACCTTGTGCTTGTAAAATACCAGCGACTAGTCTGGCGTTGTTATCTTCACCACTTGCCAAAATTTCATCTTTTAAAAAGTCGTTGCCCTCAACAGGAAGTATTGCTAGCTTTTGTAAGCGGGCGGTAATGTCTTCAATAATTTTGGCATCCACATTAAAGACTTTGGCAATAGCTGCATAACGTGCCGCAATGGTTGCAATTAACTCGCTAACATCTTGATCTTTTATTTTTGCTTCATAAAATGCAATCAGGTGATCAGTAACCTTTGTATCTTCTTTATCCCGTTTACCTGGGGCAGATACTACCACGAATTTTCTTTTTGGATCATCGGTAATGATATCGATGACTTTTTGAACTTGGGTTGCTGAAGCAAGAGAGCTTCCGCCAAACTTCACTACTTTCATAATAGTATCTCCTTTTTGCAATTTTCAGGCTGAAAAACCTACTTTTATTTTGTTACGCCGAGATTATTTCCTATAAGGGTACAAAAAACTGTAAAAAAAAGCAAGGGTTATTATTAAAAAAATCACAAAGTCAAAGCTGGTAAAAAGCTTTTTAAGAGTTTATAAAGAGTTTTTTTGATAGAGGCTTGTGAAAATAAGCTTCTGAAAAAAATTGTAAAGATTTTGCTATTCTTTAGTGCCAGTCTTTTTTCTTTGTGTTATAATCTAGCGTAGACGTCTTGTGGACCGATGGATAAATTTTAAATACTATAGAAGAAAAATAGTATTCAATGGATAAAAAAAGCTGCTAGACAGCATATTATACGGATATTTATTTTTGAAAGTGGAGGAACCATCAATGGGAAGTAGTAATGTAATCATTGGAATAGTCATCGCCATCATCGTTGTGGCAGCGATCTTGTATCTGATTAGTTATTTCATGAGAAAGAAAAATCAGGAAAGATTGCAAGCACTGGAAGACCGCAGGGAGCACTTGTTTGATTTGCCGGTCTTAGAAGAAGTTGATGATGTTAAGAAGATGCATTTGGTTGGTCAAAGCCAAAATACTTTCCGTGAGTGGAGCCAGAAATGGAATGACATCTCTACTTCTTCATTTGCCGAACTTGAAAGTCAAATTTTTGAAGTTGAAAGTTTAAATGAAACTTTCCGCTTTTTCAAAGCCAAAAATGCCATTGTTGATGCAGAACAAACTATGGATGCAATGGAAAAAGAAGTTGAAGAAATTCGCGCTGGTCTAAAAGAATTACGTGAAAGTGAAGAACGTAATTCACTCGAAGTTCAAAAGGCTTTAGACATCTATGAAGACTTGAAGAAAAAATTGCGGGAGCAAGGGGAAGAGTTTGGTCCAGCATATTCTGAGTTACAAAAGCAAATTAAAAACATTGAAATTGAATTTACTCAATTTGTTACCTTAAATACATCTGGTGATCCAGTTGAAGCCAGAGAAGTGCTGGAAAGTGCTGAACAACACACGTATGAATTAGATGACCGCATGAAACGTATTCCAGCAGCTTACGAAGAATTAAACAAAACTTTCCCAGATCAGTTAAAAGAAATCCAAGATGGCTATAAAAAACTTTTAGAAGACCATTACGTTTTCCCTGAAGAAAACTTCCAAGCTGAAATTGATCGTGTGAAAAAACGCGTTGAAACTTCAATGGGGGATTTGGAAAAAACAGAAGTGGATACAGTTGAAGTTGCCAATCGCGATACAGCTAGTGGGATTGATTCTTTATATGCAGTAATGGAAAGAGAAATCAATGCCCGTCGTTATGTCGTGAAAAACAAACCAGTGATTGCAGATTATATTACCCATGCTCATCGTAACAATCATCAATTGATGATTGAAATTGATCATACCGCACAAACGTATACTTTAAATCATAATGAACTAGGACGTGTCCGTGGCTTCCAAACTGAAATCGACGAATTGATTCGTCGTAACAAAGATTTGGAACCTAAAATGGAAGCTCATGAAATGCCATTTTCTGAAATTCAAGCCTTCTACAAAGATGCTTATAAAATTTTGGATGATTTGGAAAATCAACAAGTTGAAATTGACCATGAATTACGTGAATTGCGCAAAGGCGAGAAAGTTGCCCAAGAAAAAGTGGAACAATTTGAATTCCAATTACGCAATTTAAAACGCTTCGTAGAAAAACAACGCTTACCAGGTTTACCTAATGATTACTTGGAAGCTTTCTTCATGGCAACAGATCGGGTCGAAGATTTAGGCAAAGCGTTAAATAAAATCCGGGTGAACATGGAAGAAGTTAATAAAATCATGAAAAACTGTGAAGCCGATATTAAAGATTTGGATAGCTACACTCATGATTTAGTGGATGCAGCTGCTTTAACAGAACAAATGATGCAATACGCAAACAGATATCGTCATTCACATGCAGAAATTAAAGCTGCAATTGAAGGTGCTTTGGAATTGTTCAATAAAGAATATCGTTATCAAGATGCTTTAGATGAAATCGGGGCAGCCTTAGAACGAGTTGAGCCTGGTGCTTTTAAACGAATCGAAAACTTCTATTTTAAAAATCGTGATTTAGTCTAATAAAAATGCGAGTCTAAAAGTGACTCGCATTTTTTCTATTTAAAGAGCCAAGGAACATTTTCATTGTTCCTTGGCTCTTTTTGACAAATAAAATTAAATTCAAATCACCTGTCGCTTGTTTTTAGTCACTTTCAAATCTATTAGTAAAAAGTCTTTTAGTAAAATAGGAGAAAGCTACTGGTGTCATATAACAGCTCAGTCTTCAATTCTGGCGTGTTGGGAATTGATCTCTTTGAATTTTTGTACATCAAATTTTGGCTTTCGGTCGTAATAATAAAGTCCGTTACGTTCTTGTTCAACGTCGTAAAGTTGGGTATAACAAAAACCAAATATTTTTTCGTGTTGCAACAAAACATCGGTTAATCCGCGATAGCGTGCAAAAAATTCTTCTTCAGTTTGGGGAGCATCGCCATATCCCCAAGCGTTTTCTGGCTTATTATCTGGGTCCCATTTGATACCACCGTATTCACTTACGCAATAAGGCAGACCTTTTTGATAACTTTGACGCAGGTGATGCTCATCCCAAAACTCGCCATTTTCTTGTAGTGAACCAGTGAAATGTTCCTTAAATACTGCCGGGTCTTGGCAATAATCATGAAGGTCATAAATGTCGGTTACAACATGATAATTTCCACTGGTGTCAACGATTGGACGGGTAGAATCAAATTGTTTGGTCGTATGATAAATGAGTTCAACGATCTCGTCACGTTGTTTGCGCCCATTGACATCCCAAGTCTCATTCATAGGACACCAAGTTACAATAGCTGGATGATTAAAATCGCGCTGGAGTAATTCTTGCCATTCCGGTAAAAAGTGGAAAACAGCTTCAGACTCGGATAAATCTAATCCCCAATTGGCCATCTCACCCCAGACGAGATAACCGGCGCGATCACAATGATATAAAAAGCGCGATTCAAAAGCTTTCTCGTGCAGACGTGCGCCGTTGAAACCACAAGCAAGCGAAAGTTCAATGTCTTTTTTTAAATCCTCATCACTAGGAGCAGTATAAATTCCGGCTGGATAAAATCCTTGATCTAAGACAGTCCGCTGGAAAACAGAACGCCCGTTTAACAAAAAGCGATAGCCAGACATAGCAACTTCTCGCAGTCCAAAATAACTTTGTAAAATATCTTCTTCAAAAGTAAAAGTAATATCATATAACCGACCAGCTCCTAGTTCCCACAAGTGGGTTTTTGCTAAGGAAATTTCAAGCATGGTCTGATTACCTGTTAAAACGCTAGTAGCTTCTCCCATCTTTTCACCTTGATAAAAAGCAGTTGCGTTTAACTTGCCACTACCATTGGTAATGACTTCAATTGCAATTTTACCTTCAGCAATATTAGGAAAGTAGCGCAATGTTTTAATATGTTTTGGTGGCAAAAATTCGAGCCAGACCGTTTGCCAAATGCCAGTTGTACGGGTGTAATCACAGCCGCGGGAGTAAAAAAAGCGACTTTGTTTCCCAACCGGTTGACGATTTTCCTTCATATTGTCTTCAGCATAAACAACGATAGTATTTTTCCCAGCGTGCATCACTTTTGAAATATCAAAATAAAAAGAAGCGTAGCCGCCTTGATGGCTTCCAACTGAGTGTCCGTTAACGAATACTTCGCAAAAATAATCGACAGCACCAAAATGTAAATGACAGCATTTTGTGACTTCTTCTTTCGTTAAAATAATTTCTCGTTGGTACCAGCAAGCAGGAATAAAATCTGGGTAGCCAATGCCAGAAAGGCTACTTTCAGGGCAAAAAGGAACGGTAATCTGCTGCGTAAAAGGATTTTCATTTGGCGCACTTTGCCAATTCTCAAAAATATTTTCATTTGTATTTAAGACGGTATTTTTCGTATCATTAGTGACTTTGTGCCAATTACGATCGCGGCCACTGCGGCCAAAATCAAAGGCAAAATTCCAAGTTCCGTTTAGATTGCGCCAATTTTCCCGCATTTTTTGTGGATTGGGATGTTCTGGTCTAGGGATTGTTGTAGTCATTTTTTTCCTCCATTGACGATTTATTGTGTTATGTATAGTATACAATCATAAGGATTTGAAAAAATGCAGAATAGAGCTAATTAAGTGAGGAATACACGCAAATGAAAGAATATATTTTGAGCTTTTTACCCAGTCAGTTTTCCAACCCTGATCAATTTCGAGTTGAACTGGCGGGCATTACTTTTCCTTTTAAAGGCTATTTTGTGAATCGCGTTGATTCAAAACTCTATAGCTTGGAATATGTTATCGCCGGCAAGGGAATGATCGAAGTAGATGGGCTTTTACACGAAGTCAAAGCCGGGGATAGCTTTTTATTACCACTGGGGCACCAACATCGCTATTGGTCTGATGATAAGGAACCTTTTCATAAAATCTGGGTGAATGTTTCTGGAGCGTTGTGCCAGCAATTAATGCAAACCTATCAATTACAAAGACAATATGTTTTCTTTCAAACGGATACTTTTAATGTTTTGCAAAGAATGCTCACTGACTGCGAAAAAAAAGGTACGACACAAGAACGCAGTGATACATGCGCACTACTATTTCATGAAATTCTACTTATTTTAGCTGAAGGGCAACCACACCAACACCATTTGGTACCAAGCAACATACAAGCAGTCAAAGAATATTTAGATAATCATCTGCAAGAAAATGTTACCTTAGAAGAGTTAGCAAATGTAGCCAGTTTATCGCCATCACAGCTTACACGGCAATTTAAGCGCTACTTTCAGCAGACGCCGTATGCCTATTATCTAAGTAAAAAAATTGAGTCTGCGCAATTATTGCTAAAAGAAACACTATTAAGTGTCCAAGAAATTGCTGCGCGGTTAAATTTTTCTGATGAGCATTATTTTTCCAATGTATTCCGACAAAAAACGGGCATGACACCAACGGCTTGGCGCAAAAAGTAAGTTTTATCAGATATTTATAAAAAAGTAACGATTAAAAATGGCAACATGCACAGCGAAACTACTTTCTTTAGGAAAAGATAAAGTACGTTACCTTGAAACCAGACGAATGTCCGTTTATAATAGGAAAGAATTTGAGAAGGGAAGTTTTTTTTCATGATATATTTTGACAACAGTGCGACGACAGCCATCGCACCACTTGCGCTGGATGCCTATCTGAAGACGAGTCAACGGATTATTGGAAATCCTTCTAGTCTTCATGATTTAGGCAATCAGGCAAATCGTTTACTACAACAAGCTCGTAAGCAAATCGCTGAGCTACTAGCAGTGCAGGCTAATGAAATATATTTCACTTCTGGGGGAACAGAAGGAGATAATTGGGTTTTAAAAGGTACCGCTTTGGATAAAAAGGACTTTGGACGCCATATTATTATTTCCAGTGTTGAACATCCAGCTGTTAGTGAAACGGCCGCTCAATTAGCAGAAAATGGGTTTGAAGTTAGTGTAGCTCCTGTAGGAAAAGATGGACTAGTCGATGTTAGAAAATTAAAAGATTTAATCCGCAAAGATACAATTTTAGTTTCTGTTATGGCGGTTAATAATGAAGTTGGTGCCATACAGCCAATTCAAGCAATTAGTGAAGTTTTAAAAGATTATCCGAAAATTCACTTTCATGTAGATGCCGTGCAGGCTATTGGAAAAGTTTCTCAAGAAGAGTGGTTAACACCAAGAGTAGACTTCGCCACTTTTTCGGCACATAAATTTCACGGTCCTCGTGGCGTAGGTTTTATCTTTTGGCGCAAAGGTCGCAGAATCGCTCCACTATTAACAGGAGGCGGCCAAGAAAATAATCAACGGAGTGGTACAGAAAACGTGCCAGGAATTGTTGCGGCTTCAAAAGCATTGCGCTTAACATTGGAGCAAAAAGCTAAGCGGCCTGATCACGTGCCAACATTACGTAAATACTTATATGAAGCTTTAGTAAAATATGAGAAGGTGACGATTTTTAGTGGGGAAGAAAATTACGCGCCGCATATCTTATGTTTTGGAATTAAAGACATTCGTGGCGAAGTTTTAGTTCATGCTTTAGAAGAAAAACAAATTTTTGTTTCTACTACAAGTGCCTGCTCAAGTCGTAAACATGTTGAAAGCAGTACCTTACACGCGATGAATGTACCTGCTAATTTGGCAACTACTGCGATTCGCGTTAGTCTAGATGAAAGCAACACAATGGCTGAAGTGGAACAATTTTTAATTGTTTTCCATCAGCTTTATCAAAAATTCAGTAAAATCAATTAATAGAACAGGAGTTTTAAGGTGAACTACACAGAAATCATGGTGCGGTACGGGGAACTTTCCACAAAAGGGAAAAACCGCCGCAGCTTTATTCGGCAATTAGCAGACAATGTAAAAAGCGCACTGGCTGCTTATCCCAATTTAAAAATTGATGCCCAACGAGACCGGATGCACATTTTATTAAATGACGAAGATAGTCAACCTGTAATTGAGCGGTTGCAAAAAGTTTTTGGCATTCAAAATTTTTCACCGAGCTTGCGGGTGGAAAAAAATATCGCTGCAATTAAAGCAGGTATCGCGCAAATTATGGCCTATGCCTACACTGGCAGTGAAACTTTTAAAATTAACGCCAAACGTTCAGACCATGATTTTGAATTGACAAGTAATGAGTTAAATCAAACATTAGGGAGCTATGTTTTTTCATTATATCCGGATATTAAAGTCCAAATGAAAATGCCAGATATTAATTTGCGGGTGGAAATTCGCTTAGATGGTGTCTACTTGTCTTATGAAACCATAAAAGGTGCTGGCGGCTTACCGGTTGGAACCAGTGGCAAAGGAATGTTGATGCTTTCTGGCGGAATTGATTCACCAGTGGCGGGTTATCTAGCTATGAAACGCGGCGTTGAAATCGAAGCAGTACATTTTGCTAGTCCGCCTTATACAAGTGAGCAGGCATTACAAAAAGCCAAAGACTTAACCGAAAAATTGACACCTTATGTCGGCAATATTCAATTTATTGAAGTACCATTTACTGAAATTCAAGAAGAAATCAAGAAAAGAGTGCCACAAGGTTACTGGATGACTTTAACGCGGCGAATGATGTTACGCCTAACCGATGCAATTCGTGAGGCGCGTAAAGGGTTAGTCATTATAAATGGTGAATCACTGGGACAAGTTGCTTCTCAAACATTACAAAGTATGGTGGCTATTAATGAAGTCTCCACAACGCCGATTATTCGTCCAGTTGTTACAATGGATAAATTAGAGATCATTGAAATCGCACAAGCAATCGACACCTTTGAATTGGCGATTCAACCTTTTGAAGACTGCTGTACAATTTTTGCCCCACCCCAACCGAAAACACGTCCGAATTTAGACAAAGTTCATCATTATGAGAAAGCATTAGATATTGATGGTATGATTCTACGCGCATTAAACGGTCTTAAAATTGAAGAAATCACCCCTAATGCCACCAGTGAAAAAGAAGCAGAATTTGCTGATCTATTATAGGTAAAAAGTACGAAAAAGTGCGTTAATGCGTGATTTTTATTTGAAATAATAAAAAAATATATCAGCAAAAATGGCGTTATTTTCAATCAAAGTTAGAAATATTTTTCCTTGATTTTGCTTGAAATGATATTTATCTAAAATTAAATAACAATTAGAAAATGATGAAAGAGGCGTCCCGCCTCTTTTTTTCTTTGTAAAAAAACACGCAAGCGCTTAAAACAGTTGATGAATCACCATTTGGCTAAACTTTGCCCCCTATAAAATCCTCTGATATGATTAATTTAGGTTAGAAATCCAAAAAAAAATGATGAAGTCTAGCTAAAAGAAAGAGGGAGGGAAACAAAATGAAACACAAATCGAAGTTGTTTGGACTGTTGGCAATTATTACGATGTTAGTACCATTGTTTGTTGGCGGAATTGTTGGAGGGGCTGCAGAGGCGACCGGGACTGCTGATAATGAACCTGATACAATTAATATGGTTCTCCACAAAAAAGAATTTGACAAAATGCCAGAAATCCTAAAAGAAAATACTGGTGAATTAATGAATAATTTTGGTGGTAAGGGGTTAAATGGTGCAGGTTTTACGGTGTTTAACATCACTGATTTTGTTTATGGCTTAATTGAAAATAAGGTAGTTGCTGATGCAGCTGCAGCTATTGCAAAAGCACAAGAAGTTGCTGCAGGAATCGAAAAAGGTTCTAGCACAACAATTGGTGCAAAAGCCTATGAAAACTTTACTGACATGGGAGCGAAAGCTAAGGCTGAAGTTACTACTGCCAAAGACGGCGAAGATGGTGAAGATGGAATTGCGAAATTTAATGACTTAGCATACAAAACTAATGACAAGCATAGCGTGTATATGTTTATTGAAACTACAATTCCAGATAATGTGAGCACACATGCAGCACCATTAATTGTTTCACTACCATTGACAAATAGTGCTGGTAAATATTTAACAACTGCACATTTGTATCCAAAAGATGTAACATTTACAGATGGCAAGCACTTAGATACAGACGGATTGACTAAAGTTGATCTTACAGATGCTGATGAAACAAACCATATCTATGGTACGGAAGTAGGAAAAGTTCACGACTTTACTATTAACTTCACTATTCCAGCTAAAATCAAAGATAAAACTTCATATGGTTTTACTGATACACCAAGTAAAGGGTTAGAATTAGTTGTACCAACTGAAGGGATTAACTCAGCAGTAACAATTACATCTTCAACAGATGAGAAATTAACTGCAGGCACTCACTATACAATTACTCCAAATACTGACGATGGTGGCTTTACCGTTGACTTTAAAGTTGATCAAGCTGTTGTACAAGCATTAGCAGGAAAATCCTTTACTGCTTCTTACAAAATGGTAGTAACAGACGAAGCAGAAGAATATCAAGAGTTTGGAAATAAAGCAACTGTAAAAGTTGGGGACAAAAATTATCCTTATGAGACACCAAAATTAATTTATGGTGGCCATACATTTGTTAAGCAAGATCAAAACACAAAAGCAAAATTAGCTGGTGCAAAATTTGTTATTACTAAACGTGGAGAGGATACAACTAAAGCTTTAAAATTCACAAAAAAAGATGGCAAATATGTATTAGCTGCAAATGGCGCTACTGAATTAGAAACAGATGCAAATGGTTTGATTAATGTAGAAGGTTTAGATTATGGCGAGTATGACTTACATGAAACAGCTGCACCTAATGAGTATATTAAATTAGATGCTCCTGTACAATTTACAATCGCTCCTAATACAGCTGAAGGTGCAACAACGTTAATTCCATCAAAAACTATAGATAACGTTAAAAAAGGTCTTTTACCTTCAACTGGTGGCACTGGTATCATCGCATTCCTAGCAGTAGGTGCGGCATTGATGGCAGGTGCATTCATCTGGTACCGCAAATCTAAAGTGAACGAAGAAGTATAAAATTTAATACTTGAAAAAGGAAAGCTGCGGCTTTCCTTTTTTTGCGTAAAAAAGCCTTGCTGCGAGATTCTGGCAAAAATATGAGGCAAATTGAATTGATATTTTTTCAAATTTTGTGACCAACAGATAGATCTATCATTTTTTGTTATTAAAAAAATTTTGTGATATTGTTTTGCTATCAAAATAACTTGCGAGGATGTCTGTGGCATGATACACTGACTATGTGAAAAAACGAACAAAGGAGCCAATCATGGTCGAAGATAGTAAGTTAAAACAGATTCCTAAGGCAACGGCGAAACGTTTGCCTTTATATTTACGCTATTTAAATATGTTACAAGACTCCGGTATTAAACGAATTAAATCAAAAGAATTTGCAGAGATCACACAAGTTCCTTCTGCTACTATTCGACGCGATTTTTCCCATTTAGGGGAATTGGGTCGAAGTGGTTATGGCTATGATGTTAGTTATTTGATTGAGGTTTTTAATAGTATTTTAGATACCAATGAAGAAAAAAGAATTGCTTTAGTTGGCTTTGGAAATCTAGGGAAAGCATTAGCAAACAACAATTTTCGGCGTAACAGTAATTTGAATATTGTTGCGGTTTTTGATAATAATCCAGATTTAGTCGGAAAAGTGATTGATGGTCATGAAATTTATAGCATGGCTGATTTTGATACAGTTGCCAAAGATAAATGTGTCACAGTAGCAATTTCAACTGTGCCAAGTCAGTTCTCGCAAGAAGCAGTAAATGTGATTGTAAAAGCGGGGATTACGGCGATTTTAAATTTTGCACCAGACCGCGTGGACGTACCAGGAAATGTGCATGTGCAATACATTGACTTAACGACAGAATTACAGACGTTGATTTTCTTTGACCAAACGTATCAAGATAAAACAGCGGTGACAAATAGTTAAGCAGTATCTTTGGTTTTTTACCGATCCTTATCTATACTGAATGTAGCAAGATATTTTACAACATCAGTAAAAGGAGAAGATAAAATGGAATTAACAAAAAAAGGCCAACCCGTGACATTACCCGGTGAACAACCAGCCGTTGGTGAAAAAGCGCCAGCTTTTACTTTAGCAGATTTACAAGATGTTAAACATACGGTTACCGATTTTTTAGATAAACCAACAATTTTAAGTGTTGTGCCAGACATTGATACCCGTGTTTGTGCTATTCAAACCAAACGTTTTAATATGGAAGCAAGCCAAATAAAAGAGCTTAATTTTGCCACTATTTCAAATAATACCAAAGTAGAACAAGCTGCTTGGTGTGGGCAAGAAGGCGTAGAGATGTTAATGCTTCATGATCCGGATAATACGATGGATGAAAACTATCATTTATTAATTCCAGCAACTGATCACTATGCCCGCGTTATTTTTGTTTTGGATAAAGAAGGCGTGATTCAATATCGGGAAATTGTACCAGAAATTAGTCAAGAGCCAGATTATGAAAAAGCGCTAGCAGCGGCGAAAAGTTTAATTTAAAAATTCTGATTTGACACTTGGTATGCTTCATTGTAGAATAAGCCAAGACGTTGAACAAGAGGAGTAGCAGAAGACTGCGTTTGAGAGAGGAAATCACAGCTGAGAGATTTCCACGTAAGTTTTGTGAAGGTAGCTTGGGAGTCTTTGATTGGAAATTTTAGTAAAATCAAACGTTTCGTGACCGTTAACTCACGCTTAAGAGGTAGAGTGATCTACAAATTAGGTGGTACCGCGTAAATTTACGTCCTAAGATGCTTGGCATCTTAGGACTTTTTTTATTGTTAAACAGATTTAAGTTTTAAGAATAATTTTTATTGGTTTATTAAAGTAGCAAGGATTCATTTTATAGCGAAGATGTTTTAGCATGAAAAATTATTTTTCATACGAGAAATCAAGCGCGGAGTTTTTATTGTTTAGTTTACAGGCGGTTGAGATTGAAGTTTTGATTTGCAAAGGCTAGTTAATTTTTAAAATTTAAGGGGGCAAAAAAATGTCTGATAATTTATCAACAAAGTATAATCCACAAGAAGTGGAAGCAGGCCGTTATCAAAAATGGTTGGACGAAGATTTATTTAAACCAAGTGGGGATAAAAAAGCAAAACCTTATTCTATTGTGATCCCACCACCAAATGTTACCGGAAAATTACACTTAGGTCATGCTTGGGATACAACCTTGCAAGATATGATTATTCGCCAAAAACGGATGCAAGGTTTTGATACGTTATGGCTACCAGGAATGGATCATGCCGGTATTGCAACGCAGGCCAAAGTAGAAGAAAAATTGCGGGAACAAGGAATCTCTCGTTATGATTTGGGTCGGGAAAAATTTATTGATAACGTTTGGGAATGGAAAGATGAATATGCCGATCATATTCGTGAGCAATGGGCTAAAATGGGTCTTTCTTTAGATTATTCTCGGGAACGTTTTACTTTAGATGAAGGGTTGTCAGAAGCAGTCCGCAAAGTTTTTGTTACCTTATACGAAAAAGATTTGATTTATCGTGGTGAATATATTATCAACTGGGACCCGCAAGCCCGCACTGCCTTATCAGATATTGAAGTGATTCATAAAGATATTGAAGGTGCTTTTTATCATATGACGTATCCTTTAAGTGATGGAACAGGTGAGTTGGAAATTGCGACAACCCGTCCTGAAACTATGTTAGGAGACACTGCGGTTGCGGTTCACCCAGAAGATGAGCGGTACCAACAATATATTGGCAAAACCGTTATTTTGCCATTAGTGAATAAAGAAATTCCAATTATCGCCGATGAATATGTTGACCGTGAATTTGGAACTGGGGTTGTAAAAATTACGCCAGCTCATGATCCCAATGACTTTGAAGTAGGAAATCGTCACGACTTGCCACGGGTAAATGTCATGAACGATGACGGGACGATGAATGATTTAGCAGGAAAATATGCTGGTATGGATCGTTTTGCTGCTCGAAAATTAATCGTTTCAGATTTAGAAGAAATCGGTCGCTTGGTTAAAATTGAAAAAATGAACCATAATGTTGGGCATTCAGAACGGACCGGCGTAGTGGTGGAACCCCGCCTATCAACACAATGGTTTGTGAAGATGGCACCTCTTGCCAAAGAAGCAATTGAAAACCAAGCAACAGAAGATGCCGTTGAATTTTACCCACCACGCTTTAATCAAACATTCTTGCGTTGGATGGATAATGTTCATGACTGGGTAATTTCGCGCCAATTGTGGTGGGGACATCAAATCCCAGCCTGGTATCACAAAGAAACCGGAGAAATGTATGTCGGTATGCAAGAACCTAGCGATAGTGAAAACTGGGTTCAAGATCCAGATGTATTGGACACGTGGTTCTCTTCTGCTTTGTGGCCATTTTCAACTATGGGTTGGCCTAATACGGATAGTGAAGATTACAAGCGCTATTTCCCAACCAATACATTAGTTACCGGATATGATATTATCTTTTTCTGGGTTAGCCGGATGATTTTCCAAAGTTTGGAATTTACTGGTGAACGTCCATTTAACAACGTTTTAATTCATGGGCTAATTCGGGATGAACAAGGGCGGAAGATGAGTAAGTCGCTTGGTAACGGGATTGATCCAATGGATGTCATTGACAAATATGGGGCAGATGCCCTGCGTTGGTTCTTATCCAATGGTTCTGCTCCTGGTCAAGATGTGCGTTTTAGTTATGAAAAAATGGATGCTGCCTGGAATTTTATCAATAAAATTTGGAATGCTGCTCGTTTTGTTTTGATGAATGTCGAAGGCATGACCGCTGCAGATATTAATCTAAATGGGGAAAAAACAGTGGCAGACCGCTGGATTTTAACCCGTTTAAATGAGACAGTTGAAAAAGTAACCGACTTGTTTGATCGCTTTGAATTTGGTGAAGCTGGTCGTCAATTATACAATTTCATTTGGGATGATTTCTGTGATTGGTATATTGAAATGAGTAAAGAAGTTTTATACGGAGAAGATGAAGGTTCTAAACAAATGAACAAGAGTATTTTGGTCTACACACTAGATCAAATCTTGCGTTTGTTGCACCCAATCATGCCATTTGTAACAGAAGAGATTTGGAGCAAATTACCTCATGAAGGAGCGTCACTAGTAACAGCAGCTTATCCAGTTGTTCAACCAGAATTTAACGATGCAGCAGCTGTAAAAGGCATGGAATTCTTAATTGAATTGATTCGTGCGGTACGAAATATTCGTGCCGAGGTGAATACACCATTATCTAAACCAATTACTTTGTTAATTCATACCACAGATGCTGAAATTGATGAATTTCTAGTTGCTAATAAAAACTATATTGAACGCTTCTGCAACCCAGAAGAGTTGGTGATCTCAGGGGAAGTTGACGCGCCAGAACTTGCGATGTCTGCTATTTTAACGGGAGCAAAAATCTACTTGCCACTAACAGGTCTAATCAATATTGATGAAGAATTGCAACGTTTAGAAAAAGAATTGTCAAAATGGAACAATGAAGTAAAACGCGTCCAAGGTAAACTTGCTAACGAACGTTTTGTTTCAAATGCTCCTGAGGCTGTCGTAGCAGAAGAGCGGGCCAAAGAAGCCGATTATTTAGATAAACAAAAGGCAGTTAGTGAACGAATTGAACAATTGCGGACGATTAAGTAAAGTACTTGGTATTATCAAGCTAAATTAGAAATGAGTGTTTTGTTTTAGCAATAAAAAAGCTAAGGTGATTTTTATACCTATTTGAATAAATCGCTTATTTTTAAAAGAACGAAAAATATGGCCTCAAATAAATAAGAGAGTAAGGGCACAGGTCCTTACTCTCTTTTTATCGAGATTAAAAAGGAGTAGCACTATGGTTAATGAAAGTTCAGTGATGAAATTAGACAAAATAAGTGTTTGGTGATGCAATGGTTTTAGTTGTAAAAATGTGAGATGAAACTAAGCTGTATTTTCTAATGGCAACGATTTGTTTTTTTCTTTACCTAGGAGTTTGTTATAATGAAGCGGTGAGGTGGGAAAAATGGTAGAAACGGGAAGTAAAGCAATTGAATGGATTCACAGTCGCAGACCCTTTGGCCAAAGACCAGGGTTAGAGCGCGTTAAAGCATTATTAGCTTTAGTTGATCATCCTGAAAAAAAAGTACCAACAATTCATATTGCCGGCACCAATGGGAAAGGTTCAACTGTTAGCTATTTAAAAGAAATGTTACAAGAAGCAGGGATTGTCGTTGGCACTTTCACGTCACCTTATATTGAAAGTTTCCACGAAAGAATTGCCATTAATGGCAAATTTATCACGGATGAAGAATTGGTCACATTGGTAAATAAGTACCAACCATTAGTTGAAAAATTAGATCAGCAAGAAGCAGTTAGCGGCATTACGGAATTTGAAGTATTAACAGCGCTGGCTTTGGATTACTTTGTCGGTAAAGTCGATGTTGCAATTATTGAAGTAGGTCTAGGCGGATTGTTAGATTCTACCAATATCGTGGAGCCGATGTTGACTGGGATAACGACGATTGGTTATGACCATACCGAAATCCTAGGAGACACCTTAGAGGAGATTGCAGCGCAAAAAGCCGGGATTATTAAACCAAACATTCCAGTTGTAACGGGGAATATCGAAGATAATGCATTAGGTGTCATTATAGATACCGCCACAAAAAATAATGCCGAAATTTATCGCTTTGGTAAAGAATACGAGGTCACTTATTTGCATCCAGATGATAATTGGGGCGAGTGGTTTGATTTTCGTAATCAAAACGGAAAATTAAAAAATTTGAAAACAGCGCTAATTGGACGTCATCAGCCGGAAAATGCGGGGGTTGCAATTCAGTTATTTGAATTGTATTGTGCATTAAACAAGATTAATTGGCAGGAAAAAGAAATTAAAAAAGCTTTGCAACAGACGTTTTGGCCAGCTCGCATGGAGCGACTTAGCTCAGAACCATTAATTATTTTAGATGGCGCACATAATACCCATGCTATGAAGCGCTTAGTTGAATCCATGCAAGATGAATTCAAAGGTCGCAAATTGCATATTTTGTTTTCAGCTTTAGAGACAAAAAATGTCACTGAAATGCTACAAGAATTACTAAAACTAAAAAATGGTCATATTTATTTAACGACATTTGATTACCCCAGAGCAATCAAATTAGATGATGATTTTGTCAATATCGATGATAAGCGGGTGTCGATTGTTTCTTTATGGCAATTTGGCTTGGCCGAGATTTTAGAAAAAATGGATGATGAATCGTTGTTACTTGTAACTGGTTCATTGTATTTTGTTTCAGAGGTAAGAAGTTTATTGCTAGAAATGGGGGGCGCACATGCAAGTTAAAGGTGTTATCTTTGATATGGACGGATTAATTTTTGATACAGAGCAACTTTATTATGCCGGTGCCCAAAAAGCGGCTGATAAATTTGGCATTCCCTATGATAAAGACTTGTATCTAGATTTACTCGGCATTTCAGATGAAGAGGTAATAAAACGCTATCATGAAATGTTTGATCACAAATTTGGTAAAACAAAAGTGTCAGATTTTATTGCAGCTTCCTATGAGAATACGAAAATGATGTTTGCTAGTGGTCAGGCGGTTTTAAAACCGGGGGTCATGGAGCTGTTAGCTTATCTGCAAGCGGCAAAAATAGACTGGATCATCGCTTCTAGTAATCAACGTAAAGTAATCGATGAATTATTGTTTCGAGCCGATTTAAGCAAGCATTTTCCTAAGATTGTCTCGTGTGAAGATGTACTACGGGCTAAACCTGATCCGGCAATTTTTCTAGCAGCACAAGCTATTCTAGGGACCAAAAAGGCAGAAACACTAGTTTTAGAAGATTCACAAAATGGTGTTTTAGCTGCATTTCAAGCGAATATTCCGGTAATTATGATCCCGGATTTACTTCCTCCAGATGAAGTGTTAGCAGCAAAGACACGCGCTGTTTTACCTTCTTTACATGAAGTAAAAAACTATCTAAGTTAAAAATGAATGACAACTCCTTTGCGTATCTTATTTAAAAGAGTGCAAAGGAGTTTTTTGATGGGAAAAAAAGTATTACCACTTAGTATGCGTCCACGAGAACGTTTAAAGGAAAAAGGAGCAAAAGTGCTTTCAGAACAAGAATTATTAGCTATTATTTTGCGAACAGGTTATAAAGGAGCCACTGCAGGTGAGCTTGCGGCAGAAATATTGCATTACTTTGGTGATTTATATCAATTTAAAAGAGCAGAACTACAGGAATTAACTAAAATTTCAGGAATTGGAGAAGCAAAGGCGGCAGAATTACTGGCTGCAATTGAATTGGGACAGCGAATAGGAAAGGCGTCATGTCCTAAAATCGGGCATGTTTCTTCAAGTTATGAATTGGGTTGTATGTTAGCCGAGGAGATGAAAGATTATGAGCAGGAACACTTATTGTGTATTTATTTAAATACAAAAAATCAAATTTTACAAAAAAAGACAATTTTTATTGGCTCGTTAAATCAATCGATTGCTCATCCCCGTGAGATTTTTAAAATAGCAGTTAAAATTGCGGCTGCCCGGATAGTGATTTGCCACAATCATCCTTCTGGTAGTCCAACCCCTTCTCATAATGATATCGTTTTTACTAAAAGACTAAAGGAATGTGGTGAAATGATGGGGATTGAATTATTGGATCATTTGGTGATTGGTGGTAGCGAATACATTAGCTTGCGGGAAGAAGGTTTATGGAATTAACAGGCTTGCAAAAAAAATCGGGCAAGTGTAAAATATTAGTGTAATTTTGTTTAGCGGTTTAGCGATAGAAGTTGAAACATTTGGGTCACCTCTATTCTTTGCCAACAACGTTACACATCAATTCGTGCAAAGCACAAGGAGGTTTTCACCCATGGAACATGGTACAGTAAAATGGTTTAACGCAGAAAAAGGTTTTGGCTTCATTTCACGTGAAGATGGCAGCGATGTATTCGTACATTTCTCTGCAATCCAAGGCGACGGTTTCAAAACTTTAGAAGAAGGTCAAGCAGTGACTTTCGACGTTGAAGAATCAGACCGCGGTCCTCAAGCTACTAACGTAGAAAAAGCCTAAACTATTTTTAAATAGGCATTTTATCCTCAGAATTTATTCTGAGGATTTTTTTATTTAATAATGGTGAGTTGGAGCGCTTATTTTAAGGCTAAATAAAAATACCCCAGTACTAAAAGAAGAATAAGCTGTGTTAAGCTTTGCTCTTTCTTTTGTACTGGGGTATTTTAAATATTAAACTGTGCCGTAGTCATTACTTTAAATTAATTTTCCGGTGTCATAATCATGGATAAAATCATCGGATGACGCTCGGTTTTTTCAAATAAATAAGGTTGCAAAGCATTCGACATTGCTTCTCTTAATTTGAACTCATTACAATCAGGCTGATTCATGGCTTCTCTTAAGGCTTTGAAAAGCAGTGTTTGACCTTCGTTAATCATTTCACCGGATTCCCGCATATAAACAAAACCGCGGGATAAAATATCTGGACCAGCTAAAATTTCTTTTTTAGCAAGATCAACCGTTGCAACGGCTAAAACTAATCCTTCTTCTGATAAGATATGGCGATCGCGCAAGACAACATTTCCGATATCACCGATACCACTACCGTCAACATAGACATCTCCGGCGTTGAAATGACCACAAATACGGGCACTGTCTGCAGTTAAAGCTAGCATATCACCATTTTCCATTAAGAAACAATTTTCTTTTGGTACGCCAGTATCTTGAGCCAATTGCGTATGGATTTTTAACATCCGATACTCCCCATGAATAGGCATGAAGTATTTTGGCTTCATTAAACGTAACATTAATTTTTGTTCTTCTTGGCCGCCATGACCAGAAGTATGAATGTTGTTGATTTTACCATGAATTACTTCTGCGCCAGCTTCCATCAACAAGTTGATTAAGTGGTTAACACTCGTTGTATTTCCTGGAATTGGTGAACTTGAAAAAATCACGGTATCCTCTGGTTGAATTTGAATTTGTCGGTGAGTACCATTGGCAATGCGACTTAAAGCTGCCATGGGTTCACCTTGGGAGCCGGTACATAAAATTAAAACTTCATTTGCTGGCAAGCGATTAACTTCATGGGCATCAATAAAAGTGCCATCGGGAACTTTTATATAGCCTAATTTCTGACCGTTAATCATGGCATTTTCCATACTCCGACCAAAGACTGCAATTTTGCGTCCGGTTGCAACGGCAGCATCAGCAGCTTGTTGCAGTCGAAAAATGTTGGAAGCAAAAGAGGCGAAAATGATTCGTCCTTCAATTTTTTCGAAGATTTTTAAAATTGAAGTGCCAATAATTTTCTCTGATTTTGTAAAAGTTGGAATTTCAGCATTGGTACTATCAGATAAAAGGCATAAAACGCCTTCTTCCCCAATTCGTGCCATTTTGTGCAAGTTTGCAGGTTCTCCTACGGGTGTAAAGTCAAACTTAAAATCACCCGTTTGAACGATATTACCAGATGGTGTTTTCACCACAATCCCTAAAGCATCTGGAATGCTATGTGTCGTGCGGAAAAAACTAACGGAAGTTTTACGGAAACGAATGATCGTATCTTCATTAATTTCATGAAGTTTGGCATCACGCAGTAGTCCGTGTTCATCCAATTTGTTGGTAATTAAAGCTAAAGCAAGTGGGCCAGCGTATATTGGAATATTGGCTTGGCGCAATAAGTAGGGGATTCCCCCAATATGGTCTTCGTGACCGTGAGTAATTACAAGGGCTTTAACTTTTGGCAAGTTTTGCACGATGTAACTATAATCGGAAATGACATAGTCAATTCCAAGTAATTCATCTTCTGGAAATTTGATCCCAGCGTCAATGATGATGATTTCATCTTGGAATTGTACCCCATAACAGTTTTTTCCAATCTCACCGAGACCACCGATTCCGAAGACGCCGGTTTCGTTGTTCTTCAAAGAGACTTTCATTTTAAAACTCCGTCAATTTGAAGTCGGCATTTTCTTTTTCATAAGCTAAATGATTTTCGTCTAGCCCTTGAATAAATTCGATGTTGTATGGGGTATGTTCTTCAACTAATGCGCGGGCAGTGACTTCATCGGCTGCCTCTACGTAAATCGATAGGGTTTGTTCTCTTTTTGGATTGCGTACTTTTGTTTCTTGATAATAAATTTTGTAGATCATCTGTTTGACTCCTTTATTATTAATTAAACGGTATAAAAATGGCATCTAAATGATGGCAAATACGAGAATTATGGCAATCAAAAAATAAGGGAGCAACTTTTGAAAAAAATTTTTGCATAGATAAAGCAAATAACTTTTTATTGTCAGCAAATTCTCCGCTAAATTTTGGATGCTTTTTGAAAATCAGCTGATTTTCAAAAAGAGAAAGTCTCGTCTTTACTTTCCGCTTATTTTTTAATTCAACCGTTCCTTTGGCGTTTTTTGCGCCCAATTACTGATATTTTAGCATAGATTTTTCAATAAGTATAGAAAAGGCAAAGGGCATAAAGGGGTTACATTCAGTAAATTTCTGCTGATTTTATCTACAATTAAAAATTTCACTGTGGTATAGTGAAGGTAATGCGAAAATTTATTCATGCTTAGGTACACCCTTTGAGGTTTTTAAAAGGGGTGTCCATTTTTCTTTCATTAGCTATCTGTTTTAATTTTACGCGTTTACAGGCAGTGCCTGTCTTCATTTTAATAAAGGGGGAAAAGAAATGAAATTGATGTGGCATTATACAATGCGCTACAAAAAACTATTACTTTTTGATTTCATCTGTGTCTTTGGTTTTATTATCATTGAGTTGGGTTTACCAACTATTTTAGCGCGGATGATTGATGCAGCTATTCCAGCCAAAAGTTTTAGTCAAGTACAGCAGTTGGGGCTGTTAATGGTTATTATTACTGTGTTGGGAGTGGTGATGAATATTCTCTTGGGCTACTTCACGACCCGTATTACAACCAACATTACGGCGGATATTCGCGATGATCTATTTGAAAAAACACAAGGATATTCCCATTATGAATACGAACAAATCGGGGTGTCTTCTTTAATTACCAGAGTGACTAATGACGCTTATCAAATCATGTTATTCATGCAAAATATTTTGCGAACTGGTTTTATGACACCTATGATGTTTATTGTCAGTTTATATATGATTTTTCGAACGAGCCCATCTTTAAGCTGGTACGTGTTAGCGGCCTTACCGATTTTACTTTTAGCGGTGATTGCAATTGCCAAATTCTCTGATCCTTTATCGACAAAACAACAAGGGAATTTGGATAAAATCAACGCTATTTTACGAGAAAATTTATCTGGTTTGCGGGTAATTCGTGCTTTTGTTAATGAAAAATTTGAAGAAAATCGATTTGAAAAAGTAAATAAGGCTTATGCATCTAGCTCAAAAAGTTTGTTTCGCTTAATGGCAGTAGCACAACCAGGATTTTTCTTCTTATTTAATATCGTGATGGTTTTAATTATTTGGAATGGGACAATCAAAATTGACCAAGGCAGTCTGCAAATTGGGGACTTAATTGCTTTTATCGAATATATTTTCCATGCTTTATTTTCTTTCATGCTGTTTGCTTCTGTCTTTATGATGTATCCAAGAGCAGCTGTCTCTGCTCGCCGTATTCAAGAAGCGTTAGATGCAACTTCTGAAATTGTTGAAAAAGAAGATGGCGTCACTACAACAGCAACAAAGGGTTATGTCGAATTTAAAAATGTTACCTTTGCTTATCCGGGTCATGCCCAAAGCCCAGTGATTCGTAATGTGAGTTTTACCGCACAACCCGGTGAAACAGTCGCCTTTATCGGCAGTACTGGTTCTGGTAAATCCACTTTAATTCAATTAATTCCGCGCTTTTACGATGTAAGTGAAGGAGAAGTGGTCATTGATGGGGTCAATGTAAAAGATTACCGCTTAAAAAGTTTACGGCAAAAAATTGGTTACATTCCCCAAAAGGCGCTCTTATTTACTGGAACGATTGCTGAAAACTTACGTTATGGAAAATTAGACGCTACCCAAGCTGATATGCAGCGGGCAGTTGATATTGCGCAAGCTGCCGATTTTATTAGCCAAACACCAAAGGGCTTTGATGCCGAATTGTCAGAAGGCGGCACTAATTTTTCCGGTGGTCAAAAGCAACGTTTAGCGATTGCCCGCGCGATTATTCGCGATCCAGAAATTTATATTTTTGACGATAGTTTCTCGGCACTGGACTATCAAACAGATGCCAAATTACGGGCTCGTTTGAAAAAAGAAACGACCCACGCGACAGTTCTAATTGTTGCGCAACGAGTTGGGACAATTATGCATGCTGACAAAATCATTGTTTTAGATGAAGGCAATGTTGTTGGAATGGGAACGCACCAAGAACTTCTGAAAAATTGCAGTATTTATTATGATATTGCAGCTTCTCAGCTGTCAGAGGAGGAATTGGCACAATGAAATCATTCTCTTCTTTAAAACGTTTGGCTCGTTACTTGAGCCCTTATAAAATTACGGCTCTTTTAGTTTTATTTTTTGTCGTCTTGACGGTGGCCTTAAATGCGGCAATGCCCTATGTTGCAGGTTTGCCCACAACAGAAGTTGCTAAAAACATTGCAGAGGGACAAAAGATTAACTTTGATTATGTCTTTAAATGTTTGATTTGGATTACTGCAGTGGGGGTGGGCTATTGTATCGCCCAATTGCTGTCAGGATTGCTGATAACCAATGTGGTCCAAAGTGCAATGTATGACCTGCGGCAAGATATTGATGAAAAAATTAATCGTCTGCCAGTTTCATACTTTGATAAAAATCAACAAGGAAATATTTTATCCCGTGTAACCAATGACGTCGATGCGGTTAGTGGTGCGATGCAACAAGCCTTAATCGGAATTGTCAACGCGGTTTTGGGAATTATTATGGCACTTGCAATGATGTTTTACATCAACGTTCCAATGGCCTTGATATCGATTATTATGATTCCGGCTTCAATGCTGATTTCACGAGGAATTATTAAAATGTCCCAAAAATATTTCCAAGGAATGCAAAATGCTTTGGGAGATTTAAATGGTTACGTCCAAGAAAATATGACCGGTTTTAGTGTGCTAAAAGTCTACGGTCGGGAAAAAGAAACCTTAGACGGATTTAAAACGGTCAATCACCGATTAAAACATTTTGGGTTTAAAGCGTCCTTTATTTCGGGGCTTATGATGCCACTTGTTTCGCTGACTGCCTATATCACGTATATTGTAATGGCGGTCTTAGGGAGCTATTACGTTATTGGCGGTGTAATTGTTGTTGGACAACTGCAAGCCTTTATTCAATATATTTGGCAAATCAGTCAGCCTTTAGGTAATATCACACAGCTTTCTTCTGTTTTACAAAGCGCATCAGCTGCTTCAACCCGCGTTTTTGAAATTTTAGATGAAGCAGAAGAAGTATTAAATGATGCTGATATTCCTTTACCAGCAGTGGTAAAAGGTGATGTGGAATTTGACCATGTTTCATTTAGTTACGCTTTAGATAAACCGTTGATTAAAGATTTGAATTTTACTGTAAAAGCAGGGCAAACGGTGGCAATTGTTGGGCCAACCGGAGCTGGGAAAACAACGCTAATTAATTTATTGATGCGTTTTTATGATGTAAATGCTGGTGCCATCAAAATTGACGGTGTCGATACGCAAAAAATGAAGCGTAGCGATGTCCGTTCGGTTTTTGGGATGGTATTGCAAGATGCTTGGCTTTATGAAGGAACTATCGGGGAAAACATTCGTTTTGGGAAATTAGATGCAACGGATTATGAAATAGTGGATGCCGCTAAGACGGCTAACGTGGATCATTTTATCCGCACGATGCCAGACGGTTATGAAATGATGATTAATGCAGAAGGAAATAATGTTTCCTTGGGGCAAAAACAATTGTTGACCATCGCGCGGGCAGTTATTTCAGATCCGAAGATTTTAATTTTGGATGAAGCGACAAGTTCTGTCGATACTCGTTTGGAAGCTTTAATTCAAAAGGCAATGGACAAAGTCATGGAAGGGCGCACAAGTTTTGTTATTGCCCACCGTCTATCTACTATTCGTGATGCTGATTTAATTTTAGTGATGAACCAAGGTTCAATTATTGAAAAAGGTACCCATGAAAGCTTATTAGCTGAAGGTGGCTTTTATAGCAAGCTCTATCAAAGTCAGTTTGCTGAAGATGGAGATTACGATTAAGTAAAAAATGAGACCATGAAGTGAATGCTCATCGTTAGATCACTACCGACTGGAGAAATCCGGTCGGTATTTTTATAAAAAATGTATAGATTTTCACCGCGTCATTTGAAAAGTAAAGCAAGTAGACCTGCTCTTATTTTGGTTTATATAAGCTTTCATTATCTTTCGCGTTAGCTGGAGTTGCTTATGATATAATGTAGAAAAATTTTTGGAGATGACAAGAAAATTATGAAAAACTTTATCGCAAAAAATGCTGTTGTCATTGGGGATGTAACCTTGGGCAAAGATGTCACTGTTTGGTTTAACAGCGTGATTCGTGGGGATAGTAATTTTATCAAGATTGGTGATCGCACCAATATTCAAGACGGTACGATTATTCATGTTGACCATGACGCACCGACAGAAATTGCAAAGGATGTTACAGTGGGACATCAATGCATGCTTCATGGCTGCAAAATTGAGCAAGGCGCACTAATTGGCATGAGTTCGATTGTATTAAATCACGCCGTTATCGGTGAAAATAGTTTAATCGGCGCAGGTTCTTTGGTAACGCAAGGAACGGTTATCCCACCAAATGTTTTGGCTTTTGGACGACCAGCCAAAGTTATCCGCCCTTTAACACAAGCTGAAATTGCTAAAAATAAAGCCAATATCACCCACTATTGTCAATTGGGCCAAGAATTTCAAGCAGGAAAATATTCAGAGGTAAGTCAGTAAAGATAAGAGCTCTTTTAACAAAGTTTCGATATTTAAACGAAAGCTGAGATCTTATTGCAAGTTTGGAGATCAAATTTGACTCATCTTTTGTGAAAGCAGTTAAAGCGCAAATCGTTGCGCTTTTTTTCTTTCCTCGCTACACTTTAGACAAAGGTAAAAAGGAGGAATTTTTGATGAAACGTTTTGCTATAACTGGTTATGGAAAGCCCCATGATGTATTTGAGACGATTACAGACCAACCAAGAGAAATTACCCCAGGCCATATCCGAGTAGCAGTGCAGGCTTTTGCCGTTAATCCTTACGATATTTCTTTGCGAAGTGGGGCGCAGCAAGGATTTCGCAGTTTGAAATTTCCTTATGTAATGGGCAATGATGCGGCTGGAATCGTGACAGAAATTTTTCCTGGGGAAACAGATTTTGCTGTTGGCGATCGCGTAGTGATTCACCCAATTAGCGGAACCTATGGGCAAGAGGTCGTTTTGCCAAATAAAAAAGCGGCAAAAATCCCTGAGACAATGAGTTTTACCAAAGCGGCAAGCATAGTTACAACCGGAATCACAGCGTACAATTTACTTTTTGAACTCCTACAGGTTGACAGTAGTCAAACCGTGATGGTGTTAGGTGCTTCTGGTGGAGTGGGGTCTTTACTTGTACAAATGTTGCATCAAAATAAAAATCATATTCTAGCAAGTGCGGCCCAAAAAAATGAAGCGAAAATTAAAAACTGGGGAGCAGATGAGTTTGTTGCCTATGATACAGCGAGTCCGGCAAAAACATTTTTTGAACAGGCGGATATTGTAATTGACGCGACAAAAGGGAGTAAAAGTGCAGATCTTGGTCTGAAAATTTTAAAACCTGGCGGAACATACGTTGCTTTAAATGAACTGCCAAATCCAGCAGAACGTAAAGATGGGACGTATTTAAGTTTTTCCCCTAAAAAAGAATACCAGGACCAAACTGCTTTTGAATATTTGCTAAATGCTTATGGGGATGGCAAATTGGTCGTTAATATTGCAGAAGTTTTGCCTTTTGAATTGCGTAGCGTCATTTTGGCTCACGAAAAAATTGCGGGTCATCCAGCTGCTGGCAAAATTGTTATCGCCCAATCCTAAATGATAAAAGGGCACTCTTTTAATTAAAAAAGAAAGCAGCACAAGTAATCTAACAAATTGAATTTTTGGTGACTATAATAAAAGGTAAACAAAAAAAGAATTGAGACAAAAGTCTCAATTCTTTTTTTTATCAATTATTTTGTCACCATAATTTCGTCAATCAAACCGTATTCTTTCGCTTGTTCAGCGGTCATAAAGTTATCACGATCAGTATCTTTTTCAATGACTTCTAGTGGTTGACCTGTGCGTTCGGCTAAGATATGGTTCAAACGATCACGGGTTTGTAAGATGTGACGCGCTGCAATTTCGATTTCAGTTGCTTGGCCTTGTGCACCACCTAATGGTTGGTGAATCATGATTTCGGCATTTGGCAAAGCAAAACGTTTGCCTTTTTCGCCAGCTGTTAATAAAAATGAGCCCATTGAAGCAGCCATGCCCATTACAATTGTTTGCACATCGGCTTTAACAAAGTTCATTGTATCGTAAATTGCCATCCCAGCTGTTACGCTACCACCGGGTGAGTTGATGTATACATAGATATCTTTTTCAGAATCTTGTGCGTCCAAGAAAAGTAATTGGGCGATGATTGAGTTTGCTAAGTCGTCAGTAACTTGACCGCTTAGCATAATAATGCGGTCTTTTAATAAACGTGAGTAGATGTCATACGCTCTTTCGCCGCGGGATGATTGTTCAATGACTGTTGGAATTAAATTCATAATGTAAAGTCCTCCTTTAATCAAATCGACGTTAATTATTGTACGTCTCAAGTTTAGCACATTTAAGCGATAACCTCTAAAAAGAAGTATAACCAATAGGTCAAAATAGGTCAAATGAAAAACTCGGAGAATGAATATTTTTTTGCTAACAAAAATAGCAGATCAAAATAGATAACAAAAGGGTGGCTAAAAACAGTTAAAAAATGCGAATCCCACAGAAGTTATGCTAAAATAAAAGACAAGAGAATTTAAGGAGGAAAAATATGATAGCAGTAGCAGCAGCCGGTTTTTTTGGTGTTTTGGTGGGTGCTTTAATCGTTACCATTGCTTTTAATTTACGTATTCGTTATGACGAGAAAAAAGAGCAAAAACGACGAACTTTGGAACACAAAGTAAAAGAAATTGAAACCTTAAACCAATTAAATAAAAAAATCAATGAAATTTTACAAAAGCGTAGCGTCTTAATGGAAGAATATGTCAGCTTTGATGCCTTTGATGATTGTTATATCACAATTGATGACTATGCTTACTTGCAATCATTTGCAGCTCAAAATAATTTTTATTTACCAAACTACATTTTAGAAGAATTTTTCAAAAATATTGCGCAACGAAAAGTTATTTTGTCACCAGATGAAACGATTAAAGTTGGAGGTTACGCTTATAAGGGTGGTCGTGTGATTATGGAGCATTTTTCCGACGATTTAACAGAATTGATCAATGAAAGAAAAACAGAGTTAAAGCGACTTTCAGATAGTACGTTGACCTATTTTAGCGCGTAATAATTTTAAAAAAAGATGAGAAGCTGATGCAAGGTGTCTTCTCATCTTTTTTGCGGTATTTATTTCATGTTAGAGTATCTGTCTGGTACATAAAATACAGATAGAAGTGGTACAATTACTAATGAAGAAAAAGATAAGGAGGCAACGGTGATGACACAAATTGTAGCCCATCGCGGTGCCAGTGGTAGCCGACCGGAAAATACACTACCTTCTTTTGCCGAAGCAGTGCGGGCAGATAGTGACGTGATTGAGTTAGATGTTCATTTGTCAAAAGACGGTCACCTAATTGTGATGCATGATGAAGACGTTGAGCGAACGACAAATGGAAAAGGCTTGATTCGAGAAAAAAACCTGGCTGAAATAAAAAAATTAAATGCCGGTAGTTGGTTTTCTGAAAGCTATCAAAATACTAAAGTACCAACCTTAAAAGAAGTGTTGGGTTTATTAGTCATGCGCAATTTCCGAGGAGTATTGTTAATTGAACTAAAAACCGATCACTACCATTATCCTGAAATCGAAATGAAAACAGCTACTTTAATGACAAGTCGTCTTTGGCCTTTTAAACATTGGTATTGTAGTTTTAATATTGATTCCTTAGATATTATTCATAAATTAGAACCTGACACACAACTAGATTTGATTTTAAGCACCAGTGATAAAAAGGTACTTCAAGCACTGGACCGGCCATATATTGAAGGTATCCATCCTAAAATCGACTGGGTTTTGAAAAATAAAGCAACATTACCTGATTTACCATTAGCTGTGCGTCCTTGGACGATTGATGATGAAACCCTAGTGAAAGAATGTGTTGCGTTAAATACGGCAGGAATTATTACCAATTTCCCAGAAAAAGTACAGCAATATGTAAAAAATGCACGAAATAAGCCAAATAAATGAGGATAAAAATGAAAGTATTAGTGATTGCAGGGCCAACTGGTGTGGGAAAAACAGCACTAAGTATTAAGCTAGCCCAAAAATTCAATGGTGAGATTATTAGCGGGGATTCATTACAAGTTTATCGTCAATTGGATATTGGGACAGCCAAAGTAACCAAAAAAGAAGCCGCGGACATTCCCCATCACCTGATTGATATTTGTGATTTTACGGCAGCGTATTCAGCTGCTGATTTTCAAAAACAAGCGCGAGCAAAAATTGCGGCAATCTCAGCCAAAGGTAAACTGCCAATTGTTGTTGGCGGAACAGGTCTTTATATCCAGGCACTACTTTATGATTATAAATTAGGCGCGTCAGAAGATTTCGGGCAACAAGGGGAGCATTTGCGACAAAAATATCAAGCTTACGCCCAAAAAGAGGGGAGAGTGGCTTTGTGGCAGCTGCTTTTAAAAAAAGATCCACTAGCCGCTGAAAAAATTCATTTTAATAATGAGCGAAAAGTCATCCGTGCATTAGAAGTCTTTGATTTAACCGGTCATAGCATTACAAAACCTAAAGATGAACCGCAAAAGCTTTACGATGATTTTTTAATCGCTTTAACCACAGAGCGAGAGGTGCTTTATGAGCGTATTAATCAGCGGGTAGAGTTGATGTTTGCTGCTGGGTTAGCAAAAGAAGCAACCCTTTTAGAAGATTATGAAGATGTCCAAGCGGCAAAAGGGATTGGTTACCGCGAATTTTTCCCTTATTTTAAAGGTGAAATTAGTCTTGATGAGGTGAAAGAGGCAATTAAATTAGATTCAAGACGTTACGCAAAACGACAATTAACGTGGTTTCGTAACCGAATGGAAGTGACAACTTGGGTCGATTTGATTACGCAACCTGAAGCAATTGAAGCTTTGCAGCAGAAAATACAAGCGTGGTTGGAGGAGTAGCATGGAACAAGAAAAAGTTATTTTAGTCGGGGTAGAAACCGAAGAGACTTGGAAAAATTTTGGTGAATCTATGCAAGAATTAAAAGGTTTGACCAAAACGGCTAAAGGAGAAGTTTGTTTTTCGTTAATTCAAAAAAGGCCCCAAGTGGATCGTCAAACAATTATCGGAAAAGGAAAATTGACGGAATTAAAAAATTTAGTCGAAAGTTATGAAGCAGATTTGGTAATTTTCAACCATGAACTGACACCACGTCAAAGCCAAACTATTGCCGATTTTGTGGCAGTGCCAGTTATTGACCGCGTGCAGTTAATTTTAGATATTTTTGCTTTGCGGGCACGGTCTAAGGCGGGAAAACTGCAAGTAGAATTAGCGCAATTAGAATATTTGTTGCCCCGTTTAGTGGGCCAAGGTAAATATTTATCTCGCTTAGGTGGAGGGATTGGTACAAGAGGGCCTGGTGAAACCAAGTTAGAAACAGATCGACGCCATATTCGTAATAAGATAACAGCGATTAAGCGAGAATTAAAAGACGTAGCGGCTCATCGGGAACGTACGCGTCAAAGAAGAAAAAACAATCGCTTTCAAATTGGTTTAATTGGTTATACCAACGCTGGCAAGTCCACGATTATGAATGTATTAACAGAAGCAAAAACTTATGAACAAGATGAACTTTTTGCAACATTAGATCCTTTGACAAAACGCTGGAAATTGCCGGAAGGTTTTGAGGTTACGTTAACGGATACGGTCGGTTTTATTCAAGATTTACCAACGCAGTTGATTGATGCTTTTCACTCTACGTTAGAGGAAAGTCGCGATATGGACTTGTTGTTGCATGTTGTTGATGCCAGTTCACCTGATCGTACCCAACAAGAGCAGACGGTTTTAGAGCTGATGAAAGAATTGGATTTTGATAAAACCCCGATTTTAACGGTCTACAATAAGGCTGACAAAATTGATAAAGCACAATTTGTGCCAACCCTATTTCCCAACGTATTAATTTCAGCTAAGAGTAGCCGCAGTAAAGCTGAATTGACTTCGGCTGTGCGCTTGCAACTGATGGAAAACTTAGAACCTTACAATGTTTATTTAAAACAAAATGAAGGGAAATTACTGGCACAACTGAAAAGTGAAACGTTACTGGTGCACGAAGAGTTTTTGCCAGAATCAGAAAAATACTTGGTCAAAGGTTTTGCATTACCTGAAGCCAGTGTGATAAGGAGAATGGAAGATGAATTGGACAGATGAATTTGATCCGTCTTTGGTAGCCGCAATTGAGCGAGTCGAGCAAAAAATTGCGCCACGACAAGAAGAGTTACGGCAAATTGCTTTGAGCAATCAAAATAAAGTTTTACGCGCATTTTCAAATCAGCATATTTCAGAAACGCATTTTTTACCTTCAACAGGATATGGAAATGATGATATGGGACGGGATGCTTTAGAAGCCGTTTATGCAGAAACGTTTGGTACACAGGCAGCATTAGTGCGCCCACAAATTGTTTCGGGAACCCACGCAATTGCTACGGCTTTATTTGGGGTGTTACGTCCTGGGGATGAACTACTTTATATTACGGGGACACCTTATGATACCTTGCTTGAGGTAATCGGTTTAGCCGGAAATGGAATTGGTTCAATGAAAGAGTATGACATTTCATACCGTCAAGCTGATTTGGCAGACTCAGGGGAAGTCGACTTTGATGCTGTAAAAGCAAAAATTAATCAAAAAACCAAAGTGGTTGCTATTCAGCGTTCCCGTGGCTATGCTGCCAGACCTTCATTTACCATTGCAAAAATTAAGGAAATGTGTGATTTTGTTAAAACAATTGCGCCAGATGTCACTATCTTTGTTGATAATTGTTATGGCGAATTTGCTGAATTATTAGAACCAACACAAGTAGGAGCTGATTTAATGGCAGGCTCTTTGATTAAAAATCCTGGCGGTGGTATTGCCAAAACGGGTGGCTACTTAGTTGGGAAAAAAGATTTAATTGAAAAGTGTGCTTATCGTTTAACTACACCAGGTGTAGGGGCAGAAGGCGGCGCCATGTTAGGCAATGTATACGATATGCTCCAAGGGTTTTTCTTAGCCCCTCATGTCGTTAGCCAGGCTATTCAAGGTGCAGTTTTCACATCAGCGTTATTAGCAGAATATGCTATTGCGTCAACCCCTAAGTGGGACGATCCTAGAACAGATTTGATTCAATTAGTCGAACTTAAAGAAAAAGATGCGATGATTACCTTCGCACAAGCTATTCAACGTTTTTCACCAGTAGATGCCTTTGTTGCCCCGGTACCTTCTTATATGCCTGGTTATGAAGACGATATTATTATGGCAGCAGGAACTTTTGTTCAAGGTGCGAGTATTGAGTTAAGTGCAGATGGTCCCTTGCGGGAACCGTTTTCATTGTACGTTCAAGGTGGTCTAACTTATGAACATGTTAAAATTGCAGTCGCTAACGCAGTAAATGCTGTTTTTCATCAAAATAAAAAATAATTTTAGTTTTTTTAATTTCAACTGAACCTTGTTAATTCAAGGTTCTTTTTATTTGTCAGAAAATTTTTTATTATTTATGTCAGAAAAGCTAACATATAGCCTTGACTTTCAAAAATGTGATTGGTATAGTTATCCCAAGTTAAAAAACCAACCGGAAAGGAGTAGTTTCATGCGAGAAAAAGAGTTGCGCCGATCAATGTCAGTTTTTCCGATTGGGACGGTGATGAAGCTAACAGATCTTACTGCGCGACAAATTCGTTATTACGAAGAGCAAGATTTAATTCATCCCGAAAGAAGTGAAGGCAATCGTCGTATGTATTCTTTGAATGATATTGATATTTTACTTGAAATCAAGGATTACTTGTCTGAAGGTTTAAATATGGCAGGGATCAAACATGCCTATGAAATGCAAAAGCAGCAGGAAAAAATTGCAAAAAATAAAAAACCGCTGACTGACCAAGATGTTCGACAAATTTTTTATGATGAACTACTAAGCCAAGGTGGTTTAACACAACAAAATCCATTTAAGCAGGGTCCACGAATGTAGGCGTTGTTTGAAAATAAAAAAACTAATTAAGGGTGGGATTATATGCCTCGCGTAAATTACACAGCAACAGATATCAAACGTATTGTCGAAGAAGAAAATGTTCGTTTCTTACGTCTAATGTTCACAGACATTATGGGAACAATCAAAAATGTTGAAGTTCCAGTAAGTCAATTGGAAAAAGTTTTGGATAACAAAATGATGTTTGATGGTTCTTCGATTGAAGGTTTTGTCCGCATCGAAGAAAGCGATATGTATTTGTATCCAGATTTATCTACTTGGATGATCTTCCCTTGGGAAAGTGAACATGGTAAAGTCGCACGTTTGATTTGTGATATTTATAATCCTGATGGTACACCGTTTGCTGGCGATCCCCGTGGTAACTTGAAGCGCGCTATGGAAAACATGAGACAATTAGGTTTCACTTCGTTTAATTTAGGGCCAGAGCCAGAATTCTTCTTATTCAAACTAGATGAAGATGGTGAAATTACAACGGAGTTAAATGATGCTGGTGGTTATTTTGATTTTGCCCCGACAGACTTAGGTGAAAATTGCCGCCGGGATATTGTGTTGGAATTAGAAAGTCTAGGCTTTGAAGTGGAAGCATCTCACCATGAAGTGGCTCCTGGACAACATGAAATCGACTTTAAATATGCCGACGTTGTCGATGCCTGTGATAATATCCAAACCTTTAAATTAGTAGTAAAAACAATTGCCCGCAAACACGGTCTACACGCGACCTTCATGCCAAAACCATTATTTGGGATTAATGGTTCAGGGATGCACTGTAATATGTCCTTATTTAAAGGCAAAGAAAATGCTTTTTATGATGAAGCAGGAGAAATGGGCTTGAGCCAAACTGCATATCATTTCTTAGGCGGATTAATTGAACATGCCCGGGCCTATACAGCTGTCTGCAATCCAATCGTCAATTCATACAAACGCCTTGTTCCCGGCTATGAAGCTCCGGTTTACGTAGCTTGGTCTGGTCGCAATCGTTCACCGTTAATTCGTGTGCCAGAATCTCGTGGTCTATCAACACGTTTGGAGTTACGTTCAGTTGATCCGTCAGCTAATCCATATTTAGCAATGGCAGTATTATTAGAAGCCGGTCTTGACGGTATTCGTCGTGAATTGACACCGCCACCAGCAGTTGATCGCAATATTTATGTCATGAATGAAACAGAAAGAGAAGAAGCGCAAATTAAAGATTTACCTTCAACATTACACAATGCGATTAAAGCGCTACGCAAAGATGAAGTAATGGTTGATGCTTTAGGGAATCATATCTACCAAAATTTTGTGGAAGCAAAACGTTTGGAATGGGCATCGTTCCGTCAAACCGTTTCTGAATGGGAAAGAGAACAATATTTAGAGTTGTATTAAAAACAGGAATTAACCGCTACATATCAGTATATGTGGCGGTTTTTTATTTGCTTGATATTTAAAAAGGGCACAAAAGGGGCAAATTTAGTTAAAAAAAATTAGTATTCTATAGTATCGAGTTTTTCTAAGAGCGAATCTTTCATTTTGTTTGTTACATGAGTATACACTTGCAAAGTAGTTGACGCATCAGTGTGGCCAACGCGTTCCATTACAATTTTTATTGGGACATTTAATTCTGCTAAAAAGGATATATGAGTATGGCGTAAATAGTGAGACGTTACGGGCTTATCAATACCAGCCTTAGCAGCGGCGCTTTTTAGCGTTGGGGCAAATGTCCGATAATCGATTGGAAGTCCTTTACCATTTGTAAAAATATACCCTAGATCACCATATTTTTTAGTGCTTTTGAGAAGCCTGTTTTCTTGAAGAACCTTAAATAATATTTCAATTGCTCTATTTGACAAAGTAATATTTCGATTAGCGGATAAGGTTTTAGGAGTAGTCCTAATTACATCTGAGTAATGACCACTTCTAAAATCAATTGTACCAGTTACTTTAATATAGCCTTCGTACAAATCTTCTTCACGCAAAGCAATCAATTCACCATATCTTAATCCAGTTAAAGCCATGAATTCTACCATATCTGCTTTTCTGGTATTTTTTGCATATGAGTTTAATTGTTTAATTATGGCACGTAACTCCTCTTTTTCGAGGTATTTTTCAGGTTTTTTTGTTTGGCGTAATGTTAAATTGAGTTTAAAAGGCAAAAGATTAATTTCATAACCGTCTTCCTTAGCATGATTTAAAATCATAAAAATAAATGCCTTAACTTTCTTCACGTAATTGAATGAATATTTTTGAGAATAATACATATCTTCCAATCGCTTTTTTAAATATTGATTATCTATATTTTTTATCAACGTGTCAGAACCAACCGTTTTTATAATTGCCTTTTCTGATGATTTATAAGATACGAAAGAAGAATCTTTCACTCTTTTTTTGTAATTTGGTACAAATTTGTTAAGCGCATCTAAAAAAGTGATACTAGATTTTTTAGGAGAGTTAACCATTTTGCTGATTTTTTCCTGCAATTCCATTGAAGCTTGTTTCTTTGCTTGATTGGATTTTGAATTTAAAGTAATCGATACTCGTCTATATTTTTCTGTATAAGGATCTTTATAGCGTTCGTTGTACTTGAATTTCCCGTTTGACAATTGCTCAACCCACATTAACAATCACCTCCTACTCAAACTCTAGCTCGCCCATGCTGTCATCGAAGTTTTCCAAAAACTGAATTTCATTTAAAAAGTCTAACCAAATTTGGTACCCATTATATTTTGGAACGCTTTTTTCAGCTTTGATTTTTTCATAGGCATTTTTCGCAACGTCATTCCACATACTCTCCGCAGCACGTTCCATTTTTAAGTCAGTCCATTTTTTTGTTTTTCCGGTACGTTTTTTATTTCGCGCATACTGCAACTCTAAAGCCTTGTTATAAAACAGCTCATATCCTCGTGCGTTTTTTTCTAACCAGTCTTTAAATTCTTGATAAGTCATTATTTTTCCTCCTTTTAACAAACGTATGTTCGTTTTTGTGTTAAAAAAATATATTGTCAGCTTTAAGGCCAACGAGATATTTCGTCATAAACTCTTTTACCACAGGCTCGTACCTTGTTTCAATTTCGTAACTCTCTAAAAAGTTTATGTAATTAAAAGAACTAGGTTCGAAGTCTGGATCATTTAGTTTTGCTTCTAGCATTTTTTCAATCATGAATTCTTCAGCTTCGTTTTCCATTTGAGAACGAAGAGAATAGGCAAGGTTGTATAATTTATAGTTATTACGTTGTTTGGCGAGATGCCCCAACTCATGCAGTAAATCTTTTTGTTGTTCCCATTCAGGATTGCATGAGTTGATTACTATTAAATTTAAATTTGGAAAACAATAAGCATTTTTTGTAAGTTCGTTATCATAAACTACTGTTACTTGTAATATTTCAATAATCTTTTTTATTAAATTGTCCAAATAAATCACCACCAACTATTTTCCGTCTAAAAACGCCTCGATAATTCTTTCGAGCACAGGAATATCTTCTTTAGCAATTTCTTTTCCATCTTTACCCATAGCGGATTTTAAAGCTTCTTCAATAGTCATTTTACGTTGTTCGTCTGAAAGACCAGCATATTTATTTTCGGTTCGTCCTAAAAGATAATCGGTAGAGACGTCGAAGTAGTCGGCGACTTTTTGTACTTTTTCAACCGAAGGAATAGTTTTATTCCATCTCGACATACTACCATTACTGAAATTCATTTTTCTTTCTAATTCAGCTAGAGTCATAGAGCGCTCATTCAGCAATATTTTTATACGATCTAATAGCATAAAGATAGCATCCTTTCTAAAGATGCATACAAAATAGAAAAAACTTCAATCAATCTATTTACAAATAGATTATATTCAGTTATACTCTTTTTGTAAGCAAGTTATTTACGGCATACAAAAAGCACAAGCATTAACTAAACAGTCCGCCAAGACACTCAGTAAGCTATGTTTATTGTGTGCTGTATTTCTTATGCTTACATAATAGCATATATACAGTAATAGTCAATGGAAAAATGTAAATAATATGCGTAAATAATCTATTGGAGGTGATGACAATGAACTCTGCACTGAAAGAGTTCAGAAAATCAAAAAAACTTAGACAGTCAGAAATGGCTGAGAAGCTTCAAGTCTCATATTCGCATTATGTGAAGCTTGAGAATGGTTTTGTTAAACCTAGTTTTGAACTGCTGAAACGGATTAAGGAAGAATTTAGCGAGTTGGATATGAACCAGTTATTCAAATAAAAAAACCTGCTACGTTCGACACCGTAACAGGTTGTGAAATTTTTAAAGTCTACAGACAGTTGTCGACCTGTCTTCAACACTTCACTGGTATCACGTCCAGCACTGCTGTTGAAATAATTTCCAATCTCTACAATCTAGTGATCTGACATTTTATCTGATATTTGCGAGAGTACCCATCATTTAACCCATCAGTCACATAACTATTTTATAGATGCTAGACATCTGCGGGTCACGAAAGTAATGACCAATGGAGATAACCAAATTATCGAGACGCAGCTGAGTTCAAAAAGGCTTCCAAAAACATCAGCCCCTTTCAGTAGTTTGAACTACGGGTAGATTATACCAAAACATTCTCTATCAAGGAATAGAAAGTAGGTGAAAAAGGTGTCTTTAAAAGATGAAGTGAAAATCGCCCTTATTAAAAAAGGCTGGAGTCAACGTGAACTGGCCCGTCAGATGAATATCACAATGAGTTATCTAGCTGATATTTTGAAGGAAAATCGAAAACCGAAAGAACGATTGAAGCAAATTGAAAAGCTTCTTGATATTAAGTTTGATGAAAAACAGGAGGTTTAAACTATGGCACAGATTACCTTAGCTAGAACAGTTGAGTTAGAACAAGCGTGGATGGCAAAAGACGAAGCGATTGTTTACTTTGGCTATCAAAATCACAAACCCTTATTTCAAAAATTGCTCAAAGAATTTAAAGAGCATGATGAATTTAAAGAAGGTTATAGATTACCAACTTATGGATTATCAATTATTAATGTCCAATTATTCGATGAATTTCTAACATGGAGAGACAAAAACAAATTTAAGAGAAATAAAAACTAGAAGTAGGGTGAAAAAATGTCAAAACACAAATGTTCAATGCTAATGCTGTTCACTGTCATCGTATCGACGGTTACAGCGCTTTTCGCTTGGATGGGAAGTATTAATTTAAGTATCACGCTAATAGTGATTTCAGCGGTTGCTGTCATAATTGTATCAGCTTTGATTGGCTATCGTATGCACATTAGCGATGTAGAAAAAGGGATTTATTAGAAAGGAGTAATTAGATGGATTTAGTAATCATGAAGGATCGTCAAGCGGTCACAACAAGTCTGAACTTGGCAGAAAGTTTTGAGAAAGAGCATAAAAATGTAATTCAGGTCATTGAATCCAAAATTCAATCGGCTGAAAATTCAGCTCATTACAAAAAGATGTTTGCGCTAGGTTCTTATAAGGATTCTCGAGGGAGAGAACAAAAAATGTATTTCATGAATCGTGACGGTTGGACGTTTATCGCAGTGGGTTTTACTGGAAAGAAAGCCGATTCGTTCAAACTGAAATACATCGATGCTTTTAACGAGATGGAACAAGTTATTCGTCGTTCAACTGTACCAACGACAATCGAAGATATGATGATCTATCAATTAGAAGAAATGAAAGAAGTTAAAACGGATGTATCGATGTTAAAAGATACGATGCGTATTAGTGGTCAACAAGAATATGAAATAAATCAAAAAGGAAAGTTAAAAGTTGTTGATGTTTTAGGTGGTAAGGAATCTGCTGCTTATTCAAGAATTGGGAAAAAAGTATTTTCTAGATTCTGGTCTGAATTTAAACGTCATTTTATGGTTCCCCGTTATGGAGAATTGCCACGTCTAAAATTTGATGATGCGATTGAATTTATTGATTTATGGTTACCTTCAACAGAATTGAGACTAGAAATAAAACAATTGAATCGTCAGCAAAAACTTTTTGAAGGTGATTTTAATGAATAGAGCAGAAGCATTAAAAATCGGGAAAATTATCGCAGACAGATGGTGGCGAGCAAACTATTTAACGATTAAAACGCGTCAGAATATCGAGCGCATGAAAAAAGCGACTTCAACCGGCAAGTAGAAAGTCGCAAACAAAAATACCTATAAGGAGATTATAGCATGGATGATGTCAAAAACGAAGTAAGTAAAAATAGCGTCACGAAAAATCTAATACAAAAGTTAGCAGAAATTACAAATGAAATTGAAAGAATTCCCAAAAATGGGCATAACGATTTCCATAATTATGACTACGCTTTGGAAAGTGATATTAAAGATGTTGTTCGACCTTTACTAGTTGCACAGAATCTTTTTATGTTATCTGATGAAAAATCGCGATCTGTAACAGAAATCAAGACACAAAAAGGTACACAGCAATTAGTTACCCTTGAAATCGAATATACGATATTTGATGGTGACGCAGGGGAGACAATAAAATTTACTGGATTTGGTGATGGGCAAGATGCTGGTGATAAAGCAGTGTACAAAGCTAAAACTGGCGCACTTAAATACGCATTGACTTCTCTGTTTCTAATTCCGACAGGAGATGACCCAGAAACCGAAGGAAAGAAGCCGTTACAGCCACCTAAAACTATTGATGAAGAACAAATAAAAACATTAGAAGATTTAATTCACACTGTAGCAACAATGTCTAATTCTAATCCGGCTCAAGTTTTAGGTCAATTAAAAGCTGAATCTGGATTTACTAAGACGATTAACAAAATGACGGAAACTGATTTTGGTGTAGCTTTACAAATTTTACAAAAATGGAAAAAGGCTTATGCCAAGCGCCTTCAAAACGTAACGCAACCAAAACAAGAAAATATAAATTCAATTCCATGGGGGCAAAAACAATGACAGAAAATCCATTAGCATTGCAAGATATGCAATTTGAGGTGAGTTACACACCTTCAAAAATCACAATTGAAAACGAAGAACTATTGGATCGTTTAATTGAACAAACGACTGACCATTACAACAATCAAGTTTTTAAATTTGATGAAGAAAATGTCGCAGAGGCAAAACAAGCCAAAGCCGATTTAAATAAAATTGCCAAATTGATTGATGACCGTAGAAAAGAAATTAAAGCTGATTATTCGCAGCCTTTGAATATCTTTGAAGAAAAAATGAAGCGTTATGTTGAACGTATCAAAGTAGTATCTGATGACATCAATTCAGGTATCAAACTTTTTGACGAATCGGAAAAAGCAGTTCGACTAGAAAAAGTAAAAAATGAGATGGTAAAAATTGCTGAACCATTAAACATTGAACCTGACACCATCGAAATTAGTACGACATGGTTAAATAAATCATCGTTCACCACAAAAGGTGAAGTTAAAGGGAAAATTCTTGATGAAATTCATGACAAGATGAAGATTGTTGCAATGCAAAGAAGTCAGATAGCTGCTGATAAAGCAACTATTACAGATTATGCTGAAATCGCTGGATTAGATCCATATGCATGGTCAGGTTTGATTGACCAAGGATGGTCCGTAGCAGATATTCGTGAAAAGATTAAACAAGCGGTGGAAGATAAACGTCTAAAGGAACAAGCCGAATTGGAAGCGCAACAAAAGAAGGCAGAGTATGAAGCTGCTATGGAAAAAATGCAACGAGAGCAAGCCTTAGAAACTGATAACGGACTGGTCGACCCAGAAACTGGCGAGATAATAATTGGTAATGAACCAGAGCCAGAGAAGTCGCAAAATGTTTATTTTGATGATAGTCCAACAATGACCGTTACGTTGCAGCTAACAGGTACGCAAAACCAATTGAGTGCGTTGAATAATTATCTTATCGAAAATGGTATTGAAGTGGTGCCGGTGCAATGATGGGGAAATTGCTGTCTTCGGATGGCAGAAAAATAACAATAGAGCTTGAAGAAGCCTTCAATAAAGAATATCTCCAATTAATTGCGAATGGTGAAGAAAACTTTTTAGAAGTTATGCCACTTGATAATAGAGGTATATCAGCTAAGCAAAATGCTTTATCGCATGCATTAATAGCTGACGTTGCCAATTGGCAAGGAGAATCAGACCCAACACTTACAAAATCAGCATTAAAGATAGAGTATTTTAGAAGAGTTGGCATTTACTTTAAACATCGGAAAGCAACAAAATCCGATGCAAAAAAATGGATTGAATTTCTAATCGAGTTTGTTCTTTCAAATAACGTGCCACTTCCTAAAGTATACAACTATTTATTAGATGAAAATTCATGGTTTTATCAATGCTTAAAATATCGTCGTTGCTGCATTTGTATGGAACAAGCAGATATTGCGCATGTAGATGCAGTCGGTATGGGTAGAAACAGGAAAAAAATTAACCATTCTGATTTTAGATTTATGGCGTTATGCCGGTGCCATCATACAGAGCAGCACACAATTGGGTTAACTGAATTCTTTAAAAAATATCGCATTATTCTCGTGAAGTTGAATGATGAAGAAAGAAAAAAATTAAGGATAGGTGGATAAAAAAGAGAGAAAGGAGGGATAACGTGGCAGAACGTAGAATGTTCGCAAAAACAATAATAGACAGCGACGCCTTTCTGGATATGCCGCTTTCATCACAAGCCTTATACTTTCATCTTTCTATGAGAGCAGATGATGAGGGATTTATAAATAATCCCCGAAAAATACAGCGCATGATTGGCTCGTCAGATGACGATTTGCGAATTTTAATGGCTAAGAATTTTATTTTAGCTTTTGAAAGTGGCGTGATTGTAATAAAGCATTGGAAAATTCATAACTACATCCGAAACGACAGATTTAAACCTACGATGTATCAAGACGAAAAGGCGCTACTAAGCGAAAAAGATAACAAATCATACTCTCTAGATGATGTTGGTATACCAAACGACAACCAACTGTCATACCAAATGGATACACAGGTTAGGTTAGGTAAGGATAGGTTAGGTAAGGTTAGAGATAGAAAAGATGTTACGCCTTCGGAGAACACTCCGAAAGCTAAACCTATTCGCCATAAATATGGGGCATATAAAAATGTCTTATTAAGTGACGAAGATATGGCGAAAGTAAAAAACGAATTTTCAAGTGACTACGAAGACAGAATAGAGCGACTTTCTGAATATATGGCATCGACAGGTAAAGGTTACAAGAATCATTTGGCAACAATCAGAAACTGGTCTAAAAGAGATCGTGCTCAACCGGCTGCACCTAAGAAGAGCTGGCAAGCGCCAGTGAAGCAAGAAACAATGCCAAATTGGCAAGAACAACAACCGAAGAGTGACCCATCAAGAAAATCTGAAATAGAAAAAATGATGGAAGAATTCTTTACAGATAACGAGGAGGAAAACAGATGATTAATAATACAGTTTTGGTTGGGCGTCTAACTAAAGACCCTGACCTCAAATATACAGCAAACGGTCAAGCAGTCGCGACCTTTACTTTAGCAGTAAATCGTAATTTCACGAACCAAAGCGGTGAGCGCGAAGCTGATTTTATCAATTGCGTAATCTGGCGTAAACCAGCCGAAACATTAGCGAATTATGCCCGCAAAGGAACGCTGCTAGGTGTTACCGGACGCATTCAAACGCGGAATTATGAAAATCAACAAGGACAACGCGTGTACGTTACAGAAGTGGTTGCCGAGAATTTCCAACTGTTAGAGAGCAAAAATAGCAATTCTAGCCAAAATACGAGCAATATGAGCGTTCCGAAAGTGCAGACGAATAATTACACTCAAAACCAACAGAACGCTTCACAGGCTAATTTAGGGCTAAATCCTATGGATGATTTTAGTGGTACGACAATCGACATCAGCGATGACGATTTGCCATTCTGAGGTGGCAGCATATGACAATTACTGAACAAAAACGACAGATAGCCATTACGCAAGGGCAGGTTTTGGATAGTGATTTGACCGAAGAAGAGAAAGAAATAAAGCTTCGGGCGCTAACAAATGAGTTCAATCGTCTTAAACGGATAAGTGAGAAGTCAAAAAAATCAAAAGATAACACAGATATACACGTAAGCGACAAAGTATCAATGTCTGTGCGATTAACAGATATCGATACAGGAAACGAATATTTTTTCAATACAAAAGCGAATGCAGCGTTATTTGTGGGAATGAGTCCAAGTAAATTTTATAAACAAGGGACAAAAAAAGATATCGTTGCCGGATACAAAGTTGAACAACGAGATAGAAAATATCGTTACCAAAGAAAAGATATTTGTGTTGAGGGAACAATTCATGAAATTGCAAAACAGATAGGTGTTAGCGAGAACTATCTTTACACGGTTCGCAGTAAACCGGAAGGTAATGTAAAGCTAGTTGAAATTAACCGTTGGGAGGTTGAGTGAATGTTTGAAGTCGATAAAGTTTACAAATTAACAGACGCACACCCGCCCGCATTTGGAAAAGCTGTGAAAGTGACTACACATGATATCTGGAATGAGATTTGGGAAGACGATGAAAAAGTCACGCTTGCATGGGGTGACTGGTACCAATGGAATGACACGGATGTCTATTGCATTCATAGTGTCGGCTTCGAAACACGCAGACTAGTTCCGGCGACACAAGAAGAAATTGAGATATACGAAAAGAAAGTCATGGAGTATCAATCGGAGGTGCCAAATGATACCGAAGTTTAGAGCGTGGGATAAAGAGCAAGAAATTTGGATTAATATCGCTAACTTAAATTTTGACGAATTTAAAGAATTCACTGCTCAACCATACGACGTACACATTAGGAAATTGCAAAGTAACCGCAAAGGAGTGAGAAAATGGCACAAAGACAAAAAGCAAAAAGTGATGAATGGTATACGCCAGAATATGCAGTTATTCCAATTTTGGAGTATTTAAAACCTAATTCAACAATATGGTGCCCATTCGATTTACCACATTCTAACTATGTAAAAGTCTTGAATGAGGGGGGCATAAGGTTATCCATTCTCATATCTTTGAAGGAAAAGATTTTTTTAATACAGATATACCTAATTGCGATTACATCATAAGTAATCCACCGTATAGCACTAAAGATGATGTTTTAGAAAGGCTAATTAATATTGGCAAACCATTTGCAATGTTGATGAACGTTTCTGGTTTGTACGATAGCAAAAAGCGTTTTGAACTTCTAAAAGATTTTCCAATTGAAGTTTTATATCTCTATCCAAGAGTTGATTTTTTTACAAATGATGACCGAGATAAGAAATCAAATCCTACGTATCAGAGCAGCTATGTCTGCAAAGATATCTTACCGACGCAAATTGCTGCAGCTAAAATAAAAAAAAGTTAGCAACAATTAGAGGCAGCAGACCACTCGCTGCCTCACAGTGAACAATGTGCTTGTTTTCCGCCAAACACAGCTAAATTGTAGCAGGATTTTGAGAGATTGACTATTTAATGAGCTGAAAACAGATAAAACTGGATTATATGAAAAAACGACCTTTCGGCCGTTCGTTTAACTAGCTTTATTCAATTTTGATTTTTTTCGTAATAAATAATAGATTGCTGTGAAGAATGAAGTACCGAATGATAAATAACCAAGCGGAATGCAGAAAAATGCCGGTTCAACCAACATACCATTTGCGTCAAGATGAGAACCAACAATCGCGGAAGTATGAAGAAAGCCACGCCTATAATAAAAAATAAAATAGAAATGCTATATTTTTTCATAAGTATTTCCTCCTTGTTTTTGTATTATAGATGAAAAATTTTAAGAAAGAGTAATGTTATGAAAAATTTAGAAACTGGGGCAAACAATTATTCGCGTGAACAGTTTCCGTTTTGGAAAATACTAGGAGGAGGAAAAGCAGCATGGATAAACTAGAAGAATTGATTGAAAAAGTCAGTATAGATATTGAATTTAAAATGAAAAATAATCAAATGCAACCGATTGATGAATCCGTACTTTCCTATATTTCAGTGTATCGAAGAGGGTCGAAACTTGCATCTAAGATAGCTAAGCAATGGCTAAAACTATTTTTCGTAAATGCTGGTTATGTTGAAAGGTTAAGAGATTTGAAATAGGAGGAAAACAATGAATAAACAAGAATTGATTGAAAGGATTGCATTACAACAACCTGCGGTTTGGCTTAACGATAGTTGGACACTAGGTTTCAACAGTATGAAAGAAATTGCGCTTGATTTAGCTAAAGAACTTGATGAACCTGTAAAACCAGAAGTTCCCCAGTTTGTGGCAGACTGGTTTGAATCAAACAAGGATGATTTAGAACAAGCGTTGTATGAAACAACAATTGAAATTTCAGAGAAAGGTACAAAGAACGAATTTGAGGATTGGTTTATTGACGGTTCAACTGATTCATACGAAATTCTAACTCGAATGAAATACGGCTACACCGTCAAGCAGGAACCAAAGTGGATAGTTAAAACGAGCGACGGATATTGGGTTAATAGTATTACATCGAATCTACACAATAGTAAGGTGATAGATTTTAGTGATAACAAACGACCATCATTGATTTTCCTAGATAAAAAAACAGCAGAAGCGGTAGCCACATTGATTGATGGTGAGGTGGAGGAGGTATGACATATTATGCGCTGAAATCACATGTTGGTGCTTATATTAAAAGTGTTAAAGTCACAGGACACTTGCAACTTACTGAGAATCTGACAATTGACATCGTATCAGAACGCAGAGAGCTGCTAGACAAGTTAGCTCAAGTTTGGAATGAGAGCGCCAGATACCCTATTGAAGTAGTGGAAGTTGACTTAGAGGAGGTAGCGGAATGAGCGGTCGGCAACAAGTTATTAAAATCGGCAGATATTACTACGTTGAAGATTACAATGCCAAGACAAGTTTAGCTTTGAATTTAAATATTCAAAATGCAAGATGGTTTGATTCTTCTTTAAAGCATCACACAGATAAAATGGATAGTATCTGTTCGGATTATGGTGGTGTGATTTGTGATTTAATCGACGAATTACAGGGCAAAGCGATGGAGGACACTGAATGAAAGAGCAAGTCAAAGCATGGATCGAAGATAAGAGACTCACTGCTGATAGTTATGACAGCCTCATGATAGGTGTGATCTATAATTCTGGTCACCATATATTAGACGACCCAGACGTCAGAAAATGGATTGAGATGCACCCAGACGAACTTAGGGAAATGTTGCCGTTTAGGTTCAATGCGAATCAGCAGACAGTGCTGGAGTGGTTTAAAAATAGATACATTGACTACAACGAGCGCCTGTCGACTATCATATATTTTCTGACTGTCCATTACCCATACGGCACTGACGAGCATTTAAGTGTTAAGCGCATTTTCCGGAAATTAAGCAAACAGGAAGAAGCGCAAGTCCTACAAGCATTTGCTAATTGGGCTTTAGAACAGGAGGGAAAATGATGAGAGAAATAGTATTAAGCGACGCTGATATTCAAAGTATCATTAACGGACGTGATGTAATCAAACAAAGCGGTGAGACAAAAATAAAGATTCGCCAAAGCTATTTAAAGGATGCAGCAATGCCAGTAATTAAGGATAGATATAACATCGCTGATTCCGTGACGGAAGAACACTTAAAAAACTTTCGAGCAAGTATACAAAATACATTTAGACCGGGGGCTTAGTAATGATTATCAAAATGATAGTAGGAGCGTTGTTTTTCTTAATGACGTTATTATTAGGATATTTGTTAGGTGAGCGTTCGGCTAAAGAAGATAAATAGGAGCGGAGGCAGGTAATTGGAAGTGCAAATTAATGAATTGTCAGAAAAACAACTAGATGAATTAGCTCAAAAAATAGTGGTATCGATTCGCAAAGATAGAGAACAAGAAAAGAAACTATTTAAAAAAAGAGCTTTTCATAATGCGAAACTTCTAATGTCGAATTATCATAAGTTAAAAGCTCATAGTAGGGCTGTTGAAGAACATGTTGAAGAAGTGCAAGGTTCTTTCTGGGAACATAAGTGGTTAAACTTAGATATTCTTATGCAGAATAAAGCGAAATCGGTGAAATTGATGAAACATGTAGACATCTGCCTGAAAGCTTATGAGCAAATGTGCAAATCTTCAAATAAACCTGAAGACAGGAGAAAATGGCGAATCATTAACAAGAGGTATATTGACGTACCTTTATTAAGCGAAGATAAATTGGCAGAACAGCTTCATGTGGATCGTTCGACAGTAAATCGCAACTGTAATGAGGCGTTAACTGATTTATCCGTTATATTATTTGGCATTGATATGATTAATGATTGGTAACATATGCACAAAACGTGCACACATGTACCACAATTAAAGGTATATAATAGTATTATCAAAGAAGCGGGAAACAGACGGAACACTACTCACGTGGGATTTCCTCCTGAAATCAATTCTTAAATGATGGCGTCTGGTTTCCCGTTTTTGTCACTGTGGCGGAAGTAGAAGACGCATGAGAGTCCGGGGATATTGCTTATGCAATAACATATGGTGAAAGTCCATATCGGTTGATAGTAGACAGCCGCCACACGCCGGATCAAAACTATCGTGAGTGGGGCAGTGCCACTCCAGTGACATTGGGAGGACTTCACAGCATTGCGCAATGCGTGGAGTATCTGACCCAAATTGTGGGATTGATACGGTACTCTGAGCCATCAGGTGCTGAGCTTGTCTAGCAGGTACCGTCAGGACAAGTCAATCTCATAAAGTGGTGCCAAAGAAACATCGGGACATAAGCGCCCACAATAGCAACTGAGGGCGAGGTGTGGCGTCCGAAGTACAAGGACAAGGAGACAGCCCAGATCACGGCGATGTCTGTGTAGGTTGCTTAACATTAAGTTGGACTTGTCAGAGACACGGCAAGTTGCCTGCGTAAGGCTTTGTCACACGAGTTTGCCACGACTGGGGGCGGTAGTCTGGTCCAGTGTCTGTACATAGAGATCACTCATGATGAGTGGTCTTTTTAATTTGAAAAGAAAGCAGGTGAGATCGTGGCTAGGGGTAAATATCAAGAGTGGTTAACAGATGAAGGGTTAATAAAAATTGAAGGTTGGGCCCGTGACGGTCTCACTGATGAACAAATATCTGAAAATATGGGAATTGCACCTAAAACCTTGTATCGTTGGAAAGATAATTATAGTCAGATTTGTCAGGCCTTAAAAAAGGGGAAAGAAGTAGTAGACCGTCAAGTTGAAAATGCGCTTTTTAAAAGAGCAATCGGTTATGAATATACTGAGCGGACAGCGAAAGTTGTAGACAGAGACAGAGATGTAGTTGAAAGCGAGCGTCGAGAATTTGAAAATCGTTATAAACTTGATCACCCAGAAGCTGATTTGCAAGAAGTTAAAGATGCTGCAATAAAGGCGGTTCCTACACGTGAACGCATTGTATTTCTGGAGGTTGATAAACAAGTAGCGCCAGACACAGGAGCTGCTGCCTTTTGGCTTAAGAATCGAAAACCTGACGTGTGGCGTGATAAAAAGGAAACCGAACTTTCCGGGAATTTGGGAATAAGTAACCCATATGCTGGCCTAACCGAAGATGAACTCCGAAAGTTGGCTTCTAGAGATGGATAAGATTGCTTTAGGTGCAAAATTAGAATTATCACGCCGTTTCTTTTGGGACTACTGTCAGACTACAGCGGAAACGTTCTATAAGCCAAATCGTTTATTCCTAAAAGACCTATGTAATGAATTGCAAGGTTTCCTTTCAGATGATGAGCATGATGTACTTATTATTAATGAGCCACCGCGACATGGAAAATCAAGAACTGGCGGGAAGTTCGTTGAGTGGGTCTTAGGGAACGATCAGTCTAAAAAAATCATGACAGGGTCATACAACGAGACACTATCGACTACGTTTTCAAAAGGTGTTCGTAATGCAATTCAAGAAATTAAAGCAGATGAGAAACGAATCGTCTTTAGCGATATATTTCCCAACGTGACAATCAAGCAAGGTGACGGAGCCATGAATTTGTGGAGTCTCCAAAATGGCTATAATAATTATCTGGCCACATCTCCAACGGGTACCGCTACTGGTTTTGGTGCAGACATCATTGTGATTGATGATCTAATTAAAAACGCGGAAGAGGCTAATAACGCAATGGTACTGGAAAAACACTGGGATTGGTTTATCAACACAATGCTATCCAGACTTGAAACAGGTGGCAAAATTATTATTATCATGACTCGTTGGCATAGTGATGACTTAGCGGGAAGAGCATTGAGAGAGCTGCCATTGTCTGGGTATCGTGTCAAACATATTAATATGCAGGCTTATAACGAAGAATCAGACATAATGTTATGCGATGAAATTCTTTCGAAAAAAGAGTACCTTCGTAAAACAAAAACGATGGGTGCTGACATTGCTGCAGCAAACTATCAGCAAACACCCATCGACATCAAAGGGCGATTGTATCGAGAATTCCGAACCTATGACGGCCGCAGCGACTACCGGAAAATCTGGCAATACTGCGATACAGCAGATACTGGTGCCGATTATCTCTGTTCAGTTGTGTTTGGGGAATTGGCTGACGGAAGCGGTGATGTAGATGTGTTAGATGTCATCTATACACAGGAGCCAATGGAATACACGGAAGTGGCTGTAGCAAATCAAATAATTAATCAGAACGTCAACCATAGCCGCATTGAGCGGAATAATGGTGGGCGTTCTTTTGCTCGTGCCGTTAAAGATAAGATTGCTGGCAAGTGTGCAGCGGCTATTGAGGATTTTTATCAATCAGCAAACAAGCAAGCGCGGATATATTCTAATAGCGCTTGGATTGAGCAACATGTGAGAATGCCAGCAGATTGGCGTACACGGTGGCCGGAATATTACCAAGCGATGACCAGTTATCAGCGTGAAGGTAAAAACAAGCATGATGATGCACCGGATGCTACTACGGGTATTGCTGAGACCATAGCAAGTGGAGATGAGTTTGAATTTGTTGCTTATTAGGAGGTGTAATTTTGATTAATTCGGAAATATCGTTAAAAAAATATAAACGGTTGAGAGTAAAATATGCTACACAAATCAAAGATGATATGTTCAATCCCAATGGATTCGTTGAAGACATGAAGCCATTTTTTGATGATCGTGAAAGAAAGTATCTTGCTTACACTAGCGAGAAAAACGAAATTGACGACCGGAAAAAACCAGATACGAAAATCATCAAGGTGAATAATAAAATCCACGGTGGTATGTATAACATCGTAGTAGATCAAGCAGTGAACCATTTTGTCGGGATTCCTATCAAATGGGATTATGACGTGTCTGAGCAAAAACGAACCTTAGTTCAAAAATTGAGAGATAAATTGGTTGGCAATCAAATTTCTACACCATCTGTCCCAAAAGAATTTGACACGCTAGTCAATCAAATCAGCCAAATGAGATTTCCAATGCTCGACCCCGATACCGCTACTTTTCAAGGTGCCTGCGGTGTGGCGTTTCGACTATTGGAGCCTAGCAAACAAAAAGATAAATGGGAGCTGTGGGCATCTAACATAGAGCCGTGGAAAGCCGAGAAATATGAAAATGGTGCTGTGTATATCCAAGATAAATACGATAGCCTTCAAAAGAAATATTACGAAGAATTAAAGTTGGTGACAGAATCAAAGATTATTACCTACGCTAGATATGTTGATGGTGTGGCACAAGATTTTGGTAAGTTTAAGTTTTTAGATGAAGTGGGAAACCCGTTAGGAATCATTAATCTTTCGGAGTTTAAAAATAATACGAACCGTTATTGTGATTTTGAAGTTGCTGAGGAAATCAGTGATGCAATTGATCGTGTGCTATCTGATCAACAGAACGAAATTGAACAATTCAAGCTTGCATATATGCTGATTACTGGTGCAGATATTAATGAAGACAAAGCAAAACGCATGATGGAGCAATTAGGTATTATTAATCTACGTGATCCACAAGCGAAAGCTGGATATGTCACAAAAGACTTGCAAAAAGATTTTAACGAGTATCATTTTAACCTGTTGAAAAAACAGTTCTACACAATCTGTAAAGCAATCGATTTTAACGATGAGGTGTTTAAGTCTAATAGCTCTGGGGAGGCCAGAAAATGGCAAATTATCAGCTTGGAAGCCAAGACAAACACCAAAGAACAGTATTTTAGAGAAGGATTAAAAGAATGTGCTGAAACAATGGCAGCATTTATGAGATTCGCGGAAAAAGTCGATATCGATCCAAATAAAATCATATTTACATTCTCACGTTCTTTGCCAACGGATTTAGGCTATCTTGCCGAGGCATTGCCTAAACTAGCGCCTTATGTGTCTAAACGAACGATTCAAAGCCAAATTCCGTTTGTCAGTGATGTAGACTACGAAAATGAAATGATGGACGTAGAATCTAATCAGTCTTATCCGGATAGTGAGTATTCTGCTAAAGCCGGTGGTAGCGATGAGTAACTGGTCAATAAAATATTGGGAAAAACGTCGCGAATTAGAAGATTTAGCCAGGCTAAAAATGGAAAACGATACGACTAGACTTTTACAAGATATCTTTCCAGAAGCGTTAAAGAATATACAAGCCAAATTGCTATCTCAAGCCGATTTACATGATATGACGCAAGCGGAATTGTTAGCGGATTATAGCAAGCGAGATCAAGAAAAATACAGAAAGTATATTGATCAAAACTATCAAGAGTTGATGAGCTCAGATGCAAAATATCAAGAATTCATTGATGAATACTTCCCACCGTACGATTACGCTAAAGTCAACAGACTACTCCAAATGCGAACTGACATTTTTAACGAATTAGCTTCAGCTATGATTAAAAAAGATGCGACTGGTAAGTTTAATAATCGACTAGAAGATATTGTGAATCGAACTTACAACTCAAATGCAAATGCATTAGGCTATCTTTTAGGTGGAGATGTATCACCACTGCCAAAAGCAGAATTAGACGCAATTATGAACTATCCTTGGTCGGGTAAGACGTTTTCTAACCGACTGTGGGGTAATGTGTCTAAGTTGGAACAAAACCTTTCTAAAGCTGTAACGAACGCTATTGCGAGTGGCGAAGGATTAGCAGAGTCCCTCAAAACAACGCGAGGAAATTCTGAAATAGCAGATATGTTTAAACTAGAAAGTAGTAAGTTTGATAATGCTATTGAGAATTTAGTACGAACTGAATACTCTCATTTTGCTGTCGAAGGAATTAAAGCATCTTTTAAAGCAACCGGCGTTCCTGCTGGCCAAGTTTTTACCGCAGAAGATGAGCGTGTTTGTAGTATCTGTGGTAAAAAACACAAACAAGTTGTTGAGGAGGGGGATGAACCTCCCTATCATGGCCGTTGTCGCTGTACACTAATGCCTAAGATGCCAGAATTGGACAATGAAGCAATTGATGCTGAGTATGAAGCGTTGTTTGGTGATATGCTAGATGAATTCGCTAGTAATAAATGGGGCGTGAAACTTAACCGCCTCAAAAATGCAGATTCTGGTAAAACGGGGTATAATAAGAGTGAAGATAGTGCCAAAAATTATCAAAAAGTAGCACGTCTTTTGGAAAACGATGACGCTATACGTCAACGTGCAAAAGCCGAAATTCAGCTTAAAAGGCAATATGACGAAATGTATAATCAATACACGAAGATTAGAAAGTCTGGCAAATTTGATGAAACGCTTCGTGTTCAAATACAAGTTAAATATAAAGAGTTAGCTGAACTTCAAAAAAATAACGCTCACTTGAATGCCGCTGCAGTAAAAGAAATTCTTGGGCAATACAGATCGATGGGATTGAGAAATCTTGACATAAGTTCTCACTTTACTAAGCCAAAATCAAAATATGCAAAATTCATGAGAGATGTTTACGACCACTATCCTACTGATTGGATAAAGAATTCTATCGAATATGGTCAACTAGATGTAGGAAAAGCGAAACGTGGATATTATTTGCATTCAAAAGTCGGGCCAAGTGAGTTAAGACTGTCTAATAGTTCTGGCCAAAGAAATCAGTTTAGAACTGCTCTTCATGAAATGGCCCACCGTCAAGAACATATCAATAAATTATTATTAGACGCTGAAAAAGATTTCTACGAGATGAGAACAAAAGGCGAAGACTTGAAGCGTCTCAAAGATATTTTCCCAGGTATTGGCTATAGAGCTAGTGAAGTGACAAGAGTGGATAACTTTAATAGTCCTTATATGGGTAAAGATTACGGTGGAAGAGCTTATGAATTAATGTCAATGGGTCTAGATACTCTTTATACTCGGCCGTTAGATTTGATGAATGATAAAGAAATGTTTGAATGGGTTATTGAAATGTTGTTAACTAAATAAGGGGGTGATGATATTGGAAACGGGCAAAGAAAACTACATCAAAGCAGAAATGGCTTATTTAAAAAAGTTTGGTAATGATAGTTTGGATCGTGTGCTCTTATGTGATCCAGTCAACATCACTGATGAAGAACTTCAGGAAACTGCTGACATTCTAGAAAAAGCAATCAGAGAGGAACAACCCCTCGAACAGATTGAACCAGAAATCTGGAGTCAAATGGTTTTTTAAGCACTTAGTCATGAAAAAATGATTGAGTGCTATTTTTGTACCCAAAATCGAAGGGGGTCTAGATTATGTCAGAAAAACAGAATAGTCACTGGAACCCAATGACTCTTAAAGAGATTGTTGGGCTTTTTGTATTGCCAATAAAGAAACCACCAGACGTAAAGGAGTTTAAAAATGAATGCTTATAAGGTAACAGCCAGTCATGCTTTTGACCGTTGGCGTGATTTTACATTTGTTTATGCACAATCAAAACAGCAAGCACTATTACAAGCGCTAAACGAGTTTGATTTACCAGAATTAGCAAACGATAAAATTATTATCACAGTAAGCCAAGAAAGTTCTTGGTCCAAAAATAAAAAAAGTAGGAGGTAAGGTATGAAGGATTTTTGTGAAGCAGTATTAAGAATTCAAGTTTCTAGAGATGTAGTAGATGTCTATAAGCGAGCCCTTGAAACCGAGAATTATCCCACAGGATTACGTGACCAGTGGAATGGCGTGTATGTGTACGTAGATATTATGCAAGGTTCGAACAAAGAATCTATACTCATGATTCAACTGTTATCTCATACGCCTCATTGCTTGAAGCAAGTCGTTGAATGGTATGAACGGGTTGGATGTGAAGTTTTAAGGGTGGACTATAAGGAGGGAAAATAATGCAGCATGAGAAATTTATTGAAAAATGTGTAGAATTAGTTCTTGAACGTGAAAATCGTGGACGTAATCCTGAAGAATACACTATGACAAAAAAAGAGGATGTATTTGTTGTTTGGAGTTGTAAGGCACTACAAAATAGCAAAGCGATATTATCTACAAAATTAAAAGGTGCCTTAATGTACGAAATTACTTTGAATGGCGATAAAAAGGAAATCTATGTTGATGCTTATTCCAAGAAATTAAACGAATGCATTAAAGTCTAGAGTTACTAGGCTTTTTATTTTGTCCGAAATGACATAAAACTAGCGCAATGCCGGGCCTTTTGGAATGGCGGGGCGCAAACAATAAAACTCAAAGCAATGCGGGGCGCGTAAGCGAATCGTGGGGCGAAAGGAGAAATATTAATGCTAAACATGAATTTACAATTTTTTGCTGACGAAGGAAATGAAGGCGATCAAACGCCAAAGTTTTCATTTGATGATTTTAAAAGTTTTGCTGAATCGAATGAAGATGCACAGAAGTTTTTGCAGTCCCAAAGTCAGTCTGCTGCGGATAAGCAACTGGAATCATGGAAACAAAATAACCTTGATAAAATCAAACAGGACACGATCAAAGCATATGAAGAATCAAAAAAGAATAAATCACCAGAACAGCAGCAATTGGAAAAACTGCAAGCAGAATTTGAAGCTGAAAAAGCCTTGCGAGTAACTAGTGACAACAAAGCGTTTGTTGCTGAACAAATTGCTGGATTGGAACTTGAAGGCGATTTAAAAGAATCTGTGTCGCAGTTCATGCTGAATAATTTAGTTAGTGCAGATACGGACTTCACCAAAAAGGCTGTAGAAGGTTTTACCAGCGTTTTGAGTGCAATCAATGAAAAACATGCAGACGCGCTAAAAGAGCTCCAAATGAGCAACGCATACGGAGCGAAACAGCAGCAAGGAAATCAACAACAATCAGATACACAGACTAAAAATCCAGAAGAGTTATTGAGTCAGATTTTAAAACCACTTAATTAAATGGAGGAATCAAAATGAAGAAAACATCAGTTAACAATTTAGAGTATTTAGATATCTCACCAGCTATTAATGCTATGCAAGTACCAAACACGCCATTTTTAAGCTATCTATTGGGTGCGGGCAAAACTGCGCCAGCAGGATCAACAGAAATTAAATGGCGAGAATACGAAATCAACTCCGACGATTCTTCTGAACAATTAGAAGGCGGAGAATATAAAGATGCCGAATCAGGTCGTAATTGGATCAGCAATTACCAAGAAATCTTCCGGAAATCAACATCTGTCTCTGGAACATTAGATACAATCAACATTAATGGAATCGGTAGCGAATTAAATAATCAAGTTGCCTTGCGTGGTATGGAAATGAAAATCGATTTGAACCGCAAATTAATTACTGGTGTAAAAACAGATGAAGTTGGTTCGGTTGGTCGTAAAATGAATGGTATTTTGAACTTGATTAACGCGGGTAATAAAGTTGAAACGGCTGCTGCTGGTGCGGTAACGCGAAAAGATATTGATAATATGTTCCGCGTTATGTTCAACAAAGGATATATGGGCGAAAAACTTTGCTTAGTATCTCCGGATATGCAAGACTTGATGACCGATGAAGTTGATGGCAAATCTAATAAGATCGTTCAATTTGGCGAAACTGTTGCATTCGGCTTGCAATTAGGGAAAATCGTATCTAACTACGGTACTGGTATTGCTTTGATTGAACCAGCATTGCCGGTGGGTACTATTGCAGCAGTGGACACTAATTACGTGAAATTGCGTTCATTACGGGAATGGAGAGCTGAAGAGTTAGCGAAAACGACTGATTCTCGTCGTATTGGGCTGGTAGGCGAATATTCTCTTGAATACAACGCTTCTAACTCTGGCTCTATTTTAAATTTAAAAGCAGGGGAATAGAGATGGCTTAACTGCTGTCTCTATTTTTAATTTAGGAGGAATTTTTATGGCTAAAAAAGTTGAAGAAACAATTGAAAAGGAAGAAGTAAAAACGGTCGAAGAAGAATCTAAAAATGTACAAGAAGTAAGTAAAGTTGAATTTCGTGTAGCAAAAGATAAAAACTTTGTCGGTTTCGTCCATCCTAAAACACGTCGTTTTGTGACTGGCGATAAAGATGGAAAGTTTTTTATTAAAGATAATGATACTGATGCATTGAAGATTTTACGTGAAGCTGCTGACATTGTAGAGATTTAGGAGTGATCGTATGGACGATTCACTAAAAGAAAAAATTATTGCATCAGTTTCAGCCCAGCTGCCCGATGCGAATAAAGAACGCTTAGAAACTCTATTAGAATTAATCGTTTTAGAAGTTGAATCATATAATACTTGTGGAAATGATGTTCCTTGGGAAAAGCTACAGGGCGTGATTACAGAGGTTTTGTATCAATCGGCTAATGATGAGCTTAAAACGGTAGTAGCGTCTGTTAAACGAGGTGATACGACTATTAGCTACGCTTCTAAAACAAGTATGATTCAAGGGCTACTAGTGAACTATCTCGATTTAATCAAACGCACTATCGGGTGTGGCGGATTGGAGTTTTTCTGATGAATGAGGCGGATATTTTAGCAATGACATACGAAGACAGTTGCACGATCTCCCGTTTGCAAGATGTTGAGGATTCAGAAACAGGAATTACAGAGCAAGCTTATGTTCCCGTCCATACAGACATTCCTTGTGCGCTATCACAAGCACAGCAAGATGGATTAGCTGTGTTAGAAGGTGGCATGTTAAACGTGGCGACAGATGAATATAAGCTATTCATTCGTCCGGAGATTACCATTCAAAGGGGCGATAAGGTCGACACCTTTCAATCGGCTTCTGGAATCTCGTTTGAACTATATGCGACTAAACCATTCTACTACCCTAGCCATTGCGAAGTCGGCCTGACAGGACGTGAGCCAAATGGGTGACGTTAGATTTGAAAGTAATGCTAAAGAAGTTATAAAGCAATTTGAACAAATGACTAAACTTACTCAAAGAGAAGGCGAAGCATTTGTCAACGATTCGTTGAATAAGGTTTGGGAGCAAGCAGTGCCGTTAACCCCAATAAAGACCGGTAATTTAAGACGAGGTTATCGCGTAATGAAAGCGCGCAAACTATCCACCGGAAGAATTGTTGGGGCTTTGATTAATAACGAAAAATACTTTAAATATGTGAACGATGGTCACAGGACTAAAAACGGAGGGTTCGTTAAAGGTCGTTTTATGATACAACGTGCTACCAATTTAGCAAACATGACGTATATTCCGCGGCGATGGAAAGTTATGGCGATTAAAGTGCTGAAAGGAGCGAAGAAATGAAATCAAAAATAATGCGTGCAATTACACAAAAATTAAAGCAAATTGAACCAGCTGCGGCAATCTACGAGGATAGTGTCATGCAGTCTTCAAAAGATTTTTACTTTGTTCTTTCGGTTGAGCCAGCGGGAACGGAGAATGTGGGCATTAATGTTCAAAATAAAGCGTTTTTAGTTGATATTGCTTTAGTTGATAATAAACCTAACAAAAATCTAATAAACGAAAAAGTCTCACAATGTGAGGCTTTTTTTAATGTTATTGAAATTGATAACAATCAAATATTTCCGGAAGACTATATGCCGGATAAAACAGACGGAGTGCAGCATATCCGATTCACCGTTGCATTTCCACAATATATCGAATGGAGTGAAAGTTAATGGGAGAAAAGAAAAGTAAAACAGGAATTATCTCAGTTGAAAAACCAACATGGTTTCCTTTAGTAGATGATTTATCTGACCAACCAACTTATGGTCCAGCGCTAACAATGGGAACTGCGGTTAGTATTAAACCGACTGCAAATTATGAAACGAATCAGGATTTTGGAGATGGAGTTGTACAAGATCAATTTACAGCATTTGGTGGTGCAGAAGTTGAACTTGAATCTAACGGCTACACGCATAAAGTGTTATCAGAAATCACTGGAGGAAAATTATTAAAAGGTGGAGCATTACGTTCTGGTGAAGATATTGCGCAAGATGGCGCTTTTGCTTATCGTCGTAAAAAATCAAATGGCAAGTATCGCTACACCGTTTTTTACAAAGGTCAATTCGCATTGGATTCTGATGAAACTTCAACGTTAGAAGGTAGCAAGGTCACCTTTACGCACCCAACGTGGAAAGGGACATTTGTTGATATTCCTGGCTTGGGTTATATGTATTCGGTCGATGAAGATGACGAAGAGGTTGATAAAGATATGATTAAAAACTGGTTTACTACACCGGCCAATCCATTAGTGACTGAAGCAGGAGGAAATGAATAATGTCAAAATTACAAACAAAAATCAAAATTATGCAAAAAGACTCAGAAGGTAAATTCAAATCAAAACAATATACATCTGCTGAATTCTTACCGGGACCAGTTGTTGAGCAAGCGGCAGAAATAATGGAAGAAATGTATGAAGCAGACGGTGGTGAAGAAACGACTAGCGCTCTCAAAAAAGCATACGGATTTATTGCTGATACTATTTTTGAAGGTCAATTCACTGGTGAAGAATTTCGACAAGGTGTTGATGCGCGCGAAATTGCGTCTTTGACCGGAAAATTACTAAAATCTGTGACTGCTGGCTTTAATGAAACATATGGCGATACGAAAAAAAAGTAACAGACTATCTAAAAGATCCTATGTTTAAATACACATCGACATATCAAGAAATGGATTTGAAGACGCAACTGCTAGAAGCAGGATGGACTCTCCCAGAAATTGAGAGAACTGATCTGGATGAGCTAGTGCGTCTTTTTGCGTTTAGAGATGCAGTCAGTGAGCATGAGGAACTTGAATACTTCGACGAATACACGATGTTCTAAGGGGGTGGCACTTTGAACAATGACGACTTAGTCTTAAAAATGATATTAGACGAATCAGGCTTTACGGCTGGCATGAATAATGCTGTCAAAAAATTAGGAACATTTGATGGCACTATAAAACAGACTGGCGATAAAGGTGGAAAGTCGCTTGGAAGTATGTGGAAAGTCTTTGCTGGGAGTTTTTTAGCCAGCGGTGCCACTCGCATCGTGGGTGCTGGTTTTGATTTAATTAAGGGCTCAATTAGTGGAGCAATTGATCGCGTTGATACGATGAATAATGCTGTTCGCAACTTCCAAAATATGGGTTTTGAAAAGTCAGAAATTAATAGAACGATTGGCAAAAATGGCACGCTATCGAAAGGAATTCAAGGACTTCCAACAGCGTTGAATGACGCAATAAGTCACGTACAATTACTTGCATCGTCTACAGGAGATTTAGGTCGCTCTGATAAAATATTCCGTGCTTTAAATGATGGGATACTAGGTTTTGGAGGAACAACTGATCAAGTTAATGAAGCCGTAATTCAACTTTCACAAAGCTTTTCAAATGGAAAAGTTGATGCTCAAACATGGAATTCAATGATTAATGCACAGATGGGGCCCACTTTATCAGCTATTGCTAAAAAAATGGGAATAACGATGGGCCAATTGAAATCCGGATTATCAGAAGGGAAAATATCAGTTAAAACATTTCAAGACCAATTAATTGAAATGGACACTAAGGGTGGTGGTGGCTTAAAATCTCTAAACCAAATCGCAAAAGATTCGACTAAAGGTATAAAGACGTCTATTCAAAATGCGAGAACAGCTGTCACCCGTGGAGTTGGTGAAATCATAGAAAGTCTAAATAAGGCATTGGTTGATGCTGATTTAGGTGGATTTAAAGGTATTATCGATAAATTTGGCGGAGCAATGGAATCATTTTTAAAAGTCTTGGCTGCGAATATTCCGAAAGCCGTCACATTTTTAGGCAATCTTTTTCGTGTATTAGAAAATTTTGCATCGGGATTAAAAGTTGTGTTACCCTTCCTAATTCCTTTTGCAACAGCGTTTGGTGCATTTATGTTTCAACTAAAGGGTATTCCTACAATTATTAAATCTTTTAACAATTTAAAGATGGCGATTACTGGCATAGGGAACTCACTCAAAATAATGGGAGCTGTTGCAGCTGCTAATCCATTTGTTCTGATAATTGGAGCAGTTGTTGGAGCTATTGCTGTTTTTGGTTATTTTATGGCTACAAATGAAGATTTTAGAAATAAAGTAATTAATATATGGAATTCCGTCAAAGATACAGTCGTTGGCGTTTTGCAAGGAATTAAGCAGTGGGGAATTGATACTTGGAATTCTATTAAAGACACTTGGTCGAATGCAAAACAATGGTTTTCAGATTTATGGTCTGAAATAAAAAATACAGCAAATGATCTATGGCAAGGTACGATTGATTCCGCGAAATCTGCTGTACAAGGAATAAAAGATGCTTGGTCTGATACAAAGCAGTGGTTGGGGGATTTGTGGCAATCCATTAAGGACACAGCAAGTAAATTATGGTCGAATTTTTCCGAAGCTATCATGCCTTATATCAGCCCAATTGTTGATGGAATAACAAACGCTTTTTCAAATGTGAAAGAAGGATTATCCACAATTTTCACAGAAATTGGTGAAATTGCCGCTAACGCTTTTGAAATCTTAAAAAATATTATTCTTACACCCGTACTTTTTGTGACCTCAATGATTTCGGGTGGCTGGGTTGAAGCCAAAAATAATATGATTGGTATTTGGAATAATATATCGGAAGCGGCAGGAAATATTTGGCTCTCTATCAAAACAATTATTTCAACATATTTTACGATGTTGGTTGACTCGGTAATCGGATTGGCAACTGGTTGGTATCATACACTAGTTAATATTTTTGTTGGCATTAAAGATGGGGCGATTTCAAAAATCAGCGAAATGGTTGCGGGTGTCAAAAATTGGTGGAGTAATTTAGTGACAAGCGTTAAAACATTTGCTACTGATTTGAAAAACTCTGCTATCCAAGCTTTTGAAAATATGAAAGCGGGAGCTATACAACGAGTAAAAGATTTGAAAAACAATGCGATTAATACATGGCAGACATTAAAGAACAACGTAGTTAATACGGCGAATAAACTAGTCGTAGGTGCCGAAAATGCTTGGGAAAATCTAAAAAGAGGAGTATCTGACGCTGTTAACCGTGTTAAAAATATTTTTGATGATTTAAAGAATATTAATCTATTTGAAATTGGAAAAAACATCATCGATGGATTGATTAACGGTATTCAAGAAAAGTTTGGGAACTTAAAGAAAAAAGTCAGCGATATAGCTGGAACAATTACTGGTGGACTTAAAAATTTACTGAATATCCACTCTCCTTCTCGATTAATGCGTGATCTAATTGGGAAAAATGTTGTTTTAGGTATCGTTGAAGGGATTGACGAAACTAGTCCTAAACTAAAAAAATCTTTAGATAATTTACCTTTTGAAAATACTGAATTACCAACTGTTAGTTTGAAGGCTAAAACAGAAACAAGTAATTCAGCCAATGAGACAAAAACTAAGAGCTCGGATTCAGGTAATCACACAAGTCAAGAAATTCATTTACATTTAACGGTTTATGGAGATATGCCAGATTCAGTAATTCGTCAAATGGCGAAGAAAATGAAGCTGGAGCTTACCCGTTTAATGCAAAATGACGCTGATGCAGTAGGAGGGATGATTTAATGCAATTCAAAAGAGGACAATTTTTAATTAATGGTAAGTATTCTGAAGAGTTCAATGTTTTTATTCGAAATCGTCCTATTTCTACTTCAGCTAGTCGTGTGGTTGAGTTGCGTGAGAGGGAAGGCGGAGATTCGATTGTTATTGACAAAGCCTACCACAAGAACACATCTAAAAAGATAGAATGCTACTATAAAGCGCCAAGTTTGGAAGATGTACAAGAATACGAAGACAGAATCACCGCTTGGTTAGATATGGGGAACTATAGTGATTTTGTCGTCTATTATGACCCCCATTATATTTATCAAGCAATTGTTACCGAAGCGCCAGAATTTAAAGGGACACGTAAAACAGGAAATATTGTGCCATTTGAATTCACGGTTAGCTTACGACCGTTTAAAGAAAATCGTTCGGGAAGAGATTCCAAAGTGCGAACTGTGCCATTTGCTTTAATAAACACTGAGAAGTATGCGTCTAAACCGCTCATTAAATTGACTGGTTCGGGCGATGCTTCTTTTTTTATTAACGATAAAGAATTCAAACTTAAACAACTTGATCGTGAATTAATTATTGATTCAAAAATTGAAGAATCTTATCGGGCTTTAGATGGGGCATTAGAACATCAAGATCTCGTTACAGCATTTTTAGATTTTCCTGAATTAGTGCCTGGCAGAAACGATTTCCGCTGGACGAGCAATATTAAAACTTTTGAAATTACTCCAAGGTGGTGTCGAAAAGTATGAAACCAAGAATTTATGCGCCGAGTGAAACAGATTTTTCTACTAACGGACTTGGAATTTTAAGAGATTGCTCTTACGTTGAAATCACAGAAGAGGCAAACGGGAAATATGAATTGGAGTTAGAATATCCGCTTGGAACACGATTTGATGAATATTTTGAAGATGACTATCAAATCAAAGCAAAACCAAATGACCAAGAAGACTATCATATATTCTATATTGACGATAAAGACGTCGATACCTTTATGGATACAGTCACAGTCTATGCTAAATCTCGCACGTATCGTCTTGGTAGACGTGCTGTAACAAAAGTAGAAGTTGATTCTCAAACAGCTCAAAATGCAATGAAGCTCATTGAAAACGGCATGGATAAGTCATCTGATATTCTGTTGTATTCAGATATTCCAACGACTTCTAGCACGACATTTGAGGCACGAAATGTTTTAAATTGTATAGCCGGTGAACAAGGTTCTTTGCTGCAATATTGGGGCGGAGAAATCAAACGTGAACCATTCAGACTATCGCTTTTAAAACGTCGTGGGCGCGATAATATTGGGACTATTCGTTATGGAAAAGATTTAGCAGGTTTAAAAATCAAGCTTGATTGGTCGGGAATGAAGACGCGCATTATTCCCTACGTTGATGCACAAGGTGCGGAAGGTACCTCTAATCGCATCTACGGGAATGTTGTGAATAGTCCTCTGGTTGATAAGTATCCAGACGTGCGTACTGAATTCGTACAGTTTACGGAAGACCAAGGTGTAAAAGATTTAAACTCCTTAAACAAGGTTGCAACCAACTATTTTAAATCTATCAACCCTGGTTGTGATAAACCAAAGATTTCAATCACAATTGAATTTGATAAGTTGACAGATAGTGAAGAAGCAAAGGAGTTTGCACGAATTCGAAACTATGGACTTTTTGATACTTTCCACGTTTATCACAAAAAATATGATATTTATTTAGAATCAAAAGTTACTGGTATTGTCTACGATACGTTGAACGAAAAAACTAAAACTTTAGTTGCTGGTGATACGCAAGTTGCTTTTTACCAGCAACAAACAAATCAATTTCAAGAGAAATTAAAAGAGTATGCTACTAACAGTTATATGAGTGGGTTTACAGACTATGTATCAGCCATGATTACTGGTGGAGGGCAAGCAGGAGGACATGTTGTATTGTGGCCAAAAACACAGCCGTCCAATATTTTGATTATGGATACTCCTGATATTAATACCGCAAAACATGTGATTCGCTTAAACAAAAACGGCATTGCATTTTCTAAGAACGGCTGGAATGGTCCCTTTAATTCAGCGTGGACGATTGATAGTGTGTTTAATGCTGATTTTATTTTGACCGGTAAAATTATTGCTGAAGTTTTCGAGACGTCGTTTAATGCACTAGGAGACCAGCTTAAGTTAGTTGCCGGTGCTCTTCAAGCGTGGAATAATGGCAAGAAAATCATGGAAATGACCAAAAAAGGCATGGAATTTTGGAGTGGCAATAAATCAATCGGTACAATTGGTACTGAAGGAAATCCTTTTCCAGAATTAGTCGTTGGTGCAGATTCTGATGGCAATCCTATTTTCGCTGATTTTGATGGTAAAGCGTTACAAATTAATCTTGATTCAAACGGCGAAGCTGCTCTTATTAGTTCAAAAAAAGGTGCTGGGATTATCGTCGGCAATAACGATATTTATCTAATAAATAAAAAAGTCCATATTATAGCAGATACAACAGACGTTAATGGAAAGCTGTTATTAAATGGTCGTGAAGTTTATCCAGGCCAAGGCGGTGGGCCCAGTGGCAATCCCGGCGATTGGGATGGAACGTATCCGACTGGTATCACGAGTTCTGCTGACAAATTTGCATGGCAATGGTGGGTATATTTAATTGCCCGTGGTTTTAGTAAAGCAGCCACTGCAGGAATCCTTGGTAATATTCGAGGCGAAGTTGGTCCTGAGATGAATCCTAACACTGAACAAGTAGGTGGTCCCGGGTTCGGCGGTGTACAGTGGGATGGTTCTTCCTATCCGCTAGTCGGTGCACCAACGTGGAATGGTCGTGAATATGTTCAACGCTTAATGGCCGAAGCTGGTATAACGGACGACTACACGGGGACAAAAGCACAATCAGCTTTAATTGATTGGTGTATGTATAATGGGCAATGGCTTGGCAAAGTTAGCCCAACATCAGTTTCTGGATTTAAATCCATGTCTGATCCTAAAGCTGCAGCTTATACATTCGAAGAGAATTTTGAGAGACCGGCAACTGCGCACCCAGAACGTCAAGGATGGGCACAGACGTGGTATGACAAGTTTAAAAATCTTGAAATCACACGACCAAACAGTGATATAGTGTCCATCGCCAAAGGATGGCTTGGCTGGTTTTACTATTTAATGGTTCACCCTTCCTCAGATCTGGGTGATTTAAATAATCCGAATAAATCTGGTGGTACAGATTGTTCAGGTTTTGTATGGCTAGTCTTGAATAAGGCGGGCTATCGTGTACCAGCTAACATGCAATGGTACACCGGCTCTATGACATCGGATGCGCGAGGGAGTCGAAATTGGCTAACGGAGATCAGTCAAAGTCAGTCACGAGCTGGCGATATTGTGATTTACAATTTAGTTGGCGGTGCTGGGAGCAATGGTCATACTGCTATTTTGTTAGAACCATACAAAGGCGATAGTACCCAGATAATTCAAATGGGCGGAGATAGCCGATACAGCGGTGTTAATATCTCAACAATCGGTTACTCGTTTGGGTCTCTTTTGAGCGGGGATAGATGTTTAGCAAGGGCGGTTAAATGATGTTTTATGAAAAAGGATTGAATCATTTGAAAAGATTAGTCGGACAATCGACAGGAAATGCACAGTGTTATGCAGTAGCAGCCGTCTATAGCGGCGTGATGCGAGGACCTGACCTTGGTGCGGGCACGTACTACAACGAGATGGACCCAATCGAGGGGCAGGATGTCTATTCCGCCTCTGAGATTGGACATGCGTACCATTGGGATAAATACGGCTGGGAGGTCATTGATAATCCAGAATACAGCCAGCTTAAAACGGGCGCTATTGTTTGTTTTGAGCGCTCTTTGGCTTTGACCAATACATTTATCACGCATGAGTATTACGGGCACTGTGCCGTGGTAAGTGGCTTAGAAAACGGCCTGATACAGACCTATGAGCAAAAAGGGGAACTAGGCGAAATCGTTGCAGAATATGAGCGAGAATATCTCGGAACCACATCAATCGTTTCGATGATTATTCCGCCTTTTTTTGATGGCGAACCTACAGAGTTCATTCACGGACAAGCAATAATTGAGGAGGAATGATGATTTTTGGAATTAAATCAATTTAGAGATGTGGATTTGGTGATTGATAAGGCCAATGACAACTTTATTCAGCGCCAGTTTGCCAGTCAGGGCGACTATCGAGGACGCACTATGACCGTCCAAGTAACGGACAACGGGCTAATCGGTAAAGTCCCTGGATTAATGCTTAATCTGCGCTGGCGAAATCAAGCGAGTGGATTAGCTGATTTATCCGCTTTTGAGTGTATCGATGTGGAAAATAGCTTGTTTAGGATTGAGTATCCCGTCCGCATGATGACGCCAGGAAAAGTAGTGGCTAATATCCAAGTCATCCAAAACGGGCAAGCTACACATCTTAAAACATTTGAGATGACCGTCCAAGCGTTGGCCGGGGAAATGACCGGAATCGTTAGTCAAGCGGAATATGGCGCTTTAGTGGCTGTTTTAGCGGATGCCAACAAATTTCGGACAGATATTGAAATCTTGGGAGACGAAAAAGCCGATAAGAAAGCTTTAGCTGAAACAGACGCAGAAGTAGCGGAACTTGACAGTACTAAAGCAGACAAAGTGGCTTTAGCCAATACAAATCAACAAGTATCCGGATTAGCAACTGGTAAGGTTGATAAGGGCGGCGCTAGCCAAGTTACGATGGGCATGCTGTCGCAAGAAGTCAAAACTGCAATGACGGGTGGTAGTGTAGCTGTTGTCGGAAAAGACGCGGTTAGTACGACTAATATAGTTGATAGATCAGTGACGGATACTAAAGTAGCAGCGCCAGTTCTTAAAGCAACGCTAATAATATCAGTTACTCCACCGAATTATGATAGAGCTAAAAAAACTTTCAAGTTTAATGGTGTTAATGGAGCCCAAGATCTTTTGATTTGGGGTAACGGGACAGCAACAAATCAATACTTGATACCAGCCGGTTTAGAAGTTGTGAATCAAATTACTGGAAGTTCTGCTTTTAAGTTGGTTTTTGATGTTACCTCCAAAACTTTCTCTTGGAAGTCATGGGTAACATCTTTGACCGCTAATGAAATTTTAGTGACATCGTTTCGAATTGGAACGGGGAATAAGCACATTTTTATTTCAGATTTTCCGATTTATATTGATGGGTTTCCAGCTGTAGATTACGCTCCCAGAATGCCTACAGTGCAGATTCTTGGTGGAGGATCTCCCGGAAGAATATATCCATTAATTTCCACGAAAAATAAGACACTTACATTTCCTTCCGGATTTGACTGGATATTCAGCGTTGACGGAGAACGATACTCTGGCGCAATCCCAACAACTGGATTAACAATTGACCTTGCTCAACTAACCGGTACCTCTGCTCATTATTTACTTTTTAAAACAGATACTTTAGAAATATTTGCTATTCCGTGGTCAGAATTACCCAAATACGCTTTAGGGCATGCTTTGCTTGGAACAATCAGAAATCAAGGTTCTACTTATAGCATATTTTTACCATTTCCATATCTGTTAGACGGAAAACTTTTTGGATATGATGGCGGTGAAGGAAATGTTAATGTCTCGCTTGACGCACCAGTGAAGTGTATTCATCATCGAGGCTTCTCGCGAAGTTATCCTGAGAATACAGAAGCTGCGTACAAGGGTAGTAAAAAAATTGGCGTCAATGAAGTGGAAATGGATTTAGTATTCACATCTGATAATGTACCTGTTAATTTGCATGATTTAACTATCAATCGAACTGCCAGGAATGCTGATGGGAGTAAAATCGATGAAGAAAAATATATTGAACAAATCACATACGCAGAAGCAGCTCAATATGATTATGGTTTGTGGAAAGGAGCAGAATTTAAAGGCCAGAAGTTAATGACGTTTGAGGACGCGCTTTTGATTTGTAAAAAATTAGATATGCGACTGCATATTGATCGAGCTAGCGCACACACAGTTGATCGCTTAAACATTGTAAAAAGTATAATGGAAAAGCACAACTTTCTTAACGTTATCCACTATGGGTACGACACGACAGGAATTGATAGAATCAGAAGCGTATTCCCTAAATCTGACATTCTTTATCTACTTTCATCGACAGATGTTACACAAGAAGTTGTCGATTTTTGCGAATCCAAAAATAAAGATGCTTTTTGTGGAATAACAGCATATGCACCGCTTTTAACGGAAGTTGGAACTAAACTGGCAACGTCAAAAGGTGTAGAAGTGTACGTTTGGGGAGCTGATAGCCTAGATAGAGAAAGTTTAGTTGACTGGGGTGTAACTGGTATCTCAACTGACTTTGCAAACATCCAACAAGAATTATTGGTGTAAAATAAAAAATTAATCAATATTTGATTGACAATCGAAATTTAAAAGGTTGAGTTCATCTTGGAAACGGGGTGAATTCAATTAATATTCAATATATTTCAAAAAATGGTTCTACATTTACTTTAAAAATGAAAACATCATTCTTAATTTTCTTGATTAGCTTACTCAAACGTTAATGTAGAACAAAAAAAGATTTAAAAGACAATCGGTTTTATTACCAATTGTCTTTTAATTTGTAGAAAGTGAAGGTATTTTGGATGAAACTTGTGGTTTTAATAGGAGGTACACAAATAATGGACTATCTATTTGGAGGTGGAGTGCCAGTTATGGCAGTCTACCTTATTTTTGTGGCGCTAGATATCGTAACAGGATATATCAAAGCGCTCAAAAGTCATAGTTGGAAATCGGCAATCAATTTGGAGGGATTACTTTATAAGTTCATGGCATTTGCCACAATCATAGCAGCTGCAGGATTAGACAAATTATCACCGCTTTTAGATATTAGTTTACCAATCAATGTCGCTCTTATCTGGACGGTGCTTTTATGCCTGTATGAATTTGGGAGCATTTTGGAAAATGCACATGCGGTAGGTTTAAAGATTGCATGGCTGCAAAAGTGGTTAGACGTCTTTGAGGATAATGCTGAAAGTAAAGGACCTGGCGACAAAGAAACTAAATAAGTTAATTAGTAGCTCTCATTGCGAGGGCTATTTTTTATAAATAAAATTGGGAGGTTTGTATATGAAAAAGCTAAAAAGTGTTTTAATGTCACTCATTATTGTGGTGACGATTGCAGTACCAAGTTTGGGGATTGGGTTATCAGCTAACGCCTACACAGTCGAAAAAGACTATATTGGCAACGGTGCACCAGCAGGCTACACGGTATCAAATGACTATATCATTCTACACGAAGCTGGAAACCCAAGTAACACTGGAGCTGATTCACTAGATCGAGAAGTTAGTTACATGAAGCGTAACTGGCAAAACGCATTCGTGAATTATTTTGTCGGTGGCGGTGGCCGGGTTATTAAATTAGCACAAGACGGAGCATATCAGTATGGTGCGGGAGCTTATGCGAATGGACGGGCATACGCTCAAATTGAACTAGCTCGCACTAACAATAAAGCTACTTTCCAAAAAGATTATAAGTCATACGTCAATTTAGCTCGTGATTTAGCTAAACGTGGTGGGATTCCAAAAACGCTTGATGGTACTGGAAAAGGTATTAAGTCGCATCAGTGGATATCATTAAATATCTGGGGAGATCACATGGACCCATATAGCTATTTAGCGAGTTGGGGCATTAGCAAAACGCAACTGGCAAAAGATTTGCAATCTGGTTTTACCATTCCTGTTAAACCAGACGTTGACCCAGAAACTCCTAAGCCTGGCACAGATACGCCAAAACCAGAAAAACCAAGTGTAAACTATGAAGCTAAAAACGGAACTTATGTATTTAGCACAGAAACTAAGATTCGTAGCGGGTTAGGGCTTAACGGCTACTATTCTGGCGTAAATTATAAAGTTGGTCAGTCAGTCAATTATGACCGTATTTATCGCAACGTTGACGGCTACGATTGGCTAAGCTACGTCAGCTATTCTGGTCAACGGCGTTGGGTAGCGATGATTGACGGGAATACTGAGCCACCCGTAACAGATAGTGGTTGGACTGAAGAATATGCCACATTTACAGCAGGGACGACTATAAATGTTAGAAGCGCAGCTACAACTGCAGCTAGTGTTGTAGCGCAATATAGCGCTGGCCAAGCAGTAACATATGAGGCTAAAAAGACAAGCGGTGGTTACGTTTGGATTCGTTATACTTCATATTCTGGCCAAAAACGATATATGGCGGTACGAACATATAGTAATGGAGTTCGTGGTAATTTATGGGGTACAATTAAATAAAATTAAAACCCCGATCTCGTTTTGAGGTCGGGGCTATTTTATTTGATTCGTAATTGCATTCCTGGGTACAGCAAAAAGTTATTTGGATCGATACCATTTAATTCATATAATTGATCCACGGAAATTCCTGCTCGTGCTGCAATTTGATTAGGTCCTTCACCGTTCTGCGCCGTTATATATTGCTCTTCGGCGGGTTCCGGAGATTGTGTTTGACGCGTTGGTTCATTTTCAGCTGCTTCTTGATTCTGCTGTTGGGTGGATTGACTAGGTTCTGTTTGATTTTCAACTTCGGGAGTCTGATAGCTTTCCTCTGAGTAAGCAGGTTCATTACTTTGAACATCTTCGGAAGAACTTGATTCATTTTTCTTAGTAGTATCAAACGGAGGTTCAGTTAGTTTTAATGAAGCAGCATCAGTATATTTTTCGACGAGTTTTTGATCAAAATCACCATTAAATTGCATTAGCACTAAATTGTCTTCATCGGCTGCGGTATATGAAAAAAGCATGGCTGAGCCTTTTCCTAAATCGTCATAATATTTCTTTGTTTCTTTAAGGTCCTTTAAATTATCAAATACGAAAATGCGAGCATTTTTTTGATCGTCTTCATTGTCTGTATTAATAAGCGAGAACATGGCGGCGTCTTTTGCCGTCATTGGAGCCATACCAAAATCATCTTTCGACATTTTTTTCTCGTTATGAACTACTAAAGACTTATTTTTGAACTTTTTAATATATTCGTTAATAGAGGCAACTTCTTTTTCTTTAGTTGATGTGGCAGTCGTACTAGACGACGCTGTTTTTGATTTCTTATAAGGCTTGAGAATCATTTTCTTTCCTTGGTCAGGATCGTCATTTTTTTCTTTATCTGGTGTGAAAATAATGTTCTTATCTTCTTTAGTTACTTTATAATAAGCCTCTTTATCAGTATCTTCTGTGAGTTGGAGTTTAATTTCATCCTTATTCAATTCATATTCGTAAGTAATATTCATTTGACCGGCAATTTGTTTTCCAAGTTCTTCACCAAAGCTCTCCCAATCGTTTTTAGCGCTAGACTTCATGCTAGAAGTATCAGCTTTCAAAGTCATAACATGATCTGAAAAAGTAGCTATTACGTCAAATGGTTCTTTGTCGTCTTTATTGGCCGCTTCAATAATCCAATCATTTGCTTTTAAATCGTCGGTAGTAACGCTTGATGAACACCCTGCGATTGTTAAACTTATAAATATAAAAAACGCCCCTAACACTTTTTTCACTTAAATCCCCACCTTCATTTTTACATAACTATATTATATCAGACACAAATAAAAAACCTACCCCAAAAAGGAGTAGGCGCGTGGCCAAGTTTAGAAAAAAGGAGTCACTAAGGGATTGACCACATACTTAGTTTGACATGGTTTTTGTCATTAATCAGTATATCTTTTGCAATATTTGAAATAACAATATACTATGATGCTGTTAGCAACAATATACTCCATAAAAAGAGTAGCACACTTAGTCAGCTTGGGGAAGATTTCTAGGTGAAGTGCTACTCTTTTAATTTGGGAAAATATTCCCGATTAAAGGATATCATTTAAGCTGAGAGTTGTCATTTTAATATGGCGAATAGTTGTTATTTGTTTCTTTTCGGATAAACACTTTTCTCAAATTCAATCACGATTTGAGGTTTGCCTAAGACGCTGTATTTTCTTACAACAAATTGTTTACGAGCATTATAATGACCAGCAATGCTGATTGTGCTATTAACAGTAACGTCAGCTAAAAAATTTAGTGCGTGGGTAGCGATTAAGCAGTGGTGCTCATTCAATTGAAAGTAGATTAGGGGATGATCAGACATTTTTAACACTTTGATTTGAGAAACAGTACCTTTTAAATTAATCATCATTATTCCTCCAATGCAGACCATTTTGCGACTTCAATAAATTCAACATTTCGTATTTCATCATAATCAACTTTTTGATTGGCAATATAGATCCCTAATTCATCGTAGCCTTGTATTTTACCGACAATGTCAGGCGAATAGTGGTTATCAGCATCTACTTCTTCTTTTTGAATTGCAATACTGCGATCTTTTAATCGAGCTTCATATAGTGTGCGATCTATTTCATCGGACGTCATTAGCTCTTTTTCCGGAACAATAAAATTTGTTTCTGTTTTTTCTTTAGATAGCTGTTTAGTATGTTCAGATAAAAAGAAACCATTCCACTTTAATAATTTTCGATCTTGATAAGGTGGTGGGATACGCATAAAATCACTTCCAAGTTTTTGATGCTTTAATTATACGAACGTACGTTTGTTTTTGTAAAGCGAACAGATTGTTAAGAATGAATTTTCAAGGGGCATAAAAGGGGCATATGCTATATAGGGTTATACAAAGATGAAATTAAATAAGGGACTTGAAATGCCTATATAGCAATGTTTATATGTTGATGTATAACAAGCCGCCTCCCAAGTAGACAATATTTAGAGTTGTATTAAAAACAGGAAAACAAACCGCTTTGAGCTACGGCTTAGGGCGGTTTGTTTTGTGTTTTTCTAAAATTGATGCGAGCTAATGGGCTATTTTTATTTTATTGAAAATTGACAATCAGGGTCCTTCACCACTACTATTAGGAAAATGGAAAATAAAAGAGGGCATACATATGTTGGATTTATTTATTTTGATGATGGAGCGAGTAGGCTTAATTATTTTATTAGCCTTTTTATTAGTAAATGTCTCCTATTTTAAGCGCGTACTAGAAAATCGGGAACAGTTTTCTTCTAAAGTCATTTTGATTGTTGTTTTCGGGCTGTTTGCCATTTTAACGAATTTTACCGGAATTGAAATTGCGGGTAATAAGATTGTACCAAGCAATTTTTTAACCCATATTTCAGAGAACACCTCCATCGCCAACGCCCGTACGCTAGTGATCAGTGTTGCCGGTTTAGTGGGCGGCCCAAGTGTTGGCGCAACCGTGGGTGGGATTGCAGGGATTCATCGCTTTTTCCAAGGTAGCGGGCAAGGTAGCTTTTATATCTTTTCTTCTTTTTTGATTGGTCTTGTTTCAGGCTTAATCCGATTACTACTAATTAAAAAGCAGTGGCAAAATAAAGCTTGGGTCTATGCGCTGGTGGGTATTTTGATGGAATCCATTCAAATGGTCTTCGTGGCTTTTTTTAGCGGACCAGCATTAGCGCAAATGATTGCTGGACCAATGATTATGATTAATGGCATTGGGACGTTTATTTTCATGTCCATTATTAATATCACTCTAAAACAAGAAGAACAAGCCAAAGCGGTTCAAACGCATGATGTATTAAATTTAGCAGCTCAAACTTTACCGTATTTTCGGGCAGGGTTAAAGCGGGAGTCCAGCCAAGCAGCAGCAGAAATTATTCAACGCTATACCAAATTAGCCGCAATCAGTATTACCGATAAACATCAAATTCTAGCCCATGTGGGGGCAGGCAGCGATCACCATATTCCAGAAATTGAAGTGATTACTGAACTTTCTAAAAAAGTTTTGCAATCTGGAAGTATGCTAATTGCCCATAGTAAAGAACAAATTGGGTGTAAAAATCCTAATTGTCCTTTGGCTGCTGCGATTGTTATTCCACTTTTTGCTCATGAAAAAGTTGTGGGTACTCTGAAAATGTACTTTACCGATGAAACAAAATTGACTTATGTGGAAGAAGAGCTGGCAGAGGGACTAGCAACGATTTTTTCTTCTCAAATCGAGCTAGGGGAAGCAGAAGAAAGAAGTCAACTGTTAAAGGATGCCGAAATTAAATCGCTACAAGCTCAAGTAAATCCCCACTTTTTCTTTAACGCCATTAATACAATTTCCGCTTTAATGCGCCGTGATACCAATCAGGCTCGCAGTTTATTATTACAGTTAAGTACGTATTTTCGGGGGAATTTGACTGGTGCCCGCCAAACAAAGCTACTTTTAAGCCAAGAATTGCAACATTTAGCAGCCTATTTACAATTAGAACAAGCTCGATTTCCTAATCGTTACCAAATCGATGTGAAAATAAAAGACGAGCTTCAATCAGCTTTGATTCCGTCATATGCTGTCCAGATTTTGGTTGAAAATGCGATTAAACATGCTTTTTCTAATCGTAAAGAAAATAATCATGTTCACGTAACCATTACCAGTAAAAAAGATGTTTTAATTTTACAAGTGGAAGACAATGGTGTGGGAATAAAAGCTGCGTTATTGTCGCAATTAGGCAAACAAGCTGTTGTTTCTGAAAAAGGAACGGGGACAGCGTTGGAAAATTTGAATCGACGTTTACACAGCTTATATGGCGATGCTGGTCAGTTAAAAGCGGAAAATAAAGCAGCTGGTGGTGCGGTCTTTACCATTAGCCTACCATTGGAGCTTGAAGGAGGAAATGAATAATGCATGTGCTTTTAGTTGATGATGAACCCTTAGCAAGAGAAGAGTTAAATTATTTGGTCAGTCAACATCCTGCTGTGACCAGTGTGGCGCAGGCAGAAAGTGTGTTAGAGGCGATGACTAAAATGATGGAACAAAAACCAGATATTCTATTTTTAGATATTCATTTAACTGATGAAAGTGGTTTTGAATTAGCAGAAAAACTCGTCACCCTCAGTGATCCACCTTACTTGGTTTTTGCCACAGCCTATGATGATTACGCATTGCAGGCGTTTCAAGTCAACGCGAGTGACTATTTATTAAAGCCCTTTGAAGAAAAAAGAGTGATGGAAATTATTGATAAAGCAAAAAAACAGGTGAATAAAAACCAAAGAACAACAACCAAAAGCGTAGAACAATTTTCAACGTTTCCCATTCATAGCGACGATCGTATTTTTTTAATTAATCCTGAAACGGTTCAAATGGTTTCAGTGGATGAACGCAGTCTTAGCATTTTTACCGATGAAAAACAGTACGTGACAACAGGAACCTTAAGTGGGATTGAACAAAAATTACCGCCAGCCCTTTTTATTAAAACGCAGCGTAGTTTTATTATTAATGTGACAAAGGTAAAGGAAATCCAGCCTTGGTTTAATCATACATTGCAAGTTACGATGGAAAATGGGGAAAAAGTTCCCGTTAGCCGCTCCTATTTAAAAGCGTTTAAAGAGCGGTTAAATTTAGAATAAATAGGTGTGAAAAATCGCGATAAAAGGTTGTAGAAACTGATGAAACGCAGTGCATTTGTAAAGAGGACACATGACGGTGTAAGTCATGTGCCTTTTTTTGCATTTCATGATTCAAATGACGCAACTTATGAAGAAAGCGGTAACAAAGTTGGGAATTCTCGTATACTAAGCATGTAAACAAAACAAAGGAGCGAAAAAACATGGAAAAAAAAGTTTATTCATTCTTACAACAGGCTTTCGTATTTGCACTAATTATGCTCATTTCAAATGGTATTGCTAAAGTATTACCTCTTGCAATTCCACCTTCATTAATCGGGATGCTACTTTTATTTGGTGCTTTATGTACGGGCATTGTTAAATTAGAACAAATTGAAGGATTAGCTAACAGCTTATCAAGTGTGATTACTTTCTTATTTGTGCCATCAGGTATTTCGCTTGTTAATTCATTAGGGATTATGAAAAGCTCTGGCATCCAAATTCTAGTGGTTATTCTCATTGCAACTTTAGCTTTAATGGCAGCGACAGGTTGGGGCTCAAGTTTGTTATTGGGTATTAAAGATCGCCATGCACAAGCAGATGAAGAAAAATCACTTAACAAAGGTTTAAAGGAGGTTTCTTAATATGACACCATATGTTGGTATTATCATTTCTCTAGTCGTTTTTGGTATCGGTACATTTTTATTTAAAAAAAGCAAAGGCTTCTTCTTATTTACTCCGTTGTTTGTCGCGATGATATTAGGTGTTATAGTTCTAGAAATCACAGGTATCAGCTATGACGACTACAATGAAGGTGGCAAAATTATCATGTTCTTTTTAGAACCTGCCACAATCGCCTTTGCCATTCCCTTATATAAAAAAAGCGATATCTTAAAAAAATACTTTATGGAAATTATGGTAGCCATTACAATTGGGTCGGTCGTTTCAGCCGGTTCTGTGGTTTTAGCTGGTTACATAATTAAGATGCATCCCCAACTCATTGCCTCTTTACTTCCCCAGGCGGCAACAACAGCAATTGCGGTTCCTGTTGCTACTTCAGTTGGTGGTATCGCTTCTATCGCAGCCTTTTCGGTTATCTTTAATGGTGTTTTAGTTTATGCATTAGGTGCTATTGCTTTGAAATGGTTTAAAGTTAAAAATCCAATTGCTAAAGGCTTAGCACTCGGTGCGGCGGGTCATGCTTTAGGGGTTGCCGTTAGTATGGAGATGGGGGAAACAGAAACAGCGATGGCAAGTATTTCCGTTGTCGTTGTCGGAATTACAACAGCCGTGGTAGTTCCAATTGTCGCAAGTGTAATGGGAATTATTTAAAAATAAAGGAGTATTGACAAATGCAAAAGACAGTAGATTTACAGACAAACGCTTGGCAAGGATTTAAAGGAAAACAATGGCAAGGAGAAATTAACGTACGTGATTTTATCCAAGCAAACTACACACAATTTGACGGCACAGATGAATTTCTAGCTGGCCCAACAGAAGCTACCACAAAACTTTGGGATCAAGTAATGGAATTAAACAAACAAGAACGCGACAACGGTGGCGTTTTAGACATGGACACAAAAGTAGTTTCAACGATTACTTCTCATGGTCCTGGTTATTTAAATAAAGATTTAGAAACGGTGGTTGGTTTCCAAACAGACAAACCTTTCAAACGTGGTTTACAACCATTTGGTGGAATTCGTATGTCTGAACAAGCCGCTGAAGAATACGGTTTTGAAATCGATCCTGAAATTTCACATATCTTCCGCGACTACCGCAAAACCCATAACCAAGGGGTCTTTGATGCGTATACACCAGAAATGCGCGCAGCACGTCGCTCAGGTGTCATTACTGGTTTACCAGATGCCTATGGCCGTGGCCGTAT
>NZ_JAILYE010000007.1:0-175165 GCF_021011285.1 Enterococcus sp. SMC-9 | reverse complement strand
AACAACTTTTTTCAAAAATGTTTCAAGTTGTTTTCAATCGTGTGACTGCCTTGCCAACGTTGATTAATTTACCACTTTAAGAAGCATTGGTCAACACAAAAAAAACAAAAAAATCTGCCGGTGTAAACTTGTATAATCCTAGCTTTTATCCCAACGTTCGTATTTGCACCGAATTCAAAAAATTAACCCAGGTTAATCAAAAGAAAATAAGTCATATTTATCTTAGGTTGTCGATGACTACGTTCAATAAATTCGTTAAAAATTTTTTTATATTTTTTCTGTATTGCTCTTTTTCCCATTTTAAATAGTAAAAGAACTAGGTATCAAAACCTAGTTCTTTAAGTTATCCATTAAACAGATTAATTAGATCTTTTGGTAATTCAACAAAAATTTCGCACCCTGCTGCCTTTAATTCTGCTTGGTCGCCAAAGCCATACAAAACACCAACTGGTAAAATATTATTTGCTTTACCACCTAAAATATCATTTTCCCGATCACCAATCATGACAGCAGTAGATTTATCTTTTAATCCAGTATTTTCAAGCCCATAAGCTAAAACTGCTGCTTTCTCACTGCGTTTATTATCCAAGTCGGCGCCATATATCCCAGTGAAGTATTGTGTATAGTCCAAAAAATCTAAAATTGCCTTGGCAAAAACTTCTGGTTTTGAAGTAGCTAAATAAAGCTGCTTTTCCTTAGCTAGTTTGGCTAAAGCTTCCTCGATACCTTCATAAGGAGTGATTTCAAACATCCCACTTTGTTGATAATGTTCACGATAAAAAACAACCGCCTTGTTTGCTTGTTCTTCATCCATACCGATTTTTTTAAATGATGTTAACAGCGGTGGTCCAATAAAGGAAAGTAGTTCTTCATCTGATAAATCCGATAAGTTCATTTTTTGTAATGCATAACGAATCGAAGAAAAAATTCCTTTTTGTGAATTGATAATGGTACCATCCAAATCAAAAAACAGATGATTTTGTTTCAAACCAACACATCCTTTACTTTTTATTACTATTTAGTGTACTCCAAAGTAACAGACTATGGTAAATTTTTTCAATTGAAATTCATTCAAAAAAGTGGGATATATAATTTAAGTGGATAAGCTTTTCCATATTTTAATAAGTAATTAAAGCATATTAATTGCTGAAAATATGTTTAATCGTTATACTTACTTTTAGTAAGAATACTATTTGACCAATTTGGAGGAATTAAAATGGATACACAAATTAGAGGGCTTCACCACGTTACTGCAATGACTTCAAGCGCTGAAAAAATCTATCGCTTTTTTACTGATATCTTAGGACTGCGTCTAATTAAAAAGACAGTAAATCAAGATGATATCGAAACTTATCATCTATATTTCACAGACGACTTAGGTTCTGCCGGAACAGATATGACATTTTTTGACTTTCCAGGTATTCCAAAAGGTACGAAAGGTACAAATACAATTTCTCGTACTTCATTTCGTGTCAAAGATGATGCTGCTTTGACCTACTGGACATCTCGCTTTGATGATCACAAAGTCGAACATGGCGAAATTAAAGAACGCTTTGGTAAGAAGTATATGGAATTTGAAGATTTTGATAATCAACGCTATCAATTGATTTCTGACCAAAATAACCAAGGCGTTGCCGGTGGTACACCTTGGAAAAACAGCAATGTGCCCAGTGAGCACGCGCTAATTGGCTTAGGGCCTGCTTTTGTTACAATTGAAAATTTTGAACACATGAACTTAGTTCTAACAAATGTTTTAGGTTTTAAAGAAACAGCAAATGATGGAGACTTTCATTTATTTGAAATTGGTGAAGGGGGTAACGGTGCCAGCATTATTGTAGAACACCGTGATGATATCCCTCGAGCTACAGAAGGTTTTGGTAATGTGCACCACTTAGCATTACGCGTTGCGGATAAAGAAGCTTTGGAATGGTGGATTGGTCGCATTAATGAGTTGGAATTTCCAAATTCAGGGTTCACAGAACGTTTTTACTTTGCCTCTGAATACTTCATGGCTGCACCAAATGTCTTATTTGAACTTGCAACAGATGGTCCTGGCTTTTTAGAAGACGAAACTTATGAAACCGCCGGCGAAATTTTATCTTTACCACCTTTCTTGGAACCCAAACGACAAGAAATTGAAGATTATGTACGCCCATTTGACACAAGTGATGCCAATACTAAACGTGCGTAAGAATAAAATCATCCCGATTTTTAATTCAATTCATTTAAAATAAGTAAGATAATTACCCGAACACAACGCTATCGTTTTACTGTTGTCTATAAATTGATATGATAAAAATAGACAGCAAATAGGTAGCACAATTGACGTTCGGGTATTATTGTATTCTTATTTTTAAGGAGGCTCATTTATGATCCATTTTTCAGCCGATAAATTGGCACCAAAACAAAATTACAAATTTTTAACAGGCGCAGTTGCCCCGCGACCAATTGCTTGGATTACAACCAAAAGTAGTGAAAATGATGTCGTTAATCTGGCGCCATTTAGTTTTTTCACAGTAGTCTCTAGTGACTTACCTTATGTTTTGATTGCAACTACCCGAAAAAATGGCCAAAAAAAAGATACTGCCAGAAACCTGAGTCAGACAAAAGAAGGGGTCATTCATGTCGTAGATGAAAATATTTTACATCAAATGAATGAAACGGCCGCTAGTCTAAAGCCTGATGAAAGTGAACTTTCTTTAATCGATATGCCAACAGTTAAAAGTCGCAGTGTTGCCACTCCTGGACTTATCGACCCATTAATTCGTTTAGAAGTTAAGTTACAACACGAAATCCCTTTAAAAGATGATCAAGGCGTGATAATCTCTGATTTATTTATTTTAAAAGTTTTGGATTATTATTTTGCTGAAAGTGTTTTCGACCTAGATAAAGAATATATTCTCAATGAAAAATTGCGACCAGTTGCGCGATTAGCTGGGAATAATTACGCTTTGTTTGGAGATATCTTAACCATAGTACGCCCGCAATAAAAAGCAGACCTATCTATTTTAAAAGATAGGTCTGCTTTTTATTGCCTTTACTAATACCAATCAAATAGTAAAAATTACGTTACATCAATTTTTTTGTGTCTTTTAAAATTTCAATAATTGTTTAATACTATGGATGATTACTCTTCTCGTATTTGTGCTAAGTAGCAGGCTGCAGCTTCATGAAGTACGGACGTAAAACTTGGTGACATTGGGAAAAAAGATGTGTTATTACAATATAGCTCTTCCATTTTCCAGCCACTTCTAATAACAATTTCCAACAGATCTAGTAACGTCTGGATATTTTTTTCACTTACTATTTGTACACCCACTATTCTATCCTTAAAATCCACATGCAATGAAATTCGTATTTTCTCAAACGAAGAGAGATTTCCAACCCTAATCGTCTTATAGGCAATATTCGACTGTTCAAGTTTTTCTTTCGTTAAACCCACTGAACCAAAATATAATCCAAAAAGTTGCGTTGTAGAAATATTAAGTTGTTTTGGCATAACAGTTTTTTTCCCGACTATATTTAACGCTGCAATCCTAGCCGTTTGTCGTGCCTCGGTAATTAGCGATAGTCTTGTCTTATTCTTAGTCAGTAAATTCGGTAACGCAATAAGATCCCCGATAGCATATACTTGCGGTTGATTGGTTTGAAGATACTGATTAACTTCTACTGTTTTGTCTTGCGAAATTCTTAAACCATTCCAATATAGTTCACTATTAGGCCTTGAATTATTCGCCATTATTAAAACATCACAAGCAACAGAACCCTCCAAAAGTTGTAAGTTAAGCCTGTTATCTTCTTCATTTATATCCATAATTTGATTTTCTAAAAAAAGAGAAGTACCGTAATTAGTAAATTTATGCTTAATACAATCACTTATTTCTTGATCGTAATACTCTTGTATCAAGTTTTTGGTAGGCCCAATGATAGATACTTGCTTGTTCAATTGGGTTAATACTTCTCCTAATTCTACCCCAACATAACCTGTCCCTGAAATCGCAATAGTATTAGCATTTTCTAACACTTTCAAAACATCTAGAGATTCTGAAAATGATTTATAATTATAAATATTTTTTACATTCATGTATTGTCGCGGCAAGTACTGTTTAGAACCGGTCGCAAGAACTAAATTAGTATAGTCCTCTTCTTGTAAACCTTTGCCATTAGTATAACGAATAGTTTTTTTATTCCAATTAATCTCAACAACTTCATAACCAAAAAAAGACTTAACCCCAATTTTATCTAAATCGACTAAGGGGGCGATTGCGTCAGATAAATCGTGGATTTTATTTTTTAAAACTAAGTTAATACCACTAGCAATAAAGGGTACATTTTTTTCTTTTTCAATTAAAACAACCTCATGATCCGGGTCAAATCGTTTAATTTCACTTGCTACCATCTGTCCACTGTGGGAGGCACCGATAACTACTGTTTTTTTCATTTCGCTACGCTCCTTTTGTCTCAATCGACTTCATTTTACTTCATTTTTTTTATTTTTTCTAATATTATATAAATGTACTAATTTTCCACTGGCATTTTTAAAGCTATGAAATCATTGATCGTATTACCAAGGGGGTGTTACTTTGCTAAAAAGAGAGTTATTAGAAAAACCATATGATTTTATGAACGACATTCTGGTTTATTTGTACAATAATGGTGGTATTTGCACCAAAGATGAACTCTGTAAAAATTTGGTAATTACACCAAATACATTGACAGAGTATCTGGCATTATTAGCTGATTTTGTCGTAGAAAATGGCTTCTCTAATAGTATTGAAATAATCGAAGAACAGCAAACTCTCACTTTTAAAAAAGATCCCACCTTCCCGCTGAAAGTGTGCTTTCTAAAATTTTTAGAACACTCAACAAAATTTCAAATAGTGAAGTGGCTTTTTGACAATGGATCCATCAACGGACCAGTTTTTCAAGATCAATTTAATATTAGCTCCGCAACTTACTATAGACGGATTGCCGAACTAAACGAACTTTTGGAAGAATTCCAAATAACCATTAAACGAGGAAAAATAACCGGCAGTGAAAATCAAATTCGTTATTTTTTTTATAGCTATTATTGGTTTTTAAAAGAAAACAAAAGCGAGTTCAGTAAAGAAGTCAATCAAATGTATGGTCCCCTTATCCAAGACCTCAAAGAACAACTAGACGTAACCTTTGACCAGATGGAAGAACTTCAAATTAAACTATGGATGAAAATATCTTTTACCCGCTTTAATCAAACACGTGATTACAGTTTTCCAAAAGATTTTGAACAAAAGGATCGTCCGCTTTTTGATATTATAAATAGTATTTTATTTCAATATATGAAAAACTATGATCGCCCTTATACACTTCATGAAGGTCTAATGTTTTACGATTTCTTTTGTAGTACGCGAAATTTTTCAGTTTACTCGTCATTTGCTTTTCGACTGGCAAAACAGCAACGAGAAGAAAAAACTTACTTAGATTATCAAAATCAACAAATTTTAAGTTACTTGTGTCGTATTGGCTATATTGAAAGTGAAGCTTTCCCAAAAAGGCACCGCATCTTGTCCCATTATCTCTATCAATACCATTCACAACTTTATTATTTTAATGGTTTTGTGCTTAATTTCGATTCTTGGGGAATTTTTTTAACAGCCCAAAATTTAAGAACACCTACAGATTCCAAAGACGTCCACGACTTTATGGATTTTTGTCAAAACCAGTTTTATCCTGATGACCCACTTCAGCGTTATAGAAGTATTTTATCTGAAATAAACTACTCTTCAATCTTAAACATTGCGCAAGATCTATCAAATAAACGTATTTTGATTTCTGTTCACCATAGTGTTAATCCATTTTTAGCATCCCTTACGATTCAAATTTTAAAAAATACATTAGGAAATAAATATGAGCTGGATTTAGTTCTGTATGAAGAAGATACTCCCGGTGATATACTGCTCTCAAATATATATCTTGAGTCTTTTCGAACAAGGGAAAGCTATTACTATGTTTTTTCTGATTGCTGCAATAAATATGATGTCGCAGAAATAGAAACTTTGATTCAACAGGTAATTTCTGAACGTTTTACTCAAAAAAATCCTTATTCTTAGATAATTATTATCAATAAACTGATTTACCCCGCTCTAAAAATCGTGCATGGGGTAATTTTTTTATTGATACTTTTTGATACAATATTTCGCAATACATCCATTGCTCTATCCCATATTAAACTAGCTTTAATTAGAAGCTAACTTATTACCCGTTAATAAAATCTCTCAGTCAACCTTATCCATTTTAAAAAAATTTTTATCGTAGTATGATGAAATTAACAATACAAAGGGGGTTATTTTATGGCATGGGACATGTTGGACTATCCGGCATCACTGAAAAATTTGGAGCCCTTAGTAAAAAAGAAGACAATTGAAATTGCCAATGCGTTACTAGCAGATGGCTATCCTGAAGATCGCGCGATTCCGATTGCCACGAGTCAAGCAGAAAAATGGTATGCCGCTGCCGATGAAAAAGAAAAAGCCGAATTTAAACAAGCAGCCGATCCGCAAAAAAATGATTTTCACAAGAAAGATGACAATGCACCAAAATTATTAACCGCTGATGTACTAGTAAAATATAGGAATGATTTTTGGGAAGTACTATCAGTAGGTGCTAAACGTGCCAGTGATACGTATTCAAACAAAGAAGAGGCGATTAAACGGGGCAAAGAAATTGCTACTAATAAACAGTCAACTTTACGTATTTATAAAAAGGACGGCACTTTACAGGCTACCCACAATTACAAAGAATAACACCTATCCTCCAAAATCTTGCGTAAGGCTTTGGAGGATTTTTTATTGTTAATTTTTTTATCGGACCTATTTAACAATTAGACTGATATTGCTAGCAAAAACGATTTTATCCAGATTACATCTACCGCCCACAAATTTAACTCATGTATGTAATAGCAAAAAAAATAAAGACTAGTAGTTTATCTAAGCCAATAATTAAAGTCGCTGAATAATGTACTGCAGGCAAAGTCTTTTTCAAATCATGGGGCTACTTTTTTTACAAGGATAACCCTAAAGAATCTTAGCTTTACTGCTAAAAAACCTGCCCTACTCCCCTTATAAACCAAAGAGAGCCTGACAGGTTCTTAAGCATAAAAGCTAATTGGCTTTTATATAGTGTTTTTTTAGTTCCAGTAGGTTGCTTTCCAAAATTGTTAAGTCTTGCGTTACTTTTAGCAAAAGGATACTTCCTTGAATTTGTGCAATAACTTTTTGTGCCGCTATTTTAGCGGCGGCTAAATCAATTGAACGTAATACTTTGATTTTGTTTGCCAAAGCTACAAGCCATTGTTGCATAAAATCATTTAGTAAAATTCGAAAATCTTCATCTTCTAAGGACAACTCTACGATAAGATTTCCCATCGGACAGCCATAATAGTGTTGTTGTTTTTGATGGAAGGAAAAAATCCAAGTGAGCATTTCAGCAAAATCCTTTTCCGGCTGCGAGCTGGGGGCTAAAATACCTTCAAACAATTCTTTTTGCCAAATGGCAATATTTTCTTTAATAACTGCTAGTCCGATACTTTTTTTCGAATCAAAATAATAATAAAGTTGCCCTTTGCCAGCATTTGCAGCCAGTAGAATATCACGAATGGAGGTATTGTTATAGCCTTGTCGGTAGATTAGCTCCCGGGCTGCAGCAATTAGTTTTTCTTTTGTACTCAAAGTAATAATTCTCCTTTTGAGTGTTCCTCTTCACGAATGCTATACCCAATTTTTCAAAGTAAATTTAATTTGTTTACTTCAAAACATCATTTAACGCTTCACTCATGGTTGGATGTGAATAAATATGATCACGCAATAATGTATAAGGCAGTTTGCCCTTCATTGCTAAGGCGATCAAATTAATGACTTCGTGGGATTCTTCAGCATAAATACTTGCACCTAATATTTGGTTAGTCTCAGGATCAACCAGAACTTTAAAAATACCTTTTGGATCTTCTAAAACTTGTGCTTTAGGCACTCCAGCAGACATGAATTTGAATAATTTATACGCAATGCCCTTTTTTTTAGCCTCTTTTTCAGTTAAGCCAACATTAGACAACGGTGGCGTAATAAAGACACTATAAGGAACAACTTCACGATCAGAGACTCGGCGCTTTTTCTCTCCAATCAATTGATCCAAAATAATCCGATAATCATCTAAGGAAATATAAGTAAATTGCAAGCCGCCTTTAACATCCCCAATTGCCCAAACATCTTTTGCTGTTGTCTGCAGTAGATCATTGACGACAATAGCACCACGATCATCGACTGAAATTGTTGTGTTTTCCAAACCTAGTTCTGCAGTATTTGGTTTTCGACCAGTTGCAGCTAAAACTTTATCCGCAACAACTTTTTTCATCTCGCCATTTTCTGTGAAGCTAATTTCAACGGTAGCGTCTTTGTCTACTACTTGATCGACCGTTACACCTAAGTGAAACTCAATGCCTGCGTTCGTTAAATCACGATAGATCATTTCTGAGATATCGTCATCTTCGCGTGGAATAAATTCAGTATGCGCATCTAAAACGATAACTTTACTACCATAACTAGCAAACATTGAAGCAAACTCTAAACCGATATAACCAGCCCCAATAATGACCAGTGTTTCTGGTAATTTTTCCTGATCCATTGCGCTGGTGGAATCAAGCAGGTATTTACTTTGTGCCAACCCAGCAATAGGCAAGATAATCGGCAACGCACCGGTATTAATGAAGATCTTTTCCCCTTCAACCTGCATTTTTGTGCCATCTGGTAAAGCGACTTCTAAAATGTGGTCTGAAATAAAACGCGCCGTGCCATCTAGCACTACGCCTGTGGCTTCATCAGCAATCATATGATAATTTTTATTACGTAACATTTTCGTTAGTTTTTCTTTATGTTCCACAGCAGTGACGAAATCCATCTTCTTTTCGCCATTTAAAATAAGTGATTTTGACGGAATACACCCGATATTAATACACGTTCCACCATACATTCGTTGTGATTTTTCAATAACTAAAACCGATTGTCCTTTTGCAGCTAACGTTTTTGCCAGTGTTTTACCACCTTTTCCAAAACCAATAATAATATTTTCATATTTTTCCATAGCGCGCCTCCAATAATTTTTTGTACCAATCGGTAGGTATATTTTGATTATAGTTGTCCTTTTATGCAGATGTAAAATGATTGAATTGTGAAATATCCATTTAATAGACTAAAATTTTCGCTTGGCGCGGGGTTTATAACAAGACCACGCACTAACACATAAGATCCTTTTCTATTTTTCTACTATGCTTAGGCTACGCGCAAATTTCCAATCATAGCTAAGCCTCACCAAATGAAGTATTGGACTTTTGGGTATCATTTCCGTTTTTTTACATGCTTACTTTTCTTTATGCTTTTCGATGGGCAATTATTAGTTCGCCTAATTTCAAAATAAGGTTCAACTGAAATTCAAGAGTAATAAAAAACTTAATTAAAAAAACTCCTACAAAATAATCCTGACAACAAAAATACTAAGCTTACAAGGTCAGCCAATTGATGGTAAGCTTCCTTGTAAGCTTAGTATCTTTTTATTATTTTTATAGTATGAATCAGTCTAGAATATCTTTCAAATGAACTTTCGATTTCAAGAAAAATAGACCCGTCATTATCGGTACTACCTAATGACGGGTCCTCTTTATCAATTTTTCTACTACTTTCTTCTATTATAAATTCCCAATCCTTTAAGAAAATTACGCATATATTTATCGCCACAAGACTTAAAGTTCCGTTGTCCTTCTTTTCGTAAAAAAGCGCCGATTTCTCCTTTTGACGGGTAAAGCTCAACCTCCGCAAAAATAGCTAAGATATCTTCAGTCGTCATTGAAAGTGCGATTTTCAACTTTTTCAGTAAGACATTATTGATATGTTTAATTTCCTTACTCTTTTGTGGTGTGTCTGCTGTTGCCGGTTTATCTTTTTGCGGACCCCGGGCTAAAAGAATCAAGCCGTTTAAGAAAGCATCAAAAACTTGATTATTGATGGCTTTTTCGTAGACATTTTTTTCTGCATTGTCTTCGTGTTTTTCTTGAATTTTTGTCAGCATCGCCCGGGCTTCTTCTTTGGTCACAGGGTGCTCACCGAGTTCAAAAGCTTTAATTAAATCAGCATCTTTAAGGTCGATTGCATAACGCAACCGTAATAATCGATCGTTATTGTTCATTTGTTCCTCCAAATTATTTTCTACGTTACCTCAAGAAATAAAACAGCACATATTACCAGCAGCGCTAAAATGCGGCATCTACAAGGCTATCCATAATTCTCATAAGTCTTCATAACTATAGCACACTTACACGCGCTTAGTTTTTGCAAGTAATTATGTTTTAGGTGATTTTTAGCATCCCGAAATCTAATGAAACAAAATCTTTATACGTACATTTCCCAAAAGATAATTTTTATCGTTGACCTTCATTCATTAAGAAAAAAATTTTACTTTTTAAATGTTTAAATCCCGTCTAATAATCTCTAGTCCTACAATCGCTACTAAATAATTTCAATATTAGTCTCTATTTTGTCTACATTCAAATTAAAGTTTTGCAGCAGTTGGGCTAAAAACTCAAGTGGAAAATCAGAATCTAGCTGTTCTGAGTCGACACGAATAGAGTTACCATCTTGATAATCTACTGTGAGAATGGCAACTTCTGTTATCTTTCTCTTACTATTTCCCTTTCTTTCAACGCTATATGCTACATCCACTATTCCTTCGTATGGTATTTTCACAGAATTCTCAAGCATTCCCCGCACAAAGACTTCGGTACCTGTGAATACCGCTCCCGTTTTTCCTTTTTTAAAAAGGGCCGTATTCATGATTCCAAGAATTAATGCGGGATTAGTATCTCTAGCTATTGTTTTTGATGCTGTAAGCAATGTTTTTTCAGCAATATTCGGTATGACACTAGTCTCTTCAATCCCCGATTTGGCTAAAGTTCTTTTAATATAGACAACAGAAGAAACTTTGGTTACTGCTACCCCAGGAAATGTTGCTTTTTCATTTTGAGCCAGAATTTTGTAACCACACTCTGGACAAAATTTTGCCCCCGCTATCACCTTACTCCCACATTCTGGACAATATTTCATATAAAAACACCTCGTTTTCCTAGTTGTATTTTAATCTCATTGTATCAAGTAAGCGAAGTCATTACTACTCAAAACACTATTTTATCAGCTTCTGGACGTCTCGTTATTCTTCAATAAAAAAGTTCAGGACCACACTTTAAAATGTAATCCTGAACTTTCGTAAATGAAATATCGGTTGTTTTCACAGCAGATTTTTTATTATTATCTTTTCGTTTATAAACAATCATGCATAACTTCTTTTTTAATAAAATCCATTTATCTCCGTGTTAAATTACGCAAGCCCTGCTACCTTAGCGATACTGCCATTTTCTAAATAAAATTCCTCATTACAGGATTTAAATAGCCTCATTTATGATACGGCTCCCCGTTATTAATCCGAAAAGCACGATATATTTGCTCCACTAAAATTAAACGCATCAACTGATGAGGATAGGTCATTTTGCCAAAGGAAATTTGCGTGTCACTTCGCTTTATAACCGCTGGACTTAGGCCCAAAGAGCCACCAATTACAAAAACAAAACTGCTTTTTCCTTGGACCATCAATTGTGAAATTTGTTTGGCAAATGCTTCGCTAGTTGGATTTACACCTTCAATTGCTAGTGCAAAAACATAGTCTTGTTCTCTAATTTTAGCTAAGATCCGTTCGCCCTCTTTTTCTTTGACTTGCATCATTTGCGCATCGCTTAAGTTTTCGGGTGCTTTTTCATCGGGCACTTCAATTAATTCAATTTTTGTATAGCCTCCTAGACGTTTCATGTATTCCTGAATGCCCTGGACCAAATATTTTTCTTTTAATTTACCGACTGCAATAATTCTGATTTGCATGTTTTACCTCTTTTCCCCAAGTGTTAATAAGTCTGTTTTAGTTTACCACAAAGTTTTACACACGCGTTTTTCTTTTCGCTAAATATTTATTACGCAAAAACGCCGGATTGCCCCCACTAAACCCATGCAAACATACGTTTCAACACTTTTATCCACATTGTTCACAAGTCTGTGGATAACTAATCCCCAAGTACTCTTAAAACGAGATAACAACCGTTTGAAACACCAAAAGATAAATTTTCGCCATTTGTGAAATATTTCATACCAACTTCTTCATATTTTTTTCAAAGTCTATAATTAGACTAAACTCAGCAATAAATCATATACTATAATTATAAGAATTCCACATTAAGGGGGAAATGGACATGCAAAGAAAAAAATCAAAAGGCACACTTAGCCGCTTTTTAGTCGGACTATTGGGTGGTGTCTTAGGTGCTGTATTAGTAGGTGGTGGTTATCTACTGGCCACTGGCGCAGATTTACAACCGAATAATACTGCCACCGAACAAACGACTACTGCAAGTGGCGACACAAAAGTCTCGAACGTTAAGGTCAATGCCGAGACAGATATAACCTCAGCTGTTAATAAGGTTCAAGATGCGGTCGTCTCTGTCATTAACTTACAAAAGCAACAAGCCTCATCAGATAATCCTTTTGGTGATCTTTTTGGTCAAGGGCGCTCTGAGTCTGAATCAGAAAGTGATAGCGAATCAGGTGGTTTACAAGCTGTCGGCGAAGGTAGCGGCGTCATTTACAAAAAAGATGGCAAAACAGCTTATGTGGTTACCAACAATCACGTTGTTGAAGGACAAGATGGCTTGGAAGTTGTTTTAAAAAATGGTGAAAAAATCAAGGCTGAATTAGTTGGAACCGATAGTTATACTGACTTAGCTGTTTTAAAAATTAATAGTGATAAGGTTGACAAAACAGCTACTTTTGGTGATTCATCTGCGTTAAAAGTTGGCGAACCTGCAATCGCGATTGGTTCACCACTAGGTTCACAATATGCAAACTCCGTAACATCTGGGATTATTTCTTCATTGAATCGCCAAGTGTCAGATTCTCAAACAGGTGTCAATATTAGTGCGATTCAAACCGATGCGGCAATTAATCCAGGTAACTCAGGTGGTCCTTTAGTAAATATCGCCGGTCAAGTAATCGGGATTAACTCAAGTAAAATCGCTTCAACAAATTCTTCAAGCTCTGATATTAGTGTCGAAGGGATGGGCTTTGCCATTCCAAGTAACGATGTAGTCTCCATTATCAATCAACTTGAGAAAAATGGTAAAGTTATTCGTCCAGCACTTGGTATTACGATGGTTGACTTATCTGCTGTAACGTCACAACAACAAGAACAAATCTTGAAAGTACCAAATACTGTTAAAAATGGTGTCGTTATCACTTCTGTTCAAAATGCTACTCCTGCAGAACAAGCTGGCTTAAAACAATACGATGTCATCACAAAAATCGATGGCAAAGAGGTTGACTCAAGTTCTGATTTACAATCAGCTTTGTATAAGAAAAAAGTTGGCGACTCCATTGAAATTACTTACTATCGTGGTAGTAAAGAACACACAACAAAAGTTTCGCTAACCATCGATCAATCAGCTTTAAAGCAAAATAACTAATTTAAACAGGAACCCCCCGTAGCGAGTGGCTGCGGGGGGTTAGTTTTTTTCTAAAACAATCTTTTCAGCAAAAAGGGAGCTTCTCACCAAAATGTGAAAAGCTCCCTTTTTACTTTTAAGCTAGTTTAAATTCGCTGCCAACAACAGCATCTTGCCCTAATTCTAAGATACCTTTTTTCTGTGGTGCATTGGGTAATGCCAATTCGCTAGCAGAACAGATCATGCCATAGCTTTCTACACCCCGTAATACACCCGGCCAAATTAGCATTCCATCAGGCATCATTGTACCAGGTTTAGCAACTACAACTTTCAGCCCTTCGCGAATATTGGCTGCACCGCAGACAATTTGCAAGACTTCCCCATCATCGACCTTAGTTTCTGTAATCGATAGGTGATCGCTATCTGGATGTGGTACACAACTTTCGACAAAACCAACAACAAAATGTGGTTTGTGATCATAAGGTAGCTTTTCACTAAAACCAGAAATTGCTAATTTTTCATTTAGAAGATCAATTTGTTCATCTGTTAGTGAAATGGCCCCATTGCCAGTTAATGCTAAAAATTCAGAAACGTGGAAAAAATTCCAACCGACAATTGTACCTGCGCTATTTTTAATTTGCGCAATATTGAATTTTCGTTCAACAGTTTGTTCTAATCCCTTGTCGTCAGCCATCATTACTAATAAAGTATCGCCAACATGGGCTTTGTTGTATGCAAAAATCACAACGTTTCCTCCTCAAAATAACTCTTTAAAAAAATTTGTAGCCAATCGTCTTAACTACCGCTAGCTATCTTACCAAAAAAGAAGGGAGCCGTCATGCTTTTTCGTTTTTTTCTTCATAAGTTACGACTAAAACATCACATGGAGCTTCTCGGATAACAAAACTTGCTACACTGCCAGTCATAAAACGTTCCACTGCATTCAAACCTGATTGTCCCACCATCACCAAATCAATCGCATATTTTTCCGGTAATTGTTGGGCCATTGCACTTTTGGCTGAACCATAAGCGATAATACCTTCGATATTGGTAAAGTCAACGGATTTCCCATATTCCTTACATTCTTCGATCAACAACTTGGCGGTATTGGTTTCTTGATCAACAATATTTTGATTTAAAGAACTATAGCCCATTAAGACTGGTACATTTTGTTGAATGACATTAGCAACATAAACTTTACCGTTATTACGCCGCGCAACTTCCACTGCTTTTTGAAAAGCTTGGGTTGCTTGTTCTGAACCGTCAATACCGACTAAAATATTTTGATACGCCTGTCCACTCATGATAATCTCCCCTTTTTATGCTTGTGGTAAGCTGTTTAGAAATTCTTCAATTTCTCCTTTGGTTTTACGATCTTTATTTACTAGGCGCCCCAATTCTTTACCGTCTTTAACGGCTACTAAACTGGGAATGCCAAAGATATTCCATTTTGCAGCAACATCAATGTATTCATCACGATCGACTTCAATAAATTTAAATTGGGGAAAATCCGCCTCAATTTCTGGTAACGCTGGCTTAATAAAACGGCAATCACCGCACCAATCAGCAGTGAAGAAAAAGACGTTTTGTCCCTTATCTACATAGGTTGCTAATTCTTCTAAATTCTTTGGAATAATCATAGTATCTCCTTTTTACATTTTACATAGTCTAAATAATGCTGCTAATCAAAAGTAACTTCTTATTATAGCGTTATAGCAAACTTTTCGTTAACTACTACCGGTTATTTGCCGTCAACAATTGTAGCTACTGTACTTTTATCTAGTCCTTTTAATGTTTGAATTAACATTTCACGGGCCGCTTCAAAATCGGCAATACTAAACATTGTTTGGTGCGTATGAATGTAACGACCGCAAACGCCGATAACTGTACTAGGAACACCTTCATTTGTTGTATGGGCTGCCCCAGCGTCTGTTCCACCTTTTGAAACAAAGTATTGATAAGGAATATTGTGGGTCGTAGCGGTATCTAATAAATATTCTTTCAAGCGAGGCAACATAATCAAACCTGGATCATAAATACGCATTAACGTCCCTTCACCCAAGTGACCGAATGTCCCATTTTTTGTAACGGTGTCATCTGCCGCAGAACAGTCTACCGCAAAGAACAAATCTGGTTTAAATTTAGAAACAGAAGGTTTTGAACCTCTTAAACCGACTTCTTCTTGCACATTGGCACCAGCAATTAAAGTATGACCTAGTTTTTCATTTTGCAAAGCTTCCAATGCTTCTAAAACAAGTGTACAGCCGTAGCGGTTGTCCCATGCTTTACTAATAATATTTTTGCCGTTGGCAGTTTTAATCGTTTCAACTTGCGGTACAATTGTGTCCCCTGGTAAAACGCCATATTCTAAAGCTTCTTCTTTTGAAGCAAAACCAGCATCAAATAAAATACTGTCGACTGAAACATTTTGTTGTCCGCTCGTTCCTCTTAATAAATGTGGCGGAACAGAGCTAGAGATACATGGATAGTTGTGGCCTGTTGACGTCTTTAAAGTAAAACGTTGTGCTGAAACAACGTAAGGATTCCAACCACCTAATGGAACAACTTTAAATAAGCCAGTTGCCGTAATTTCTGTCAACATGAACCCGACTTCATCCATATGGGCTGCCACCATTACCCGTGGTGCATCTTCATCTTCGTTGTGACGGATACCAAAAAGTCCGCCTAAACCATCTTGTTGCACTTCATCCACAATAGGTGTCATTTTTTCTTTCATGTAGGCTCTGACTTCATGTTCAAAGCCACTTGTTCCTTGTAGTTCTGTTAGTTCTTTAATGCGTGCAAATGTTTTTTCTTCCATCTATTTACGCCCGGAGGCTAACCCTTCTTTCATAAAAAATCTTTACGTGCCTATTATAGCATAACAAATCCTAAGCAAAATCCATTCGTTTCGAAAGTAGTTTTTTCTATGTATTTTTTTACTTTGTGATAAAATGAAAGTGGATAATGAAAGAAGATACGCTCTGGAAATTAACAACCGAAATTACTGGATGAAAAAGTATAGGAGGGCGCCGAATGAACAACGAAAATGAATTTTCATATTTTAAAGGCGGACTGGCGCTGGGAATGGGTGTTGGTCTAGTTGGCGGGATGGCTTCTGCCTTTTGGCTGCAAAAAAAAAGAACATTGCGCGCAGATGATGTGTTGCAAATCGTAAAAGAAGAGTTTTTAAAAGAAGGTCCAATCGAAGGTTCTTGGATTAACTTCGAGAAACAACCTTTACGAAAGTTCGCCATTCATTCAGAAGGCTACGAAGGCGGCATTACACGTTTAGAAGACGAGCAGTTAGTGACCTATGAATTTTTGGCCGATGCAAAAACCGGAACGGTCTTAGATGTTCAACGCGTGAAAATTAGCGACTAATAATCATTGGGTGCAATTTGCCCAACTAAAAAAACGACTATGTATGCCTGTGGGCACTGTAGTCGTTTTTTATTTTGTCGCCCGTTTAAATGTGGAGTGTGCTTTATTTTGCTACTAAAGATTGCAACAATGTTTTTATATCTAATTGTAAAGCATACTCGACATTTTTATTGGTATGGCTTCGGTAAGCTTTGGCGCCACTTTCAAACATCGCAAACAGATCATCCCCATCTGCTGTAATTTGCTCCAAATAAGGTGGAAAATCTAAAATCAATTTAGCGGAGGCTGGGCTAAAACCACCGACTGTATCTTGCAAGTCAAAAACATACAGTTTACTATTGTGACTGCCAAAAGATTGGGACATCAACATATAATTTTTCCAATAGGTAATCCCTTGAATTTTTTTCAAGATTTTCTCTGTATCCTCTGTTTGTAAATCATCTACTGAACCTAAATCATTTAAATTTTGTGTTTTACTAACAACAGAAATCAGATCCCCATTAGGAGCAAAAGGAAATAGCCCTAATTTACCTTGCTGATGATTGGAAAAATAGCCTACGACTAAAAACGGATCCAAATAAGCCAAAAGTGAAGCTTTAGGGATATCGCCTACTGGGATGACGGTATCATATTTGATGGGCCGCAGACTAAGATTAGCGTCATAAGCTGTCATCGTTTCTTTTAACAATAAGGACAGACTAGCATGTTTTTTTGTTTCAGTAGCCAGCCAAAGCTGTTGCTCTTTGGCGCGATAAACTAAACCCCCTAAGTGTGGTTTACCTGGCACAATAATCGTCTGTACCCAATCTTTGGTTGCGCGATCTAAAACTTGTACCACAGAATGATGTTCATGCAAGTGGCAATATTCACTGATATAAATTTCAGTGCCGCTGACCGCAATTCCTTGGGGCGTTAGATCATGACAAGTTTCTTTCTTCCCTGTTTTTAAATTAATACTCTCACCTGTAAACAAGCCAGGAATAGGATACATTTTTTCTTTTTCATCTTTTTGTTTAGTTAAAGCTTGAAAGACAGCAGGATAAGCTTCGATAATTTTCAATTGCTGTGTTTTGGTCCGCTGCGTGTTCAGTAGCGCTGACTCTTCTTGATGATACTTTGTATACCAAACCCCGCCTAGTAATACTATCAACACAATTCCTATAATAAACCAGCTACGCTTTTTCATCTAATCCTCCTCTCCCGACAAAATTCATAAATAAAAGAAAAACACCCGAACAAAAATGATTTGCGCAAATTCAAACGCAATAAAATGCAGCTTTACTTAAAAAGTACATCTTCTTTTTGTCCCAGTGTTTTCAAACAAGCAGGCTAAGATTTTAACCTCTTAATTTTTAATTTATTTTGCCAAGCGATAAATCGCACACTACGACAATTACTATTATACCAGCTTTTTTCAGTATCAAAAAATGAAACATCACACTAAAATCACACCGAGAAAATTCTCTGGACAAAATTTTTTTGATGTCAAAATAATTAATGGCTTTTATTATATCATCCCCCACTATGCTATAATTGAGACATTAGAAAGAGAGTTGATAAATAATGGAAAACAGAAGCCAGCATCATAAACACAACAAAAATAAGGGTTTAATCTTTATGGTAATTATGTTAACTATTATTTGTGTGCTTTTGGTTTTATTCATTTTAAATACTCTTGGTAAGAAAAATGAAACTGCATCCACTGAAACGAACAACAGCTTAGACACAACAGTTACCAATTCGACTACAACAAGTTTAGCAATAACAACAACTCAAACATCTAGTAAAACTGAAGAAACTATTCCATCAACAAGCTATGATAAGTCTATAGACAATTCCTTTAGAATTATAGCCGAGGATACTAGTAAATTTGGAATTGATTTTAGTGTTTTTGAAAATAATAAGGTATTAAAAGGGGCATACAAAGATGCCCAGTTAGAACTTTCTTTGGCTGCTGATGATTCAATTAATTTGAGGGTAATGGTGCCAGCTAATAATATTACAGGTCAACGGAGTGCAGGAGAAGGTAATTACTCAATAGAAAAGACTAATGCAGAAATAGATATAATTAGCTCTAATACTCTAACAAAAAGAACCGTCAAAGTATTTACTAAACTGCTAAATCCAGCAACTGTGTTAAGAGATATAGTTGGAATATCAGAATTTTTCAATGATTATCATTTGTACGAACGTCAAGGCTACTTATTCTACAATAAAGACGGAGGTATTAGTTTAGCACTTAAAAGATCAGATAACTATGGTTTCGCAGAAATAAGTTTGATTTAAAAAATATGTAAAAACTGCGGTGTGATATTGGTGAAATCCCCCAAAAAAATCACACCGCAGTGTCTTTTATTATAGTTTTCTTTCGTAATTGATAAAATTGATTCATTGCTTTATCAATGCTTTGGACGGACAACAAACAACAGAAAATTATTAAACAGATATTTTACTTCGCCAAGCGATAAATCGCATCGGCGTATATGGCTGTTGCACGCAATAAATCGTCTAATGTCATAAATTCATTTGCTTGGTGCATGGTATCCACATACCCTGGGAACATTGCCCCATAAGCTACGCCACGTTCTAACAAGCGGCCATAGGTGCCACCACCAATGATTTTTTCATGACCTTTTTCACCAGTGTGATCTTCGTAGACTGACAATAATGTCGCTACCAATGGATCATCTTCTGGTACGTAATGTGGTAACATATTGCGTTCGTTATGGGTAATAGAAGCACCTTGCATACCTAAATTACCATCAATTGAAATTTCCAAACCTTCTGCTGTGATACCTTTTGGATACCGGAAGTTCATGGCGATAAAATTATCAGCCTGGAAACCGTCAGTGCTTTCTTTAAAAGCAAACAAACCAGCATTCATCGTAAGTTTGCCCATTTTTTCATCTTCATAAGCTACGCCTAATTTTTCACCGTAGAAATCTTCATGAATAATCGTGCCTGCTACGTGTAAGAATTGTTTTGCTCCGCCACCAAATTTGAATTGGTCTAAGAATAATGCCAAGAAAGTTCCCGCATTTATCCCAGATTGTGGGCTAGCACCGTGGGCACTTTTACCCACTAATTCCAATGAAGCTTCGACGCCTTCAACTGTAATTGTTCCTGTAACAGGATTTTTTTCTACAAAGTCATAGAACGCTTTTTCCATTTCTAGGGCTGCTTTGTCATTTGGCAGAATAACTTTGGCATTTGCTGCACCAGGAACCATGTTTTCTCTTAGCCCGGCAGCAAAACTCTTCAAGCGATATTCTCCTTCATTATTGCCATGGAAATGTGCCCCTAAGGTAATATTTCCCTTTTCACCATTAATAATTGGAAATTCAGCATCTGGTGAAAAGCCAAAATCTGGTTTTTCTTCGTGTTCAAAATAGTAATTCATATCGCCCCAGCCTGATTCTTCATCAGAACCAACAACAAAACGAATTTTTTTGCTCAATGGCAATCCTAAGTCACGAACAATTTTCATACCGTAATAAGCTGCCATGCTTGGCCCTTTATCATCAGAAGAACCGCGGGCAAAAATTTTCCCGTCTTTTAATTCTGGTTCATAAGGATCTGTTTGCCAACCATCACCAGCTGGTACCACGTCCATATGGCCAAAGATACCAAGGGTTTCGTCCCCTTCACCAAATTCAATATGACCAGCATAGTTATCAACATTTTTAACTGTAAATCCGTCTCGTTCACCATAAGCCAGCATATGTTTTAAAGCATCTCGTGGTCCGGGACCAAAGGGTGCATCCGCTGTTTTTTTGTTGTCATCTCTTTCACTGTTAATGCGAAGTAAGTCGAATAAGTCTTTTAATAAGTCGTCTTTTCTAGCTTCGACTTCTTTTTGCCAATTGATTTCCATCTGCATTTCCTCCTGACGATTACGCGACTTAGATTTAAATAGGTGCATTCAAAATCGTTTGTCTTCGTATAAAGCTTCGTTATTTTCCCAACCATCATACCACTTTTAAAGGCTTTTTGACAAAGGATGGCGATTGATTTTTGGTAAGGGGGAAAAGATTCGTTATAATGAACTAAAAGAAGATCTAACAAAAAAATTAATCCTAAGAAATTTTTTCCTATTCATTTTAAAATTCTAAGAAACTTATTGCATATTTCACGCAAAATTTTACTTACTTTTCATCATAGCAAGTAGGTTTTACAATTTTCAAACAACACTGCTTAAAAAGCTGTCAATAACTACCAAAGGAGTAAAAAATGGAGACTTTAACTGAAGAAATTTTAACGACCGTTATAAAAAAGCGACCTGCAATTTCCCATAAAGGAACTTTTGGTCGTGCAGTTTTAATTGGCGGCAATGCCCAGTATGGTGGCGCCATAATCATGAGTGCAGAAAGTTGTCTCAAAAGTGGAGCAGGTCTGGTAACAGTCATTACCGCAAAAGAAAATCACGCTCCTCTGCACGCCCGCTTACCTGAAGTCATGGTACTTGATTGGAACGAACCAAAAGCTCTGCGTACAATTATTGAAAGTGCTGATGTTCTCTTAATTGGCCCTGGTCTCGGATTAGAAGAACATAGTCTCGCTTTATTAAAATTTGTCTTGAGCCGACAAGAAAAACAGTGGCTAGTCATTGATGGATCGGCTATCAGTTTATTCGCCCATGAAAAATTAACGCTGCCTCACCCTGACAAGACTGTTTTCACCCCTCATCAAATGGAGTGGCAACGTCTAAGCGGGATTGCTATTGCAGATCAAAATGAAATAACCAATCACACCTATCAAAAAAAATTAGCTGCCACAATTGTTGTAAAAAGCCACCGTACAGAAATTTATACAAACAAAAAGAATTATCGGTGTCCTTTAGGTAATCCCGCCATGGCTACTGGTGGTACCGGTGACACATTAGCTGGCATTATTACAAGTTTTCTAGCACAATTTGCAGCAAAAGACGCTGCTGTTTGCGCCGCTGTTTATCTTCATAGCTACATTGGTGATTTGCTTTCTGCCAAAAATTACGTCGTTTTACCGACAACTATCAGTGCCGCTATCCCTCGGTACATGCACCATTTCAGTAATTAACTAATTTATTTGCTTCATTTTCCAATAAATGAAAAAAGACTGGACTAATAATAAAAAATACCGACCTCCAGAAGTTAGATTTTTGGTCTAACTTTTGGGGGTCGGTACAATTTGGTCTTATCTTTTTTATTTATACATCACAAAAAAAGATACTTCTGTACAATTCATTTATTACGACTACAATTCTTCCCAGCGCCAGTTTTCAACTTCTGGAATATCTACGCCATTAGCACGAACATAGTCGTGGTGATAATTCAGTGTATCTGTCATTTTTTGGACAAATTCAGCGCTTTTAGAACCATAAACTGCCCGTGCAGCATCTTGTGCAACATGGAAACGATCCATTTCAGAGAATACACGCATATCAAAGGGCGTTGTAATATCGCCATTTTCCCGATAGCCGTGGATGTGTAGATTACGATTTTCACGATCAAAGAAGATATCGCGAATCAAACCTTCATAACCGTGGAAGCAAAATACGATTGGCTTATCTTTGGTAAAATAACTGTTGAATTCTTCTGTCGTTAAGCCCCGCTTATCAACAGCTGGATGACGTAATTTCAACAAGTCAACGACATTGATAAAGCGAATCTTCAAGTCGGGAAAATCTTTGTGCAAAATCGTTATCGCTGCTAAAGCTTCCATGTTTGGTTCAGTACCTGCTGCGGCAATGACAACATCAGGACTTTCATCTCCATCTGTTGAGGCCCATTCAATAATCTTCAAGCCATCTTTCACCAATATTTCTGCTTCTTCCACCGAATAAAACTGCGGACGGGGATGTTTAGAAGACACGATTAAATTGATTTTTTCTGCCGAGGCGAGTGTTTTTGCCATTACTGCCATTAAGGTATTGGTATCAGCTGGTAAATATTCCCGAATAAATTCCGGTTTTTTCTCAGCTAAATGCGTTAAAATTCCCGGATCTTGGTGGGTATAGCCATTGTGATCTTGTTGAAAGGCAGTCGAACTAGAAATCAAATTCAAAGAAGGATATTGTTTTCGCCAAGATTGTTCATGGGCTTTACGCATCCATTTGAAATGTTGAGTAATCATAGAGTCCACCACACGCAAGAAAGCTTCATAGGAGGCAAAAAAGCCATGTCTTCCTGTTAATACATACCCTTCTAAGAATCCTTCACTTTGATGTTCTGACAATTGCGAGTCAATTACTCGTCCAACTGGTGCTAACCATTCGTCATATTTAGGCTTTTCTGGTTCCAACCATTGGCGATTTGTGACATCAAATATTTCATTTAAGCGATTCGATTTTGTTTCATCTGGACCAAAAATTCTAAAATTATGCGGGTTAGCTACGATTAAATCACGCGCAAATTTACCAAATTCAATCATATCTTGGGCGGTTATTGCACCATGGGTGGCCGTATCAATAGCATACTTATGCCAATCTGTTATTTTTAATGGTTGCGGATCAAGACCACCGTTTGTAATTGGATTGGCTGACATTCGTTTTTTTCCTTTGGGAGCTATTTTACGAATTTCAGCTTTAATTGTTCCATTTTCATCAAACAATTCTTCTGGGCGATATGATTTTAACCATGTAACCAGTGCCTTACTATGATCCATATGATTACCATCAACTGGGATAGGAACTTGGTGCGCCCGAAAACTGCCTTCGATTGCCTCGCCATCCCATTCTTTTGGCCCGGTCCAGCCTTTTGGTGTGCGACAGATAATCATAGGCCAATGCGGCATGACCGCTTGTTCAGCTTTACCTTGACGAGCCTTTGTTTGGATCTCCTTAATTTTTTCGATGGCGTTATCCATGACTTTAGCCATTTGTGGATGTAGAGTTTCAGGATCATCGCCACTGATAAAAATAGGCGCCCAACCCATTCCTTCAAAATATTTTTGTAAGTCTTCATCTGTTTTTCGCGACAAAATTGTCGGATTAGAAATTTTAGCCCCATTTAGATGTAAAATTGGTAAGACAGCCCCATCATTAACTGGATTAATAAAGACATTTGAAAACCACGATGTTGCTAGCGGCCCTGTTTCTGCCTCTCCGTCTCCCACGACGGTAGCGGCAATAACTTCTGGATTATCTAAAATAGCGCCTGTTGCATGGGACAACGAATAACCTAACTCGCCACCTTCATGAATAGAACCTGGCGTTTCTGGTGCTGCATGAGAAGCAATCCCGCCTGGAAATGAGAAAATCTTGCACAGTCTTTTTAAACCAGCTTCATCCTGCGTAACTTCTGGATAAATTTCTGAATAACTTCCATCAATATAAGAATTTGAAACCATTACCTGACCGCCATGACCAGGACCTTCAATGTAGAACATATTCAAATCATATTTATTGATTACCCGATTTAAATGGGCGTAAATAAAATTTTGACCTGCAATTGTTCCCCAATGACCGATGGGGTGAACTTTAACATCTTTTTTGGTCAGTTCATCTTTAAGTAACGGATTGTCCTTTAAATATATTTGTGCAACTGAAATATAATTTGCCGTACGCCACCATGCATCAACTTTTGCTAAATAAGCTTTTGAATCATAATCTACTGTCATTGTTATGCTCCTTTTAATTAAGTTTTCTGCTAGATTTCTTTAGTAAAGATACGCTTATTACTTAAAAAGTACATCTCTTTTCTTGGCTTTTGTCAAAGCTGTTTACCATTTAATGGTACCACAATCCATTCATAAAGATGTTTTCAACGTCTTTATCACTTAAGTAAAAAACTCCCTTTACCAAGCCGATCAGTTAATACTGATAAATACTTGGATAAAAGGAGTTTTCTTTCTTATTTCAGTTTAGGCTTTAATTAAACTGTCCACCATTAGTTTTACATAACTGGTTAACCCATCTGGATTGATGTGGGTGCCATCTTCATAAAACCACTCACCATGGTTGATACTATAATCATACCAATCAATGATTGTTAAGTTTTTATATTGCTTTGCCATTTTGGTCAAAGCTGCATTAACTGTACCTTGTGTTCGAACAGTCGGGGCACGCATATTGATCCAGTAAACTTTGCGGTCTTTCCCCATTACATTCATAATGTCGGCAAATTGTTGGTCTGTAAATGGACTGTTGGTCCCAAGACCAATAATGACTGTATCATGTAACAATTTATCATCTTTTAGTTTTTGCAGTAAATCTACGCTAGCATAGACCTGCCGATTAATTTCAGCGTCTACTACTGAATTCGGGAACATTTCATTTAAACCTGCTGCTGCGCCTAACATGACCGAATCACCAAAGAAAGTAAATTTCGCCGCATCAGATTTTTTTACTTGTTGGTCTGTGACACCATATTTCTTGGCTAATTCTAAATGTTGTTCTGCTTGTTTTGCGGTGGCTTCTTTATCTTGACTTCCGCTAGTTGAGCTTTCAGTTGTCTTTTCTTTTGCAGTTTTTTTCGATTCAGCGGCAATCTTGCGATTGGCTAAGATCTGTTCTTTCATTCTTTGCTGATTAGCATCTACGTGATTTACCGGCGCAATAACTAAACCTACCAGTGTAATTGCTAAGATGGCAATAGTTGGGATTAGCGCTGGTTTCTGGCGACTTAAGATTGGTTTTTTAAACCAGCCTTTGACTGTCTGCCAAGTTTTACTGTAGTCAAAGTTTTTTAATGGCTTTTCAAAGAACTGATACGATAGTTCACTCAAAAGCATAATTAAAAAGATTTCAACTATCGTGTGTAGCAAAACATTGTCTGCTAAGTTTTTTATTTTTGCTTCATAAAAAATCATGACCGGATATTGATACAAATAAATCCAATAACTCCGACTGCCAATGTAGCTAAAAATCGGATTGGTAAGCCATTTGTTTAAGCTGGCACCAGGATGTACCACGACGGCCAGCAACAAAACACATAAGATACTGATTAAAAAGAAGCCGCCATAATACAAAAATTTACTTTGATCACTTAAGAAAAAGAAACTCAAAATCAAAAGGAGTAAAGAACCTAATCCCACCCCATTTAATAAGCGTTTGGCTTCGCGGGGAATTTTTTCTTTTAAATGATTCGAAGGCCAAATGAATGCTAACGCACTACCTAACCAAATTCCAAAGACACGGGTATCCGTCCCATAGTACACCCGTGTTGGATCGCTACCAGGCTTAAATAAAATCGCCATCCAGATTGCCGAAGCAATAGCACCAATCACAATGGCAATAAAAATCTTCCCTCTTTTTTTCAAAAGCAACATCAATATAATAAATATAATGGGCCAAATTAAATAGTTTTGAGCCTCAACAGCGGTGTACCAAATATGGGTAAAAGGCGATTCATTGTTGAAGCGGTCAAAATAAGAAGCGCCATTATTGATTTGCCACCAGTTATTGAAAAATAATAGGCTACTAAAAAATACGCCTCGTAAATTATTCAAGAGGTTACGTTGAAATAACGTAATATACGCAGTGGAAAGCACCATTACCAACGCTAAGTTGGGCCACAGACGCTTTAATCGTTTTTTGTAAAAGGTCAGTAAGCGAATCTTCCCAGTTGCTTGCCACTCTTGATTTAAATGATCGGTAATCAAATAACCTGAAATTGCAAAAAATATCGCTACCCCTAAATAGCCGCCTTTTACTTTATCAGGCAAAAGGTGATAAAAGATAACGCCTAAAACAGCCAAGGTGCGCACACCATCAAGGCCGGTAATGTATCTTCGTTTTGTTTTTTGTTCCATGACTTCGCCACTTTTCAAAATAAATTCTTGTAGATTATTTCCTTTTTTATCTTGCTATTTATAATTCTTCTTCATAAAAACGTCCTAAAATTTGAACATTTTCGGCAATACTCACAAAGGCCTTCGGATCAGATTCACGCATAGCCTGTCGTAATAATGGTAGCTCAAAGCGTGTACACACAGTTAAAAGCACCGTCTGTTTATCGTGTTTATAAGCGCCTTCTGCCTCATTAATAATAGTAATTCCCCGGCGCATTTTATCTTGAATATGATGAATAACCGCATCTGGGTGACGGGTAATAATGGTCACCTGCATTTTCTTTTGCTTGGTAAAAACGGCATCAGTGACTTTGCCACTAACAAAAATAGCGATGGCACTATATAAAGCATATTGCCAGCCAAAGAGTAAGCCTGCAGCAAACATAATCAAAATATTAAAGATAATGGAAATTGATCCCACCGTCTTACCGGTCTTTTTTTGGATGGCAATACTGACAAAATCCAAGCCCCCAGAAGATAGACCACTTCTTAGTGCATAGCCAATTCCAGCTCCCATGACGGCACCACCGAAAATAGCACAGACAATTGGATCTGTAGTTAAAACTTCTTCTGGCATAATCTGCATAAACAGTGAGGTCAATATAACTGTAATCCCGGTAAAAATCGTAAACTTATGGCCTACCTTATACCAGCCAACTAAAAATAATGGCAGATTTAAAATCAATAAATTTGCCGAAACCGGCAGATGAAAGCCTAATAAATCTTTAGATAGTGTCGTGATGATTTGGGCTACCCCAGTAATCCCACTAGAATAAATTTTCCCCGGCTGGTAAAAAAAGTTCACCGCAATTGAGGCTAAAATTGCGTAAACCACTGAAAACGAAAACTTTTGCAAATAGTCAGTAAAATTGACTTTTTGCGCAATATTTTTCATGATAAAAAAGCTCCTTATGCCTTTAACTAAGAGGCCAGCCAAATCAATGCACAACACAATAATTCAACTTTCTTCTCGCTGTGTACATTATACGAAGTCTAGCCCAAAAAGAAAAGGACAACCCACCAAAGTGAGCGTCCTTTTAAGATTCTTTTAGTCTTCTTCTGTAGCGGTCACATCAATACTTAATTCAAACAACTGCAAAGGTGAAACCGTGCTTGGTGCTTGCGTCATTGGATCGGCTGCTTTCCCATTTTTTGGAAAGGCAATGACTTCGCGAATATTGTCTTCTCCTGCCAACAACATAACAAAACGATCTAAGCCTAATGCGATACCGCCAAGTGGTGGGAATCCGTACTCTAGGGCATCTAGTAAGAAACCAAATTGTTCTTGCATTTCCACTCGACCAAAACCTAGTGCTGCAAACATTTTTTCTTGTAATTCACGTTCATGAATACGTAACGAGCCGCCACCTAATTCATAACCATTTAAAACAATATCATAGGCCTGGGCATATACTTTAGTTGGGTCGGTTGTTAAATATTGAATATCTTCTTCTTTTGGTAAAGTAAATGGATGGTGCGCAGAAACATAGCGCCCTTCTTCTTCACTGTATTCAAATTGTGGCCAGTCTGTAATCCACAAGAAATTAAATTTACTTTCATCAATTAGCCCTAATTCTTTGGCCATTTTATTACGAACAGCCCCCAAAGCAGCCGTGACTACATTAAATTGATCGGCACCAAACATAAGCAAGTCTCCAACTTGCGCGTTTGTTGCTTTTATAATTTCTGCTTCTTTTTCGGTTAAGAATTTAGCAATTGGACCTTTTAAGCCATCTTCTTCCACCTTCACCCAAGCTAATCCTTTGGCACCAAATTGACTAACATAATGCGCATAGTTGTCCATATCTTTGCGTGAATATTTGCTGGCAGCACCTTTGGCATTTAATGCTTTAACCACACCACCAGAAGTTAGTGCCATTTGGAAAACTTTGAAATCGACATCTTTTACAACATCGCCTAAGTCCACCAATTCCATTTCAAAACGAGTGTCGGGTTTATCACTACCATAACGATTCATCGCATCATCATAAGTCATGCGTGGAAATGGCAATTTTACATCCATGCCTCTAACTTCTTTCATCACGCGGGCGATCATGCCTTCAGTTAAATCTTGAATTTCTTCAACTGTTAGAAAACTCATTTCCATATCTACTTGGGTGAATTCTGGTTGTCGATCGCCCCGTAAATCTTCATCCCGGAAACAACGGGCAATTTGATAATAGCGATCAAATCCAGCATTCATCAATAGTTGCTTAAATAGTTGTGGTGATTGCGGTAATGCATAAAAATGTCCTGGGTGTACCCGAGAAGGAACTAAATAATCCCGTGCGCCTTCTGGAGTTGATTTACCAAGGTAAGGCGTTTCAATATCCAAGAAGCCATTTTCATCTAAATAATGACGAATTGCTTGGGTAGTTTTATGACGCATGATAATATTTTGTGTCATTTTTGGACGACGTAAGTCAATTGAACGATTTTTCATCCGAATTTCATCGCTAATTTCTTGCTCGTCTTCAATTGCAAAGGGCGGTGTCTTCGCTTTGTTTAAAACTGTAATGTCACTTGCGATAACTTCGAATTCACCGGTTTTCATTTTTGGATTAATTGCTGCTTCATCCCGTAAAATAACTTTACCCGTTACTTCAATTACGTATTCACTGCGACATTTGTCAGCAATTTCCCATGCTGCTTTTGATAATTCGGGATTGAAGACAACTTGCACGATACCTTCTCGGTCACGCAAATCAATAAAAATTACGCCACCTAAATCACGACGTTTTTGAACCCAACCTTTTAATGTAACTGTTTGTTCTAATTCTGCTTTTGAAACTAAACCACAATACACAGTTCGTTTTGCCATTTTTTACCCTCCATAGACACTTTTTTAATCAGTAATTGGCAGTTTTTGAAAAACAAAAAAGCCCTTGTTCTCACAAGGGCGAATTGTTAGTCCACGGTACCACCTAAATTTGAAAGTTAAACTTTCCTCAACACCGATAACGTTGGTGAAACGGAAGCGGCTTTGCACGCGCTCATCTCCAGAATGTCTTTGACAAATAAGACTTAAACTACTTTCAGCCAAGGTAGTTCTCTCTAAAAAGTGACTTATCTGCTACTCTTTCTTTCACTGATTTTAACTATTACTGTTAAGCTACTAGAATTACGTGAAAATGTCAAGATTTTTCAAAAAGCTTTTCAAAAAAATGACGGACTGCGATGAAAAAATGCTGAGTAAACTTTGTTTAGTTCCCAAAAAATAAACGTGAAATTTTTGAAAATTGTTCCGCAAGTTTCTCAAGATTTCGACTTTTCGACTTATTGTTACGAAGAGTTAGTGCTTGCAGCTAGCTTTTTTTCCTCTTTTCAACTATGAACATAAGAAATTAATTTTACACAAGACGTTTCAATTCAGCTTTTTGTCAGATTGATTTAGACTAAAGTAAAGATAGAAAAGTAAACATACAGGAGGTCTTTTTCATGGCAGATGTACAAATTGGTAAATCACAAGTTTACGCATCAACTTTAGGACTTGGCACAAATAAAATTGGTGGTCATAACCTTTTCAAAAATTTAGATGACGAAGTGGGCAAAGAGGTTTTACGCACTGCACTACGCAATGGTGTCACCATGCTAGACACAGCCTATGCTTATGGTTTGGGTCAATCGGAAAAATTAATCGGTGAAGTTCTACAAGAAGATGAATTTGATCGGGCTCGCGTGATTATCGCAACCAAAGCTGCCCATATTCCTGGCAACGAAGACAAAATGGACAATCGTCCCGAATTTTTAAAAAATGCCGTAGAAGATGCTCTACAACGCCTACAAACAGAGTACATTGACATTTTTTACATTCATTTCCCAGATGAAACGACACCAAAAAATGAAGCTGTAAAAGCTTTACATGAATTAAAAGAAGCCGGTAAAATTCGGGCCATTGGTGTTTCTAATTTTTCTTTAGCGCAAGTAAAAGAAGCAAATTTAGACAATTATGTCGATGTTGTTGAAGACAATTACAATTTATTACACCGTAAAGCCGAAACAGAATTGTTTCCTTATTTAGACAAACACCAAATCAGCTTTATCCCTTATTTCCCATTAGCTTCTGGATTGCTATCAGGAAAATATACAGCGGATCAAAAATTTTCTGCTCCAGACCCGCGAAGTAAAAAAGCCGATTTTACCGGCGAACGTTATCAAAAAATTATCGCCACAATGGAAGAGATGAAGATTATCGCTCACCGTAACGATGCCACCGTTTCACAATTAGTTTTGGCTTGGTATTTGAAAAATCCGCATATTGCTGCTGTGATTCCTGGTGCTCGCAATGAAGAACAAATGCGGGCCAATGCAAAAGCAACAGACATTCGCCTCAACAATGACGATTATGAATTAATTGATGATTTATTCCGTTTTTAATATTCTGGTACTTTTTATAAAAGACTGCTATGCTAAATAAAAAAAAGACAGGAGCAACTATGGAGAAATATTCAGGATATGTCCGCAGTCCCCATTATTATGAAACCGACCAAATGCAAATTATCCACCACTCCAATTATATACGTTGGTTTGAAGAAGCTCGTGTTGATTTATTGGAACACTTGGGGCTGCCTTATCACATTTTAGAAGCAAGCGGCATTATCGTCCCGGTACTTGGGGTGAGTTGTCAGTATAAAGATATGATTCGTTACGGTGATACGGTAAAAATTCATGTTTCTGTAGAAAAATACACCGGTACTCGTCTAAATTTTGCGTATCGTATTACACCTGTAACAGATGAAAGTAAAATTTTGACGACAGGTGACAGTCAACACTGCTTCTTGCAAGGAGATTCCGGACGTTTGGTCCACTTAAAAAAAGCAAACCCAGCCTTTCACCAACTATTCAGTGATTATACAGCCCTCTAAAAATTTATTAAAAAAGGACTAGCTAGAAAAATCGAAAGAATCCTTCAGCCCTGAGAGATAAGATCAGAACTTTTTTAAAATTGTTGCTTAATTTTTTGGAAATTTCGCCTTGTTTCTTAAAGTGCTAGTTTGTGAAACAGCCACGGATACAGCTACAATTAATTTCACGGGAAAACTTTATATCTTCTGATTGAAACCAAAACACCGAGATAAGGGAAGTGACGTCCTTGATCTCGGTGTTTTTCACGTAAGCTCTGAACAGCTAAGAGCTTGAGCTTAACTTTTTTATTTTGTAGCAAAAACTTCTGACCACTCATCTTCTTTAGCTAAAAATTCTCGGGCTAAGCTTTTAGCACCTTCCAGCGTATGATTAGCTGCCCAGCCACATTGTTTTTCATTACTTGCGGGCACTTCTGTCGCTTCTAATACATCTTCCATCGTTTTTTTCAAAACACTTAAGATCTCAGCGTAATTATCATGATTTAAAACTGTTAAGTAAAAACCGGTTTGGCATCCCATCGGTGACCAGTCTACAATATAATCGGCATGATTTCGAATTAATTCGGCTGTTAAATGCTCCAAAGAATGCAAGCTTTTCATTTCCATATGTTCTTTATTGGGTTGTTTAAAACGGACATCATACTTAATAATCGTATCGCCATTGCCCCCTGTTTTACGATCAGCAACGCGAACATAAGGCGCGCTTACTTTTGTGTGGTCTAAATTGAAACTTTCAACATTCATCTTCATTGTTGTTACTCCTTTTCATTTAAATTTCCTGAATTTTTGGGGAAGTTTTTGCATTATTTTTTTACAGCTTCGGCAATCCAGGCAAAGGTGTTAATCTGCCAAAATTTTACCGCAAAACCAGCTTCATGGAAATAGTTTTCTAAATCTGGTAATAAAGGATAGTATTCTCGTTGCAAATCAGCAGCGAGTGTTAATTTTTCAGCCTCCACAGCTTCTGTAATTACATCATCAAAGCGGATTTGTGACACAAACATCGTATCACCAATAATGACTTTGCCACCTTTAGGTAAAAGTGTGGCGTATTTTTTTAGTGCTTGTTTTTTTTCTATGCCATTTAAATGATGGAAAACAAAATTCGCGGCGATTGTATCGATGTTATCATTTGGCACAGGAAAATTTTCCATATCGCCAGTCAAAAAATCCACCTTTTCAAGTTCAGGCTTACTTTGGGCCAGCGCTCGCATTTCAGCTGATGGCTCAATTGGGTAAACAATTTTACCAGCATTTAATAAACTAATAGTTAAATTACCCGTACCGCTGCCAAATTCTAACACAGTTTGCCCTGACTTTTCAGCAATCATGTGCAACATCTCATTATAGTTTGAAAAGACCTCAGCGTATTCACGATCGCCTCCTGCCACTGTATCATCATATGCGCCAGCCCACTCTTTAAAAATCGGCATAAACTCCAAACCCATTTACAATCCCACCTTTTCAAAGGCTAATTTTAAATCTGCCAATAAATCTCGTTGATCTTCTAAGCCCACTGATAAACGGACCAAGCCGTCTTTAATCCCTGCTTCTTCTCGTTTATCTTTGGGAATGGATGCATGGGTCATTACTGCAGGAACTTCGACCAAACTTTCAACACCACCTAAACTTTCACCAAGGGTAAATAAAGTTAAACTTTCTACCCATGTTGTCGTTTTTTCTTCTGCCAAAAGTTCAAAAGAAACCATGCCGGAAAAGCCCTGCATTTGTTTTTCTGCGATTTCAAAACCCGGATGTGTGCTAAGACCCGGGTAATAAACTTTAGCAACAGCCGGGTGATTTTGTAAAAATTCAGCTATTTTTAAAGCGTTACGCTGATGTTCTCGCATCCGCACGCCTAAAGTTTTTATTCCCCGTTGCATTAACCAACTGTCTTGGGGTCCTAGCACTGCTCCAATCGCATTTTGTAAAAAGCCGATTTTTTCTGCTAATTCATGACTATTCGTCGTCACTAAACCAGAAACGACGTCACTATGTCCTCCTAAATACTTCGTGCCACTATGCACCACAATGTCTGCCCCTAAGTTTAAAGGTTGTTGAAAATACGGTGTAGCAAATGTATTATCCACAATTGTCAAAAGATTATTGGCTTTGGCTAATGCCGCAGCGCCTTTTATATCTGTAATTTTCAAAAGTGGATTACTAGGAGATTCCAAGTAAAGGGCCTTCGTATTTGCTTGAACATTTTCGGCAATATTACTTAAATCACTCGTGTCAATTGTTGTATAGGTCAAGCCATTCTTCTCAAAAACTTGTGCCAGCAAACGAAACGTGCCGCCGTAAACATCATCTCCTAGTAAGATGTGATCTCCAGGGTTAAATAAAGATAAAACGGTGTGAATACCTGCTAAACCAGAAGCAAAGGCAAAACCTTTTACCCCACCTTCTAAATCGGCAATTAATTTCTCTAAGGCAAATCGAGTAGGATTTCCTGAGCGAGAATACTCATAACCCTTTGGTTTACCAACAGCATCTTGTTTGTAAGTAGATGTTTGATAAATTGGGACACTAACAGCTCCTGTAGCAGGGTCTGTACTAATACCCCCATGAATAAGTTTCGTATTGAGATGCATAAAATTTCCTCCTCAAAATTTCTTTTGATAAATTTTTACTGTTAATTCTTTTAATAATTTGTCCGACTGTAAATTTTTTTTGATAAATAGCGATCGCCTGCATCAGGAAAAATTGTGCCAATCACACTAGCAGCAGGCAATTTTTGGGCCACATTCACTGCCGCTGCTAAAGCCGCGCCACTGGAACTGCCAGCCAAAATACCAAAGGTTTGGGCTAATTTACGCGTATATGAAAATCCCAAGTCATCACTGATGGTTTCATAGCCCCTGATTGTTAAAGCTTCAAAAAATGGCGGGATAAATTCTACCCCAATGCCTTCAATTTCATGACGATGACTTTTTCCACCGTTTAAAATAGAGCCCACTGGTTCTACACCATACAACAAAATTTCAGGATATTTTTCTTGCAAGTAAGCGCCTGTTCCAGCAAAAGTGCCTCCTGAGCCGACTCCTGCTACAAAAGCCGTCAACCCACTTGGAAACTCGGCCGCAATTTCTGGGCCTAAGGTTTCATAGTAAGCTTGGGGATTTTCTTTATTTTCAAATTGCAACGGCAGAAAACTATTAGGAATTTCTGCTGCTAATTCCTTGGCTTTTTTTATTGCACCACTCATGCCAGCTGCTGTTGGCGTATGAACAATTTCAGCCCCCAATGCCTGCATTAACGCTTGTTTTTCCAAACTAAATTTTTCTGGTACTACAAAAATGGTTTGAATATTATACGGTTGCGCCGCTAGCGCTAACCCAATTCCGGTGTTACCTGCTGTCGGCTCAATCAACGTCCCCCCTACTTGCAGTTCTCCTTTTCGTAGCGCTTTTTGAATTAGAAATTGCCCCAAGCGATCTTTGATACTGCCGCCAGGGTTTAAAAACTCCAATTTTGCAAAAATTTCTGTCCCCAAAGGCAACGGCAATTGTTTACTGGTAAACCGTATCATTGGCGTGTTGCCGATCAATTCATCAATCTGATTTACTATCATGTTTTTACTCCTTATTTTGACGTTGAAAACAAAAAAAGAGGTACTGACTATTAATCAGTACCTCGAAAAGTCTAAAAATATTTGCAAATATACTCTGGTGCACGCAGAATTATTTACGACAAATTTTAGAAACTAGGTCTATTAATAGGCATGACAAAATGGTATGCTGCAATTTTTTGCACCATACAACAACAATCTGCAACTAAAACAGTTCGCTGTGCCATGTCCGCCTGACCCCTTTTCTTAAAATTTGATACAAATCTACCATCCACAACATTTGCTGTCAATAAGTAAATTATTAAATAACAATCAAAACAACATTTGAACAAAGCGCCATAAATAACGCAGTAATCGATATAAAATAAATAAGAAAAACAGATTTCCTAAAATGAAATTCACACCATTACCAGCTGTAGCCTTCAAATTACTCCAAGTAAAACGTCGTAAAAACCGAGGCACGTTACTGTAACCATTGCGTTTTAACCGAAACTTCTCTTCATAAGTCAGCTCCAACATATCATAATAGTAAAGCTCCAAAGGCTGCAGTGTAAAAAAGTTTTTCGCAAATCCGACTAACAAAGTATATTGCTTATTACTAGCAGGTAAGTTACGCGCCCCTTTTTTATTAATCGCAACGATTAATTGCTTATCTTTTTTGACATTATACGTATATTCCGCTTCTTCAATTTGAATAATTTCAGCTGTCGGATTATTTTGTGCTAAAAAGTCAGCATAAACTTTGGGAAATTCCTGCAGCTTTTGTAGCAGTAGAAAAGTTACCCCTAAAAGTATGACGACAATAACACCATTTACAAGTAAATGATCTTTAAAAATAAGACTGTAAATAACAATAATCAAAAGTGCTAAAAGTGATAATACAATCCGCTTCATAAAAAACTTGCGATACATCAATGCAATGGTGCGCTCGTAATATGCAAAATCTTGATTGGCAAAATCCATAAAAACCTCCTTAGTCCCTTTAGAAAAGATGACTTTTAATTAGTATAACTGATGACTTGCACTCTGTCATGATGCTAAGTCGTTTTACGAAACACTTGACCTTTTCTTTTGCAAAAATTATCTTTTAGCAGTAACGTAGTAATCGTTGACGGGAAATAGCTCAGCTTGGTAGAGCACTTGCTTCGGGAGTAAGGGGTCGCAGGTTCAAATCCTGTTTTCCCGATTCTATTTTTTTAATTCATCCATTTACTCTGACTACTTTAGTTATCAAAATCATGTCCGTAGTTATAAATTAAATAATCACTCAAAAAAAATATCCTTGTGAATGTAAACTGTTTTTACCAGTTTTTTCCCAAGGATATTTTATTTTCTAGCTATAAAGTGTCTATTTCTTTTTGCGACGGTAAAAAATGAAAGTAACGCTAATAATTACCAATATCCCTATAACTGAAACATAAAACATCGGATTGTCTCCCATTTTTGGTAAAATTCCAGTTTGTTCTTTTTTATTATCTTCTTTTTTAGTTACAGAAGATTCCGTTGTCGTCTCATTAGTAGCAGAGGTTGTTTCTGTGGTCGCATTCGTCGTCACAGGCTTCACCAATTCATTGCGAGCTTGCGGGATTCCTTCAGAGGCATAGCGGGCAACCCAAGCAATAATGCCGGGGAAAAATCGCCCTTCTTCTGCCAACATTTTTTCTTGTAGTGGTGTTATAAAATTTAAAATCGCAAGCAGTTCATCATGGCTTAACTGCCGAATTGAAATAAAGCTACTATTGGCTGGATAAACAGTTTGCAGGTAATTTTCTAATGCATCGACTTGGTTTTTCAACTCCGACAAAGATAAACCGGTCGCATCAAAACTTAAAGCTGCAAGTGCTGATGACACAGCAATTGTTTTATCTTGATACAAGGCTGTTAATAGACGTACATACGCGCCTAAATCCATACCATAAAAATCTTGATTTATGCGGGTAAATAATTGCAACGCTTCGTCTAACTGTTCATCTGTATAGTTTGCCAACTCTTCTGGCGTAATAGCATATTGCCCACTTGCTAAGGCTTTGCGAATTTCAACTACATTTTGATTAACGGTTTCACTAGCTTCAACAGCTTTAATTCCCGTCTGTTCTTCAATACCATTTTTGATTGCTTCCCCCACTTCAACAGCTGTGGTTGTCGTATCTGTTGTCTTTTCACTTGTCGTCTCTAAAGATGTTGTCGTTTGCGTCGTACTCATCTGCTCAGCCGTTGTGGTGGTTAGTGTTTCTTCACTTTCATTCACATTTGCAGCCGTATTTTCCTCAGCGGCATACGCACTTGGAACTGTTAATAGTGCCATGAAAGCCAAAATCCCCAATACTTTTTTCACTTTGATCACACTTCTTCACTTTTATTTTTTACAAAAACATTTCTTTTGTAACACAATTGTAACATTAACTTAAAAAAATAAAAGACTTTTTGTGAAAAAAATTTTGAATTGTTATTTTTTATCTGGAAAAGAAAATATGCTATCTTTAAATTAACACTAACTAAAGGGAGTTATGAAATGTTTAATGAAAAAAGCTTTACCGTTTTTACTATACCAGGTTTAGAAGCACGAATGGCTGCTATTCGTAGCGAGATTCAGCCAGTTTTTACAGCAATTGGTAACCCAACTTGCGAAATGCTAGCACAACACTTTAAACATCCTTTTTATCTGCATATTGCCCAACACCGCCGTAGAACTGTTCACCCGCCCGAAAATACTTGGGCCGCTATGAGCGAAGGTAAACGCGGCTACAAAATGAGTGCTCACTTTCAAATCGGTATTTGGCCAGAATATGTTTTCATGTGGCTCTCCATTATCGATCAACCAAAAAGACAAAAAGAAATGGCCGCTATACTGTTAAAAAACACTGCTATATTTGATAGGCTACCAGCAGATACCGTTATGAGTTTGGATCATACCAAAGAAAAAACAGTCCCATTAACGCAAGCAAATTTAGAACATGCCTTACTGCGACTGAGCACCGTTAAAAAAGCTGAATTCCAAATTGGACGAATTATTAAAAATAAAGATGAATTATGGCATCATCCTGCTAAAGCCGCACAATATATTGAAGAAACTTACAAAGAGCTACTGCCTTTATACGCCTTACTTCAGGACGTGTAAATCGTAAAAAAATCCCTCACGAAATTCGTGAGGGATTTGCAGTAGTTAAATATAATTATTTAGCCAATGCATCTTTCGCTTGGTCAGCTAGTGCAGTGAAAGCTGCTGCGTCATTGACTGCAAGATCAGCCAACATTTTGCGGTTGATGTCGATTTCAGCCAATTTCAAGCCATGCATTAATTTTGAGTAGCTCAAGTTGTTCATACGAGCCGCTGCGTTGATACGTGCAATCCACAATTTGCGGAAGTCGCGTTTTTTCTGACGACGATCGCGGTATGCGTAGTTGTATGAATTCATTACTTGTTCTTTTGCTGTTTTAAATAAAGTATGTTTGGAACCGTAGTAACCTTTAGCTAATTTAAGCACTTTTTTACGACGTTTACGAGTTACTGTTCCACCTTTAACACGTGCCATGTTTAATTCCTCCTAAAATAAATCTCGAATTTTTGAAATGGTAAAGCAAGGGTTCAATTAGCTTATTTCATACGAGCTAATTGTTGACGGATACGTTTGTAATCGCCAGCTGACACCATGCTTGCTTTACGCAATTGACGGCGTTGTTTTTTTGTTTTGCCGTGGAAACGGTGGCTTGTAAACGCGCGGAATCGTTTTAATCCGCCTTTACCGGTACGTTTTACGCGTTTTGCTAAACCGCGGTGTGTTTTTTGTTTTGGCATAACTAATTTCCTCCTCAAAATCAATTCTTCATGAACTTTGACTGACTGACGCTTATTTCTCAGGTTTTGGTGCAACCACTAGAAACATGCTGCGTCCGTCCATCTTCGCTTTTTGCTCAACAACTGCGATATCCGCAACTTCTTCAGCTAAGCGATCAAGGACTTTCTGACCAATTTCTTTGTGGGTAATGGCACGACCTCTAAAACGGATCGAAGCTTTCACTTTGTCTCCTTTTTCTAGGAACTTACGTGCATTACGCAGTTTTGTATTGAAATCATTGACATCAATTGTCGGACTTAAACGAACTTCTTTAATGTTGATCACTTTTTGTTTCTTACGAGCTTCACGATCTTTTTTCTGTTGTTCAAAACGATATTTCCCGTAATCCATGATCCGCGCTACTGGTGGTTTCGCACCGGGAGCTACTAAAACGACATCAAGATTGGCTTGTTCTGCAATACTCAATGCTTCTGCTTTAGTTTTAACACCTAATTGTTCACCGTTTTGGTCGATCAAACGCAACTCACGTGCACGAATGCCGTCGTTTACCATCATATCCTTTGCTATGGTCATTCACCTCCAAGTTTTTTGAAGAGAGAAAGCAATAAAAAAACGAGTTCGAATTCGAACCCGCGCGCAAAATCAGCTTGTAAACAAGCGATCTAACTATTCTGCCCAGCAATATCTTCACTAAGGCGAGAAGCGGGTGCTTCTGCTTTCATTTCTCAACTCGTATAATATACTATATCCAAAATTCTTTGTCAACAAGAAAGAAACTTGACTAACTTTTTTATAAATTTCTGTTACCAAGCAAAAAAAAGCCATTTTCTTTTGCAGCAATTCCAAAAGTCAGATTAAAAATCTAACTTTTTAGAAGTACTACATTTCAAGAAACTGGCTTTTATTTGAGACTGTATTATCTTTTACGATTTTACACCTATACTTTTAATTGCCTAAAAGGTCTGGTTGGGGCCACGAAAATTGGCGCCAGGTAACGGGGTCTCTTCTAACACCTTTTCAAGGCCTTTGCTTTCTTTTTCATCTTTTTCTTCATTGTCATCATCCAGTTGCAATTCTTTTTCCATTTCGTCGATTTTTTCCATTGTCTTATCTTTTTTTGCTTCTTTAGCCAAGTCTGCTAATTGTTTTTCTTTCTCCTCCATTTTCACCACTCCTCTACTATTTAATTTTTCTTCAATGTAAGCGTATCATTTTTAGCACTAAAACTAAAATAGTCCGCTTAGTGCTCACATTTCTTATATTTCACTAAACTTTCTAAGCAAACAAAAAAAGCTGTGACAACAATTGTCACAGCTCTTTTTGTTGACAGTTTTTGTCAACAAACGACGCGTAGGAGTAGTTAAATAAAAAAGGTGCTATTATTTTAGACGGTTTTAATACCACCTGTTATCCCTTTAGTTAAGCATTATAGGCTGCTTCAAACAGTGAAACGATATCGGCTTTTGTCCCTTTACGGGGATTTGAAAAAGCATTCCCATCTTTCAAAGCATTTTCTGCCATTAAAGAAAAGTCAGCCGGATTTGCGCCTATGGATTTAATATTTGCAGGAATGCCGACATCTTCTGAAATACGTTCTAATGCTGCAATTCCCCGCTCAGCAGCTGCCATTTTTGACAAGCCTGCAATATTTTCACCTAAAAAAACAGCAATATCTACAAAACGTTCTGGACTAGCGATCATATTCCAACGTTCAACAGTAGGCATTAATACAGCACAACAAACACCATGAGGCGCATCGTATTGACCACCTAATTGATGCGCCATTGCGTGAACATACCCTAAATCAGCGTTGTTAAATGCCATACCCGCAAGTAACGAAGCATAGGCCATATTGGTACGTGCCTCTAAATCGTGACCATTTGCCACTGCACGTCGTAAATATTGCCCAATTAGCTTCATTCCTTGAATTGCTTGCGCGTCTGTAATCGGATTGTGATTTTCTGAAACGTAAGCCTCCACACAATGACACAATGCGTCCATGCCAGTTGCAGCGGTTAATTTTGTTGGAACATCTAACATTAGTAATGGATCATTAAAGGAAACTAGCGGTACATTACGCCATGAAACTACCACAAATTTCAAATGTGTCGCTTCATTTGTCAAGACTGCGTGCCGGGTAATTTCAGAAGCAGTACCTGCCGTCGTGTTAACTGCCATTAGTGGAGGTAATGGTTTATCTAGCGTTTCAATTCCTGCCAATTTTGTCACGTCAGTACCATTGGTCAAAACAATTCCAATCCCTTTGCCACAATCATGAGCAGAGCCACCGCCCACGGTTATAATGGCATCGCAGTTTTCAGATTGATACAATGCTGCCCCAGCCTTCACATTGCGAATTTTGGGATTAGGTTCTACTTCATCAAAAATTGCATAAGCCACACCAGCATCAGATAAACTTGCTTCTGTTTGTTTGACCGGACCATTTTCCATTTGACGCAAAAAACTATCTGTCACAATTAAGACTTTTTTCATATTTAATATTTTTGCTCGTTCGCCAATTTTTTTAATTACTCCTGGCCCAAAAAAATTGACACTGGGCATCATAAAATCAAAATTTGTTTTCATTTTTTTCCCTTCCTAAAATGTTATTTATTCGTTACGCTTTTAAAAATATGTTAAAAGAGTGGTAAATAACAAGGCACTTGAGGCTGCTCCAGGATCGATATGGCCTACTGCCCGCTCGCCTAAATAAGAAGCTCTGCCTTTTTTGGCCACTAGATCTTTTGTTGCTTCTTTAGCTGCTGTAATTTTTTCAACCGTTAAATTTTCTTCTTTTAACGCGGCTACCACTGGCGACCAGACATCGACCATCGTTTTATCGCCAACTTCAGCTTTTCCCCGTAATTGAATACCATTTAAGCCTTGTGCCATTAAATTTCCTAATTGGGCCTGACTGGTGATTTCTGTAATATTTTTCGTTTCTTTGGTTAAATTCATAAAAGCTGAGCCATAGAGGGGACCAGAAGCGCCCCCAACTTTTGAAATTAAGGCCATTGCCAATACTTTAAAGGTATCACTAATTGTCGCAGGTTTTTGTTGTGCCAAACTTTCTTCATAGGCCTTCATTCCGCGAGCCATATTATTTCCATGATCCCCGTCACCAATCGGGGTGTCTAGCTCACTTAAATAATCTTTTTTGGCTTTTATTTCAGCTGCAAAATCTGCCAACCATGCTTGCAATTCTTTTACGGTTATTTCCATTGTTTTTTTGTCCTTTCTTTGCCAACTTTTACCAAGAAATTGTGTCTACTTGACTGTTTAGCGCACTTAACCAAGTTTTCTCGCTCAAATTAATCAAGGTTAAAGAAAGTCCTTCCATGTCAATGGAAGTCATATAATTGCCAACTTTGTGAAAAGTAACTGCAATACCTTGACTGCTTAATTCATTTAAGACATCATTCATGAAGACAAATTGTTCCATTAGCGGTGTTGCGCCCATACCATTCACCAACACCCCAACTTCAACAGGTTTTTGTTCATATTGTGCCAAAATTTTACCAACTAATTCTTGGGCCATCTCTTTTGAAGTCTGCATCTTTTCCCGACGGTAGCCGGGTTCACCATGGATACCAACACCAAATTCAATTTCATCTTCTGCTAGAGTAAAGCCAGGTTTTCCAACTTCCGGTACGGTTGCCGCAGCTAAGGCCACCCCAATGGTTTTAATTTCAGCGACAACTTTTTCCCCCAGCGTTTTTAATTCGCTTAAACTTAGACCACTTCTGGCTGCATCACCCAAAATTTTGTGCACTAAAATAGTTCCTGCTACGCCACGTTTTCCGGCTGTATACGTACTATTTTCAACTGCGACATCATCATCAACTACGACCATCTCCACTGGAATTTCATTTAACGCTGCCATATCCTTCGCCATTTCAAAATTTAAAATATCGCCGGTGTAATTTTTTACAATTAATAAAACACCTGCGCCGTAATCTACTTCATTTATAGCGATTTCAATTTGATCAGGGGTTGGAGAAGTAAAGACATCGCCTAAAACGGCCGCACTTAACATCCCTTCCCCTACAAAGCCAGCATGGGCTGGCTCGTGACCACTTCCACCACCAGATACTAGACCAACTTGTTTTTTGGTTTCATTTTTTGCCACAACACGCGAGTCAGCCACTTGGTGAATTGATTCGGGATAGCTTTTGACTAAACCTTGCAACATTTCATCCACAATCATACCCGGTTCATTAATAATCTTCTTCATCTTTTTACCATCCTTTTTTGCCTGCTTGTTTGGCTTCTGTCATGATTTGTTCAACATCATCTGTAATGCCGGCAGTAATTGCTGCTGCAAAGGCACCTTCAACTAAGGGAGCGTCCACTAAGCGATATTTTTTCTGGTCATTTTCAGCTAACAAATCAAAGGCCAATTCAGCGCTTAATACCGCACTGCCTAAATCGGCAAAAACAAGGTAGACGGCGGCATCTTGTGATGCTTCTACGGCAGCCATAATTTTGGTTGGATCACTGCCCAATTGCCCTTCAGCTGTGCCGCCTAAAGAAAAGATAGCTACTTCTTCTTTTTGAGCCATTTGTTCCACCATAGTTTTAATACCGTCCGTAATTTCTTTACTATGGGAAACTAAAAAGATACTTTTTTTCATGGATAACCTACTCCTTCGTCAATAAAAATCTACGCTAAGTCGTGTCGCTCTTTATAATTTTGACCAATTTTATCTGCGACAATTAACGCATTGGCCACTTCTTCTACCACAATTGGAAACGGCATTGAATGAATGGACTCTTCTGGAATACAAGCAATTTCAGCAACTGCCATGGCTTCATCAAAGGAAATCGTTTCAACTCCCAAATCAGCCAATGTTAATGGCAAACCAACAGAAGCACTAAAATCCATGACTGCTTCTAATTCTTCTTTGTTCGCATCTTCTAAGACCAATTGAACAATTGTTGCAAAAGCCACTTTTTCACCGTGCAAGTAGCCGTGGGCACCTGGTAAAACCGTCATCCCATTATGAATGGCGTGTGCTGCTGCTAAACCACCGCTTTCAAAACCAAGTCCTGAAAGCAAGATGTTGGTTTCAACGATTTTATTTAAAGCTTCTGTTACTAAATTACTATCCGCTGCAATTTTGGCTTTTAAACCATCTTCTTGCAAATGAGTCCAGCATAATTTAGCCATCGCTAAAGCCGCATACGTTCCAGACGCATTAGGTGTTAAACCTTCTCTTGAGCCCATTGGTAAGCTCGCATTTACCCGTGAATAAGAGTTATGCGTGGCTCTTGCTTCAAAATAAGTGGACAAAGCATCTCCCATACCAGCAACTAAAAAACGGGTTGGTGCTTTGGCGATGACAGTTGTATCTACCAAAACGACACTTGGACTTTGTTTAAAGTATGCATAATCATCAAAAGAACCATCCTCATGGTATAAAACAGCAGAATGTGAAGTTGGTGCATCCGTTGCCGCGATTGTTGGTACAATAATTAAATGTTCGCCTTCTGCGACTACTTTTGAAGCATCAATAGCCTTACCACCACCTAAACCAACGATGGCATCAGTATGATTTTCTTTTGCTACAGCTTGCAAGCGTTTGGTTTCTGCGCGAGTAACTTCACCATTAAAACCACCTTCAATAAAGGTGATATTAAATTTTTTGGCAGTCGCATCTAATTGCGGTTTCACGCGTTTGACATCTTCTGGATTTGCGATTAGTAAAGCTGATTTGCCAAACGTTTGAACAAAATAACCTAAATTTAGTAATTCATTTTCTCCTTGGACATACTTTGTTGGTAAGATTAATGCTTTTCTCATAGTAAATTCCTCCTCATTTGTGGTGGGTCGATTTTTTATAAATCGAAAATTAAAGATAGTAAAAATTAACTATCTCTTTTTCTCTACGCCACAATAATAACCGCTTCCATTACAATTAACACGACACTTTGATAGCGCTTTCTTATAAATTTAGATAGAACTTTTTTGTGAAATAGCAATTATTTGTCATTAAACCAAAAAGTTCTATAATAAAACTACGGAGGGCCCAATTATGAGTACCCATTTTGAAATTGAAAAAGTTTTGGATTTAGAAAAATGGGAGCGCCTACAAGAAAGTATTGCTGTCGCTACCCACTTAGCAATTATTTTAGTTGATTACAAAGGCAAACCCATTACAAAGCACAGCCAAGTGAAACCCTTTTGTAACTTAGCCCGTCACCACCCACAATTAGCACAATTTTGTGAAAAATGTGATGCCCGCGGCGGTTTAGAAGCTGTGCGCACCGGTGAACCTTTCATTTACCGCTGTCATTTTAATATTGTTGATTTAGCCATTCCTATTCTGGTGGACAATAATTACGTCGGTGCTATTATGGCAGGGGAAATTTTATTAGACGAACAACAAGAAGAATTAGAACAGATTTTAAACTTGGATACCCGCGCTGATGTCGCCGCCTTTAAAGCTGAACATCAGGATTTAATTAACGCCTATCCGCGTTTTAGTATGGCCGATTTAAATCATGCAGCCAATATGTTAGAACAATTAAGTGAATATATTGTCACCGAAGCCATCAAAAAAGATTACTTAATCAAAGCCTATCAACAAACACTTCGTCTAACAAAGCGCACTACAAATTTAGCTGTCATAAAAGATGAAGAACCGGTTGATTTGACCTTTATTCAAGAGGATATTCGCCAATCAGTCTTAGAAAAACGCTTAAATACCACCAGTGGCATTTATCAAGCTAAAAACAAAATTTTGCAACCAGCTGTCGATGCCGTCTTCGCTAATAAAAGCAATCATGTGGATCTGCCAACACTAGCACAGTTGGTGAATTTGAGCCCTAGTTATTTAAGCCGTCTTTTGAAAGAAGAATTTGGTGAGCCTTTTAGCCAGATTTACAGTAAGCTAAAAATCTATTGGGCCGAAGAGTTGTTAAAAGATACTGATTTATCAATCAGCGATGTTAGTGAAGAACTCGGCTACCTGGAGCCTAGCTATTTTATCCGCTCTTTTAAAAAAATTAAGGGACAAACGCCTTTAAAATGGCGCCAACAAAATCGCCCCTAAGCCTCAAGCTACGCGTAGAAAAAGTTTAAACAACACAAAAAATACAGCGAAAATTATCCCTATAATTTCTGCTGTATTTTTTGTGTTGTTTAAAGCTGTACTTTTATTTATCTATATTTTTTTAATTATTGGTTAAAACAATTTTGCCCACCGCATGATGGGTAGCACTTAATTCATGGGCTGATTTCACCCCTGCAGCCGTTAGCGGAAATTGCGCACCAATAACACTTTCTAACTGACCTGCCTGCATCCTATTGGCTAATTGCGCTAACTCTTTACCATTTGGTTCTAACCAAATAGCCTGTGCAAAAATATTTTTAGCTGTCATTAAATTCGGATTACTGATACCTAAGACTGTGACTAAGCGACCACCATTTTTGAGCACTTGGACACTGTCTTCTTGAATTTTTCCTCCCATTGTATCTAATACCAAATCTAAATCAGAAAAAGCTTCCGCAAAATTTTCTTCATGATAATCAATTACTTTGTCTGCGCCAAGGCGATAAAGCAGTTCATGATTTTTTTTGCTAGCAGTTGTAAATACCTCAGCTCCTTGTGCTTTTGCTAATTGAATTGCATAAGTTCCGACACCACCGGCACCAGCATGAATCAAAACCTTTTCACCTTTTTGCAAATGACCATGATTGAATAATCCTTGATAAGCTGTCAAAGCCGCCAGAGGTGTGGCAGCAGCAGCTTCAAAGGAAATATTAGCGGGTATTTTAGCCAAAAGATTTGTATCCACAATCGCATAATCGGCATAAGTTCCAAAACGCGTAGTCGCCGGTCGAGCAAAAACACGATCACCGATTTGCCAGTCTGTGACATTTTCACCAACTGCGCTAATTATTCCAGCTACATCCCAGCCAAGAATAATGGGAAATTCCCAATCAAACATCTGTTGCAAATAACCTTCCCGCAATTTCCAATCAATTGGATTAATTGAGGTCGCTTGAACTTGAACTAAAACTTGATCTTCTTTTAAAGCGGGCAGCTTCACATTTTCTTCTTGTAAACCTTCACTACCACCATACTGATTAATGACAATTGCACGAGTTTCCATTCTTTTACCCCCTTACTTAATAAGCATTAATAGTTACTGCGATATTTCCTTTGGTAGCACGAGAATACGGGCAAACTTTGTGCGCTTCTTGCAATAATTCCATTGTTTCTTCATTCGTCGCACCATCGATATGTCCGGCAATCTCAACTCCTAATTGCACGTCAGGTAATTCCGATTGACTCAAATTATATAAAGAAACGGTTACTTCAATCGTAGATTCACCGGTAAAGCCCGCTTGTTCTTTAATATAAGAAAGTGCACTGTTAAAACAAGCACTGTAACCTGCCGCAAAAAGTTGTTCGGGATTTGTTGCGCCTTTTTCTTTGCTGCCAGGAGGCAAAATATTCATGGTAAAAGCGTGATCAGGTGAGTGAACTTCTCCTGTACGACCACCGGTATTAATCATCCTAGTTGCATAAACTTTTTTCATGTCAATTCCTTCTTTCTTATTTACAAATTAAATTGTATACAATTTAATTGTGTTTGACAAAAATTTAGATTCTGCTTAGACTAAAAGAAATTAAAAGGACGTGAAAAAATTGGCGGAAGATTTTTTAACAAAAGAATTATGTTTTCAACTGTATGTTGCCTCAAAAGAAATAATTCGGTTATATAAACCTTTTCTAGCAGAATTGGATTTGACTTATACAAGTTTTATCGCTTTATTGGCGATTGAAGAGGATATGAGTGTAAAATGTTTAGGTGAAAAATTATTCCTAGATTCGGGCACTTTAAGCCCACTTTTAAAAAAAATGGAGAATCAAGGACTACTAAATCGTAGCCGTTCTCCTGAAGATGAGCGAATTCTAAAAATTGATTTAACCCAAAAAGGGCGAGAAATTAAATCCCAATTACCTAATATTTCAAAAAAAGTTTATCAAAATATTAAAAGTCGCAATCCCGAAATTGACTACCATCAACTCATGCACTTTTTAAATCAACTAAACTTGGCTTTTTAAAGTAGAGAAGTTTTTAAAACTCGTTTTGCTTTTAAACAATAAGACAGAATTTCAATAATTGCTTTTCAATTTTCTTGAAAGTTTGGCTTAATATCGCAGAAAGTTGCTTCAAAAAGCAAGCCAGCTTGAAAAGCTTAAGGAACCTTTTTGTCCCAAGCTATATAACAAAATTTGCTAGCATGGCTTTTTATTTTTGAAAATTTTTGCTTATGGCCGTAGTGATTCATAAAGTGAGACAAAAAAAGCCGTCTGTAAATGTACCTGTAGATGAAATCACTAAAAAATTAAGCTCTTACTTTAATTTTTTAGTGATTTCATCCCAGAGACTGACAGAAAGCTTTTTCATTTAACGCCAATAGATGGGTACACCTTCATTTTCATATTGGCTAATCAATTCTTCTGCTTGCAAGGTAATCCCAATTTCATCTAAGCCATTCACCAATTTATTTTTCCACGTTTCATCAATAGCAAATGAAAATGTGTCCTCTTTTGTTTTGACAACTTGGTTTGGTAAATCGATCGTAATTTTAGCGGTCGGTGATACAGCTGCTAATTTTTCTCGTGCTACTTTGTCTAAAGCAATCGGCAACAGGCCATTTTTAGTCGCATTCATATAAAAAATGTCACTAAAACTGCCAGCAATAACTGCTTTAAAGCCATAATCCATTAAAGCCCAGGCCGCGTGTTCTCGCGAAGAACCAGAACCAAAATTATCGCCTGAAACTAAAATCGTAGCCTTTTGATACTCTGGAAAGTTTAACACAAATTCAGGATTGGGCCTGTGATCTGACAAATAGCGCCAATCATCAAAAAGAAATTCACCAAAACCTTTTTTATCTACACGTTTCAAATACGTTTTTGGAATAATTTGGTCGGTATCCACGTTATCATTCATAAAAGGAACAGTCATTCCCGTATAGACTTTAAATGCCTCCATTAACATGCAGCTCCCTTCACGATTTTTCGTACATCGACAAAAGTTCCATTTAGCGCAGCGGCAGCAGCCATAGCCGGACTACATAGATGCGTGCGGGAATTTTTCCCTTGACGGCCCACAAAGTTGCGATTAGAAGTAGAGGCACAGTGGACAAACTCAGGAACTTTATCTGGATTCATCCCCAAACACATGGAACATCCGGGTTCTCGCCATTCAAATCCTGCAGCCTTGAAAACTTCATCTAGTCCTAACTTTTCAGCGGCCTTTTTTACTGGTCGTGAACCTGGTACAACAATGCCTGTGACACCGACTTTAATTTTTTTGCCTGCAATAATTTTAGCGGCTTCTTGTAAATCTGAAAGTCGGCCGTTAGTACAAGAACCAATAAAAACATATTCAATTGGAATATCATTGGGTGTTTGACCAGGCTTTAAATCCATATATTCATAAGCTAATGCATCATTATGATCTTTGATTGCAGGAAAGTTCTCTTCAAAAGAAACCCCCATCTCCGGATTGGTCCCCCAGGTAATATAAGGTGCTAAATTTTTGGCATCCAATTCTAATAACGTATCAAATTGGGCATCTTCATCTGTATAAAGCGTCTGCCAATCGGCTATAGCTGCGTCCATATTTCTAGGTGCATATTTACGTTTTGCAACATAATCAAATGTCTTTTGATCCGGGGCCATCATCCCCATTTTAGCACCACCTTCAATTGCCATATTACAAATAGTCATCCGCTCTTCCATTGATAAATTCGTAATTGTATCTCCGAAAAACTCCGCCGCATAGCCAACACCAAAATCCGTACCATATTTAGCAATCAAAGCTAAAATAATATCTTTAGCATAAACTCCTGGTTGTAATTTCCCTGTTACTTTGATACCCATGCGTTTTGGTTTTTTCTGCCAAATTGTTTGCGTTGCAAAAACATGTTCCACCTCACTTGTGCCAATCCCAAAGGCAATTGCGCCAAAAGCACCATGAGTAGCCGTGTGGGAATCGCCACAAACAATGACTTTACCTGGTTGTGTCAACCCCATCTCTGGTCCTACCATGTGAACAATTCCTTGATTTTCTGAACCATTATCACAAAGCTCAATCCCAAATTCCTGACAATTTTGGCGTAAAGTATCGATTTGCTTTTTTGCAATCAAGTCCGTGATATTATGAATATCCACCGTTGGGACATTATGATCCATCGTGGCAAAAACTCGCTTGGGACAGCGAACTTTACGCTTAGCTTGTCGCAAGCCCTCAAAAGCTTGCGGTGAAGTAACTTCATGGATCAGCTGCAGATCTACATATAATAATTGGGCGCCTCCTGCTTCTCCTTTAATGACGTGACGTTCCCAAATCTTATCAAAAAGTGTTTTTCCCATCTTTTTACTCCCCTCTTATGCACATATGTTTTTCTTCCTTTAATCCATAAACTGTTTATGCTTGAATTTTATTTATGACAGCTGTTGTAAATTCCGTCGTCTTTGCACTACCGCCTAAATCAGCCGTAATAACACCTTCATCCATAACCGCAAAAACGGCTGTTTCAATTGCTTGCGCCATTTTTTCTTCACTAAAACTTTGTCGTAACATTAAAGCCGCTGATAAAATCATTGAAGCAGGATTGGCAATATTTTTTCCGGCAATATCTGGGGCTGAACCGTGAATGGGTTCATATAATGACACACCGTTTTCACTATGACTAGCACTTGGCAAAACACCTAATGTTCCCGGTAAAACAGAGGCTTCATCGCTTAAAATATCACCAAATAAATTTTCTGTGACAATCACATCAAATTCTGTAGGCTGTTGCACGATACGCATCGCACAGGAATCAACCAGCTGATGTTCCAATGTACAATCAGGGTATTGTTTGGCTACTTGCGTCACAACTTTGCGCCATAATTTACTTGTAGCCAATACATTGGCTTTATCCACCGACGTTACTTTTTTATTACGAGTTTGTGCAATTTGAAAAGCTTTATGGGCAATTCGCGCAATTTCTTTTTGCGTGTAACGGCAGGTATCAAAAGCTGCTTGTTCTTGTAACTCTCTTGGTTCACCAAAATAAATGCCACTGGTTAATTCCCTCACCACGATAAAATCTGTCCCTTTTACGATTGCTTCTTTAATGGGAGATAAGGGTAGCAGTGCATCTGGCACACTGATTGGTCGAATATTGGCAAAGAGATTTAACGCTTTTCGTAAAGCTAACAGTCCTTGTTCAGGCGTTTGTTCGGCTTTTTCCCAAGGTGAACCTGCAATACCACCAATAGCCCCTAATAAAATTGCATCCGCATTTTGACAGGCAACTAAGGTTTTTTGCGGCAATCCTTTACCACTGACTTCAATTCCAGCACCGCCAAAAGGTTGTTCATCAAATTGAAATTCCTGACCATACTTGGGTGCAGCTGCCTGCAACACAGCAATGGCACTATTCATAATTTCCGGTCCAATTCCATCCCCGGCTAAAACTGTAATTTTTTTCATCACGATTCCCCTCACCTTTATTATTTATCTTCTGAGAAAAGATTTTTTAGGTTACCACTGGCTTGAACATAGGCTTTTGCCGAAGCTTCTAAGACATCAAAATCAATGCCAATTCCGTTAATCCGTTTTTTTGTCTGGGGACATTCTAAAATCACCTGCACTTGTGCTTGCGCATCTTCGCCAGCAGTTAAAGCGGTGATTTCATAGCTGATCAAAACTGGCTGTTGTTCAAAAATCTGATCAATTGAATTGTAGATTGCTTGAATACTGCCAGAACCAATCGCAGAAGCCATTTTGATTTCTCCTTTTTTGTCACGAACCGAAACAATCGCGCCTTGATGACCATTAGAAACATACTGTAACTGCACACCAGCTAAGTGAAGACTTGTTTCTTCTTGGCGTACTTGATCGGCTACCAAAGCCAGGAGATCCGCGTCAGTAATTTGCTTTTTCTTATCTGCCAAATTTTTGAAACGTTTAAAAAGTGGTTTGACTTCTGCTTCTGCTAAGCTGTAGCCCAATTCCTCCATTTTGGTTACAAAAGCGTGACGGCCAGAAAGTTTTCCCAGTGGCAAGGAATTCGTATTCACACCCACTAATTGTGGCGTAATAATTTCATATGTTTCTGGATTTTTTAAAACACCGTCTTGATGAATTCCTGACTCGTGGGCATAGGCATTGCCGCCAATAATCGCCTTATTACGTGGAATAGAAATTCCTGAAAGACGGGCGATTAAATCACTGGTTCGTTTTGTTTCTTTGAGTTGAATTTTATTTTCACATTGATAGAAATCACGGCGAATATGCAGTGCTACGGCCACTTCCTCTAAAGCCGTATTTCCCGCGCGTTCACCAATGCCATTTATTGTACCCTCGATTCGATTGGCACCATTTTCAATTGCAGCCAATGCGTTGGCTGTGGCCATACCTAAATCATCGTGACAATGGGAAGAAAAAATAATTTCTTCTTCACTTTTGATATTTGCCAATAAATATTTGAACAAAGCACCATATTCATTCGGATTGGAATAACCGACTGTGTCGGGAATATTGATAATTGTGGCACCCGCATCAATTGCCGTTTGAACAGCTTTTAATAAAAATTCTTTGTTAGTACGAGTAGCATCTTCAGGTGAAAATTGAACCTTGGCGAATTTTTCTTTTGCATAACTCACATGTTCCCAAATCGCTGCTAAGACTTGATCTTCTGTCATTTTTAATTTGTATTGCATATGCACATCACTCGTTGCCAAAAAGACATGAATTTGAGGAAACTTAGCATGTTGCAACGCTTCATAAGCACGATCAATATCTTTTTTCTGGCACCGCGCTAAGCCAGCTACCGTCATAGTAGTTGCCGCTTTGGCAATTGCTGTTACAGCCTCAAAATCTCCCTCAGAAGCAATCGGAAAGCCCGCTTCAATTGTATCAATACCCCATTTTTCTAACTGTAAGGCAATCTGCACCTTTTCTTTCGTATTAAAATTAACACCGGGAGTTTGTTCGCCATCCCGTAGCGTTGTGTCAAAAAATTGAATCTCGCGCATGTAATTCCCTCCTTGATGCAGTAATTTGCAATGTGCAACAGCTTTTATCTCCAAAAAAATTTATAAAAAAAGCATTCCATTAAGGTTTTAACCGTTAATGCAATGCGAATAGGACTCTTAAATTACCAAAAGAGTCCTAGGCTATAATAATAAATTCATCATGAATGTCGAAGTTGTCATTTTCATCACCTGCTTGTTTGTTACAAATATCATAAAGCTTCGTGAAAATGATGTCAACAGTTTATTCTAAATTTTCTGAATATTCTTTTATATTTATTTTCAAAATTTGGTTAATCTTACGCATAAGATTAAAACATACTTGGGTAGACAGATTTTTTTACTACGGAGCTACAAACTCTTTTTGAATCGTTTGATTTTTTTCATTGCCCATTCATAGTGACTCGCTGTTGCAGAAACAAAATAGCTCCCTAAGGTACTTCCTCCCACCCACGGAAATACTCCTTTTTCAAATAATTCTTCATTAGAAAATGTCTTAGCCAAATCCATAACTTGGTAATGCGTTTTAGCTATAAGTTGCAACGCCTCTTCATAACTGGTATTTTGATGTTTTAAAAAAAATTCCTCATTCATTTTCCCATAAGTTTTCCAATTATAGCCAGCTTTTAAAAACTGCTTTGCTTTTCCTTTTTGATTGGCCGCTACCCAATCTAACAGCAGCTTGTGCCATTCATACAGATGCACGAAAACATCCCGTAAATTTTTATCCCGCTGCCAATGTGCTTGCTTTTCCTTTTCAACGTCAAAGGTGAAATTTTGCGTTAAACTTTCCTGTGGCAGTGTGTCTAATAATTCCATCATATTAAGATAAGTATCATTTCCTGCTTGAAGTAACGCTTCTTTTGTTTTTGGTCTTGCCATTTTAATCCTCCCTAAGTTTTTAATAATCAGCCTACCACTTAAATTAAATTGTCTACTATTTCATTATGCCGTTATCCCTATAGGAGGCGTCAAGTGAAAACTAATCCTACCACTTGAAATATTCTTTATCTCCAATATTTTCGCATTTAATAAAAAGAAGCCTGTCAGTTTTCATAACTACCAAATGCAAGTAGCACTATAACGACAAACTTTTTCCCAACAGCCTAAAATTTTTTAAGATTACAAAAAAACGCTAAGAACAGCGATAAAACTGCTCTTAACGTTTTTACACTTATTTTATTTTTCTACCTATTCAGCAGCTAAAGCAGCCATTGTAATGTAGTTGTAAGGTTGGTTAAAGTGTGGCAAGAAGAAGATATCCAATAATTTTAATTCGTCGATTGTAACGTGTTTGCTGATTGCCAGTGAGAACATATGGATTGCCATGGAAATATCTTCGGTGGAAGACATTTGTGCACCGACAATTCGACGTGAAGACGCTTCGTAAACGATACGAATTTTGACATCGCCATTTTCTTCTTTAATAAAACCAGGTTTTTGTAAGTCTTCGTAGTCCGTGTATTTAACTTCCATGTTGTTCTTTTGGGCTGCAGCAACAGACAAGCCTGTTGAAACCATATTAAAGCCAAAAATTGAAATACCATTTGAGCCTTGAACGCCAGCAGATTCAACCGGTGTGCCACCAATATTATGACCCGCCACAATTCCTGTACGAACAGCATTAGAGGCAAGTGCAATATAAGTCGTAGCATCAAGTGCATTAGAGTAAATGGTCGCACAATCTCCGACTGCATAAACATCTGGATCACTTGTTTGTTGGTGACGATCAACTAAATAAGCCCCATTAGCAAATAATTCTAAATGATCTTTTCCTAATTGTGCATTTGGCCCAAAACCAATCGCATTAATAACCATGTCCACTGGGTATTGCCCTTTTTCAGAAACAACGGCATCTACGCGACTATCACCTTTATATTCTTTGATCAATTCTCCAAAATGTAATTCAATCCCGTGATCTGCCAAATTTTTATCCATATCATCTGTAAACCATTTATCATAATATGAAGGCAATGAACGATCAGCAGCATCAAATAATAAGACATTTTTGCCTCGGCGTTTTGCTGCTTCTGCAATTTCTACACCGATATAACCAGCACCAATGACAGCCACTGTTTTTACACTGTCTCGTGCCATTTCGCGATCAACATCTTGTCCTTCTTGGAATAATTTCAAGAAGTGAATTCCGTCTAAATCGTGACCGGGTACTTTAGGTGAAATTGGGCGAGAACCTGTGGCTAAAATAATTTTGTCATAATTTTCTTCAAACGTAGAACCGTCTTTTTTCTCGCAATGAACGATTTTTTGGTTAAAATCAACGCTAGTTACAGAAGTTTCCATATAAATTTTGGCGCCTTTTTCTTCAAATGCTTCTTTATTTGTATAAAAAAGGTCTTGATAACCATCTATTTGACGGCCTACCCACAAGGCAGTGCCGCAACCCAAGTAACTTAAGTTCGTATTGCGGTCGATCATCACGACTTCTTGATCTGGGTAATTATCTAATAATGTATTTGCAGCAGCAATTCCGGCATGGTTAGTTCCGACAATAATCGTTTTTGTCATTTTTTATTCCTCCAATAATAAACTCATTCATACTACTTTTTTCACAAACCTTTTCAAAAAAAGAGAAAAAAGCAATTCTGAAAAAATAAGTGTGAAACAATCTATTTTCTGTTTCCGTTTACATTCTAGAAAAAAAAGAAGCTAAAGGCGATCATTCTGCTTGTGAATCTCTATTGCCTTATTTATAACAGGAGTTTCCATTCTAAAGCTTGCGATAATACGTTTTCAATATTAGAAATTTATGAGATAAAATATTTTTCACAATAATTATTCTAAAATAATAAATATTTTTAAGTGAAATGACATATCTGTTTTAGCTTAATTTGTTTTTAGTATTTTTTTTAGCTAAAATGCAACTAACAAACCACAAAGGAGACGCGCCAATGAAGCAGCCTGCCCCACCTCAATTACCAGTTTTAATTAAAAATGATTTTTTTATTGAAGATGAAGCCTACTTTGAAGCAAATCGTTTTACTAATAGTGATCACAGCTATTTAACTGGTAAAAACATCATCATTCGTCAAAGTGAATTAGAAAAAATCACCTTGCATAAAACCCGCCTGGACAATTTCGAGGCTAGCAACGTGATTTTTCGTAATTGTGATTTTTCCAATATTGAATGGCTTAAAGCCAGCTTTCATCAAGTAATTTTTGAACAATGTAAGCTCACGGGAGCCAATTTTGCAGAAAGTTATTTACGCGATTGTCAATTTCACGACTGTCTTTGTGACTTTGTCTCTTTTAGTCAAGGAAATTTGAAAGTTGTGACTTTCGCCAATTGTCGCCTGACTGATAGTGAATTTTACAATCTGAAATGGCAACATATAAACTTCATTAACAATGATTTAACAGGTAGTAATTGGGGCCATACATCTTTAAACAAGCTTGATTTTAGCAATAACAAATTTTATCGCATCATTTTAGAGCAAGAAAACTTGCGCGGGCTCATTGTCAATTCCCAACAAGCCTTAGTTATTGCAGCTAGTCTGGGGCTTGTTATTAAAGATTAGCTTATTTAATCCGGCGCCACATAGCCAAAAGCATCCAAACAGATAAGCCAATGCTAATCAACATTGCAATCCCCCAACCAAAAACAGAATGGGAGAATGGCAGCGGAACATTCATGCCAAAAAAGCCCGTAACAATCGTCGGTACCGTAAGCAATAACGACCAAATAGTTAAAAATTTCATCGTATCATTCAAATTATTATTTAAAAGATTGTTATAGGCACCTGAAAGTTGGTCGATAACTTGAGCAGCTAAATTCGTCATCTCCACTGCTTGCTTGGCTTCAATTAGAGCATCTTCCAATTGCTCTTTTTCATTATCTTGCAGGCGATGGAAAATATTCAAGGCGCGGATTTGTTGCAGTAAGACCGCATTTTGTTTGGTCGCTGTTACTAAATAGACCAAACCAATTTCAAGGTCAGAAAGTTCCAGTAAATTTTTATTTGTCGTCTTTTCCCGCAGTTTTTGATTTAAACGCATCCGCTCACTGTTCACTTCTTCAATCAAAGGAAAAAAAGAATCTGAGATTAAAAATAGCGTGTGGAACAATAAGCTGTATTCACTTTGTTTACTATTTTTGTGGAGTAAATTCTCCATCATATCTGCTACATAGCTGGTATGCTCTGTCGTAAAAGAAAAAAGATGATGTTCTTTAATAATAAAGGTCATCGGACTTGTTTCATAATGATTATCTGTTTTATGGCGATGAGGCACATTATAAACCAGTAAAAAAGCATGTTCTTCGGGATCATATTCTACCCGCGCGCGTTCGTTTTTATCTAAAGAATATGTCAGCATTTCATCACTTAACTGGTACTTTTCTTGTAATTCACTTAAAGTGGTGACACTGTGATTATCGACTTGGACCCAATAAGAGGCGCCTTGATTAAATTCTCTTTTATGTTCCATACTCCACCTCATTTGATTTTCTATCTTCAATTATAACAAAAAACGCTAGAATCCCTATTCATAAGCCTGGATTCCAGCGTTTTACTTTTTAGCCGATAAATTCTAATTGGCGAATTTCTGCCAACTTGTCATCAATCAGTTGGATAACTTCTTTTGCCGCTACTTCATCTTCCACGAAATTCAACAGATCGCCATCAATTTGTAATTTTGGACTCTCGTGATAGTTTTCAAACCACGCATCATAACGACGATTTAATTCTTGATAATAATCGTAAAGACTTGGATCATATTCCAATTGTTCAAACTCGCGGCCACGTTTTTTAATTCGCGCTAACATCGTTTCAAAGGACACTTTGATGTGAACCAATAAATCAGGATGCTTTTTTTGAGCGGCAAATGGCAATTCTTGCATCATATTGGCCAACAATTCATCGTACACTTGTACTTCTGTGGCAGTTGCCCGACCCAAATCAGCATTTAAATGAAATAATAAAGAATCTTCATAGATCGAACGATCCAAAACATTGTCTTCGTGCTGCAATGCTTTTTTTATACTATCAAATCGTTTATTCAAAAAGTAAATTTGCAATAAAAAAGCATATTTATTGGGATCTTGATAAAATAAGGGCAATACTTCATTATCATCAACTGATTCATAAAATGCTTCGCTGTTTAAATGATTGGCAATCATTTCTGTTAAACTTGATTTACCTGCGCCAATGGTACCTGCTAATACAATCACACTCATGGACCTCCAACTCACCTATCACTAAATATTGTGTTTTTTCTCTACCTGACACACTATACCCCACAACATCTTGTTGCGTCAAATAAGAAAGTACTCACAAAAACAGGTACTATTTTGATAAAATCCGCTACCAATATGGCTTAAAAATTAGAACAAGCCACCTGAGTGAAAAAAAATATTTCACTGACAAAAAAATAGCTTTCTATAGTTTACCTTTATAAATGCAATGAATTAAAAAAAAGAAGTTAAAAAAATCTCTTAAGAAAAAATTGAAAAGCGTTGAAATTTTTCATAAACCCTTAACGATTCGCTTAATTTTTAGTAGAATGGACAAGCAGTACATATTTTGTTTTATTTAAATATAAAAAGAAATGAGGCATTTGCATGAAATCCAGTGGTGAAGGTAATGCCAATGGAAAAATTATTTTGATGGGGGAACATTCTGTTGTCTATGGAAAACCCGCCATCGCTTTTCCTTTCCAACCGACCCATGTCACAGCTGAAATAACCGACCACATTTACGACGTATTACGTTCGGGTTATTTTGTCGGTCCCTTAGCGAAGGCACCAAAAAGTCTGGAAAATATTAAAACACTCATTCACCAATTGCGTCATGACTTTTCTACGCCACCAGTACAAATTACAATTTCTAGTACCATTCCCGCTGAAAGAGGAATGGGATCAAGCGCTGCTGTTGCGGTAGCCATTACCCGGGCATTTTTTGATTGGCAAAATTTACCCCTAAGCCATGAGCTTTTATTAACCTATGTAAATTATGCTGAGAAAATTTCCCATGGGAATCCAAGTGGCATTGATGCTGCAGCCACAGCCGGTGATGAACCGATTTTATTTCAAAAAGGCGCAGCTTTTGAGACTTTTCCTATCAACATCAGTGGTTTTTTAATTGTGGCAGATACCGGTGTTAAAGGCAAAACCCGCCAAACTGTTAAAGCAGTAGCGCAACGTTTTGAACAAGATAATAAGACTACTGGCCATTTAATTAATGAGCTAGGAGACTTAACTTTAAAAGCTAAAAAGGCTATTTTAAATAATCAAGCCGCTTATCTGGGGGAACTAATGAATGCTGCCCAAAAAAACTTAGCCGCCCTACAAGTAAGCGATCAAACATTGGATAATTTAATTATGGTGGCCAATCAAAATGGCGCACTAGGCGCTAAACTAACTGGTGGTGGTAAGGGTGGCTGCATGATCGCCCTAGCTTCAGATTACAGTACCGCCAAAAAAATTACGACCGCTTTAACTAACCAAGGTGCCAAAGCAACTTGGATTCAAGAATTAGGAGTTTATCAATATGCTTAAAGGAAGTGCCCGGGCACACACCAATATCGCCTTAATCAAATACTGGGGCAAAGCCAATGAAGAATTAATTATTCCCATGAACAACAGTCTTTCATTAACTTTAGATGCTTTTTATACCGAGACGACAGTAATATTTTCAGAAGATTTAACAGCAGATACCTTTTATTTAGATGATATTTTACAAGATGAAAAAAGCACAGAAAAAGTCAGCCGCTTTTTAGACTTAGTGCGCAAAATGGCAACTTGTCCGCTTTTCGCTGAAGTAAAAAGTTATAATCATGTTCCTTATGCCGCTGGTTTAGCTTCATCTTCAAGCGGCTTAGCCGCCCTAGCTGCCGCTTGCAACCAAGCGCTGCAATTAGATTTGTCTGATCGGGATTTATCCCGCTTAGCGCGCCGTGGTTCAGGTTCTGCTTGTCGCAGTATTTTCCCTGGTTTTGTGGAATGGCAAAAAGGTAACAGTGATGAAACTTCTTTTGCTGAAGTGGTGCCAAGCAATGGCTGGGAAAATGAACTGGCAATGCTCTTTATTTTGATTAACGATCAAGAAAAAGATGTTTCCAGCCGTGATGGTATGCGACGAACAGTCGAAACTTCAGCCTTTTATGAAGGTTGGTTGCAAACGACACCGCAAGATTTAGCCAGTGCTAAAATTGCCATCCACGCGCAAGATTTTAATAAGTTAGGTAGCATCGCTGAAAACAATGCTTTAAAAATGCACGGCACGACATTAGCAGCCGTACCACCATTTACTTATTGGTCACCTGACAGTTTAAAAGCAATGCAGGCGGTCAGAAAAATGCGGGCAGCAGGAATCCCTTGTTATTTCACCATGGATGCTGGACCAAATGTTAAAGTATTATGCCTGAAAAAAGATGCTGAAAAAATCAAAGCTAAATTACGTGATTATTTTGCAGCAGATCAGCTTGTCACCGCTTTTAGCGGTCCAGGAATTACGTATTTATAAATGGAGACACATTACAGGGGGAAAAAGAAATGTTAGTGGAAGCTTCGGCTCCAGGAAAACTTTATATTGCAGGAGAATATGCCGTGGTTGAAGCTGGGCACCCTGCAATTATTATCGCCGTCGATCAATTTATCACAGTTACCATCACAAAAGCCACAAAAAGTGGTAGCATCCAATCGGCGCAATACAGTGACTTGCCAGTAAAATGGACGCGCCGCGGTGGCGAACTGGTTTTAGATATTCGGGAAAATCCATTTCATTATATTTTGGCAGCAATTAAAATCACCGAAAAATATGCCCAAGAACAAGGCAAACAATTGGCTTTCTTTGATTTAAAGGTCACAAGTGAATTGGATAACTCTAATGGTCGTAAATACGGTCTGGGTTCCAGCGGAGCGGTAACAGTCGCAACAGTAAAAGCATTAAGTGCGTTTTATGAACTTTCGCTAACTCCCATGATGACTTTTAAACTCGCAGCCTTATCTCACCTAGAAGTGCAAGGCAATGGCTCTTGCGGAGATATTGCCGCAAGCTCTTACGGCGGCTGGATTGCTTTTTCTACCTTTGAACAAAATTGGTTGCAAAAACATCGCCAAACCGAAAGTATCACGACTTTATTAGCAAAAAAATGGCCTAAGCTTGCTATTACACCGCTGCCAGAAGTTTCTCATCTGCGTTTGTTGATCGGTTGGACAGGATCTCCTGCGTCTACTTCTGATCTGGTGGATCAAGTAAATGAATCCAGAGCAGATAAGAAAACCTCTACTTCTTATGAAGAATTTTTAGCCACTAGTAAAGACTGTGTAGAGCAAATGATTACTGGTTTTCACACCCAAAATATCAGCTTGATAAAAAAAATGATCAAGAAGAACCGGCGGCTTTTAAACGAATTAACCCAAATCACCAATGTCACGATTGAAACACCCCCATTAAAAATGCTCTGTGATTTAGCTGAAAATTACGGTGGTGCTGCCAAATCCTCTGGCGCTGGTGGCGGTGATTGCGGTATCGTGATTACCGATCAAAAAAGTGGTATATTGCCTTTGATGAGCGTTTGGGAAAAAGCTGGTATCACACCGCTGCCCCTACACGTTTATCATTATCCAAAAAAGGTTGAAGAAAGGACGCAGCATGAATCGTAAAGATGAACACGTAAGCTTAGCAAAAGCTTTTCATAAAGAAAAAACAAATGATTTTGACGCAGTCCGTTTAATTCATACCCCGTTACCACAAATTGATGTAAAAGATGTCAGTTTAAAAACAGAGATTTTAAATCACGAAGAAAACTTTCCTTTTTTCATTAATGCCATGACTGGTGGTTCCAAAAAGTCATTACAGATTAATCACGATTTGGCCCTTATTGCTAAAGAATGTCAGTTAATGATGGCAACAGGCTCTGTCACAGCTGCTTTAAAAGACGAAAGTGTCAGTGATAGTTTTAAAATAGTGCGCCAGATTAATCCAGCTGGCTTTTTTCTTGCCAATATTGGTGCGCACAACGCCTTGGAAAATGCGCAACGTGCCGTGGAACTATTTGGTGCTAACGCCTTACAAATCCATCTAAATGCACCGCAAGAATTGGTCATGCCTGAAGGAGATCGAACTTTTTCGGATTGGTTAGACAACATCGCTGAAATTGTCGCAAAACTCCAAGTACCAGTAATAGTCAAAGAAGTTGGCTTTGGCATGACCAGAGAAGCGATGCTGCAATTAATCAGTGTTGGGGTTCAAACGATTGATGTTTCTGGTCAAGGCGGTACTAGTTTTACCCAAATTGAAAATGCACGCCGACCAAAACGTGAAATGGCGTATTTAAGTGAATTTGGTCAATCGACTGTTATTTCGTTACTTGAAGCTGCCCAAGTAACGCGCTCTTTTGAAGTAATCGCCTCAGGTGGCATTCGCAATGCTTTTGATATTTTCAAATCATTAATTTTAGGTGCTGACACAGTAGGTATTTCTGCCACCATTTTAAATCAACTTTTAAGCCACGGCGTTGAGGCTACGATTGAGATGATTCAAAATTGGCAAGAAGATTTGGCGCTTCTTTACACCATGGTAGGTAAAAAAAATACTCATAGTTTAGAAACAGTTCCGCTTATTTTTACTGATGAAGTTTGGCAGTGGTGCCAAGCCCGCGGCATTGATGTAAGAAAGTATGCAAGTAGAGGACAAAATGAAATACCGCTTCGTTTTTAAACTTCAGTTATCACTTAGATAAAACAAAAAATAACGTCTTTTTTCAAAATTTGAAAAGGACGTTATTTTTTATTGATCATTTTTTAAAAAGTCGTTTAAAAAAACCATTTTTTTCTGGTGCCGCACTTTCTTTTGTAACCGGCACTTTAGCTAAATCAACTACCAGATTAGGTTCTTTTTGCAAAGTCCGGTTGAGTTCTGTGATACCTTTTAAACTTTCTGTCAATCGCCGGATTGCCCCTGGTGTCAAATCAAATTTTGCTTTTGCTTCTGCTTGCCCTTCTGTTGACTGTAACTCACCAATAATAGCTTGTAATAAGGTATATTGCTGCTGCAAAATATTTCGCAATTCATAATTTTTAAGCTCGTTTTCTGCTTGATCTTTAAAAAAATATGTTACGACAGATAAACTTTCGCCGTAATCGACTAAGTCATTACGTAATTGGATTAATGTTGCGTCATCAGTAGGATTTTCAATTCCTGCGACAAATTTCTTCAATAATACTTGAGACGTTTTTAATTGCGCAATTGCTTCTGCTAACATTTTTTCACTTCCTTTCCCCTTATTTCTTTATAGCCAAGTATCAAATTATGTGCCCAAAAAGTCAAGGAGTATGAGAAAAGCTTTTTGAACTCGTTTTACTTCCAAGCATTAAGACGAAATTGCAATAAATTGCTTTTCAAATTTCTTGGAATTTTGGCTTAATGTCGCAGAAAGTTAGTTCAAAAAACTAGACATCTAGAAAAGCTGAAGGAATCGCTCTGCCCTGAGCCATAAGACCACAATTTGCTAAAATGGCTGTTTCATTTTTGCTAATTTTGGATTTTGGCCGAAGGGGTGATTCAGAAAGCTAGACAACTGGAAAAGCTTTTTGAACTTGTTTTGCTTCCAAGCATTAGGACGAAATTGCAATAAATTGCTTTTCAAATTTCTTGGAATTTTGGCTTAATGTCGCAGAAAGTTAGACATGAAAAATCTTCTGTAAATGAATTTATCTAGGCAAAGATTTTAATCTTTTCTAGTAAAAAACCGCCCAGCTGCTAAGAAGCCGGGCGGTTTTTGTTAATCAAAAATATCAAATATCGTCTTAAACGTCAGCTATAAAATTAAGCTTTTTCGTTGTACGCTTCAATAATGATACCTTTTAATTCAGAGATTAAAGGTTCTTTTGGATTTGCTGTTGTACATTGGTCTTCATAAGCAAGTTCTGCCATACGATCAACAGTTGTATCCAATGTTTGTTGCGTTACACCTTGTGCTTTCAAGCTCATGTCGATGCCGACTTTTTTACCTAATTCGTAAACTGCTGTTGCTAATGCTTCAACTAATTCTTCAGTTGTTTCACCTTTAAGGCCTAAGAATTTCGCAATATCCGCATAGTCTGTATCAGCACGGAAGTAGTCATATTTAGGGAACATCGCATGTTTTTGTGGGTCTTTGGCATTGTAACGGATGATGTGCGGTAATAAAATCGCATTTGTGCGTCCGTGAGGAATACCGTATTCGCCACCAATTTTATGTGCAATTGAGTGACAAATACCCAAGAATGCATTCGCAAATGCCATACCAGCCATTGTTGAAGCGTTATGCATTTTTTCACGAGATTCCATATCCGGTGTTTTCACTGATTTTTCTAAATAGTCAAAGACAATTTTAATTGCTTGTAAACTTAAACCACGTGTGTAATCAGATGCCATAACAGAAACATATGATTCAATTGCGTGAGTTAATACGTCCATACCTGTATCGGCAGTTACACCTGCTGGTACTGACATTACAAACTGAGGATCCACGATGGCAACATCTGGAGTCAATGCGTAGTCAGCTAACGGGTATTTTACATGGGTTTCGCTATCTGTGATAACTGCAAATGGTGTTACTTCTGAACCAGTACCTGAAGTAGTTGGGATACATACAAATTGTGTTTTTTCAGGTTTGCCAATTTTGTAAGTCCGTTTGCGGATATCTAAGAATTTTTGTTTCGCGCCAAAGAATGAAGTGTCTGGGTGTTCAAAGAACATCCACATACCTTTTGCCGCATCCATTGCAGAACCACCACCAAGAGCAATTACTGTGTCAGGTTGGAAAGCGTTGAATACTTCAAGACCTTTGTAAACAGTGTTTGTTGAAGGGTTAGGTTCAACATCTGAGAAGATTTCAATTTTCACATCGTTTTTACGACGAGCTAAAACTTCACGAACTGTATCTGCGTAACCAAATTGCACCATACCTGGGTCACAAACGATCATGACACGTTCAACATTTTCCATTTTTTCCAAGTACAATAAAGAGTTCTTTTCAAAGTAAATTTTTGAAGGTAATTTGAACCACTGCATGTTATTTCTCCGTTTCGCGATAGTTTTAACGTTGATTAAGTTGATCGCAGATACGTTCTTAGATACAGAGTTACGACCGTAAGAGCCACAACCTAATGTTAATGATGGAATCATTTCGTTGTAGATATTCCCGATACCACCTTCAGCAGATGGAGAGTTTACTAAGATCCGGCAAGCTTTCATTTTCAAGCCATATTGTAATTGCAAGTCTTCGTTTTCAGAGTGGATAACTGCTGTATGGCCAAGACCGCCTAATTCCAACATACCTTGCGCTAAGTCAAAACCGTGTTCTGTGCTTTCAGCTTTCATCATAGCTAAAACTGGTGATAATTTTTCGCGAGATAATGGATAATCCGCACCCACACCGTCAAGTTCTGCGATTAGCATTTTTGTCCCTTCAGGAACTTTGATACCGGCTAATTTTGCAATTTCAACTGCTGGATGACCAACGATTGCTGGGTTAACAGCATATTTACCTTCGTTCATTACAGCATCTTCTAATTTTTTCAATTCTGATTTTTTCACAACATAACATTGATGCGCTTCAAATTCAGCTTTAACAGCAGCGTAGATTTCTTTATCGACAATCACACCTTGTTCAGAAGCACAGATCATACCGTTATCAAATGTTTTTGAAACGATAACGTCATTTACTGCCCGTTTGATTTTAGCTGTTTTTTCGATGTAAGCTGGTACGTTACCTGCACCTACACCTAGAGCTGGTTTACCAGTTGAATAAGCTGATTTAACCATACCAGGACCACCAGTTGCTAATACAATGGCAACGCCTGGATGATTCATTAATTTTTGTGTTGCTTCGATTGAAGAATGTTCTTTTTCAATCCATTGGATACAGTTTTCAGGAGCACCTGCTGCAATTGCTGCGTCACGCACGATACGAGCTGCTTCTTTTGAACATTCTTGTGCAGATGGGTGGAAAGAGAAGATAACTGCATTTGCAGTTTTCAATGAGATCATCGCTTTAAAAATTGTTGTTGAAGTTGGGTTAGTTGTTGGTACAACTGCTGCAACCACGCCAACTGGTCCTGCAACTTCGATTAAACCTTTTTGCTTGTCTTCGCCAATAATGCCGACTGTTTTATCGTGTTTAATTGAATTCCAGATATATTCTGATGCGTACATGTTTTTGATTGCTTTATCTTCAACAATCCCACGACCAGTTTCTTCAACTGCCATTTTTGCTAAAGGCATATGTTTGTCTAAAGCAGCCATTGCCATTTCATGAACGATTTTATCTACTTGTTCTTGTGTAAAGTTTTCCATTTGTTTAGCAGCCGCATTTGCTTTTGCTGCCAAATCGTCGATTACTGCATCTGTATCGATTACTTTAACTTCTTTTTCCAATGTCTTAGCCATTGTGTTCCTCCTAAAAGTTGGTTAAATTTTCTTTGTTAATCATTTCACATACAGAACTATACACTATATTTTTTTCGTTGTAAATACTTTTTGTGATTTTTTTCACAGTTTTTGTTATAACGCTGTTTTCACTGTTCCAATCACGTTTTGGCAAACATTGATTTAAAAACAAAGAAAGCAGTTACAAGATTTTCATCTATTGTAACTGCTCATAAAATATTTTTTTATTTCGTTAGATAAAATGAAAATAGATTAATTATAACTTAAGTATTTTATTTTCATTTAGACTTTTTAATACCATTTAAACACTCGTGCAAAATGCCACAATTTATTTTTAAGTGAAACTTTTTACCATTTTTTCTAAGCCCAGTTCTAACTTGCTTTTTGAACACCCGATATTTAGACGCAAGAAATTACTCCCCTCATCGCCGTAAACACTGCCATCCATAATTGCAACTTGCCCAATTTCTATTAAGCGTCGTTGGACAACTTCCATTGGTAAATTAAGTTTTGTGATATCTAACCACATCAAATACGTTGCTGTTGAATCAACGATTTTTATTTGCGGCAAATTTGCTGCCAGATATTTTTTAACAAATGCAAAATTGGCGTCTAAGTATTCATTTAATTCATCCACCCAGTAACTACATTCATAATACGCAGTCATAGTAGCCAACATGCCAAGATTGCTAGCTGAAGACAGACCATCTTGATTTTTCAAAGCCAGTTGAAACTGCTCGCGTATTCTTTCATCTGGTAAAATAGCGTATGAAAAAATTAACCCCGGAAAATTGAAAGTTTTAGACCCCGATGTTACTAGCGCAACATTTTTATCCATGAAATCTATAATCGGGTGGTGCTTTTGCCCCTTACGAAGGATATCCATATGAATTTCATCACTGATCAAAAAGACATCGTATTGCCAACACAAGCTGACAATTTTAGCCAATTCTTCTTTTTGCCACACGCGTCCAGTAGGATTGTGAGGAGAACATAATAACAGCACCGTATTCTCTTGACTTGCTAATTTTAGTTCTAAATCTTGCCAATCAATTTCATACTGACCTTCTTCATAACGTAAGGGATTGGGAATAATTTTACGCTCATTGCCAGCAATTGTTTTATAAAACGCATCATAGGCCGGCGTTTGAACGATAACACCTTCTCCTTTTTTAGAGACGATTTGCAATAATTTTGAAATGCTATACATGACTGTCGGACTATAAACGATATCTTCTGGCGTAAGATAACTCGTGAACCTTTTTTCATACCAATGTAAAATACTTTGTTTAAATGTTTCGTGATTCCAGCGGGTATAACCAAAAACTGGATGTTGCAACCGGTCTTTTAAAGCTGTCATTACTTCATCAGGTAAAGCAAAATCGGTATCTGAAATCGTAAAGGGTAGCAAGTCCGCTACGCCAAAACGATCTTGAACATAATCCCATTGGGTACAAAATGTACCTTTACGATTGACGACTGTGTCAAAATCCATCGTCTTTGCCTCTTTTCTTAAATCAAATTGTCTAGTGCATTGCGCACTGTTGTAACTTTAGTACCGATAATGACTTGAACATTGGTATCATCCAAATGCACGACGCCTAAAGCCCCTAATTTTTTTAATTCATCATCTTGAACTTTTTTGCCATCTTGTAAAACTAAACGAAGACGTGTAATACAATTGTCCAATGATTCAATATTTTCTGCGCCACCTAAAGCATTTAAAATGCCAGTCGCATCATAGCCACCTTTTTTAGCGTAGTTTGTCTCAGTATCAGTGTATTCTGTTTCATCTACTACTGCCTCACGACCTGGTGTTTTCAAGTCTTTTCGTAAGATAACAGTTTTAAAGACGAAGTAGTAAATTGCAAACCAAAAAGCACCCACGATTAATACCATCCACCATTTCGTATAATTACCTTGCATTACACCAAAGATTAAGAAGTCTAATACCCCACCATCAGTGTTGCCAATCGTAACTCCTAATAAGCTCATAATCATAAAACCAGCGCCAGTCATAATAACATGGAAAATCCATAGTAATGGGCTAATAAACAAAAATAGAAATTCAATCGGTTCTGTGATTCCTGTGACAAAAGTTGCAATTACGCCGGAAATTAATAGACCTTTAATTTTATGACGATTTTCTGGTTTGGCAGTTTGATACATTGCCAGTGCGGCTGCTGGTAGACCAAACATAAATGTAGGCATTTTACCTTGTGATAAAAAGGCAGTAGCAGCAGAGCTGATTGGTAAATTATTTTGCAATTCTGCATAAAAAATATTTAATGCACCAAAAACTTCTTTACCATCAATTACTGCATGACCCCCAGCTTCTGTGAAACGAATCATAGATACTAGAATATGATGCAGGCCAAATGGGAGTAATAAACGTTCGCCTGAACCAAATAAAAATGGACCAAATGGACCAGCTTTTTGAATTAAAGTGCCAATACCAGTAATAAGTAAAGCAAATACTGGCCAAATCATCGGAATCGCTGTCCCTACCAACGCCATCACAAGTGATGTGATAATTGGGACAAAACGAGCGCCTGAAAAGAAAGCAAAACTATCTGGCAGCTGCGTTTGATAAAAACGATTATGCAGATGATAGACGATTACTCCGGCAATAATACCCCCTAGTACACCCATTTCTATTGTCTGAATACCAAAGACCATTCCTTGGCCTGCTTCTCGTAAACTTTCAGCAGCAGCTAAGTTGTTCGTTTCAGTTAAGTAAAAATTGATGGCTAAATTCATTACAACGTAGCCGACAAAACCAGAAAAGGCTGCTACCCCTTTTTCTTTACGAACTAAACCTAAAGGAATTGCCATGGCAAACATAACTGGTAAATAAGTAAATGCAAAACCACCAATCGCTGACATAAAGCGGAAGATAACTTGTAAAATATCATTTCCTAAAAATGGTAAGGCTTGGATTGTTGACTCACTAGAAAATGAACTCCCAATCCCTAGTAAAATCCCCATAAACGCCAGCAATGCTACTGGAAGCATAAACGTTTTTCCTAATCCTTGAAAAAATTCCCAAAACCCAGCTTTTTTCTTCATTCTTGTGTCCTCCACACTTGTTATTTTTATTATCATCTGTTCTTATGCTAATTAAATGAGTGCTGTAAATTATTTCGGATACATTAGATAAGTTTCAGTGATAATTTTTAATTTGTGGCAGTGCATAATATTTTTTTATTTTATTACACATCACCTGCAACAAGAAAAATGTTATGTATCCGTTTTCTTATTACTTGTCTTATTTTAGCCAGTTAAAACAAAAATGCAATATTTGCGAAAGATAATGAAAGAGCATACAAGGTTTTGTATGCTCTTTCATTATCGCTATTGCCATTTTTATCCCATTTTTTCTGCTAGTTTCATCATTAAAATATCTGTAACAGCTGTTAAAGACACCCGCGAGCTTAAATCAACTTGATCAAAATAAACCATTTCTACCATAACTTGTAAGGGATAGTCCGCTAGTTTAGCCAAGGTTGAATTCTTCGTTCCCACGATAGCAATGATTGGAACTTTATTTGCCATCAGGTTACGGGCGTATTCCATTAAATGAATTGTCTCGCCGCTATTGGAGACAATAATTGCGGCATCTTTTTTTGTTAAAGATTTAGAAACCGCTTGAAGTTCATCCCAATCAATTCTCGCAGAGGCATTTTTACCTAAGAAGGTTAATTTGCGTGCAGCTTCAATACAATTTGGCAAACTGCCTCCAACACCAAATATTTCAATTTTTTCAGCATGAAACAACTTTGTCACTACTTCATCTAACGGCTCTTTTTGCAACAGGCGAAATGTTTGATGCAATTGTTTTTCAATTGAGGCCATAATGGTTTTTATGTCGTGATCAATTCGTAAATCGTGCTGTTCTGCTTTTTCCACATCGTCATATTGCGCAATCGCGTATTTTAATTCTTGAAAGCCGCGAAATCCCAGATGTTTTGCCGTACGCGATACTGTCGCCGTTGAAATGAACAGCTCCCCTGCGACTTCATCGGCGGTCATCTGCCCAATTTTTTGCGGATTACGTAAAATATAATCAAAAACTTGGCGTTCCAATTCACTTAGCTGGTCCCGTCTTTTTTGCAATTTATTAATTAAGCTTTGCATTTTTTTCTCCTTGTATTAAAAAGGTCGTGCAAACTCCATCTTTTTTATGTATCGGGTATTTTTTTATTAGCTGACTAACACTAAAGGATAAAAGAAAAATCCCGCAAAAGCAGGATTATTCTTTATCGCTATTTTCGTCAGTTGAATCTGTTGAATCAGAAATTAAGTCTTCTGTTTTAACTTCTGTCACCGTATCGTCAACTACGACAGATTTACCAGGAGTAATTGATTTGATTGCTTGTTTATCAAAAACAAGAAACACACCTTCGCAATCGATTGTTACGGTTTTATTCGTTTCGTCAACTTCAGACAAAACACCATGCAAGCCGCCGATTGTTACAACTTCATCGCCTGGTTTCATTGCATTCAACGTATTTTGACGTTCTTGTTGTTGTTTTTTCGTTGAACGTGACATAAACCACATTGCCCCTAATAAAACAACGAACATGATAATCGTTGGTAAGCCACCCATTTTATTCACCTCGTTTAATTTGATTCACAAGAATAACTTTAACAAAGATTCTTTACTTAAACTAGTTTTTTCTATGAATTTTAAAAACTTTTCGCGTTTTCTTTATTATAGCCATATTCTTCAAAGAAAGCTTGACGAAATTCTAACAAGTTATCATCCATGATTGCTTGGCGAACTTGTTTCATTAGATTCAACAAGAAGTATAAGTTGTGATATGTGGTTAAACGGATCCCAAAGGTTTCATCACAATGAATCAAATGACGAATATATGCGCGACTGTAATTACGACAAGTATAGCAATCACATTTTTCATCTAATGGTCTAAAATCGTGGGCAAATTTCGCATTTTTTACAACTAACCGGCCTTGTGAAGTCATACAAGTACCATTGCGGGCAATTCTTGTTGGTAAGACACAGTCAAACATGTCAATTCCGCGAATCACACCATCAATTAGTGAATCTGCTGCCCCAACGCCCATTAAATAGCGGGGCTTATGATCTGGAATCAGCGGTGTTGTGAAATCTAAGACGCGATTCATTTCAGCTTTTGGTTCACCAACTGATAACCCACCAATAGAATAGCCGGGAAAATCCATACTAATTAAATCTTTGGCACTTTGACGACGTAAATCTTCAAAGCCAGCTCCTTGGATAATACCAAACAAACCTTGGCGATCTGGATTGGCGTGGGCTTCTAATCCTCTTTGTGCCCAACGTGAAGTCCGTTCAACGGATTTTTTGACATAATCATAACTTTCATCAAACGGCGGACATTCATCAAAACTCATCATAATATCTGAACCCAGTTTATTTTGAATATCAATCGCTTTTTCTGGTGATAAGAAAAGCGGTGCACCATTTAAGTGATTTTTAAAATGAACGCCTTCTTCGGTGATATTACGCATATCGGCTAATGAAAATACTTGAAAGCCACCTGAATCAGTTAAAATAGGTTGATCCCAATTCATAAACTTGTGCAAACCACCAGCTTCTGCAACTAGATCTTCCCCTGGTCGTAGCCATAAATGGTAAGTGTTACTCAAAATTACTCCGGCACCCATTTCCTTTAATTCTTCTGGCGCCATAGTTTTTACAGTTGCTAATGTTCCTACTGGCATAAACATTGGGGTTGGAAAAGTCCCGTGAGGTGTAATCAGTTCACCTAACCGAGCTCCCGTATGCTTTTCTTTTTTTATTAAACGGTATTTGATGGCTGGTTCTTGTGCCATTTTACTCCCTACTTTCTACTTTGTTCTTTGTAGCTTCAACCATCATAAAGGCTCGGGAAAAAATTTGCAAGGTCATAATTTCTACTGTTATTTTCTCTTAATAAATGTGCTTTTATTCCCTTAAAAAAAGGCAAAATACAGAAAAATTCTTGTAATTTTCCAAAAGTTAAAGTTTTTGTTATACTAATATTACTTTGAAAAAGGAGTTGAAAAAAATGAAATCATCTGGTGAATTAAAGTTAGAAGCAAAACAAATGCTACAAGGGCGCTGGAAAGATGCCGTTTTAATGAACTTAATCCCAACGGTTATTGGTATTGCAATTGCAGCAATTATTATCATTCCTCTTATTGCTATTATTAGTGGTATCGCACTTTTTAGTCCTGATACATTGGATACCGTTTCAAATGGGATTCAAAACAGTAACGGTGATGTCTCTTGGACAGCACAAATTGGACAACAAGGTGGCGGCATTATTAGCGGGCTTCTGACCTCTATTTTTGTCTCTGGAATGTCTTGGACTTTCTTAGATATTTACCGTGGCAAACGTGTGGACATCCATCCAATGAGTGATATTTTCCGCGCATTCAAAAGCCCTTATCTAGTTGGCGTTGTATGTATTTACCTACTTTCAACAATCTTTATTGGTTTGTGGTCTTTACTATTCTTAATTCCTGGGATTGTTAAAAGTTATTCTTATTCACAAGCGAACTTTATCTATTACGATATTTTAGATGGTACTGGCCAAAAACCAGGTTATCTTGAATGTATTACTGCAAGCCGTCGCTTAATGAACGGCTACAAAGGCCAGTTATTCTGGTTGGATCTAAGCTTTATCGGTTGGCACATCTTGGCAGTATTGACTTGTGGTATTGGCTACTTATGGTTAAATCCTTATATTTATGCCACTAAAGCAGCTTTTTACAACAACTTACCAAACGAAGCCGAAACTTTTTAATAAGTCATGCTAGTGTGAAAAGATCAAACACAAAAAACCTCTGTTACTTTCATTTTAGATGAAGGCAACAGAGGTTTTTTTATCTTAGCGTAAAAAGAGCATTCTAAAAATTTCAGGAATTTTTTATTCTTCGTCAGTTGAAAAATGAAACTTAATCATTTCATTTACAAATACCGGGACGATTGATAAAATCGCCACTAAAAACCAGTGATTTAAGCTAATATGCACTAAATTAAACAAGTCTTGTGTAAAAGGCAACAAAGCAATTGCAGTTGTAATCAAAATTGCTAAGACTGCCATTTCAAACAATGATTTATTCGTTGCTAATTTCACTTGGAAAATCGAACGACTGCTCCGAACATTAAAAACATGAATAATCGAAGAATAGGCTAAGACTAAAAAGGCAACCGTCTGACCTACTTCAGCACTTGCATCTACCCATGGACTAACGCTATCCACAAAAGAACCAAGATAATAACCAAATAGTGTTACTACAGTAAAGATACCTGCATTTACCGCAATCTTCTGCCAAAGACCACGGGCAAAAATTCCCTCATGAGCTGGAATTGGTGGCTCATTCATAATTCCCGCTTCAGCTGGCTCTCTTCCTAAGGCAAAGCCTGGTAAGCCGTCTGCTACAACATTTACAAATAGCAATTGCACAGCACTAAATGGTGCTCCCCAGCCAATCAGCATGGCAATAAGGACGATGAAAATTTCTGAGATATTACAGCTTAATAAAAAGTTGATTGCTTTACGGATATTTTGATAAACAGTTCGCCCCTGCGCAACTGCATCAACAATTGTAGCAAAATTATCGTCGGTTAAAACAATATCTGCTGCTCCTTTGGCAACATCTGTCCCGGTAATTCCCATCGCACATCCAACGTCACTAGCATTTAGTGCCGGTGCATCATTGACACCATCTCCGGTCATGGCCACGACAGCACCCGTTCGCTGCCATGATTTTACAATTCTGATTTTATCTTCTGGTGTTACACGAGCATAGACGGTTAAATCTTTTACTTTTCCATCTAATTCATCATCGGTTAATTTTTGCAATTGCGCCCCGGAGATTGCTTGATTTTTGTGATTCAAAATACCTAACTCTTTGGCGATTGCACTAGCAGTTACTACGTGGTCCCCTGTAATCATAACGGTCTTAATTCCTGCCTTGCGTGCTTTTTTAATCGCACCTTTACTTTCAGGTCGCGGCGGATCGATCATCCCCACTAATCCCAGTAAGCGTAAATCTTGTTCCAAATTTTCCGAAGTGATCTCAGTTGGCTCTGCCTCAAAGATTCGATACCCAACTGCAATGACGCGCAACGCCTTTTTCCCAAAACGATCATTTACAACTTGTGCCCGCTCTACGTCCCCATAATGAAATTTGGGCATTAAAACATCAAAGGCGCCTTTGGTAACGGAAAGAAATTTCTTATTCCCCATTTTATGCACCGTTGTCATCATCTTGCGCTGTGAATCAAAAGGCAATTCTGCAATCCGCGGATATTCTTCATCTAATTCTTTTTTTGTATGATAATTTTCTTCGATCGCTTTTACAATGGCAACTTCTGTCGGGTTACCCTTGACGATTACTTCATCATCTTCGCCTTTTTCTACAATGACATCGGTACAAAGGCTGGCAATTTTTAATACTTCCATCGCTTCATCGGTCATGCCATCTTCAACGTCTGTTACTTCATCGCCTCTAGACCAAACACGGCGAACCTGCATTTTATTTTGAGTCAAGGTACCGGTTTTATCCGAACAGATCACACTTGCAGTCCCGAGCGTTTCGACTGCCGGTAATCGTCTAATGATTGCATTTTTCTTGGCCATTTTCTGCACGCCATAAGCTAATGTTAATGTGACAATGACAGTTAGGGTTTCAGGAACTGCCGCAACAGCTAAAGAAACTGACGTCATAAACATCTCTAAAATTGGCTCATTTTGTAAATACCCAATTAAAAAGACTAAAGCTGCAGCAACCAAAGCAATTAAACTGATCCGTTTGCCTAATTGATTTAACCTTTTTTGTAAAGGTGTCAAAGAAGTGCCTGCGTCACTTAACAAGCCCGCAATTTTACCCATTTGCGTTTGCATCCCGGTAGCAGTAACAATCGCTTGTCCGCGTCCATTTACGACAGTACAGCCTTTGAAGACCATGTTTTGCTGATCTCCTAATGGTAATTGTTCCTCACTAACAAAATCAGCATCTTTTTCCACCGGCTCACTTTCCCCGGTCAACGCAGACTCCTCAATTCGCAATTGGGAAGCTTGCGTTAAACGAGCATCCGCCGCAATCATTGCACCATTTTCAATAACCAATAAATCACCTGGTACTAATTCATCCGCATCGATATCTTTTTGCTGACCGTCTCTTATAACAGTTGCCGTTTGTTTGTTCATATCCTGCAACGCACTGAGCGCTTTTTCAGCATTTCCTTCTTGCACAATTGTCAAAACCGAATTAATGACAATAATCGCAATAATCAAAATCCCTTCAAATAAGTCACCATGATCCGTTGCAATGGCGGTGTAAAACGAAATAATTGCCGCTACCATTAAAACTAATGTAGTAAAATCCGTTAAACTTAATAAAATTTTCTTTAGCATGGAATCTTTTTTTTCTTCAGCAAAACGGTTTGGTCCATATTTTTCATAACGCTTTTTTACTTCATCTTGACTAAGGCCTGCTTTACTTTGTGAAGAAAACTCCTTCACTATTTCGTCTGCTGTTTTTTTATAATAGTCCATCATCTTCTCTCCCTTTAATTTGATTCACAATCTAACTATAACATATGATTTTTTAAGACCACAAATTATATGCGGTTTTTTCACAAATGTTCATACTTTATTCATATTTAAGGTAGGAATTTTCTTTTGAAAAAGGTGAGTTTATTACTTGAAAGCGCTTTTATATCATGCTATACTATGGGTGTAAGGAAGGAAGATATTTGTTGGAAAGGAGATCTCGAAAAGAAGAAAAATTAAACAAGCTAAAAGTTGTTCGATGTACAAGATTCACCTAGATTTATATGTGTGAAGTAGCACCAAATTATAAATAGTGAATGCGTATTAGAGGTTGAGAATTAAGCAACATGTAGTAAAAAAATCAATACGTAACAATTACAGTATACAAAATTACAAGTGAATAGCAACAAGAATCACATGTTTTAGTGTAGAAAATGTAGTGAAAACAAAATTTTATGTTTAACACAAGAGATTAATACTTTGCATATATAAACTGCAAATACCCTTTTCAACAAATCCTTCCATGATATAAAAGAGGATGGGCACTCGAGAGCCCATCCTCTTCTTTTTGTCTTTTTAACTATTGCAAAAAAAGTGTACAAATAGTATTTCAATAGACTTCAGTGTTGCACTTTTGATTATCTAAAGCGCTATCTTTTTTCATTAAGAAGTTCGGCTGTTACAATAATTTATGTAGGTCACGCTAAAAAAATAGAAAGGAGAAATTTAAATGAATCGATTAGAATCAAAGCCACTACAAACACGCAACATTGTGCTGGGTGCTTTATTTTTATGTATTGGATTTACACTATTATCGCTTTTCACATGGGCCTGGTGGGCACTGCTATTAGGAAGTATCGCTGCTTGGCTTATCGTCTTTAAGAAAGACTTATTTACTATTTTTACCTTCCCAAAGCATTCTTGGATTATACTAGTAGGATTTGTCGGTTACTTAATTTTAGGTATTGTTGTTGGTACCTTGGCTAATTTTCTAGGTTTTTCTTGGGCAGGTAATCCCATTGCCAACCAACTGGGCAGTATGCTGTTAAAAATTCCCTTTATGTTAATGGGAGAAGAATTATTAGGTATCGGCATTTTAGAAACCGCTAGAAATAAAGGTCTATCTTTAATGAGTAGCTCACTTTTGAGCGCCTTGATTTTTGGCTTGATGCATAGCTTTGTTTATTGGGATGGTTCCATATTTTCAACCTTGCTCCACGTTTTACTGCTCCAAGGAGTGGCACGTCTGATTTTTAACTCCGTCTATTTAAAAACAAATCACAGTATTTGGGGCTCTTGGCTTTCTCATGTATTGGTGGATATTGTTACGCTTATTTTCTAATTCACTTTCGCCACATCTCAAACCGGCAAAATGCTTTTAACTTGTCAAAACCTAGTTAAGGGAGGATAAATCTTTATTTCCCCATAAAAAATTCCTAAGCGGATATTTTCCTTTAAAATTAGAGCAAAGCTAATCTTAAAGGATCACTACCTGCTTAGGAATTTTTTAACGCCATTTATTTTACAAACATTGCATCGCCAAAACTAAAGAAGCGGTAACGCTCGTTTATGGCATGTTGATAAGCATCCAAAGTTAATTTACGACCGGCAAAGGCACTGACTAACATAACTAATGTTGATTTTGGCAAGTGAAAGTTGGTACTGAAAGCTTGGACAACTTTAAATTCATAGCCTGGCGTAATAAAGATATCTGTCCAACCGCTATCTGCCTTAATTTCACCATCAAATTTCGTACCAATTGTCTCCAAGGTACGAATGGATGTCGTTCCCACTGCGACAATCTTGCCCCCATTTGCACGAACATCATTTAACACTTGGGCGGCTTCTTCGGTCAGACGATAAAATTCACTGTGCATCTGGTGTTCAGCGATATTATCGACACTAACCGGTCGGAATGTGCCAAGTCCCACATGTAATGTTAGATAAACCAATTTGACCCCTTTTGCTTCAATTGCTGCTAATAATTCAGGGGTAAAGTGTAATCCTGCTGTTGGTGCTGCCGCCGAACCATTTTCTTTTGCATATACTGTTTGATAGCGATCTGGGTCTTCTAAACGTTCTTTGATATAAGGTGGTAACGGCATTTCTCCTAATGATTCCAAAATTTCTAAGAAAATGCCCGTATATTTAAAAGTAATAATGCGACCACCATGTTCTAACTCTTCTTCTACCACGGCTTTTAATCTACCATCGCCAAAAACAATTTCTGTCCCCACTTTAGCTCTTTTAGCAGGTTTAATCAGTGTTTCCCATGTATCACCTTTGGTATTGGTTAAAAGTAAAACTTCTAAATGGCCCCCTGTATCTGGTTTTTCGCCATGCAAACGGGCTGGTAAAACACGCGTGTCATTCATGACTAGCGCATCGCCAGAATTCAATTCATCAATAATATCCCTAAAGTGTTTGTCTTCCATTTCACCTGTTTGCCGATTTAAAACTAACAAACGTGAACTAGAACGCTTTTCCAAGGGTGTTTGCGCAATTAGTTCTTCTGGCAAATCAAAATCAAAATCTTCTGTTGTTAACATATTTACCACTCTTTTCCTGAAATTGTCTTTTGTATTTTAACATTTTTTAGAAGCCTTGACGATGAATGAGACACAATACTTGCTGAAAAGACTTTTAGCAAGTATCCTTACATTAAGTAAGAGAAACTTAGCCCCTGCTTTGTTTTCTCCAATTTTAAAAAGAGGTGTTTTTTATGCCATCGTTTCATCATATTTCGTTATTAACCAAAGACCGCAAGCAAAATGTTGCGTTTTATACTGAACTGTTGGGTATGCGTTTTGTTAAAAATACTGTCAATCAAGAAAATAATAGAATGCTACATTACTACTACGGGGATTATACCGGCAGTCCCGGCAGTGTTGTTACTTTTTTTGTTGTACCTCATCTTGGCCAACGATATGATCACGACCACTTTTTAGCCACGATTGGATTAAAGATTCCCAAAAATAGTTTGAATTATTGGCAAGAACGGTTAGAAAATGCCGGTGTTGCGGTCACCCAACAAGAAAATCAACTATTTTTTGATGATCCTGATAATGTAGCTGTAATCTTAACAGAAGTACCAGAAGGTCCATTAAAACCTGAATTACAGGTCAAAAATGATATTCCTGGTGACAAACAAATCCTCGGGTTGGCTTCAACACAACTACATGTAGCTGATCTCGAAAAAACGGCGGACTTTTTCAAACGCTATTTGGATTGGGATGTGGTCGCTGGTCAAATCAAACTAAGTGAAAGTGAACATTTAGAGATCTATCAAACAAAGACCCCAGAAAAAATGCGGATGGGTCGTGGTAGTATCGATCATGTTGCCTTTGCGGTAAAAGATGATGCTGCCTTAGATGATTTATATAAAAAAGCACAAGAGCAAAATTGGAATATTGAAGAAATTATTTCCCGTGGTTACTTCAAGAGCCTCTATATTCGTGAACCAGGTGGTAACCGACTTGAATTTGCTACGATGTCGCCAGGCTTTACTATCGATGAACCTTTGGAAACGTTAGGGGAAAGTTTTGCTTTACCACCATTTTTAGCTGATAAGCGGGCGGAAATTGAAGCCAATTTATATCCAGTTGACTAAAAATATTTTACTTAGGTCCAGTGACAATCTTTGTCACTGGGCCTTTTTTTTGCATACATGTTCTGTGTCTGGAATTTTTTTGAAACAAAGGGCATCAATTTAAAAATATACGAAGCTAATTTGAGTTTATCTGTTTAATAAGAACCACAGATTGCCTTTAGGATTTCGTTATCCCGACGTGAATTTTTTCATACAGGATTTAAATAAGCCAAAAATAATAAAACGCTATCATTCACCCTTTAATTCATTTATTTTTGCAAAAATATGCGTATTATTTGTCATATTTTCCATTTACTTTCATACTAGTAGTGATACCTACAGGGAAAAAAGATGAAGAGGTGAAGCACATTGATCGAATTTCAACATGTAACAAAAATTTACAAAGGCGGCAAAGTCGCTGTCGAAGACGTCAATTTGTCTTTTGATAAGGGGGAATTTATCTGTTTTATCGGCACAAGTGGTTCTGGTAAAACGACTTGTATGCGGATGATTAACCGGATGAATGAACCGACAAAAGGAAAAATTTTAATTAATGACAAAGACATCAAGGAAGTTAATCCGGTGGAATTACGACGCAAAATTGGCTACGTAATTCAAAATATCGGCTTAATGCCCCATATGACGATTCGAGAAAATATTACCTTGGTCCAAAAGCTACTGAAAGTAGATGAACAAACTCGCAAAGAAACTGCAGAAAAAATGATTGATCTAGTGGAATTACCACGAGAAATGTTAGATCGTTACCCTGCTGAACTCTCCGGCGGTCAACAACAGCGCATTGGGGTAGTACGCGCCCTTGCAGCCAACCAAGACATCATTTTAATGGATGAACCTTTTGGTGCCTTAGATCCCATTACCCGTGACGCGTTACAGGATTTAGTGAAGGATCTACAAGAACGTTTAGGTAAAACGATTGTTTTTGTTACCCACGATATGGACGAAGCTTTAAAATTAGCCAACCGCATTGTCATTATGAGTGAAGGTAAAGTGATCCAATTTGATACGCCAGAAAATATCTTGCGTAATCCTGCGAATGAGTTCGTCGAAGAATTAATTGGTGAAGACCGCTTATTACAAGCAAAACCTGATACAACCACCGTTGGCGAAGTTATGCTAAAAAGCGCGATTACGATCACACCAGAAAAATCTTTACGTGAAGCAATCTCCTTGATGCGGGAAAAACGCGTGGATACGCTACTGGTAACAGATAACAGCAAAATATTAAAAGGGTTTATCGACGTCGAGTCTATCGATAAAATGCGCGGAAAAGCCTCTAGTGTGGGGGATATTTTGAATAAAGACGTCTTTTATGTCAAAGAAGATAAATTACTACGGGACGTGTTGCAGCGCATTTTAAAACGAGGCTTAAAATATGTTCCAGTGGTGGATCAAAAAACCCGCGTCGTCGGAATTTTAACCCGCGCCTCATTGGTTGATATTGTTTACGATGTTTTATGGGGTGATGAAGCTTCCATCAGTGAAGCGATTGAATCTGCAAAAGAGGAGGCGTAAAGCATGGCTGATTTTTTTGCAAAACACGGTTCTGAAATTTTAAATAAAAGTTTTGAGCATATTTATATATCTTTTTTTGCTTTACTATTAGGGATTGTTATTGCAGTGCCTTTAGGTGTTCTTTTGACGCGCTTTAAAAAAGCAGCTAACATTGTGATTACGGTCACCTCTGCGTTGCAAACTATCCCCTCTCTTGCACTTTTGGCATTGATGATTCCCATTTTTGGTGTTGGAAAAGTACCGGCGATTATTGCCTTATTCATCTATTCGCTTTTACCAATTTTACGGAATACCTACATTGGGATGAAAAATGTCGATGGCAATTACCTAGATGTCGCCCGCGGAATGGGCATGACGAATTTGCAGTCAATTTTTAGTGTGGAGCTGCCGATTGCGATGCCAACCATTATGGCCGGAATTCGCTTAGCCTCAGTTTATGTCATCGCCTGGGCAACGCTAGCCTCTTATATCGGTGCTGGCGGTTTGGGGGATCTAATTTTCAGCGGGTTAAATAACTACCAACCTGATTTAATTTTTGCTGGGACTATTCCAGTAACACTATTGGCTTTATTAAGTGATTTTCTTTTAGGTTTATTAGAAAACTATTTAACGCCAAAAGCTTTAAGGGGGGCAGACGAATGAAAAAATTAAAAACACTCTTCCTTACGCTGATGACGACGGTTTTATTAGCTGGTTGTTCATTTCCTGGACTAGCTTCTTCTAGTAGTGAAAATACAGTTGCCATTACTGGTGGTATTACTTCTGAAGCACAAATTTTAGCGAGTTTAGTCGCTGGTATGATTGAACACTACACCGATTTGGATACGACAATTATTAATAACTTGGCGACTACTACAATTAACAACCAAGCTATGGTAAATGGCGACGCTCAAATTTCAGCCGCGCGCTATACCGGGACTGACTTAACTGCCACCTTAGGCATGGAACCGGTCAAAGATCCCGCCGAAGCTTTTAAGATTGTAAAATCCGAGTTTAACAAGCGTTATCAACAAACTTGGTTTAAATCTTATGGTTTTGACAATACGTATACGTTTTTAGTTCGCAAAGATACAGCTGAAAAGTATAATTTGAAAAAAATCAGCGACTTAAAAAATGTAAGTGACAAGCTAGTTGCCGGCGTCGATACTTCTTGGATTAATCGTAAAGGTGATGGGTATGACGGCTTCCAAAAAGAATATGGTTTTTCATTTAAAAATATTTTACCGATGCAAATTGGCTTAGTTTATGACGCAGTAGCCGCCGGCAAAATGGATATCGTATTAGGCTACTCCACCGATGGCCGGATTGCCAGCTACGACTTGGTGATGTTAGAAGACGATTTAAAATTCTTCCCACCTTATGATGCAGCTGCTATTGCCGATAATGCATTGTTAAAAAAATACCCTGATTTACAGACGGCATTAGGACGCCTAGAAGGTGTTATAGACACCAAGCAAATGCAAAAATTAAATTATGAAGCCGATAATAATTTAGTTGAACCTTCTGTCGTTGCAGAAAAATTTCTTAAAGACAACCACTATTTCGAAGGGAAGTGAGTAGATGGATCTGCAAAATATGAATTTAGCCGAACAATTTGTTTATTACTTTAAAGAAAACGGCAGTTACGTTTTCAGCCAGTTTTTACGTCACTTCTTAATTTCGATTTATGGCGTGTTACTTGCAGCGATTGTGGCAATTCCACTAGGGATTTTAATTTCTAAAAGACACAAATTAGCCGATTGGGTGATTCGGATTGCTAATGTCATTCAAACCGTACCGCAGCTGGCAATGTTATCCATTTTAATGATTGGATTAGGTCTAGGGGTAAATGTCGTTATCGTAACGGTTTTCCTTTATTCTATTTTACCGATTATTAAAAACACATATACGGGAATGAAACAGGTCGATAAAAATGCTTTAGATGTTGGTAAAGGGATGGGGATGACTAGCTGGCAGCGTCTTTACATGATTGAATTGCCGCTTTCCATTTCTGTTATTATGGCCGGAATTCGTAACGCCTTAGTGGTTGCGATCGGGATTACAGCAATTGGTGCTTTTGTGGGTGCTGGGGGTTTAGGCGACATTATTATTCGCGGTACAAATGCTACAGATGGCGCTTCAATTATCTTAGCCGGTGCTTTGCCAACTGCTTTAATGGCGATTATCACAGACTGGATTTTAAGCATTGTAGAACATCGCCTAGATCCCGCTGGCAAAACTTCAAAATAATAATAAAAGTTTTTCAAACTTGGTTTACTCGCACGCAATAAGGCAGAATTGCAATAAATTGTTCTGCAAATTTCTTGCAATTTTGGCTTATTACTGGCGCGTTAGTACATGAAGCTAGCTAGTTAGAAAGCTTTGCTAAAGCGATTTATTCATTTGAGAATGCTAATTTTAGTTAAAAACATATCAGTGCATCAACTAAAAAAGACTTGAAAAAAATACCAACTGTTAAGGGCTAGCGTAAAAACTAACCCTTAACAGTCGGTACAAAAATTCAAGTCTTTTTTATTTTTTCAAATGGTAACTATAGGTGCTGACGACAATATTTTGACGCCAAGATAAACGCATCCGCAAACGTAAGCTTGTTTGGTTGTGCAAAATATTTTGCCAACGTCGCCGCGGTACGAATTGGGGAATGATAACCGTTGTCGTATAGTTGTGTTTCACGGCATTTTTACTCACTAAGTCGACGTAACGGATAATCGGATTTTCAATCGAACGGTAAGAGGAATGAACAACAGAAAAACGTACATCTGGGAAGTTTTGTTTAAATTCTGCTTCAATCTCTTTTTCTTTTTTTACATCTTCATCTAATGAAACGTGCATCGCAACCACGTAATCACCAATAGATTGGGCATAATTTAGTGCCCCGACATTTACGCGGGTCACATTACCAACTAAGACAATCACGGTATTGCCGTCGTAAGTGTGAAGTTTGGCTTCATCTTCCATTAAACGCAATTGCTCGGCAACTTTCCGATAGTGATCATGAATCTTGTAAAAGATAAATAATAAAACCGGCATAATGATAAAGAATGGCCAAATATCACCTAGGCGATAAGCAAATAAGATTGTAATAATCGCATATGAGATAAAGGCACCGACAATATTTGCAATTGATTTTTTCAACCAGCCACTGCCTTGTTTTTGCCAGTGACGGACCATCCCGGTTTGTGATAACGCAAAGGGAATAAATACCCCAATAGAATAAAGCGGAATCAAGCGCTCTGTCGAACCTTGGAAAATAATCAACAAGACAATAGAGCCTGCTGCAAGGGTTATGATCCCATTGGAATAACCTAAGCGATCACCACGATCTTGATACATATGCGGCATAAATTTATCTTTTGCTAAATTATAAGCCAAAACTGGAAAAGCAGAAAAACCCGTATTAGCAGCCACAGCCAAGATTAAAGCTGTCGTAAATTGTAATGCATAATACATAATTCCGTGACCAAAAACAGCTTCCCCGATTTGAGATAAAACTGTTACCTCTTGTTCAGGGACGATCCCATACCAATAGTTGATAAAAGTAATTCCGACAAAGAAGAAGCCTAAGATACTCGCCATGATTGCTAGCGTTGCAGCTGCATTTTTTGCCCGAGGTTTTTTAAAGAAAGGTACAGCGTTACTAATGGCTTCCACCCCAGTTAAAGAAGATGAACCAGAAGAAAATGCTCGTAAAATTAACGCAATCGAAATTCCCGGAATCGCTGCTCCAGGTAGCGCTGTTGCATTAAGTGGTTGTGCACCGCTAATGATTTTAAATAGACCAACAGCAATTAAAATGGTGATTACGGCAATAAATGTATAAACCGGCACCATCAAAAAGCTAGCCGACTCTCTTAATCCCCGCAAGTTCATCATCATAATCAGCAAAACGATGAAAATGGAAATGGCAACTTGGTGTCCGTACAACGCCGGTACAGCTGACGTAATCGCTTCAGCACCAGCAGAAACAGATACCGCTACGGTTAACATATAGTCAATTAAAAGGGAACCTCCGGAAATCAGGCCCGCATTCCGCCCCAAATTCTCACTACTAACGACATAGGCGCCCCCGCCATGTGGATAAGCGTGAATGATCTGCCGATAAGACAATGTCAAAGAGACCAACAAAATAATGACAAATGCTGCAATTGGCAATGAATACCAAATTGCCGCTGTGGACAAAGCGACTAAAACAACAACAATTTGTTCTGTTCCGTACGCAATTGAAGATAGTGCATCAGAAGATAATAATGCTAACGCCGCAAACCGCGTTAATTTTTGTTCATCATTTTCTGCTGATTTTAAAGGCCGTCCCACTAACAGCCGCTTTAAATAATTCACTTTTCCTTACTCCTTTACGAAATAATTTAGTCTAACAAGATAGTTAATCGTGGTTTTGTAACAACCCAAAAAATAGAAATAATTGCTGCAATCAAGAGTGTATGCTACGCCTCTCTTTTGAAAAAGTCAATGAAAATTTCATTTAAAAATCTACAGCTTTTTTTAAAGCTTTAAAGGACCACTAACAAGCAAAAGAAATCGCTTTCTAAAAAAAGAAAAAAGAGAACAAATTGCAGTAATTTGCGTTGCTACAATTTGCTCTCTTACTTTTAATGGAAGAAATGACTTTCTTTGGTCATATTGCCGAGTTTTTTTGTCGCCCCTTCTAAATATGGATAGGCGATCGTCCCAACGACACCAAAGAAAATAAACAGTCCTAACATGATAAAAATATTTGGCCAAGCATTTGCCCAATAAATTCCTCCCGCTGACTCCCGTAATAAATCTACCGCATGGGTAAATGGCAATAAGGGATTGATCATTTGGAAAAATTTACCGGAAACTTGAATTGGATAGTTCCCGCCACCACCAGAAATGGACAGTACCAGAATAATGATCGCAATTCCCTTACCGATGTTACCAAATAACGCTGCTAAAACATAGACAATCATCATAAAGGAAAGTCCCACTAGTAATCCAAATAAAACAGCATAAACAGGTTGTTTAACATCGACACCTAATAAGAAATAATTTCCTAAGGTAACAATTAAAGCCTGTGCCACACCTTCTGTTAAGAAAGTTAGCATACGAGCAACAAAAGTTTCACGTTTTGAAAAGCGACCTTTGTTTTTGTCTTCAATAAAGACATCGGTTGCCGCGACACTAGAAAGTAACAAGGCCCCCACCCATAAACATAGTGCGGTATAAAACGGTGTGCTGGCCGATCCGTTATTGGCCATTGGATACATTTGATTGGTTTTTAACGCAACTGGGTTGGTGAAAAATTCACTTTCTTTATTGGCATCCAATTTCAATAGTTTGATGATTTCACCAAGGTCGGCTGTTTCTTCACCTTTTTTAATCGCAGTTGCCGCTTTTTTTATGCCTGCGCGTAACGAAGGCCAATTATTTTGAATTAAGCCAGTTGCTACATCCAATGCTTTTTCAACTTCGGGTAATTTTTCATTAACCATTCCCATGGTGCTGGTTAAATCTTTTCTGATTCCTGGCCAATCTTTTTCATAAAAATCAACAGCCAGTGCTAATTTTTTCTCAACTTCAGGTAAATCATTTTTATAAAGGTCCGCACCTTTATTAATACCAGAAACAATCGCATTCATGTGGCCATTTAGCATGACATTCGCATCATGTAACTCTTTACCGATTGCTGGCATTTCTTTTTGATACTTTTCTAAAATTTTAATCGCATTTGTAATAGTCGTCTTGGTTGAGGCTAATAAAGCTTGAAAATCAATGTGTTGTGCTTTGGTCAATAGTCCATCGGCCGTATTGATCGTTGTGATCAATTGTGTCAATCCTTTTGAAATCTCACTTGAAATTTGATTAGCATCAATGCCGCTTAACACATTATCTACTTCATTTCCTACACTTTGGACTTGATCAATAAAGTTAAGGGCAGCATCCACATTTCCCGCTTGAATATAGCCATTTAAAGTCGTCACGCGATTTGCAAGACCATTAATTAGGTTTTTTACATTATTTAGTCGACTCACCAAGTCTTGTAAAATTTGGCTATCACTCGCATTTGGCAACTTATTAATGAAATCAATCAAGTTTTGAATGATTGTTTGTTGCGTTTGCAGGTGACTAACAAAATCTTGTAATGATTTATCAATCGCTTTTTTTTCATCATCTGTCAATTTGTTATCGGCTAAAGCTGTCTTCACGTCTTCTAAGGCACTATTTACTTCTGTATGAATGAATTTCAGATTGTTTAAAATCATATTTACACTTTGCGTGATATTCGGAATAGCCTTTTGCAGTTCTTCGGCTCCTTCTTTGGTGGTATTAGCAAATTCTTGTGCCTGATTGCCCAATTTTTGAATATCAGGTAAAATACTTTGGACTTGTTCAATAATCGTTAAGCCTTGCTTGGCGTCTTTAATCCCGGCATCCATCGTGCTCTTAATATTTTCAAAGTCACCATCAACCATCGCCAATTGTTTCCCTGCGTTTTGGATTTCAGGAATTTTAGCTTGTAAATCCAAAATAATTGCCGCTTCTTTTTTCAATTGGGGCATTTTATCATTTAAACTAACTAACTTGTTGCCCATTTCATCTACTTGAGGTAGATAGTCGATAAATTGATTGGCCTTATTCAATTTTTCTTTAATTTCAGGCATCTTATCATTTAACGCAACCACTTCTTTGGTATAGCCTTCAATTTGATCCAGATTATCATTGGTAGTTAAAATCAAATTTTTCACTTTATTGATGCTGACTAAGTTACTGTCAATATCATAGCCTACTTCATTGAAAACTTTCATCAGCGTATTACTAGCAGTATCAATGAACTGATTAGAAATTTGTTCTTGTAAACTAGTAGCACCTTTGTCAGCAATTTTTGGTGCAATTGCATTGATTTTTTCATTAATGTAATATTCAATCGTCGGTTTTTTTATCGTTCCCGTTGTAAAACTCAATAAATCTTTGGAAAACTCTTTTGGGAGATAAATCCCCGCATAATATTTCCCAGAGCGCACGCCTTTGGTTAATTCTTCTTTCGAGTCAACAAAACGCCAACCTAGTTGCTTGTTGTCATGAAGAGTATCAATCACCTGCTCGCCGATTTCTACTTTCTTATCTTGTAAACTCGCCCCTGCGTCATCACTGTAAACGGCAATGGGCAACTCCCCAGTATTGCCATAAGGATCCCACAAAGCCTTGATATTAAACCAAGCATATAAAGAAGGCAAAACCATTAACGCAACGATTAAGAAAGCTGCCATTGGATTTTTAAAGATTCGCTTCCAGTCTGTTTTATATAGTTCAAAAACATTTTTAATATGTTGCATATTCATCACCTTTATTTTTTTCTGCCTGCTTACTTTACCATTTTTTATTTTAAGGAACCATCTAAAAAAACGAGCTCGTCGTGACTTTTTGACACTTATGACAATCTGTCATAAAGAAAAGGCTTGCATTCTTTTCAAATGGGGTTACTTCTTAAACATTACTTTAAGTTTACCAAAATTATCATTATATAGAAATAAATACGGTTCTTTTGAGCAAGGGACAAAAAAAGAGACAAAAATAGTAGCTTTGATCACCCACCATTTTGCCGCAGTGAATGAAAAGCTACTATAATTTTGATTTTTGATTATAAATTTTAGTTCATGGCATCTAACCAATCCCATAAAACTTTTAGACTTGTTCCTTGTAAAAATGGAGTTAAGCCAATTTCAGCTGGATCGCGGTGATTGGCTGGTAAACTTTGATCTGGAATGAGCACAACTTTCATTTTCGCTTGCAAAGCCGCCTTAGCGCCGGTTAAAGAATCTTCAACTGCAATCGTATTTTGTGGATTTGCTCCAACTTTTGCGGCAGTTGCCAAATAGATGTCTGGTGCTGGTTTTAATTCTTTAACATCATCGCCAAATGTGATCACATCAAAAAAAGACGCCAATTGGAAATAATCCAAATACATTTTACCTCTTTTTCTCAAAGTAGAGGTGGCCAAACCACAATATAAACCTTTTTCTCTGACTTTTGCTAAAGTTTCTTTTGCGTAAGGCTTCAACTGCAACGCCCCTTTTGCCAATTCAGCAGCAATAAAAATTTCCCGTTCTGTTTTCATTTTTTCCACGATTTCTTCAGAACCAAAATGAGCAGCTAATTTTGCCATTGTTTGACTAGCGCTTTGCCCACTCCACCCCTTCATATCTGCTTTTGTCAGTGAAATACCATGTTTTTTAGCAACCTGTAACCAACCGCGCTGATACATTTGCTCACTGTCTATTAGTAAACCATCCATATCAAAAATTATCATCTCAATCATCACATCACCCTAAATTCTTTGCCTGCAAAAATTTTGCCACTGTTAAATCAAACAACTCGACAACTTTATCTGGTGCCTCATCATAAGATAAATTAATGGTGGGTGTTGCCAAACTATCAAAAGCACTTAAGGGTTGCAAAGTTTGAGTATCAAATGTAATTTTCGGTGCATGAATCGTCTCACCACACGGGCCTGCATGAATAATTGCCAGCTCAGCTTTATGCTGTGGTAACAGGCGCAGACGATAAAAAACGCCATCTAAAAATTCTCGCTCTTCACTGTAATTTTCTTTAATTTTTTGCCACTGTTCTTTTCTCATCAGCAATTCTCCTATTCTTATTTTACCTTTATTATAGACCAAAAAACACCCTGTAACCAACCGCGGTTACAAGGTGTCTTTTTACGCCAAGTTCATTATTTCAACAAATTTATTGTTGTTTTTTATTATCCAATGCTTCATCCATAATAAAAGTTGCAATTCGTTCATTAGGCTGACGACTTGGATAAACGGAGCGACCTGAGTGAAAGTCTTTTGCGTCAAGCTGGGTTAAGTAACGATCAGAAGCTTCTTTTTGAATTGCAATGATGCGGCGATTCAGCACTTCCCAGTCTGCTTCTGAAAGATAGTCATCTACAATCATGAGATTTTCGTTTTGATAGTTATGAATTGGGTCATTTGTGACAACTAAGTCATAATCTTCAAAGTGCTCCAATTCCGCTGTAGAAACAAATAAAGGCGATTCTTTATATAAATCAATTTTAAAACGATCTCCATACGGCGCTTTTAGCAAGGAGCGCAACATTTTTGCGTGACGCACGCCTCTATGGCTAACAACTAAAATGCTTAGACTACGTCGCAAACTTTCCAACTGCAAGGGTAAATTAGCCCATTCTTTCAATAAAATGCAGCGCACATCTGCTTCTGTCTTTTGTACCCAAGGAAAATTACAGTCTTTTTCAATTTCTCTTAAGTGCACACTGACAATCTTAGAAAAGATTGGATAGATTCGTTGAATATTACGCGCATATTCTTGACTTTGATTATGCAAGATTTCCCGATCATAAGGGTAAAGGGAATACGTCGAATAAAGTCCCATCATTTGCTGGACGATCTTCTTTTCATCCCGTTCATTTAGCGGAAAGTCAACTGCCTGACACACGCGTTGTAAAAACTGTTCAATTGCCGTTTGAATACGAAATTCTTGTTGACGATTTGCCCAGTTGTAATACTCGTGAAAAACTGTCCGACTTGTTTCTCGGTGCCACATGGGAACCAACTTATAATTGGTCACAGCAAATTTTTCACTATAACTGCGATTACTTTTGATTAAACGATCCAAGAAATCATCCGGTTCAGCGTAAATCTCTTCACTTAACATAAACCCTTGCGATGCACGAATTATGGTCACCATTAATAAATATGCGTGTTCAATAATTTCATGATCATCCCACAAAATATCAAAATCTGTTGAAGTCCGCATTACAAAACAAACGAGCTGCTGTCGTTCCAAGTCAAAAGGCCATTCAGTAGTCCCATAAGCTTCAAGAAAATAAGATTGGTAAAAAAAGCGAACCCAGCGCTCATCTGGAGCTGTAATTCGAAATGGTTTACGTTCTAAGACTAAACCCCTTCTCTTTAATGCTTTAGCCGTACTATTTACCATACGATAAAATGTTGCTTCACTTAGAAACAATTTATTGATCCAATATTCAGCATCTCGATTAGGATTCAAAAAAACCGCCTCAATAAATTGAAATTCATTGGAATCTTGTAGAATTTTTTGATAAATGTTATTAATCTTGTTGGACTGTACAGGCTGTGCTTTGATTCCCTTCATTTTTGAAATATCAATATGAAGGTATTCTTCTAATTCATCGTTGATATAGTTAACGTCCGTTATTAACGTTTTGGTTGAACATTCTAATGTAGCTGCAGCCTCTTCTAGTGACCACCAGCGTTGATGCTTCGTTAAAAATTCAATTAAATATAAACGTCTTTTCATGGCTGTATTCAATAACAATCTCATCTATCTCACCAACTTGCCATTTTTTTAATTTTATTTTAACATATAAGTAGTTAATGCGGGAATTATTCTGAACTTTTTATTTATTAATTTTCATTACTCCAGTTTTTTTCACAAAAAGGAAATTTATGAATGATTTTTGAAAAACCGCTAACCTCTAAGGCTTTCTTAACGCCATAAAAATATAAAGTGTTATCTATTGTGAAATTTATTTAACTTTTGCCTTAATTCTCGTTAATCTAAGAGTGTAAAGAACAAGTCACAGTAAAATTCAGATTTGTCACCTACGGAAACATAGTAATGGGGGGAACGACTATGTTAAAGAAATTATGGAATAAAAGGGCAACAAAATTAATCATCCTTTGTTTAGGCGCTCTTGTTGCATTTCTTGCTTTTGACTTTTATACTTCTGGCACTACATACGGTAGCAACTCGGCAGCAGCACAAACACCAAGTGACATCATTGCACCAACAATCACAGGTGATGCTGCCATCACATTAGAACGAGGAACAAGTTTCAATCCTGCGGACCACTTTACAGTAACCGACGATCAAGACGAAAATCCTACTTTGGAAGTTCAAACACCCGTAGATACCTCAGTTGTCGGTGTTACGCCGGTCTTACTAACTGCTAAAGATGAACTTGGCAATACCAGTACAAAACAAATTATCGTTAATGTCGTTGACACTGCAGCTGAAGAAAAAGCCAAAGCTGAGGCTGAAAAAAAAGCCAAAGAGGAACAGGCTAAAAAAGAAGCTGCTGCTAAAAAAGAGGCTGAAGAAAAAGCCGCTAAAGAACAAGAAATGGCAGCACAAGTTGAAAACACGCAACAAAACACAGTTTCAGACCAAACTAGTTCAAATACAAATGAAACTAAAAATGAGGCAGCACCAAAAGAAAACGTTAACAATAATTCGCAAAATAATAATCAAACAGCAAATACAAGTAACTCAAGTCAAAATTCTGCTCCAGCTGCTCCTGCCACAATTCAACCCATGCAATTGGAAATTAACGGAAAATTTATCAACTATCAAAATGCCGGACAAGGTAGCGGACAAGCGATAATTGATGCCGACCACAGTCGTGCAGCTACATGGGGCGGTGCTGCCGTTCAATCTGGCGACGATGGTTTAAATACTCACATTATTGCTCATAACCCTGGTGCCTTCGATGTAATTTTCACCCTTGCAATAGGCTCTCAGTTTAGAATATCAGATGCAAATGGTAAAGTCACCACTTATACTGTTAATGAAATCACCCAAGTTGATGATGAAGCGTATCGGCTAAGCGATGGCGCAGATTATTGGGATAAAATGATTGGTACTGGCGGCGGTGAAAGAGTTACCTTGCAAGCTTGTATTAATGACATTCACAATCTCGTAGTATTTGCATCCAAATAAAATACTTGTCCTCCCGCAAGTATTTACTCATCAATAAAAAGCTCTTCAACAAGCGCCAGAACTTGTTGAAGAGCTTTTTAATTATGTATCCTGCTGATGCAAAGCAGGCGTTAAATCCGCCAGCCCGACACTGATACGTAATGCCCGATCCACTGCTTTCATCGTAACAGAATCCAACACACAGACTTTTTCCTTTAAGCGGCTTTTGTCAATCGTGCGAATCTGTTCTAACAAAATTACCGAATCTTTATTAATACCACTTTCTGCCGCCTTGATGCCGACATGAGTTGGTAGCTTTGGTTTTGCCATTTTAGCCGTAATAGCTGCAACAATTACGGTTGGACTAAAATGATTGCCCCGATCGTTTTGGATAATTAATACTGGGCGAATGCCGCCTTGTTCAGATCCAACAACCGGTGACAAATCAGCAAAGAAAATATCTCCGCGTTTCACCATTTAACTCATCCTCATTCAATATATTCCCGTGGTACCCGCGGTGAAATACCGCAAGCAACTTCGTAGTGAATTGTCTCTAATTTTTCTGCAACTTCCTCAAGTGTGATCGCTTCTCCACCATTTTTCCCAACCAGCGTTACTTTTGTGCCTACAGCTACTTCACCAGGTAAGCGAACCATAATTTGATCCATGCATACACGACCAACAATTTCACAAAATTTCCCGTCAACTAGAACGCTAAATCCTTGTAATTTTCGCAACCAACCATCAGCATATCCAATTGGAATAGTTCCAATCCACTCTGCCTGGGGTGTAATATACGTTTCACCGTAACCAATGCCGCTTCCTGTCGGTAATTGTTTCACCTGAACAATTTGAGACACTAATTCTAAAGCTGGCTCTAATTGATAAGGTGCTGTTAATGTATGTCCAGAAGGATTCAACCCATATAAAGCCACGCCATAACGAACTAAATTACCAATTGGCTCATGCCATAATGCTGTTGCGCTATTACTATCATGGACATAACGAGGTTGATAGGGTAAGTTCTCTAAAACCGCTAAAAAACGATTTTTTTGGGTTTCATAATACGTTTTATCTGCTTGATCTGCAGTAGCAAAATGCGTGAAAATCCCTTCCCACTTCATTTGCGGTATCGCTTCCATTAAACGAACGGCCTCATTGACACTTTCAGGAGCTAAAAATCCAATCCGTCCCATGCCCGTATCAACTTTTAAATGTATTTTCAACGGTCGTGGCAATTGTTCTACCTGAAGCATTTCAAAAGCCTCCTGTAGCCACTCTACCGTCGCAACTGGAAAAGCCAAATCGTATTCACTTAATAGCTGAAGATAACTAATCTCCACCAATCCTAAAACTAAAATTGGCTGGGTAATGCCTGCTTCACGTAATTCAATGCCCTCATCAATCGTTGCGACACAAAAACCACTGGCGCCACCTTTTAATGCGGCATGAGCTACTGCTGTGGCACCATGACCATATCCATCTGCTTTAACTACTGCAAAAAGATTTGTAGTTTGCGGTAATTGCTGCAAGATATTTTGAATATTTTTTACAATTGCATTTAAATTTATAATCGCTTTTGTCGGACGGTGAATCGATGTAACCACGGTTTTTCCTTCTTTCTATCTTCAAACAAAAATTACTCTGCTAATAAGATTTGCGCAAATGCTGTTTCATCTGTGTGGGTAATACTAACAAATACTTGCCCAATATAAGGAGAAGCGGTCATTTTGGGCGCCCCTAATTCATCTGGCAGAATCTCTAGTTCTTGAAAAGTTACTTTTCCTATACCTGTACCCCATGCTTTTGAAAATGCTTCTTTACAAGCATAGCGGCCGCCTAAAAATTCAACCTGCCGTTTAAAAGACAATTGCTGAAAAATCGCTAATTCTTTTGGTGTTAACACCCGACTAGCAAATTGTGGCTTATCTGTAATAATTTTTCTAATTCGACTTAACTCAACCGCGTCGATGCCAATTCCTTTTATCATTTGCAAACTCCTACATTACAATTTTCAAGCCGTTTCAAAAGATGTTTTTTGCTAGTCTCATTCTACCAAATGTTACGAGAAAAACCATTAAAAGACTTCACATCTTTCAAAAAGCTGTAACGAAGTTTTATAAAGTGAAATTTATTCAAACTCAAGCGTAACGCAAACTCCTACGCTATGTAAACCCTTTTTTGAAATAAAAATGAAAATATTTACTATATAAAAATTTATATTATTGTTAAGAAATAGTGTAAAAAAGCCACCTGAACTATATTTCTATAAAAAAACGTTATTTTACACTAAGACCTTTTTGCACAAAAAAAAGCCTGCCTCTTTAGATAATAAAAAACAGCGAATCACTAGAAAGTGACTCGCTGCATGTACAAGTATTAATCTTGATTGTTGCGAATAACAAAGCTGCGTTTTCCACCACCGTCATTTTGACGACGGTCATCGCGCCGGCGATCGTTGCGTTTTTGGCCTTCTTTGTTATAGTGGCTATTTTTATTTTTGTTACGGTAGTTCCCGCCATCTTTACGATTGCGATTGTTGCTACCGCCACCACCACTGCGACGACCATTTTTATTGAAGCCTTTTTTACCACTTGGTAAAGGACGTTCTGGTGTAATTTTAACCGGTACAGCATCAGCTGGATCTTTTGCGATAGTTTTTAGCAATAAAGCGACTAAAACTTCTGGATCATAGCCTTCAATTAATTTTTCTGCTGTAGTCATGTAACGTTCCAAACCGTTTTCTTTCAACCCATCTTCAACTTGTTGTACCGCAGCACCTAGTTGACCTTTGAAAGCTTCTTTTTCGGTTGGTGGACGTAATGGTGACATCCGTTTTTTCGTTAAGTTTTCAATAACGTGCAAGTAGCTCATTTCATTTGGCGTTACAAAAGTTACTGACATTCCGCCTTTACCGGCACGACCAGTACGGCCGATACGGTGAACATAGCTTTCTGGATCTTGTGGGATATCGTAGTTGTAAACATGGGTTACACCGGAAATATCCAAACCGCGAGCAGCAACGTCAGTCGCAACTAAAATATCCAATTGGCCTGATTTAAAAGCGCGTAAAACACTCATCCGTTTTTGTTGTGACAAATCACCATGGATACCTTCAGCACGGTAACCCCGCGCTTCTAGGCCACGTGCCAATTCATCAACACGACGTTTCGTGCGTCCGAAAACGATCGCAAGTTCTGGTGTTTGAACATCTAATAAGCGCGTCATTACATCAAATTTTTCAAAATCTTTGGCCCGAACATAATATTGATCAATCAAATCAGCTGTCATTTCTTTGGCTTTAATTTGAACGTGTTCAGGATTTTTCATGAATTTTACGCCAATATTTTTAATAGCTGGGGGCATCGTAGCAGAAAATAGTAATGTTTGGCGTTCTTCAGGAACTTGAGAGATAATTTTTTCAATATCTTCTAAAAAGCCCATGTTCAACATTTCGTCAGCTTCGTCTAAGACTAATGTGCGAACAGTTCCTAATTTCAATGTGTGACGGTTAATGTGGTCAAGCATCCGACCAGGTGTCCCAACAACAATATGGGGACGATCTTTTAAGCCGCGAATTTGACGGCCAATATCGGCGCCACCGTATACAGCTTGGACGCGGATTTTTTTGTCTCGTCCTAGACGGTACAATTCTTCTTGCGTTTGAATCGCAAGCTCACGAGTAGGTGCAATAACAAGTCCTTGCAATGTGTGGTTATTTGTATCAATTTTTTCTAACATCGGTAGACCAAACGCCGCTGTTTTACCAGTACCGGTTTGTGCTTGGCCGATTACATCGCGACCTGCTAGTGCTAAAGGAATTGTTGCTTCTTGGATTGGAGTTGCTTCTTCAAAGCCGGCCCGCTCGACAGATTGCAATAATTCAGGTGATAAATTAAGTTCGTTAAATTTCAAAAGTTTCCTCCTTGAGATGTGTTTCTTATCTATAGTATTTGATGCCCCTCTACCGAAAATAACTCTCGGCAGCCTGCTGCCAAATAGCAAAAGAGGAAGGCCAAAAGAGGCACAATCAAAAAGCTAAATTTCTTCATCAAGCATAGAACTATGCTTTTTCGCTTATTCATTGTCTACTTTTGTACCGTCCTCTTAACTTCAAAAAGTGAGTCTCACTTTACCCTTGATTTTCGGTATCGCGTCATTTTAACACAGAATGAAACTTTCAGCAAGTTTTCAATTTTCATCCATAATATAAAAAAGCAAACAGTCATACTCCAAACTGTTTGCTTTTTATGGTTACATTAGAGCTGATACAACTTCTGTTAATCCCATTCCGTTACTCCCTTTTAAAACAATCGTATCTGTCGGTTGTAGTTCAGCTTGAACCAATTTTATTAGTTGGGCTTTATTTTCTTTATCAAAATGATAAACCATTAGTTGGCTATCTTTTTTAGTTAAAGCGTTAAATAAAGCTTTCATCTCACTACCATACAGAAAAATGACATTAAAGCGATCATCGATATGATTTGCCATACGCGCATGCATGGTTGGTGAATCCGGTCCTAATTCTAACATATCGGCTAAAACTGCTAATTTTCGTCCCGCTGTATTTAGGTTGGCTACTGTGTCCAGTACCAAGCCCATCGCAGTTGGGTTGGCATTGTATACATCACTTAAAATCTGTGCACCGTTTTTTGCAGCTAGCCATTCTGTCCGATTTTTTGTTAATTGGAATTCTGCTAAGCCTTGTTTGATATTTTGTTGTGAGACACCAAAATACTCTCCCAACGCATAGGCAATTAATGCATTTTTGACATTATAGCCACCAATCACTGGAATACTATATTCTTTATCGGCAACCATAAAAGTCGTTTTTGTTTTATCTTCTTTGGTAATTGTAGCGGTTAAATCACCGGCACTTAAGCCAAACGTTACAACTTTTTGCGTTAGATCAGAAACTAATGGTGTTAATAGCTCTTCATCTGCTGGGACAACCAATAAGCCGTCTCTTTTTAGCCCCGCTGTAATTTCCATTTTTGCTTTAGCAATCCCAGCTCGCGAGCCAAGATTTTCAATGTGTGCTTCGCCGATAATGGTAATTGCGGCTGCATCTGGCTGTGCCAGCAAAGACAATTCTGTCAGTTCACCGGCATGATCCATTCCCATTTCTAAAACTAAAACTTCGCAGTCTGTTGGCATATGCAAAATAGTATAAGGCATGCCGATATTATTGTTATAGTTTCCTTGTGTCTTGTATGTTTTAAACTGGGTCGCCATTACCGCAGCTGTCATATCTTTTGTCGTTGTTTTACCATTACTTCCTGTAATCGCCGCAACTTTAGGCTTAACTTTTTGTAAATAATATTGTGCTAACGTTTGAAAAGCAGCTAAAACATCTGCAACTAAAATAACGATCATATCTTTTGGTGCTTTATTGAGCTCCTGACTCCAAAATGTCGCAATCGCACCGTTTTCTTTGGCTAAATTGACAAAGTCATGCCCATCACGCTCACCTGCTAAAGGAACAAATAAACCACCAGTTGTGATTTTACGGCTATCAAATTCAATATTAGAAATAAGTGTTTCTTCCTGAAATTCATTTTGCCCAAACAAAGCAGCAATTTCTTTAACTGTTAAATTCATTATATTCTCCGTTCTAACCATATTTATGAGCGCTATAAAACGCACCTTTATTTTAAACAATCTAACTTCTTGCATTAAAACAAAAAAGGTGAGATGTTCGCAAAGAATCATCTCACCTTTTCTTTATTTCACGTCGGTTAAAAAGCTTTGCCGTTGTTTATAGCGTTTTAATGCTAATTGAATCAACTCTTCGATCAAATCACCATATTTTAAGCCCATTTTTTCCCATAATGATGGATACATACTATACTGGGTAAAACCTGGCATCGTGTTTAGTTCATTTAAGAATAGTTCATTTTTATTGGTTAAGAAGAAGTCACAGCGAGACAATCCGCTACCACCTAACATAATATAGGCTTTTTTGGCGAACTCTTGCGCTTTTTCTTGCACATCTTCTGTCACTTCTGCTGGAATTTGCATTACGATTTGATTGTCGATATATTTAGAATTGTAATCGTAAAAAGCCACATCTTTTACAATTTCTCCGGCTAAAGTTGTCCGCACATCTTCATTGCCTAAAATTGCGACTTCAATTTCTCGTGCTTCAATCCCTTGTTCTACAATTGCGCGGGTATCGTATTTATAGGCTTCTTGCAAAGCATTTTGCAATTCTTCTCTGTTTTCAGCTTTTGAAATCCCTACAGATGAACCCATATTCGCTGGTTTAACAAACATTGGATATAACAAGGTGCCTTCACATTGTTCAAAAATTTGCTTTGGATTTTCTTTCCATAAGTTTTTCAAAACAGGAACATAAGGAACTTGCGGAATACCTGCAGCCTGCAAAATATATTTCGTCATAATTTTGTCCATGCCACAAGCACTAGTTAAAACCCCAGCCCCAATATAAGGCATATCAATCGTTTCTAAGAAACCTTGAATTGTTCCATCTTCGCCATTTGGCCCATGTAATAATGGAAAGACAACTGCATCATCTTCTTTGATGGTACTTGGTGAAATAATTTCACCTGTTGCATCTTTTGTATCCCAAGTTAAATTAAGAACTGATTCATTTTTTGGCTTTTCCGTCAGCAACGGTCCTTTGACCCACTTGCCATCTTTTGTGATGAAAACTAGTTGGACTTGATAGTAGTCGTAGTAGATAGCATTCAGCACTGAATAAGCTGAAAGAATTGAGACATCGTGCTCGGCACTGCGACCGCCATATAATAATACGATTTTCAAAAGTATTTCCTCCCGTGATCAACTCACATCTTTTTTATCTCTCACATTTTAGCACAAAAAAGCCTTTCGCGACATAATATTTCAAAAGTAGCTGTCAGCTATTTTTGAAGTCGATTTGTAAAATGCTTTTTAAATACTGAGTAAAATGCTTTTTTAGTTGAATTATTTGTCACCAAAGCTTTTAAACAGTACCATAGAAGAAAAAGCACGCCACTTGTGAGCAAGACTTAGGAGGTGTCAAAATGAGTCAAGAAGTGTCTAAGAAAAAAAGACTCCAGATGATTGTCAAAATTTTCACCAAATATAAAGTTATTCAAAATTTCAGCCAACAAAAAAATCCAGACGCTGTTAGAACTGCGTTTGAAGAATTAGGGCCAACTTTTATCAAAATCGGACAAATGCTATCGGTGCGGACCGATTTACTTTCACCTGCCTATATCAAAGCCTTTAAGAGCTTGCAAGACAACGTCAAAAGCGATGACTTCAGCGAAGTAAAAGCACTGTTGGAGTCTGAATGGGAACTTGCTATCTCTGATATTTTCACTGAATTTGAAGAGCAAGCTTTTGCTTCTGCTTCAATCGGGCAAGCCCATCGCGCAACTTTAAAAAGCGGTCAAAAAGTTGTCGTTAAAGTCCAGCACCCCGGTATTATTTCAGCCATCAATGTTGATTTAGCCTTATTTGAAAAGGCTATCCCTTTATTTGCCAAAATTCCTGAAACAAAAGTCATTGATTTACGCAGTGTTTTACGCGAAGTCAAAACTTCCCTTGATAATGAAACGGACTTTTTAAAAGAAAGTAAAAATGCTGCGCGTTTTTATAAAAACAACAACGATTGGCATGAAGTAAAGGTCCCACAAGTTTTTCCTGAGTACTGCACGAAAAAAGTCATCGTTTTAGAATTTATGTCCGGCAAAAGTCTGCGTTACTTGCTAGAAGCACCAAAAAATGAGATAGCCTACGAAAATGTTAGCAACCAAGCGTTAAAGAAAAAGATTGGCTTACTTTTGGTTGAATCCTTCATGAAGCAAGTTTTTGAAGATGGCTTTTTTCACGCCGACCCACACCCAGGAAATCTTTTTTTACAGCTGCTAAACCCCAATATTGAAAATTTAGCAACGGAAAGAGTCGGGCGGTTTGGACCTTTTGGATCTGAAGCAACTTGGAAAACAAAAACCCAACTTCCTCCATACCGAGTTGTCTATTTGGATTTTGGTATGATGGGCAATTTAGATGATAACTTGCGAGGTAAATTAACGGATACAGTGATTGCCCTTTACACCCAAGATACTGCTGCGGTGGCACAAGCTGTTTTGCGCTTGTGTCGTCAAGAAGGCCCTTTTGATGAGTATCGTTTTCACGATGAGCTCGAACAATTTTTAGTGGAATACTATCATCTTTCTTTAAAAGAAATCGATTTACAACAAGTGCTCAGTCAGGTAATCGGCATTTGTAACGCTAATAATTTACAAATGGACCAAGCTGTCACTATGCTAATAAAAGCCTTTGGCACCTTAGAAGGCGTGGTGGAAGAATTAGATCCTGAACTTTCAATGATGGAAGTTTTGCAAAATTTCGCGCAAAAATATTTTTTCAAACAATTTGATTTAAAAGAAGAAGCCAAAAGACAAGGCCTAAACCTCTTTAAAAATTTACGAAGTTTACCCAAACTACCTGAAAAAATTAGTAATGCGCTGGATACTGTCAGCAACGGTAAGAGTCGTGTCAACTTAGAAATTAACGACCAAAAACAAATTTTAGACCGCCTTGAAGCCATGGTCAATCGCATTGTAGTCGCTCTAGTTTTAGCAGCAGTTATTCTGAGTTCTTCGCTGTTAGTCGTTTCAAGTCCTGACGCTCAGCCAAAATTTGTCGACAATTTAGGCTTATTCGGTTATATTGCGGCCTTTGTCACGATTTTATTATTGTCACTTAGCTATCTTTATCGCCGCTTTAAAAAATGATGAATTTCTATTCTTTCTAGTCAAAAATAGGATTACAACAGATACCTTCACCCATCTGCTGTAATCCTATTTTATAACGTTTCTTGCAATAAACTTTCCATCTTTACGACAAATTCTTGGCGATCTTCTTTCGTGAAAGCTTTTGGTCCTTTTGTCTTTTGACCAGCTTTTCTTAATTTAGCGCCTAGATAGCGTTGTTCTAACAATTGATCAATTGTCGCAGCTAAATATTCTTTTCCGCTATGATGAAACACGCGGGCACCTTTTGGTAAGACTAGAGAAGCTAAGCCAAAGTCTTGCGTAATCACCCAGTCATCTGCGTTGATTTCTTTGACAATCCGATAATCTGCACTGTCAGCTCCTTTGTCCACATAAATGAACCGGACAAAATTTGGATACGTTTCAGTTGTATAGTGATCAACACTGGTCACAATGAGTACTGGCACCTGATATTTTTCCGCCAGTCCAATTACTTCTTTTTTTACTGGCGAACCGTCGCCATCCACTACAAAACGCATTTTCATTCCCCTTTTTTCATACTACGTCAGTTTTAGTATGAAGCACAACACGCGTTTTAGCAAATAAGAAAAGCATTTGGCGCCGTGTTTTTCTTTACGCAATAATGAAGAGTGAAAAATATTTTAAAAAGCATTTTTTGTTGCCCATCTTAATAAAACTTGGCGATAATGATTTAAATAAGCTGAAAAACTTTATTTTTCAACTCGTAAACGGCATCACAACTAGCGGCTACTTCCTGCTCATGTGTGACTAAAATAATACATTTATTTTGTTCATGGGCAATTTTTTCAAACAATGCGACGATTTCTTTTGACGTTGTTTCATCTAAATTGCCAGTGGGCTCATCGGCAACGATCAGTTCATGGTCACAACATAGCGCGCGAACAATCGCAACGCGCTGTTGTTGCCCCCCTGAAAGCTGGGTTACTTTTTTAGCCGCTAAATCACTAGTAATCCCGACTTGCGCCAAATTGGCTAAGGCATAGGCCTTGGGATCACTTTGTTGTGTTTTTGCAATTTCCATTGCTGTCAAAACATTATCCAAAGCTGACATATAGGGCAATAAATTATAAGCCTGAAAAACAATTGAGACATCTTTGCGACGATATTCCTGTAAGCCAATTTCTTTTAAAGACTGTCCTTTATACAAAATAGCTCCTGCTTTTGGTGTATCAAGACCTGTCAAAAGCGAAAGAAAAGTCGTTTTTCCAGAACCACTGCTTCCTAAAATTCCATAGAGCTTTCCTGACTCAAAACTCAGATTTACATTTTCAAACAAAGGGCCATCTGGTTCATACCAATAGCCCAAATTTTCTGTTGTTAGTGTCATTGATTATTCCTCCTTCAATTTTTAAACTAGATTTACGAAACTAAAATCTTTTTAGGATTTAGGCGTAAAATGCCGACACTGGCTAGTAAAATGGCCAACAGACTGATTGCTAAGCCCATAGCTGCTAAACTTGCAATTTCAGTTGGAGAAACACTGATTTTCAATTCTTTAACCTCTTCACTAGTTTGCATCACACTACCAAAACCACCGCCTCTAGCGCCAAATTCGCCCATTTTACCACCAGCTGGTCCACCATTTTGCTCAGAGGGTGGATTGCCTTGATCATTTGTTCTTGATGCTTGATTATTTGTGACAGTTGTTTGATTTTGCTGTTGCAACAATTGATTTCCAACTGCATTACCAACTAAATTCCCACTAAATGTTGCAATCACCAAAGCAAAGATCATGCAGACAAAAATTTCACTAAAGAATTGCAAAATCACTTTAAAGCGCGATTCTCCTAAAGATAGTAAAACACCAATTTCATAACGTCGTTCGCGTATCGTTAACATAACAATTAAAGTTAGAATAATGACACCTGCCACAACTACTAGCACTATTATATTTTTTGCAAAATCTGAAACATTGTTCAAAGGTTGTAGCATTTGTTGATACATTTGGTCGTTTGTTTGTAAGCTATAGGTATCTGTATCGATCAATTGATTCGCTTTTTTGACAAATTTCGTCATTTCTTTAGGGTCAGCCAAATTGTAAACGGCCGAATCGATTGTATCTGCACTAGTGCTGCCTTTTAAACTATTAGCTAAAGTATAAGAAGAAAAAATCGTATTGGCAGGATTCATAAAATTAAAACGCATCCCCATACTCGTACCACTATCACTCGTTTCATAAATACCTTTTACTTTGACGGTTACATCTTTATCTTCACTATTTTTAATTTTAAAGGTATCCCCAACAGTTAAATCATTGGCACTAGCTAAGGAAGATTCAATTAAGACATCGTTACTGCCTTCATCTTTTTCAGACAATGCAGTACCTGACGTAATTTTGGCAGTACCTGCTGCAAACGTACTGTAAGAATCACTCGCCAAAACACCTGTAATTTGAAAGTCTCCTTGATCCATCTGCCCCATGTTTGCCGGCATTTGTCCACCGGGAGTTTTTATACTTTCATTTTCTGAATTTTGCGTACTACTTGTATCTTCTGCTTGATCAGCTTCACTTGAAATTGGCGTAATCCCCGTACTTTTAGCCGCTGAGGTGCTAACTTCAAAAGAATAAGATTTCACCTGTGAAAGGGCGGCAATCTTTTTTGCATCCGCTAAATTTACCGGTGTCAAATTAAAGCTGGCTGGGTCAGGACGAGTTGACGTCTCGCTACTCTCTTCTTCTTCACTTTTTTGAAACATCGCCGCGCGATTAGTGGTGAGCGTGACTGTTGCACCAATACTTTTTTTGGCGTTTTCACTGGCAACTTCAGCTGCACTTTTAATTGTTAACCCAGCTAAAACAAAAATCAAAATTGCTGAAAAAACGGCGATTAATAACACACTTCGCCCCTTTTTAGCCCAAAGACTTTGGTAAGCTCGTTTTAAAAAATTCATTTCAAATCCTCCTGTTGGTTTTATTTGTTTTTTCAGACTATTTTTATCAGCTTAAAATCAGCTTAAACCACTAAAAAAACTATTTTTAATAGCAAAGAGAAAGTTTAAGTTTCATTTAGGAGGAGCATGGTAAAATGAAGCTGAGGTGAAGTGTATGTTGAAGTTACTTATAGTCGAAGATGAACACACATTATCAGATAATATCAAAGAAATTATTCAGCCCTTAGGTGAAGTAACACAAGCTTTTGATGGGGAGATTGGCTTATTTGAAGCCCAAAGTAATATTTACGATTTAATTTTATTAGACTTAATGTTGCCAGAAATTAACGGTTACGAATTATTGGCGCAACTGCGCCGTCAAAACATTCAAACGCCTGTTTTGATTTTAACGGCAAAAGACGGCATTGATGATAAAGTTACCGGCTTTCAAAAAGGAGCAGATGATTATTTGACAAAGCCTTTTTACCGCGAAGAATTATTGTTACGGGTAAAAGCATTACTTAAGCGCTCCCTTGGCTTATACGAAGAAAATCTGCTGCATTATGGGCCCATCACCTGCAATTTACAAAGTAACCAAGTTATTTTTAAAGACGAAACTTTAGCCATTCAAGGCAAGGAATTCGAGCTGCTCGTTTATTTCATTCAAAATAAAGGCGTCATTTTAACTAAAGAACAGATTTTCGACCGCATTTGGGGCTTTGATTCCGACACGACATTAACAGTTGTGGAAGTTTATATGAGCCATTTACGCAAACATCTAAAAAAAACCGGCGTAGCCGATGATTTCAAGACGTTGCGCAATGTCGGTTACCTGCTGCAGGAATAGGAGTAAATTATGAATAAAGAGCTATCCAAAAAGCAACGCCGGCAATTTTTTTTATTAAATGCTGGCGCATTTGCCCTTATTTTCTTGTTATTGGGTTTTATTGTTTTACAGTTATTACAAAGTTCTGCTTATAAACAAACAGACGAATCTTTAAAAAATATTAGCCAAGATGAGCGCAGTGTCACCATGGAAATTATACGACTCAAAGAAGGTAATCCTTTTTTGATGCCAAAATCAGATTTTGCGCCAATGGAAAACCGGAGCAATCGCTTTAATTCCCAAATGATCTTATGGAGTGCTGAGGGGAAAATTTTAAATCAAGCGGCGTTAGGTGGGCGCTTTACTGAGCTGCAAGATTTAACTTTAACGCAAAATAAATTAGACAGTATCGAAAGGATTACTGTAAAAAACGGGCAGCAACAGCTACATTTCCGTTCAATTACGCGAAAATTAGCAACGCCAAAAGAAAATGTGGCCTATGTACAATTGTTGGAAAATACCGATCAAATCGACGAATCGCTGCAGACTTTCAAAACGGTATTGATTATGTGTATGATTTTATTTTGGCTGTTATCTTTAGCAGTCAGCTATTTTATTTCAAAGAAAAATATGGCGCCCATTCTGCTCGCCTGGCAAAAGCAGCAAGAATTCGTGGAAAATGCCTCCCACGAGTTACGGACACCATTAACAATTATTCAAAATAGTTTGCAAAAGTTGTTTACAACACCCAATCACACTATCTTAGAAGAGTCTAAACCTATCGCCCAAGCCCTCAACGAAACCAGACGCCTGAATTCTCTTACGACTGATTTACTAACTATTGCCAGAAGTGATGCAAACGAAACGACACTTACTTTAAAGCAGCTAGCACCCCAGCCTTTTCTGGCACAATCAATAAAACCTTTCCAAGAGATTGCGCAATTAGATGGGAAAATTTTTGTATTAGAAAATTACGCCGCAATTCCAGTTACCGTTGATGAAAAAAGAATTCACCAACTTTTGGTTATTCTGTTAGATAATGCTTTAAAATATACAAAAAGTGGCGATAAAATTACGGTGCTTTCTCAAATTACGCATGATGATTGGCTTTTGGAAGTCCGCAACACTGGCGCAACCATTCATGATGAAGACAAAAAACAAATTTTTGAACGCTTTTATCGCGAAGAACGTTCCCGCAACAAAAATAGCGGTGGTTTTGGTTTGGGACTTTCTATCGCTTGGCAAATCGTTAAAGATCACCACGGGAAAATTTCGGTGCATGATTTAAAACCAAAAGGTGTCATTTTTAGAGTTAAAATTCCCGCTAAGCAATAAAAATAAATACTCCAGTAGCGCACCTGTGTTTTACCATTGACTGCAAAATTATTTTCAAATACAAAAGACCAGGGGGAAATATATGGTGCAATTTTTCCCTTGGTCTTTTACTTTTATTGAGCTTGTAACCATTTTTTATATTGATTTTCCACTAATGTTACTGTTTCAATGGTCAATTCCGGTGTCATAATTGGACTTGTCAATAAGCCTTTTTTCAAACATTCATTCACGTGATCGACTTCATAAGCAAATTCACTGGTAAAAGGAATTTGTAAATCTTCCCGTCCTTCTTTGGTAAAAATCGTAGCGACTTGCGTTTTCCAAAAGTTAGGAATTTCAATGCGACCTTGACTGCCATAAATTGTCATTCCATTATCTGTACCAAATTCAGTCGTAATAAAAATATTAGCTAAAATAGCTGTCCCAAATTTCAAACTCAAGTCGCTTTGCTTATCAGAACGCCCCTTTGGCATGATCGCGTTGCCGGTCACCGCTTGATAGTTCTCCCCTGTAATGTAGTGCATATAATGAAGCGGATAACTGCCTGAACCATGCAACGTTCCCCCTCCTGCTTCAAGACTTGGAAACCATTTCACATGATCGATATTGGGATATGACGTTATCGAGCGCATTAATTTAACTTCTCCAATTTTTCCAGCTTCGATTGCTTTTTTCACAGCTAAAGTAATCGGTAAAAAAACAGCTTTTTGCGCTTCCATCAAAAAGAGACCTTTTTTTGCAGCCAATTCAAACAATTCACTTGCTTCATTAGCAGATAAAGTAAAAGGTTTTTCCAATAGTACTGGCTTTCCTGCTTCTAGGGCTTGCTTGGCGGTTTCGTAGTGTCCTTTATTATAAGTTGCAATATAGATAATATCGATTTCTTCATCAGAAAACAGTTCCTCATAGCTACCATAAGCTTTTTTAATCTGAAGCTTGGTTGCTACTTTTTGTGCCTTGGCTAATTCTCGTGAAGCAATCGCAGCTACATCGCCTTCTTTACTAGCACGAATTCCTGCCACAAAGCGAGGTACAATTGATGCGGTACTGACAATTCCATATGAAATCATGATAAATTCTCCTTTTTCTTGAAATTTGGCTTATTCTCACAGCAAGTTCCCTCAAAAGGTTAGCCAGCTCAGAAAAGCTGACGGAATCGCACATCTTTGAGTCATTGATACACTGCTGCAAAGCGAGATATTCCTGTGAGGATGATATATTTTTGATAGCAAAAAAGCCAACAGTTGATTATCAACTGCTGGCTTACTCACAACTGTACTTAAAATTTAACAGAAACAACTTGAATTTACAAAAATCTCAGCTTTTATGAGCCAAAATTAGTCGTGATATTCGCCACGATCCCATTTTGCTAAAAATTCATCGAAGTAATGCGCATCTGCTTGTTCTGGTTTTGGTCCTTCAACGGCATTAATTTTTTCAATTAACGCTTTGTTTTCTGGTGTTTCTTTGTATTCTGCTTTAATGAAAGCTTCAATAATATCATTGATTAAGAATTCACCAGTAATTTTTCCACCAAAACCAATTACATTGGCATTTAATTGTTCTTTTGAATAAATAGCAGTCGTCATGTCCCGCACTAGGGCAGCACGTACACCGGGCACTTTATTGACAGAGTTTGTGATCCCAACGCCGGTACCACAAATCGTCACACCAAGGTCTGCAGCCCCGCTTGCTACTGCTTCTCCGACGCGTTTACCGTAAATTGGATAATGGGTCCGGGTAAAATCATACGTGCCACAATCTATTACTTCATAACCTTTACTTTTCAAAAAATCAGAAACTGCGATTTTTGTATCTGTGACAATGTGGTCACAACCAATGGCAATTTTCATTATTCATTCTTCCTCTCATCTTTAAACTAATTTCATCATTTGTAATTCAAAAACTTACTTCTTACAGGCAGTTGGCAAAACAAAAATCTCTACGCCATTTTATTTAGCATATCCACGCGAATTTGATGACGGCCACCGTCATAGTGAGCAGATAAAAATTCTTTGACAATATTTTTTGCCAACTCTTCACCGACAATTTCAGAACCAATCGTAATCATACGGGCATTGTTGTGTTCTCTAGTCATGTATGCAGAACGTTCGTCTGAAACTTCTGCAGCGACCATCCCTTTAACTTTTGTGGCTACCATAAAACTCCCCGCACCGTAACCATCAAAAGCAATTCCCATTGAGCCTTCGTTTTCTTTAATATCATTTGCGATAGCTAAAGTTGAATCAACGAAATCTGCGGCTGGTGTTTCTGTTTTATCCACGACTTCAAAACCTTCGCCAACTAAATACTCTTTGATAATATCCTTCAATTTCTTTGCCTGTGCATCTGAACCAAGTACGACACGCATTTGTATTCCTCCTCTAATTTCGCTATCTTTTCTAACTATAGATAGTGGTATATTGTTGATATTTATTTTTGACAGCTTCTTCAATATTTTTATCGGTGAATAATGCATCAATATCCCGTAAATTGAAAAAGTTATAAAAATCACTTTGGTTAAATTTATGTGCATCGGCAACCAAGTAACGCTTCTTTGCCTGATTTAAAACCAGTTGTTGAAACTTGCCTTCTTCGATGCTGAAAGTAGATACATATTCTTCCCTTACGCCATTGACTCCAACAAACGCTTTTTCAATACTTAACTTTTGAATTGTTTCATTGGCGATTGATCCCACGAAAGCGCCAGTTTTTTGCCGATAAGACCCGCCAACCAAATATAAATCCAACTGTTCATTTTCTTGTAATAAGTTAAAGACTGGCAAACTATTCGTAACAACCCGCAAATCATGTTTCATTAAATATTTTGTCATTAATTCAATTGTTGTCCCTGAACCTAAAAAAATCGTATCTCCTGAATCAATAAATTGAACAGCCTGTTTGGCAATATAATTTTTTTCTTCTATACTAATGCGCTTTTTCTCTAAATGGGAAAGTTCCAAATCGTCTAATGGCACTATTGCAGCATTTTCAGTCACCGTACTTTTCCCAGTGGCAAATGTTTTACTTTGCGCACCACCGTGAACGCGAATGATTTTATCTTGCTGCGCCAATTCTTCCAAATCACGCCGAATCGTCATATCCGATACTTGGAGATTTTTACGCACAAATTGTACTGTAATCACACCATATTGCTCACAAAGATTTAAAATGGAGCGTTGTCGTTCACTTTTAAGCATATGCACCCTCCTTTCATCCTCATATTAAAACAGAACAAAACATTTTTCAACAATAAAACGCGAATTAGTGTTTATTTTATTTTGATTTCTAGTTGACAAGCGTTTGAAAGCGATTATAATATGAGTGTAAGCAAGGTTTAAACACACTATTAAACAAAAGCGAACAGGAGGAATTATAGTGAGTACAGGAAAAGAATTCTTTGCCCCTGACACGGTTTATGTATCTGATAAAACCACGCAAGAAGAAGTCTTCAACGAAGTTTACCAAGATTTATTAAAGAAAGATTTGGTAACAGATGATTTCATCGTAAATTTGATTGAACGTGAGTTAAATTATCCAACAGGTTTAGATATGACCCCTGTTGATTCACAGTTACCTAATATTGCGATACCTCATACTGAAAGCGAATTCGTTAAAACAACGCGAATTGTGCCAATCAAAATTAATCAAGCAATCACATTTCACAATATGATCAATCCAGATGAAGAATTACAAGTTTCTTTTCTATTTATGATTTTGAATGAAGATGGTGAAGCGCAGGCCGGTTTATTGGCAGATATCATGGATTTTATTAATTCTACTGATCGCAAAAAAATGCTTGAATTCTTTACTTATGAAGATCCAAAACAAATTTACCAATTTTTAGTAGAAAATTTTAAAGGAGAGTAATCACTATGGTTAAAATTTTAGCAGCATGTGGCGCCGGAGTTAATTCCAGCCACCAAATTAAAAGCGCTTTAGAAAGCGAATTAGCAAAACGCGGGTATCAAGTAAGTTGTGATGCGGTCATGATTAAAGACATTAATGAAGAAATGTTATCTCACTACGATATCTTTGCTCAAATTGCCAACACAGATTTAGGGTTTCCTGTTAATATTCCTGTCGTTGATGCTGGCGCAATTCTTTACCGCATTCCGGCAATGGCTGAACCGGTTTACGCGCAAATGGAAGCAGCTATTAAACAAGTACAAAAATAATACTATCGCAATTAAGAAAGGATGAAATTGAAATGGTCAAAATTCTAGCAGCATGTGGCGCCGGAGTTAATTCCAGCCACCAAATTAAAAGCGCTTTAGAAAGCGAATTAGCAAAACGTGGGTATCAAGTAAGTTGTGATGCGGTCATGATTAAAGACATTAATGAAGAAATGTTGTCTCACTACGATATCTTTGCTCAAATTGCCAACACAGATTTAGGGTTTCCTGTTAATATTCCTGTTGTCGATGCTGGCGCAATCCTTTATCGCATTCCTGCAATGGCTGAACCGGTTTACACGCAAATGGAAGCAGCTATTAAACAAGTGCAAAAATAAATAAGTAGCAAACGGAGTTCTTTTTCTCCGTTTGCACTATCTAAAGAGGAGAAGAAAATATGAGTACAGTTATTGATTTAGCCAACAAGGTCTTTCAACCCTTAATCAATTTAGGGGCAGCGCCATTAATGACAATTGTTTTAACGTTAATCGCACTATTATTCAAAGTAAAATTCACCAAAGCATTAGAAGGTGGGCTTAAATTAGGGATTGCATTAACCGGTATCGGAGCTATTATTAATATTTTATCGACATCATTTGCTGATGCCATGCAATCATTTGTTGAACGTACAGGTCTTTCATTAAATATCACTGACGTTGGTTGGGCTCCTCTTGCTACTATTACTTGGGGCTCCCCTTACACACTTTATTTCTTATTGATTATGGTAATTGTCAATATTGTAATGTTAGTTTTAAATCGTACCAATACATTAGATGTTGATATCTTTGATATTTGGCATTTATCTATCGTTGGCTTATTTGCAATCTTTTGTGGTGCCAACTTGTTTATCGCAACAGCATTGGTTATCTTCATCGGCGTATTGAAAATTATCAACTCTGACTTGATGAAACCAACTTTTAACGATTTATTAAATGCACCTGATGCTAACCCAATGACAACCACCCACATGAACTATATGATGAATCCAATTATTATGGTTTTTGATAAAATTTTTGACAAAGTTTTCCCTTGGTTAGATAAATACGATTTTGATGCTGCTAAATTGAACAGTAAAATCGGTTTTTGGGGTTCTAAATTTGCAATTGGTATTTATTTAGGTATCTTCGTGGGGATGTTAGCTGGACAAACACCAACACAAATCTTCGCTTTAGCATTTACAGCCGCAACCTGTTTGGAGTTATTCTCAATGATCGGTGCTTGGTTTATCGCAGCTGTTGAACCTCTATCACAAGGTATTACTGATTTTGCCAGCAACAAATTAAAAGGTCGCACATTAAACATTGGTTTAGACTGGCCGTTCATCGCAGGCCGTGCCGAAATTTGGGCTGCTGCGAACGTTTTAGCACCAATTATGTTATTAGAAGCTATGATCTTACCTGGTAATAAATTATTGCCACTTGGTGGTATCATTGCAATGGGTGTTACACCAGCATTGTTAGTTGTAACACGCGGGAAATTAATCCGCATGATCGTTATCGGTGCAATCGAATTACCTGTCTTCTTATGGTCTGGTACATTAATGGCACCATTTATTACAGAAACAGCTAAAAAAGTTGGCGCATTCCCTAAAGGTTTAAATGCAGATGCTTTGATTTCTCATACAACGATGGAAGGCCCAGTTGAAAAATTCTTGGCTTACCTAGTCGGAAACGCTTCTCAAGGTGAAATCACCTTTGTCTTATACGCAGCTTTAGCCTTAGTCGCTTACTTATTAATCTTCGTCTGGTATGCACGAGAAATGAAAAAACGTAACGCTATCTACGCTGCCGAAAAAGCAAAATAATCAAACGCATTAACTATTCATTTATTACTGGCATAATAAATGTAAAGGCGGAAAGAAAAAGTTACGAGAACTTTTTCTTTCCGCCTTTTTTATAAGAACTTTTTATTTTGCCTCGTGTTAAACGGTAAAACAAAGAGCAGTCGCTGCGACAATAAGCTGAACTTTCCTAAAAATTTAAAAAAATTTTTGAAAACTCCTGCTTATTGCTTGTGACAAAACGCTTTCATTTTGCCTCTTAATTGTAAAACAAAAAAGTAGCTTTGAGAGAAAATTCTCAAAGCTACTTTTTCCAGTACCAAAATTGGTAGAAGCTTGGTCGTCCACTACCTCACTTCCAACACCCTGCAAATCCGGCAGTGAAGTTTCCTTCTGGTGTTGCTGTTTGACTCGACCAAACAAGTTGGTCTTATCGACTCATCGCATGTTCACTACTCTAACCGTAAAACTCCCCCTTGTCAATCATTTCTTATTAGCCCTCGCATTATCCCAGGAGCAAACGATCTTTAAACACACTAGCTATCTCAGGTAAAAAACCTTTGATCGTAAAAAAACTCTCACCTTTCAAGGTGAGAGTAAATATCTCTAACGGTTTGTTTCACTTGGCAACAAGATTGTTTGTTGTTTTCCATCGTCATAAGCATAAACTTCTTGGGGCAATTCATAAGAAAATGGGAAAGGTAAGTCTATATCCATTTCAACTTCACTATTTTCTTGCGAAAAATGCATGGTCACTTTGCCATCATGATTTAGTAATTCAAAAGCGATTAAATTATTTAAAGGTACTACTCCTTTTAAATCAAGGTCGATAATGAACCAAATGCTGTCAATTAATTCTCCTGGCATGCTAGAAACAACGCCAACAGAAGCAAAGCGGCTACGTTTTTTATCAAATACTTCAAACAAATTCAAAACCTCCTAAGGCAGTGTTTACTACGATTCATTTTTTTAGAAATGGTTTTTTTACCATCTTAATTCGTAGGTTAAACATCAGTATCGATTCTATGTCTATCATACTTTAAATAAGTAAGAATGCAAAAAAATTGCACTTATAAAGGTAATTTGTAAAAGCTTTGTTTAAATTGGAAAAGTTGCTGTAATTTTACTTTACAAAGAAAAAAAGCACCGCAAAAAAGCGGCGCTTTAAGTCAAATTTATTCAGCTTCAGCAGGTGCTTCTGGTGCTGGTGCTTCTTCTGTTTCTTCTTCAGCGACTTGCGCTTCACTTACAGCTACGATTTGTTCTTCTGGATCAGTTACAATTGTGAAGTCAGCATCTTTTGGCAAGTCGGCAACTGATAAGGCATCCCCAATTTCAAGAGCCGTAACATCTACTTCAATGCGTTCTGGTAATTTGTCTGGTGTTGCTGAAACAACGACATTGTATAATGTTTGTGTCAACACACCGCCGGCTTTCACGCCTGCTGCTTCGCCGACAAGCACTACTTCGGCTTCAACTTCTGTTTCTTCTGTCATATTTACTGACAAGAATTCAACGTGTGTCAATTTTTTAGTAAAAGTATCTGATTGTGTGCCGCGGACTAATGTGTTCACGTTTTTACCATCAATGCTTAATACGATAACAGCATTGGCGCCGTGTTCACGATAGATTTTTTCAAGAGCTGCCGCATCAACTGCAATTGGTGTACTTTCAATTTGGTAACCATTTACAACTGCTGGTACTTTACCTTCGTGACGCAATTTATTGCGTAGGGAACGGGGACGGATTGCTCTTTTTTCTACATTTAATTTTACTGCCATAACTAAATTCCTCCTAAATTTTGGCCGCAATTGCGGTAATCTTTAAAAGCAAATTTGTTACTCAGCACATCAGTGTGGTGCGTATAAAAATACGCAAAAGGACAGTCGTATGCACAACTGTCCTGTCAAAGTCGGTTAAAACTTTCTCCACCAGGTCGTAACGCTGTGTGTATGAGAAACTTTATTTACTTTACTATTTAACCTTAGGCCTTATTTAAATTTAAGTCAAGGAAAGTGCTGTTTTGCTGTAAATCCCTCTTTTTTTCGCTATAATAGACAAGACTTTGCTATTGAATAAAGGAGTAAATATGCGCTTAGACAAATTAATTGAAGAGGCACTACATACCAGCCGCAAAGAAATGAAACGCCTTTTTTTAAGTGGACAGGTAACAATTGACGGCACAAAGGAACGCCACCAAAATCGTAACGTCGATAGTCAAATTCATAAAATCATGGTCGGCAATCAACAGCTCTTTACCGATGAAGTCTATTATTTATTAGATAAACCAGCTGGCGTGGTAACTGCTAACTCTGATCTAAACCACCAAACTGTTTTTGATTGTTTAAAAAAAGCTGACAGGTATCCCGATTTATACGCTGTTGGTCGCCTAGATCGCGATACTTCTGGTTTTTTACTTTTAACAAACAACGGGCCACTCGGTTATGATTTATTGCACCCTGAAAAAAAAGTAGCCAAGGTTTATGAAGCTTGCATTAATGAAATCGTAACCGAAACTGATATCACTAAATTTCGAGATGGGATTATCTTTTTGGATGGTACACAGTGCAAACCCGCCAATTTAGAAATACTCCAAATAGATACGAAAAATCAGCGCAGCTATATCCGTCTAACCATCTGGGAAGGTAAATTCCATCAAGTCAAGAAAATGTTTTTAGCTTGTGGAAAAAAAGTACTAACTTTACGCCGACTTGCTATGGGACCTTTATATTTACCTGAAAACTCGCAGCCCGGAGATTATTTTCCCTTAACAAAAGCGCAATTAACCTTATTAAAACCTTATTTTAGATAGAAAGAAGCGAATAAAATGAATTATTCTACCCTGTTATTTGATTTAGATGATACTTTACTGGACTTTAAAGCAGCCGAAGACCAAGCCTTACAAAAGCTCTTTGCTCAGCTGAATATGACCCTAACGCCAGAAATTGAAAAATATTACAAGACGATGAATCACAAATTGTGGGCTGATTATGAACAAGGTAAGTTAAGTCGCCAAGAAGTGACCAACGGCCGGTTTCAAAAATTATTTGCAACTTTAGGCAAAGATGTCGATGGTCCCGCGCTTGATCAAAACTATCGCCACTATTTAACCCAAGGACACCAATTATTAGGCAATAGCCGCCGCATTATCGCCGATTTGGCGAATAAAGCCGATTTATATGTCGTAACAAACGGCGTTTCTGAAACGCAATACAAGCGCTTAGAAGACGCAAAATTACTCCCTTATTTTAAAGATATCTTTGTTTCAGAAGATACCGGCTATCAAAAACCAATGCCAGAATATTTTGACTACGTGGCCCGCCGTATTCCCCACTTTGTTGCCCAAAAGGCTTTGGTGATTGGGGACTCTTTAACCTCTGATATTAAAGGAGCTAACAATGCTGGTTTAGACAGTGTCTGGTTAAATCCTGAAGCAAAACAATTATTACCAGATGTCAAACCAACCTATGAAGTCAAAGTATTAGATCAACTCTATCCTATTTTAGGCGCGTCATTTAACGAAAAAGCATAGCATTTTCTGAAAAAATCTATATAATAGACCTAGTACAAAAAATGAAAGAGGTTTTCTCATGACAAAGAACAAGCCCATCATTATTGGTGTGACTGGTGGCTCTGGTAGTGGTAAAACAAGTGTCAGCCGGGCAATTTTTAATAATTTTCCCGACCACTCCATCATGATGCTGGAACAAGATTCTTACTACAAAGATCAAAGTAATTTAAGCTTTGAAGAACGCCTGAATACAAACTACGATCATCCTTTTGCTTTTGATACTGATCTTTTGATTGAACATATCAAAAAATTGATGTGTTATGAAGCAATTGAAAAACCCGTTTATGATTATGTGGCCCATACCCGCAGTAAAGCAACTATCGTGCAAGAACCAAAAGAAGTCATTATTTTAGAAGGAATTTTAATTTTAGAAGATGAACGTTTACGGGACTTGATGGATATTAAAATCTATGTGGATACTGATGATGATATTCGCATTATCCGCCGTATTAAACGGGATATGGAAGAACGAGGTCGTACGCTTGACTCGGTCATTGAACAATACTTATCAGTAGTAAAACCAATGTATCACCAATTTATTGAACCAACCAAGCGCTATGCAGATATCATCGTGCCAGAAGGTGGCGAAAATCACGTCGCTGTCGACTTGATTACAACGAAAGTGGCAAGTTATTTGTCATAAAAACGCCCGCTTGAGTTTAAGTCGGCGCAGCTACACTCGCCTTAAACGATGCCGCTGTTATAGCTGCTAACTTAGTATTACATCAAAAAAGCAGTGACAAAATTTTTGTCACTGCTTTTTTAGCGCCACCTTTTATTCGGGCCTTTTACTAACAAAAACATGATAATCACTTTGCTATACTTCTATTTTCACCGAGACATTTTGGAATGGCACATCGTAAAATGGATCTTCTCTGCGGCCCAAGAAGTCTTTAGCCTGCTGTGGAAAAACAGCATAGCTTAAGACATCTTCCATGAAACGGGCATACTCCTTTATTTCGGCTTCAAAACCTGGTAATTGTGGCGCCAGTAAGTCAGCGGGACGTTCGGTAATCACTTTTTCATTACCGATAATTTTTTCTTTAATCGCTTCAGAAATTGCTACTGGCGGCTTGCCGTACAATCCTTTGACATAGTCTTTAATTTCTTTTGGTACTAATTTGTAACGCTCACCACTGATAATATTCATTAACGCTTGCGTTCCTACCATCTGTGACAGCGGTGTAACCAACGGCGGATAACCTAAGTCAGCCCGCACTTTTGGCACTTCAGCTAAAACTTTATCGTACTTATCTCCTAATCCTTGTTCATTTAATTGACTTAAAAGATTAGACAACATCCCACCAGGCACTTTATACAGCAATGTTTTTGGTTCCACGTCTTTTACTTTTGGATTTAATTTCCCTTCATTTCTAAAGCGGTCGCGAATAGGATTAAAATGATCGGCAATTTTTTCCAATTTTCCTTGATCTAACCCCGTTTCATAACCTAATCCAGCTAAGGCGATTGCTACAGATTCTGTCGCCGGTTGACTCGTCCCACCAGCAAAAGAAGAAATTGCCGTATCAATAATATCTGCTCCGGCTTCAGCTACTTTTAAATACGTCATCTCCGCAATCCCGCTTGTCGCATGCACGTGCACATCCACTGGTAAACTAACAGCATCTTTAATACGACTAACAAGTTCAAACCCGGTTTGAGGTACAAGTACCCCTGCCATATCTTTAATACAAATCGAATCTGCTCCAAGTTCGGCCATCTCTTTTGCTAGGGCGACAAAATAATCAACAGTATGAAAATCGCTGGTTGTATACGAAATTGCGGTCTGACAATGTCCCCCAGCTGCTTTACAAGCTTCCACAGAAGTTTTTAAATTGTGCGTATCATTTAAAGCATCAAAAATACGCACAATATCGATACCATTTTCAACGGATTTTTTGACAAATTCAGTCACCACATCATCAGCATAATTTTTGTAACCAAGTAAATTTTGTCCCCGCAAAAGCATTTGGAGTTTGGTATTTTTAACTTCTTTGCGAATAGCTCGTAGTCTTTCCCAAGGATCTTCGTCCAAAAAGCGCAAGCATGCATCAAAAGTGGCACCACCCCACATTTCTAATGCGTGATACCCCGCTTGATCCATCTTTTTTAAAATCGGTAACATATCCCGCGTTGGCATCCTAGTGGCAATCAGACTTTGCTGACCATCGCGCAAAACGGTTTCCATAAATTTAATTTTTGACAACAAATTTCCCTCCTAACTGCTAATTAAAGGCAATCAAGGGATCACTTGCGTTGACAATTGCCCCCACCTGCACAAAGATTTCAGCAACTGTCCCATCTTTTGGTGCTACAATTTCATTTTCCATTTTCATCGCTTCTAAAATCATTACAGGTTGATTCGCTGTCACTGACTCGCCGGGATTTACTAACAATTTTAAAATTGTACCTGGCATAGGGGCACTGAGTGTGTGACTACCTGCTGGTGCAGCGGTAGATTTTGGTTTATCTTTGGGTGTGCTTTCTGATACAGGTTGCGCTGTCGGTGTTGGCGTTGGTGGTGGTGTGGCTGCAGCAGGCATTGGTGATGGTACTTGCGGTGTTACGCCACCAATTTCTTCCATTTCGACTAAATACTCTTTGCCATCAATTGAAATTTTGAACTTCCGTAACATATAATCCCTCCGTCATTTTCTTTGATAAATTTTTTTAACAATAAATTGTGAATCTGGTGCTACCCCGGCGGCAATACTCGCAGCAACGATTGCCACTAATTGTGCTTCAGAATTTTTTTTCATAATTTTTTTGACCACAAAAGAACTTCCCTCTTCGTTCCCAGCAGCAATACTTGTAGCAATCACACTTATAAGTTCATTGTCATCCTCATTGGGAATAAAAAAAGGTAGCTCTTCCCACTGATCATTGTCAGTTTGCGTTTTGTGTGCCACTGCATTGTTTTGTAAAACAAATTGTCGCTGCGTTGTATCGGTTTTTTCCTTGCCAAATATACGGCTCCAAAATCCCATCAGGCACCTCCTTTAAAGGAAAATTTAAGACGATAAAAATAATAGCTCAATTAATTTTAACATAACATTATGTAAAGCGTTTACAAACTATCGTCATTTTTCTTCTCATAAATATTTTCTATAAAATCATAAATAAGGTAGCTAACTGCATATGAGTTAACTACCTTATAATTATATTAATCGAGATGCTCAGCTTCGTACATATTCTCTGCATCTTTTTGTGCTTGAAAAATTCCTTCTTCTATCGTTTTCCTACCATAAATTATTTCAGAAATTTGAGCATAAAGCATCTGACTATATAGGCCAATACTATCTACTTGTGGAGTAAAGACAGCTCTTTTAAACTCATTTGCCATTGCATTTTGAGGCTTGGATTTAAATTCTGTACTTTCATAAACAGCTTTTGATGCTGGTGCTTGACCCGAGTTAGACCAATCCATAGAATTCTGATTCACATACTCTAAAAATGCTTTTACCCCAGCTTTTTTATTTGTATCTCTTAAAGTTGATGGAATTGCAAATTGATGTGACTTACACGTTACAGCCAATTTTTCATTAAAAAATTGAGGGACTTCTGCCATTCCCCATTCTAAATCGGTATTCTCAAAAGTCGGAGCAGTCCAAGGACCATTAAAAATCATCGCAACATTTCCCCGCAAAAAATTCCCAATTGTATCGTAATCGTCCTTAGGAGTTATATTATATTTGTTTATAATGTCCATTTCAAATTGTAAAACATCACGCATTTCATTCGTATCGAAATTAGGATAATTATTTTTGTCAAAAAAACTTGAACCATGCTGTTCTACCATAGACTCCACAAGGAATTCATTGATAAAATCTGTTGACATGACAAATCCATAATCATCTCCCTTCGTTGTTTTTCTAGCAGCTTCTAAAAACTCCTCTTTATTAAGAGGTGGACTCTCAGGATCCAAACCAGCATCTCTGAATAATTTTTTGTTATAGTATAAAACCGGTCCATGTATATCTAATGGAACAGTGTAATGAACACCGTCATATTCTCCAGCCCCCCAAGCCGTTTCACTATAGGCATCTTTTACTAATAATGGCGACTCACCTAAATCCGATATTGGAGACAGAATACCACGCTGAGCATAGGTAGCGAGTTTATCTGAATGCATAATCATAACATCAGGCATACCAACCATATTATTGGCTACAGTTAAGTCCATTTTTTTATAGTAATCACTCGTGATGAATTGTGCATCTAAAATGTACTTGTCCTGACTTTTATTAAACCCATAAACAATTTTTTGCATAGCCTCTGAATCTGCTCCACCCATTGATGCCCAATACGTAATCACAGTACGATTGTCTTTTTCCTTTGCTTCGGACTTTGAACACGCAGTTAGGCTTACCAATATAATCAATATAAAAAATGACGATATAATTTTTTTCATATTTTCTCCATCCTTATTTAATCCCAGTATGTGTAATCGCTTTAACCAGTTGTTTTTGTGCAATAATAAATACGATTATCATAGGTATTGATGAAAGTAAAGATAGAGCCATTAATCGACCATAACTTACAGATAAAGAGCCTGACATCATATTTGCAACACCTACAGTCATTGTTTTTAATTGATTTCGGTTAATCGTTACTAACGGCCAGAGAAAATCATTATACAATCCAATGAAAGTCGTAACCGCAAGAGTAACAACCATTGGTTTAACGTTAGGCAAAACCACATACCAAAATATTTGCCATTTGTTAGCACCATCCAACACTGCAGATTCTTCAATCGCTTCTGGAAATCCCTTTAAAAATTGATATAGTAAGAAAACACCTGTCGTACTTGCAGTCACTGGTAAAATCATAACAGCATACGTATTCAGTAGTCCCATATTAGCAAAATTTAAAAACTGGGGTAATAAAGTAATAACACCAGGGATTAACATACTAATCATAATAAGCAACAAAATAACCTTTTTAAAAGGAACATTTAGTCTAGCTAAGCCATATGCAGCCATCGAATCAATCAGAACAACTGATAGAGTACCTATAACTGCTACAACCAAAGTATTCTTCAACCAACCAAAGACATCGACTTCATAATTATCTGGAGAAAAAAGATAAATAAAGTTTTCTAAAGTAAACTTATCTGGCCAAAAATTAATTCCTCCCCTCAGTGCTTCGGAATCTGTCTTAAATGCAGTAAGAACAATCCAAACTGTAGGAATCAAGAATAGCAATGATACAAAAAACGCTAAAAAAGTTGCCACCATATTTTTTCTTTTGGAATATGTCATCTTACTTCTCCTTTCGGTGTGTAACTATAAATTGAATTAAAATGAATAAACCAATTATTATTCCTAATACAACTGCCATTGCAGAAGCTGACCCCAGTTGATGGCGAATAAATGCTTCGTCTAGTATTGACATCATTGTTACTTTTGTTGAGGTCCCGGGACCGCCGCCTGTTAATAGTAACGGTTGCCCATACAGATTAAATGCACCTATGGTCGAGGTAATCACAACATACATCATAATTGGTTGAATTGAAGGTAATGTTATACACATAAATTTTTTCCATATAGAAGCTCCATCAATGTCAGCGGCTTCATATAGTTCATTAGAAATATTATTTAACGCGTTAATGAATAGAAGCATATTAAACCCTATTCCCCACCATAAAGAAGTAACTATAATCATCGTCCAAGCTCCACCAGGAGTTGCATTCCAAGCAACTGGATTAAGTCCAATCCCTGCTAAAAGTGCATTTAGCAATCCTGCGCCGGGATTAAAAATTAAAGCCCATGCGGCTCCTATTACAGATAGCGATAATACATACGGGAAAAAGAAAATAGTTCGAAAAAGGCCAGTTAACTTCGGAATAACATTATTAACCAAAATTGCTAGGCCTAGCGAAGCCGTTGTAAAAAGCGGAACCGTTATTACAGCATAGAGCATTGTGTTACCCAAAGTACTAACAAAAACTTCATAAGTGTAACTTCCTTTAGTGAATAATTGAATGTAGTTTTCTAATCCAACATATGTCGGAATATTATCTAATAAATTCCATTGAAAAAGACTTATATAAATACCATATATAATCGGAATGAGCAAAAATAGTGTAAAAGCAACCAAAAAAGGTAATACGAATAAAAAAGAACCCAACTTATCCGATAATTGTTTGTTTTTTATATGTGATTTTTTTCTCTTCGCAATCTCTACTGTAGATTCCATAACTTTTCCTCCTTTAAGGCCGTTCATCAATGGTAGGAAACTCAGCAATACGTAGCTTTGCACCGCCATATGGTACTAATATAATTTTTTCTATGCTACCTTTTTCAACTCGATATGGTGGTGTTCCGGCAGAATTCTTCACAACTTGCCAATTTTTTACTTGCCAACCACTTGTGCATAACACAATTGGAGAATGTCTACTATCAAAAACTTGTTTTTGGCTTATTTCGTTAAAAATAATTCTATAATTTTCTTTAGTCGATAATGCGTAACGCCAATTTGATTTTGGAAAAATTTCCCAATTAAAAAATGGAGCTTCGCCAGATTTTTTATTCCACTTCTCATCAATTGGAAGAGCGAATATCAGTGGCCCAAAAGTTATTCCTATAGCATTTTGGCTACGAAATTCTTTGACAACTTCTGCTTTAAAATAAAGTTCATATTCTTCTGTCCCCATTGAATTTTGAATATATAGAAAGTCATTTTCTATATGGTTTCTTTTTATTACACCGTTCTTTTTCAATTTGACATCTGTTACCCAACTAGGTATGCGTATTTTTATATCAATAGATTGTATAGAATTTACTTTTAGAAGCATCTTATGCCGAAATGGATATTCACTTTGAACTTCAATACTTACTCCTCCATCTTCAACAATACATGGTACCAAACTCTGACAAACTAACTTGTCGCCCTCTTTCATCCAAAGATGCTCAACAAATTTAGGCCAACCTTGATGCATGTTTGCAGTACAACAACCAAAGTGAGGTTCCAATCCAAACATATTTGCATCATTTCCATTTTCGGTCCAATTTCTTTTATCATCACTACAACAGATTTGATTTACTTGCTGATCGTACTGATGAGATAGCCAATCTCGGCTTATTGCTGCAGGTAAAGAATTAAATGCGGCTCTTTCCAACCTATCAGCAAATTCGTTTTCTCCAAAAATCTTCATTAATGTCTCCATTGAAAACATATACTCAACAATTGAACACAATTCGGTACCTTGACTAGGGTGCGTCCCTGCCAACCATTCATCTCCAGAAGTCATTCCGTGGAGTTGACCATGATATGTAGTAAGTATATTCAATGCTTCAATTAAATCTTCATGGTAACTGTTAATACCAGTCAATTGATATTTTAAACCAAAATATTTTAAAGACATGGCTACATTAACAACATGACTGCCATGATCGAACTCTGTAACATACCTTTTAAATGGATAGTTTTTATATAACTTACCCCAATCCATCGTTTGTTCATTAATAATATCAATCAATTCAAGAATAAAACTTTCATTGCTTTTTTCATAAAGCCAGATAAGTACCAGAACATTTTCCCCACCTCTATAGCGCCCCCATTCATACAATGGTCGGTTAGGTAAATTCTGTAGTTGGTAACGTGCATAATTTAATAAGAACGGTAATACTCTATCATCACTTGTTGCTTCAAAATATTGTATTAGAACTTTTCCCACAATCATTCGACTCCACCAGTCACTATCCGAGGTTGGACCAAACCAACCATCTTCCCGTTGACTTGATAATATCCATTCTATCCATTTTTGTGCTTTTTTGATTAATTTTTCATTTTCGAGTAGATATGCTAACGGTAGTAAGCCATCCAAGTAATAGGGTCCTCTTTCCCACCCTTCTCCAGTTCCACCAATCCAAGCACTGTTGCTACCAACATCTTCCCAATTTTCCTCTAACTGGCCACTCATGCCTTCTGCTTGAATAATCAGCTGTTCTTTCAACCATCCGGCTGGTTTGATTTTCCCTAACGATAATGTTTCAAACCGATTTGCAAGTATTACTTTTTTGACTGCTTCCAAAAAAAAACCTCCTTCAAAAAGTATGCGCTTTCTTTATTTGCTTTAATTCTATGCTTTTTTGCGGTAATATCAATCTATGAAAGCAACCTATATTTGTACTTTTTAAGACAAGGAGAATTTATAGATGAATTACTTTGTATTTAATATCCCACCATTTCCTTATTTCGAAGAATCAAATAAAGCTATTTATTTTTCAGGTACAAAACATATTGATCGTCGAAATTTTGAGTTCTTCGACTTTATTTTTGTTACAAAGGGCTGTCTATACCTGACAGAAGAAAATAGAAGTTACGAAATCAATGCTAATCAAGGGCTGATATTAACCCCCTACTTACACCACTTTAGTCATAAACCTGTTGAAAAACAGACAGATTTCTATTGGGTACATTTTCAAACAACAAGTAAATGGAATAGTATTTCACAGCTAACTCGGGGCGAACAAAAACAATTGATTTTACCACAATTCTTTTCCATCTCACATCCTGAGGTAGTCATACAAAATTTTGAAAAGCTTAACGATCTCCAACAAGCAATGACAGATGAACAAGTACTCGAACGTGAATCATTGTTATTACAACTTTTGAAAATTATTACAACAAATACAACAGATGATTTGTCCGTGAATATTAGTGAAGTAGCAAAACAAACGGTACTATCAATCAACTCCCATTTTAAAGAACGTCTTGAAATTCAAGACATTGCACATAAGTTAAATTTTCATCCAACTTATATCTCACGCTGTATGAAAAAAGTATATGGTGTTTCTGCCAAACAGTATCTACAAGAATTACGAATGAACCACGCTCAATCCTTATTAAAATCTACAAATTATTCGATTGAAGAAATTGCACATAAATCTGGATTTAACAGTCTATCGTTTTTCTCAAAAAGTTTTACTAAAAAGCAAGGACTATCTCCAACAAACTTTCGAAATCATTATCGTAAAGTACAATCATAAATTCCACCTGATTGCTCATAGTATTTCATATACTTTGAGCGTCAGTTACAAAATTGTAGTAGTTTTTATGCTTATAAGTACATTTATTTTTCTGAATATTTTCGACTATTCTATTCGTAACAACTTTCGTTTTTTATAGATACTAATAATCCATAAAAGATGTTGTTGTACAAAAAATTAATTAAACACATTTAATTTCATTCAACTTACGCCCGATAGAACTCCTGTATCTGTTGTAAACCAAATAGATTTTCCTTTTTTTTAACTTCTTCAATTTCAATATATTTTTATTAAATTCAAAATAAATATAAAACCTCTACTAAGGTTAAAAAATCCGTTTTAAATTTTACTATTCTAATTTATTGCCTTCGAAAAAAAAGGTTGTGCCTCTATTTTTTAGGCACAACCACACTGGTATGAAAACTAATAAAAACCGAACTGACGAATTTTTTGTAAAAGGTATGAACAGACTGCTAGACACATCACCGAACCAACTAAAGCGGGAATTACGTAGAAGCCACCAACTTGTGGACCAGTGGGACCAAGAAAAATTCGCCCGACCCAACTACCTAAAAAACCTATTATCATATAGCCTAAAAAACCACTACGAATATCATTTCCTATAATTAATCCAGCCAATAGACCTAATGTGCTACCAACAATGAAAGACCAAAATAACTCCAGCATTCTGCCACCTACTTTCGTCACTTATTGCTTATATTTTATCATCATTTACAATAAAATTATAATTATATGCAATAAATTTCGCTTAAAAAAGTAGATTTAAGCAAATTCTAAAGAAGAAGACTTCTTTTTCAATGCGTAATCATAGCCATTAACGACATAGCGATGCTTGCGGGTGAATCTTGCATACTTATCCACATATTTTTCACTGAACTCTTGTATCAAATAAGCCTCAGATAAAATACAGCGAGGCGTTAAAAACTCCTCAAAGCTATCGCCACAAAAAAGCTGCAAACATAAATGATAGCGATAAATTTCTTTTGTGCTTGTTGGCGTTAAACCAAGTGAACGGGGGTGGTTTTCTAATGCAGTAACGAAAGTTTGATAACTTTTAGGTAACCAAATCTCATTTCCTAATAATTGACGCAATAAATATAGCCATCCTCTTTCATCAATTTGATAAGGAAGTTGTGGTGCACGACTATGTAAGATTTTTGCTTCCATCGGGGTTAGTTTAAAGCCAAAATTTTGACGCTTTAAGCTAAGTTCTTGCATGTAGGACAATAGTGCTGCACTATCTCTTTCAAAGGGCAGCATCTGCATCTTTTTTAACTGCAAAATCAAGTAACGTTTCTGACTTTCCAAACCCATCAGGCAGCTTTGAAAATTATCATCTAAGCGTAAATTGAAATTTAACCACAATGGCCGAAGTCCTTCTAAACGTCGCCACACTGTTTTCCGGGCAATATAGTGCTGCTGTGAAAGTTGCGTGATCGTTACCAGGGGATCGTTTAGTTTTTGCCACAACAAGTGAAATGTCAAACTTTCAGACAAAAGTCTTTGCCACAAACGCGTTTGACAAAAATGATCTGCTAATTCAACCTGAATACCGGCATTTTGTGGCGTAAAATATATTCCGACTGCCTCTTTTTCCTCAATTTCTGCCCACCAATCACACAAGCGCTGAATCTTTGTCTTAGCGAAATGAAATGCTGCTTGCAAGTGCTCATATGCAACCAGCTCACCTCTTTGTCCCAACGAATAAATTTGCCAAATTGCTCGTTCATCTCTTTCCAATAAGCATTGATAGACCATCTTCTCATCTCCTTATTATTAAGGTACAAAATTAAAACTGGTCTTTTTTCCATTATTTGCTTATGTAACAACTTAATTTGAAAAATAAAATGAACCTTTGCTCATTAAGATTGCGTAATATTTGGCAAGTTGCTAAAATGAATTCATTCACATATCTGCAAAATCGCCGGGTTTTGCCAACAAAAAATTGTTGAGAGTAGCACTTTATCCCATAGGCCAATGGAGGATAAAGTTCTGCTCTTTTTTTGGAGGAATTTTTATGAAAGAAATTAGAGGCTATGTCACGCGGAGCGTCTTAAGTACTTTTGGTTTGTCTTTGTATATTCTAGCCGACACTTTTTTTATTGCAAATGGTGTAGGAACTTTAGGATTAACTGCTCTTAATATTGCTTTACCGCTCTTTAACCTTTTGAATGGTTTAGGACTACTTTTAGGAATGGGAGGTGCTACCTTGTTTGTCTTAAAAGGAGGACAAAAAAATTACTTTTCCCAGCTGCTTTTGACAGGAATTATCATCGGACTCCTCTTTACTTTGTTGGGTTTAATTTTTGCAGCACCTTTAGCTTCTTTACTGGGAGCAAGTTTGGCCACATTGCCGCTAACTACGACCTACTTACGTTTCATTTTAATTATGGCGCCTTTTTTCATTTGCAACAATTTGGTCTTAGCCTTTATTCGCAATGATCATAATCCGCAACTGGCGATGAAAGCTATGCTTTTTTCTAGTCTTTTTAATATTATCTTTGACTATATTTTCGTTTTCCCAATGAATATGGGAATGGCCGGGGCTGCACTAGCTACTGTATTAGCTCCCGTTTTAAGTTTATTGATTTTAAGTACTCACAAAAAGAAAGCCAACCGTCGTTTAATTTGGCAATTTACATTACCAAAATTCAAGACCATCAGCTGTAGCACACAATTAGGCTTAGCTTCTTTTTTGACCGAAATGAGTACCGGCATTAGCATTTTAGTTTTCAATCAAGTGCTGCTTGCTCTAAGCGGAGATATCGCTGTAGCAGCATATGGCGTACTTGCCAATATCTTACTTGTCGGCTTATCTTTGTTTACGGGCGTTGCACAGGGTATTCAGCCTTTAATCTCACAAGCGGCAGCAAAAAAAGAAGAAACAAAAGTTTTCAGCTATTTACGTTACGGTTTTACCGTTAGCTTTTTTTTAGCCTTCCTGTTGTATCTCGTTATAACTCTTTTCAAGTTCCCAATTGTCGGCTTATTTAATCGCGATCACGATGCGACCTTAACACACCTTGCAACCAAAGGGATGGGGATTTACTTTTTAGCCTTGTTTGGTGCCTGCTTTACTATCGTCTTTAGTATTTTCTTTTCTGCTGTCGGTTACGCAAAACAATCTTTTGCAGTTGCTTTGCTGCGGGGTTATGTATTAATTCTCCCCTTTGTAATTTTACTTGGAAAAACTTTTGGCATAGTCGGGGTATGGAGCAGCTTACCTTTAAGTGAATTTTTAACCCTATTGATTGCAAGCCTATTATTTATACAAGTAAAAAAAAGTTATCGCAGCGATATTTCCTACTAAGCGTGCTAAAATAAAAAGAGAAAGTAGGTTGATACTATGATTGCCCATAAAAGAGCCAAACGCCATGGCATTTAATAAAAAATGACATGGAGGAAAAAACATGGAAAATATTTATGACAACGAAACATTTTTTTACAAGTACAGCCAAATGGACCGCAGCCAAAAAGGTTTAACTGGTGCTGGAGAGTGGCCAACGCTGCAAAAGTTATTACCAGACTTTAAGGAAAAAACAGTTTTGGATCTTGGCTGTGGCTATGGTTGGCACTGTCTTTATGCCGCAAAACACGGCGCAAAGAATGTAACCGGCGTAGATTTATCAAAAAAAATGTTAACAGTAGCCAAACAAAAAACAAAAGAATATCCTGTCCATTATTTACAAGCTGATATTGCCACAATTTCATTTCCTGCTGATTCTTTTGATATCGTCATGAGCTCTTTAGCTATTCATTATGTCGCTGATTTTGCTAGTTTAATTGCAAATATCAAAAGCTACTTAAAACCTGAGGGAATTTTACTTTTTTCAGTGGAACATCCCGCCTTCACGGCAGAAGGATCAGAAGATTGGTATTACGATGACAATGGAAATATTTTACATTATCCCCTTGACCATTACTTTACAGAAGGTTTACGAAAAACCAATTTCTTAGGGGAAAAAGTTGTAAAATATCATCGGACCCTCACAACTTATTTGCAGACTTTGTTAAAAAATGATTTTACGCTTTTAGATGTGGTGGAACCCTTGCCGCCAAAAGACAGATGGCATGAAGATGGCATGAAAGAAGAACTTCGCCGCCCTATGATGTTACTTATCAAAGCACAAAAGAATTAACAGTAAAGCCGAAGTAAACTCGTTTAGTCTAGGAAAAATAAGTGTGAATTTTTTTAAATTGTTCGTCAAACTTTTAAAAGTTTTACCTTATTTCTTATCAGAGTAGTTTGTGAAGCGCAATATCCATAAAAGCTCATAGCATTGGGAATTTTTTAATACCAGCGCGAAAGAGAAATCTTATCATTTTCCCAACTAAAAAGGCTTGGGGCAAAGGTTAATCAAACCTCTGCTCCAAGCCTATTTTTATTATTTAGCGTCTTCTTTGTTATCGTCTTTTAATAATGCTTTACGAGATAAGTTGACACGGCCTTGACGGTCAATTTCCGTTACTTTAACTAAAACTTCATCCCCTAATTTCACTACGTCTTCTACGTTGTTTACACGTTCATTTGCGAGCTGTGAAATGTGAACTAAGCCATCTTTACCTTTGATTAAGTTAACGAAGGCACCAAATTTTTCAATGCGGACAACTTTACCTAAGTAAACTTCGCCAACTTTTACTTCTTTGGTTAATTCTTCAATAATCTTAATCGCTTTTTGAATCATTTCTGAATCAGCTGAGGCGATTGAAACTTTACCTTCTTGATCGATATCGATTTTAACGCCTGTTTCTTCAATGATACCGTTAATGGTGTCGCCACCTTTACCGATAACCACTTTGATTTTTTCAGGATCGATTTGGATCATTTCAATCTTCGGTGCATATGGGCTCAACTCTTCGCGCGGTTGCGCCAATGTTGAAGTTAATTCTTCTAAGATTTCAAAACGTGCTTTTTTCGCTTGCGCTAATGCTTCACGTAAAATTTGTTCTGTAATACCTTGAATTTTGATATCCATTTGTAGTGCTGTAATACCATCTTTGGTACCTGCAACTTTAAAGTCCATATCGCCTAAGTGATCTTCCAAGCCTTGAATATCTGTCAAGATTGTGTAATTTTCACCATCTGAAACCAGACCCATCGCAATACCGGCAACTGGCGCTTTAATTGGCACACCAGCATCCATCAATGCTAATGTTCCTGCACAAATACTTGCTTGTGAAGAAGAACCATTCGATTCTAAAACTTCTGCGACTAAACGAATTGTATAAGGGAAATCTGTTTCACTTGGGATCACTTGTGCTAATGCACGTTCCCCTAAAGCACCATGTCCAATTTCACGACGACCAGGTGAGCCGGCGCGACCCGTTGAACCAACTGAAAATTGGGGGAAATTGTAGTGGTGAATGAAACGTTTAGACTCTTCCACACCTAAACCATCAATAATTTGATGTTCTCCTAATGGTGCTAAAGTACAAGCAGATAGAGCTTGCGTTTGTCCCCGCGTAAATAAACCAGAACCATGAACCCGTGGTAATAAACCAACTTCTGAGGAAAGTTGACGGATTTCGTCTAACTTACGACCATCAGGGCGGATTTTATCAATTGTAATTAATTCTCGTACCACATCTTTTTCTAAGTCTTCAGCTACTTGCTTGATTTCTTTTGTAATTTGAACCAAGTCTTCTGTTTCAATATTAGCAAATTTTTCTGCGTAAACTTCTTTGACAGTTTCTTTTACTTTCTCAATTTCATCTTCACGAGCTAGTTTTTCTTCTGTCATAACAGCAGTTTTCATAACATTGTAGTAGTTGTCGTAAATGTCTTGTTTTAATTCTGGGTTAACTTGTAAAAGTTTTACTTCCATTTTTTCTTTGCCGACAGCTGCGACAATTTCTTCTTGGAAAGCAACTAATTCTTTAATTGCATCAAAACCAAATAGTAAAGCACCTAGCATATCGTCTTCTGACACTTCTTTAGCGCCGGATTCCACCATGTTAATTGCTTGTTTTGTCCCGGCTACGCTCAATTCGATATCTGTTTTTTCTGCTTGTTCAACAGTTGGGTTCAACACATATTCACCATTGACACGACCAACTTCAACACCAGCAATTGGGCCATCAAAAGGAATATCTGAAATAGATAGCGCTAAAGATGAACCTAACATTGCAGCCATAGCAGGTGAACAATCTTGTTCTACGCTCATTACAATATTGGTTACTTGCACTTCATTACGGAAACCTTCTGCAAACATTGGACGAATTGGCCGGTCGATTAAACGGGCTGTCAATGTCGCGTCAGTTGAAGGGCGACCTTCACGTTTAATAAAACCACCAGGGATCTTACCAACGGCATACATTTTTTCTTCATAGTTAATCGTCAATGGGAAAAAGTCTGTGTCTTTTGCTTCTTTTGAGGCAACGGCTGCACTCAATACGGCTGTATCACCATAGCGGACTAACACTGCTCCGTTGGCTTGTTTAGCTAATTGACCGACTTCAACTTGCAAGGGGCGGCCGCCCCAAGTTGTTTTAAATACTTGCTTTGTCATAAGTTCTCCTATCTTTCTGTAGATAGTGGGCTGCTACTAAACAAATGAAAAATTTAAAATAACATTTCAAAGCTTTCATTTGGTTAGTAGTTAGCCTTACCACTACCCCAGCTTTTGTTTAGTTTTTTATAGCAAAAAAAGTGAGATTCATGCTGAACCTCACTTTTAAGACGATAACGACTAACGACGTAATCCTAAAGCTTGGATCAATTCGCGGTAACGTTGTACGTCAGTTTTACGTAAGTAAGCTAACAAGTTACGACGATGACCAACTTTTTTCATCAAACCACGGTAAGAATGGTGGTCTTTTTTGTGGACGCGTGCGTGTTCATTCAAGTGGTTGATCTCTTCAGTCAACACAGCGATTTGCACTTCTGGAGAACCAGTGTCGCCTTCGTGGCGTGCAAATTTTGTCATGATTTCGTTTTTACGTTCTTTTGAAATTGCCATGTTTTTTCACCTCACATTATTATTCTCCCTGCGACTGAGTAAAGCGTTGGTGACTCGCCAAACCAAGTGACAGGTGGTGCGCATTGCACACAGGTATACTTTACTTGATTAGAAGAGAAAATGCAAGTTGAATCCTTTTAAATTTTACTTATCGTCTTTCACAAGCAAATAAATTGAAAATTATTAAATGTAACCGTTATAATCACAACGTGCGTTTTTTTATACGCATACATAGTTTAAAAAAACTGATGTCGCTTGTTAATTGTGGCAACAAATACGTACTGAAAAAAATTGGAGGAAAAAAACATGACAACATTACTTGCAGTTAAAGGACATCCCCTTGATGCCAAAGATTCTCATGCAATTCAATTATTAGAAAGCTTTTTAACTACTTATAAAGAAACTAACCCCAACGATGAAATTATCGTGGTCAATCCTTATGCTGCTGATTTCCCTGAAATCGATGGTGATATCACTTCTGGCTGGCACGCTTTAATGAACGGGGCACAATTTAACGAGCTAACAGCTGCGCAACAAGCTAAGTTGGCTGCTTTTAATGGTTTGACGGAACAATTTGAAAAGGCCGATAAAGTCGTGATTGCCAACCCATTGTGGAATTTAAGCATCCCAAGTCGCTTAAAAGCCTGGTTTGACACAATCTGTGTTGCCGGTAAAACCTTCAAATATACAGCTGAAGGTCCGGTTGGTTTAGTTACAGGTAAAAAAGCATTGCATATTCAAGCAAGCGGCGGTTTTTATAATGGACAAGACTTCGCTGCCCAATATACCCGCCAACTATTGAACTTCATTGGTATCAGCGACTTTAGTGAAGTTTTAGCTGAAGGCTTAGACTTTGACCCAACCAAAGTCGATGAAATTATGGCAAAAGCTACAACAGAAGTAAAAGCTGCAGCAAAAACTTTCTAAGTCTTCTATTGACTTTGTTAGCCAAATAAAAAAGAGTACCTCCGTAAAAATTGCTTTGAAATTTTACGGAGGTACTTTTTTTACTAAACTACACTACTTTTTCCTAAAGCAAAAAATTTTGGACCGTTAGACAAGCTTATCCTATGACAAAAATACGTCCATTTCTGATATCCTTTAGCATCCCCAGTGCATACCTTTTCTGTTATAATATCCTTGAGGTGATTGCAATGGCACTAATCAATCGAATTCAAGGAATGGAAAGTGAATTATCCAAAGCAGAACTGCGGATTTTTCGTTATATAAAAAAGAATATTGATAAAATACCGACTATGACAGCTGAACAAATTGCCAAAGGTTCAAAAACCAGCGCACCGACTGTTGTCCGCTTTGCCAAAAAAGTTGGCGCTTCAAGTCTGACCGACTTCAAAATTCAAATTTCAGCTGAAAGTCAACAGAATGGCGGGAACCAAGAATATTCAGATGTAAAAAAAAATGAACCAATTGCATCTTTAAAAGAAAAATTGTCGCAAAATGCCCAACTTACACTACATGAAACGACACAAATCTTAAGTGACGAAAAATTAGTGGCCGCATTGAAGTTGCTGGAAACAAAAGAGCGGATTTTTGTAACCGGCGTAGGTGCTTCTCATCTAGTAGCCGAAGACATTAAACAAAAATGGGACCGTATTGGTAAAAGCGTGTCTTTAGAAACGAACTATAACGCATTGTTACCACAACTTATCAACACTAAAAAAGACGCAGCCTTGTGGTTGATTTCAAATTCCGGTGAAACGCCAGAAATTGTTTACTTTGCTGAAATCGCAAAAGAATTGAAGATTCCAATTATTACCCTAACTCGTTTTGGTAATAACCGACTTTCTAAATTAGCGGATGTTTCCTTACAGGTTTCCCGACCACAAGAAGCTGACCTGCGTAGTGCGGCCACCAATTCGTTAATTGCACAGTTTTTAGCAGTGGATATTTTGTTTTACTCATATATCAGCCGCAACCAAGAAAATGCTGAAAAAATTTATCAATCACGGCAAATCATCAAAGACTTCCGGGAAAAACATTTTTAAATTTCGTCATTGTTTCTTTTTGTCTAAGCAAATGAGGCTTATGTATCCGCTTATTTCACGCCATAAAAAAATCCGTATTCCCTTTTGCTACGTGTTAGCTTGGGAATACGGATTTTTTATTTTGTTTATTTAACCCATTCATTTACTTTATCTGGATTATTTTTCACCCATTCTTTAGCAGCTTGGGCTGGATCTTTGCCGTCGTGAACGGCTAACATGACATCTTCCATGTCCTTTTGTTCCCAATGGAAGTTATCTAAAATTTTGTACGCTTGCGGTTGATCTTCTTTTAGGCCTTTACGAACCATCGTGTTGATTGTTTCAGCTCCCCCCATTGTCCCTTTAGGATCAGCTAAATATTTCAAATCATATTTAGCAAACATCCAATGAGGTGACCAGCCAGTAATAACAATTGGTTCTTTGTTTTTAATAGCTTTACCCAATGCAACAGTCATGGCGCCAGATGAAGAAGATTCAACGGTCCAATCTTTTAAGTTCGGATAAGCAGCCTGAGTTTTATCTGCTGCTTTCATCACACCAGCTCCTGGTTCAATGCCGATAATTTGTTGTTTGGCCTGATCACTTAAATCTTCAATCGAATTAACAGCCATATAGCTTGGTACCACAATCCCAAGTTTGGCACCTTTTAGATTTTCACCTAAATTTTCGACTTGATTTTTATATTTAGCATATTGTGCCTGGTGTGTATGGGGTAACCACGCCGCTACCATGCCATCTGTTTCGCCATTGGCAACAGATTGCCACATCACCGTCATATCCAACGGTGTCAATTTCACATCATAGCCTTCTTCTCTTAAAACTTCAGCGACAACATTAGTAGAAGCTACTTCTGTATCCCATTCAACATAAGACAGGTGAATTTCTCCCTTATCAGAAGCATGGCTCCCAGCAAAAGTTGAGCCAAAAATTAAAGCGATCACGACAACAGCTACACCACCTGTGAGCCATTTTTGTTTTTTCTTAGCAGCAGGAGCAAGATTTTTATTCCGTTCTTTTTTTGGTGCATTTAATTTTTGTGTAAAACGGTCGATGATGATTGCTAAAATAACTAAAGCTAAACCATTAACAAAACCATTCCCGACTTGTGCTTGTTGCAAGGCAGATAAGACCCCACGACCAAGTCCGGGAGCACCAATCATTGATGCTGTTACAACCATTGAAAGTGCAAGCATCATCGTTTGGTTGATCCCTGCCATAATCGTGCCTTTAGCTAAAGGCAATTCTAATTTAAATAGTTTTTGTTTCCCTGTTCCGCCAAAAGAATCGGAAGCTTCGACTAATTCACTTGGAATTTGACGAATTCCTAAATTTGTCATTCGAACAGTTGGTGGCAAAGCAAAAATAACAGAAGCAAAAACACCCGGCACCATTCCGATACCAAAGAAGGCAACAGCAGGAATTAAATAAACAAATGCCGGCATTGTTTGCATAAAGTCTAAAATCGGCGACACAATTGTATTGGCTTTTTCACTTTTCGCCATTAAAATCCCTAACGGAATCCCGATGATAATTGAAACGAGACTCGCAAGTAAAACTAACGTGACCGTATTCATCAAGTCATTCCATAGACCTTGGTTGTAAATAAATAATAGACCAAAAAAAGTTAAAATCGTCAGTCCTGGTTTTTTCTTTGATAAGAAAAAGGCAGCGACGGCCAATAAGACAATAAATAACAACGGTGGAATAAACAGCAAGGTATTGGTGATAGTGTCCATAATGACTTGACCAATCGTTTGCACGAAGCTAAATAACCCCGCAAAGGTTTTTGTCAACCAATCTGTAAAGTTCTCCACCCATTTTGCTACTGGAATTGCTTGTTGTAATAAATTATCCAACAAATTCCACCTCCTTGTCTCCGGTTTGAGCGAGTGCTTCAATCACACTACCGCGAATGACTACGCCCAGTAATTTATCATTTTCATCAACAACAGCTAAAGGTGCTTCAGCGTCTTTAATCACGTCAAAAATATCAGTTACTAGCATATCTTGGGGAATTTTTTTGACATTTTTATCAATGACTTCTTTTAGTGGTAATTGATCTCTTCTCGCTTCCAACGCTTTTAATGCTGTCAAACTACCCTTTAACTTACGTTTACGGTCAACTGCTAACAACATGCTGACACCTTCTTTACGCATGCGATTTAACGCCACGTTAGGCCCATCTGCTTCAATATTCATCGTAATTGCCGGCTCCATAATATTTTGTGCGGTTAACACCTTGGAGCGATCAACATCTTCAACGAAATCACGCACATATTGGTTGGCTGGATTCGTTAAAATTTCTTCACCGGTTCCAATTTGCATAATTTGGCCGTCTTTCATCAAAGCAATTCGATCACCAATTCGCAAAGCTTCGTTTAAATCATGGGTAATAAAGATAATGGTTTTTTGCACATTTTCTTGCAAGTCCAACAATTCATCTTGCATTTCCCGCCGAATTAAAGGATCTAGCGCTGAAAAAGCTTCATCCATCAATAAAATTTCCGGATCATTGGCAAGGGCTCTAGCTAGACCAACCCGTTGTTGCATCCCGCCAGAAAGCTGTTCGGGATATTGATCCTTAAAGGCGATTAAACTAGAATTAGCCAAGGCTTGCTCTGCTTTTTTGCGTCGTTTTTCTTTTGAGACACCGCGAATTTCCAACCCTAATTCCGTATTTTCTAAAATTGTGCGATGTGGAAATAGTGCAAAACTTTGGAACACCATATTGATTTTATTACGACGAACTTCTTGTAAAGCTTCTTTATTCATCTTTGCAATATCTTTTCCATCGATGTAAATTTCACCATCTGTTGGGTCAATCAAACGATTTAACAAACGAATTAACGTTGACTTACCAGAACCCGAAAGGCCCATAATTACGAAAATTTCCCCTTCGTTTACTTCAAAATTCGCATCGTAAACACCGACTGTCGCACCGGTCTTCTCTAAAATTTCAGTTTTGCTTTTATGTTCTTTCATCATGGCAAGGGCTTGTTGCTGCTTTTTGCCAAAAATTTTTGTTAAGTGTTCTACTTTCACTTTAGCCATTTTGTTACCCCCTATTTATTTTTGCTGTTTTAAGCTAGTAAAACAGCTTGCCTAATAACGAAATGCAATAGTGTGTTTCTGCTATTAGGATGGAAAATTCCAAGTTTGAAAACAACTTTGAAAATTTCCCTCTCAAAAAACTGACCACACTAGATTATCATCATGTGGTCACTTAGTCAAAAAAGAAAAACCAGGAAAAAACGTGAATTCGTTTTCCTGGTTATAACACTAGTCATTTATCTTCTTAAGGTTTTCTTAATATTTATCTTTTTTCTGGATAAAAGAAGTTCATCATACGTTGAAAAACTAATTCATCCCCTACAAAAAAGACCGTTTCGCCAACTTCAAATTTCGCATAAGGTCCCGGTGACAAAAGCAATCGTTCTTCATGCTGTAAGGCCACCACCGTTGCCCCTGTTTCTTGCCAGATATTCAAATCTTTAATGGATTCATTTAAGTGATTGGCCGTTTCGTCCAACTGAATTTCGTAAGGTAAAAACGGGGCCGTCTGCTGGATGCGTCTGGTTTGATTCACAAGCGTGTCTAGCAGCCCCGAAAAGTTTTCTAGCTCTTGTTGTTGCTGCTCCACGCTAGCCAAAATTTCTTTTTTTATTTCTTGAATTGAACTCACATCTTTATATTGTGCTAAAAAACGTTGCGCTTTATCACGCGAAGCAACATAAGCTCCACTACCATGACGCACATCCATAATGCCCAGATCAACTAAAACATTGATTGCTTTTCTAGCTGTTTCAGGGGAAACGTTAAAATTGCTTGCTAAAGTAGAGCGGGCATGAATTTTTTCGCCTTCTTTATAGCGGTTTTCGACAATTCGCTCTGCAATTTCAACAGCAATTTGTTGATAACGCGGGATCGTTAATTTTTTTCCGGCCATCTTCTGACCTCCTTGTCTTTCAATAACTTTCGTTTAGCTGGCTATTTCATTTTCATTATAATGAGAAGTTCTGCGTACTATTCTTACTATCACTTTCCCATTATTTTTCAAATTCTACAAGTATTTCGCAAAAAAAAAGTGAGGTAAAGGATATCCTTTACCTCACTTTACTTCTTTTACTCGAAAAGAAAAATTTGGTTATACTTCCACCTTCATAACTGGTGTTTTCGCTTCTGTTGCACCAATTTTTTCTAAAACTTCATTTTTTACTTTATCCATATTTGTCACTAAGACTAACATATCTGTTCCTTTGCCAGCTGCTTTAATTGCTGCTAAATCGACATCAGCCACAATCGTATCTGGTGTTACTTTTTGACCTTCTGCCACTTTCAAATCAAATGGTTTACCCTCTAATTCAACCGTATTAACACCCATGTGTAATAACACTTCTAAACCATTGTCCGTTGTAATACCAACTGCGTGCTTCGTTGGAAATACAGATGAAATCGTGCCGGTTACAGGTGCATAAATTGTGCCTTCTTTTGGTACAACAAAGTAACCTTCACCCATCATTTTTTGCGAAAAAACTGCATCTGTTGATTCTGAAACAGGTTTTACTTCACCATTTGCTACAGCAAAGAATTCAGTTGTTGCTGCTACTTCGCTGACAGGTGTAGTTTGTACTGGTGAAACAGCTGTTGTTGGTTCTTCTGCCATTTTTTCAGCTGCCAATTTTTCTTTTGGAATACCAAAGAAATAAGTTGCCACAAAACCACCAGCGTAACCTGCCAATAAGCCTAATACATAACCTAACCAATGGCCGTTAGCAATTAATGGAATTAATGCTGCACCAGAAGGTCCAATTGCGGTTGCGCCAACATTACCTAAAGCGCCGATTACTGCACCACCAACACCACCACCAATACAAGCAGTGATAAATGGTTTACCAAGTGGTAGTGTTACCCCGTAAATTAACGGTTCGCCAATTCCTAAAATACCAACTGGCAACGCACCTTTGATCATTTCTGTTAATTCTTTGTCTTTACGTAAACGAATCCACAATGCCAAAGCCGCCCCAACTTGACCAGCACCAGCCATTGCTAAAATTGGCAATAATTGTGTGCTGCCTGTTGCTTCAATCATTTGAATATGAATTGGTGTTAAAATTTGGTGTAAACCAAACATAACCATCGGCAAGAAACTTGCCCCTAATACAAAACCAGAAAATGCACCGCCGACGTTTAAGATCCAGTTAATCCCGCCAACTAAACCATTTGAAACAAAACCAGCTAAAGGCATAATTAAGAAAATTTCCGCTAATCCGATAACAAGTAATGAAATGGTTGGTGTTACAATAATGTCAATTGCTTCTGGGACGATATCATGTAATTTTTTCTCAACTTTTGAAAGTAACCATACTGCAAATATAACACCTAAAATACCACCTTGTTGTGGTGCTAAAGGTTGACCATTAAAAAGGTTGGTGATAGGTGCTTCTGGGTTCATCCCAGTTAAGGTTACGACCCCGCCAATTACCCCACCAAGTGTTGGTGTTGCACCAAAAACTTGAGCTGCATTAACACCTGTGTAGATGACTAGAAAAGAGAACATCCCATTTTTTAAGATATTCATAACATCGATATATTGTTGCCATGTCGCAGCGTCTAGCCGTCCAGCCGTAACCATATTGGCTAAAACAGAAGCAATACCTGCGACTAAACCAGCGCCAACAAAAGCCGGAATCATTGGTACAAAAATATTAGAAATATCTTTTAAAAGTGCTTTGAATGGTGATTGTTTTTGTTTGGCTTTTTGTGCTGCTTTCATTTCTGCGGCTTTTTGATTAAGTGCATCTTTACCATTTGTAGTAGCTTTAATTTCTTCACCTAAAGAAACACCCGCTTGACTTGCCATTTCTTTTGCAACTTTATTAACCTTCCCAGGACCAATAATTACTTGTAGTTGTTCATCGTCCACTACACCCAATACGCCTGGAATCGCTTTTAATTGTGCTTCATTAACTTCATCACGATCGCGAACCGACATTCTTACCCGCGTCATACAGTGGGTTACGCTTTCAACATTGTTCATGCCACCGGCGCCTTTATAAATCTCTTTTGCCAACTGCTCTAAACTCAATTCTTCTTTTGCCATTCTAACTTTCCTCCTTGAAATCATAAATTGTTTAAAATCTTCTTATTCAAGGAGCTGTAATAGTTTACTACAGCTCCATAATGCCATTAGTTTAATGTTTGTTTTACAAAACCATCTGCTGCCACTAATTTTTCAGCGGCGGTTTCTTTATTGCTGTCTGTCAAAATCATGACGATGGCTAATTTAACATTTTCATCTGCTGCTGTAAAGAAGCGTGCTGCTGTTTGATAATCCACCTCTGTTGCTTGCATGATGATTCTTTTTGAGCGTTCAACTAATTTTTCATTGGTTGCTTTTACATCCACCATTAAGTTGTTATAAACTTTGCCGATGCCAATCATTGAAATTGTTGAAATCATATTTAAGATTAATTTTTGTGCTGTTCCAGATTTCAAACGCGTAGAGCCCGTTAAAAATTCAGGACCACAGTCAACTTCAATTGGGAATTGTGCATGTTTAGAAATTTCCGCATCTTTATTGCATGAAATCGTACCCGTAGCAGCGCCAACTTGGCGGGCATAATCTAAACCACCAATAACATAAGGCGTCCGTCCACTAGCTGCAATGCCGACTACCATATCATTTTCGTTTAATTTCAATTCATGTAAATCATTGGCCCCAAGTTCTGCAGAATCTTCTGCACCTTCAACAGCGACGGTCATCGCTTTGTCACCACCAGCAATAAGGCCGATTACCATTTCTGGTTCTACACCAAAAGTCGGTACACATTCTGCAGCATCTAAGACCCCTAAACGGCCTGAAGTGCCAGCCCCCATATAAATTAAACGGCCGCCTTTTTTGAAAGCTGCAATTGTTGCTTCGACTACTTTTTCAATGCTAGCCAATTCTTTTTCAACCGCTAAAGCAACTTTTTGATCTTCTTGATTCATTTTTTGACAAGCTTCTTTAACTGACATCTCATCTAAGCCAAAGGTTGCTTCATTACGGCGCTCTGTTGTTAAGTTTTCTAAATTAATCTTACTCATGTTCTTCCTCCATTTGTTCAAGTTTAAATTTCATGCCACCTCTAATGTGACTAACTAAATCTTTTTCTTCTGCTACAACTTCTGCTACTACGTTAATTTTGTCATTTGCAGGTAGTGCTTCTTGGCAAAGTTGAATTTCACCTGTATAACGTAAATATTTTTCATTATCTACGGTGACACTTCCTAATGTACGGGATACTGTATTTTGGGCTGCAATGTGGGGAATCTTACGAAATCTCGCATCCGCACTGCGAATGACCGCCTGCGCTTCATCGAGCCGATTCACATGCTCGCCTAAAATATAAGAAAAATATTCTGTCCCACAATCATTGACACGTAATAAAATTTCGTTGTTATTTATAAAACGTTCAAATTGTTTTTTTGTCCGTTCTTTTAAGCCTCCGTCACCAATATAGATCAAATCAACTGCTGACTTTTTCTGCCATAAGGCGCAAGCCAAAGGGTGGTGGTAACGATCTTGCTCTAATGTTGGTAAACCTTCATAAAGCGGACCTCTTAAATTGGCATCACCTGGCACAAAGGCTTGAATAGTAAATCCATTTGCTTTTAGCCAGTGATTCTTTTCTAAAAACCAATCTTCAGCTAAACCAGTTTCTGGTCGCGGATAATAATTGTGCCAAGCTTCTAAGTGTGAAAAATCGGCATTTGCTGCCTTTAATTCAGCAATATCTTGTTGGGTGACCGTGCTAGCATTTAATGCTATTTGCAACTGGTGACTAAAGTTGGCGATTTGTTTATTGCTGATATGGTAATCCATACGCAGACCAGTCACGCCAATTGCTGTCAATTCAGCTAAGTTTTCCATTTGAAAACCAGCTTTAACTAACGCGTTACCAGAAATGTCTACCATCAAATCCAACTGGAATTCTTGACACCAACTCCCTAATTGGCTAAGACGTTCTCTGTATTTTGTTGCGTCATCTTCTGGAATGTGTAAAGAAGTAAAGATGCCTTTAAAACCAGCTTGTGCCATTTGCGCCACATAGTCTTTTTGCTGTTGGGACAGTGTTTCATTTAAAAAAATCGAAAAGCCAAACAATGAAATCCCTCCATCTTTTATGAAAAAACGATTAGTAATCGCTTACACCTCGGAGTATACATCATGATTTATTTTTACGCAACCTTTTTTCGTTATTTTTATTATTTTTTTGAAATAGCATTTCTTACGCTTTGCAAAAATTTAAGAAGAAAATTTCAAAGCCCCACCAAATAGCATTCTGTGGTAAACTTACTTTTAGGAAAATCAACTTTGAGGTGAAAAATCATGATTACGATGGATGACATCATTAGAGAAGGTAATCCCACTTTGCGGGAAGTTGCCAAAGAAGTACCCATGCCCCCAACGTCAGAAGAAAAGAAACTTGGGGAAGAAATGTTAGAGTTTTTAAAAAATAGTCAAGATCCAATCAAGGCAGAAGAAATGCATCTGCGCGGCGGAGTTGGCTTAGCTGCGCCACAATTAGATATTTCAAAACGTTTAATTGCTGTCCACGTACCTAGCAACGATCCAGAAAATGATACACCAGTTATTAGTACTGTTATGTTCAATCCTAAAATTTTGAGCCATTCAGTCCAAGATGCCTGTCTAGGTGAAGGCGAAGGCTGTCTGTCAGTTGATCGTGAAGTACCTGGTTACGTTGTGCGCCATGCACGCATCAGTGTTTCTTATTATGATGAAGATGGTATTAAACATAAACGTCGTCTTAAAAACTACGAAGCCATTGTGGTGCAACATGAAATTGACCACTTAAATGGCGTCATGTTCTACGATCACATTAATGAAGAAAACCCATTCTCCTTAAAAGAAGGCGTATTGGTAATTGAGTAAGAAAAATTAGCCAAGCAAGATAAAAAAGCCGCACAAACTTTACGAAAAAAGTTTGCGCGGCTTTTTATTCTGTCTAAACAAGTTCGTTTATTCTTGGTATAAAATACCTGCTTTTGCTAAAGCATTTTTTATATTAACGAAATCCTCATCTTTTTCATAAGCAATCGTATGTAGATGAATGCCATTGGTTAATTCTGAAAGTAAGCTGGCATTGGATTGCTGGTATTTTTTCATAAAAGCTGCTACATCTGCTGGCGTTTTTATTTGCAAGTTGCCTGTTAATTCACCATAAATCTCGTGCTCGACAATGACATCAACTACCTCACCGCCATTTTGTACAATCAGATTTAATTCTTCATTGGTTCGGCTGGCATCATGCTGCACGACAATCTTGCTTAATTTGCCGTGACGCTTTTCTTGCAGTAAATATCCGCGGGCGGTCGCTTTTATTTCTAATCCAGAGGCCCGCATCAACGCGATATCTCCCACGATGATTTGGCGACTAACTGCAAATTGCTGAGCAAACTTGGAGGCACTAATTGGCTTTTGCGCAGTCTTCAACTGTTCTGCAATCACCTCACGTCGCTTTTTTCCCTCCATCTACTTCTCACCTTCTGACAATTTCTGCTGTTGATAGTTGCGCGAATGCGCCATAATATCGGCAAAAGTGGCTGTGATTGTCTGCTTATAGTCAGTATTTTTGACGTTTTCAGCTACCTTTTGTAAAACAGCGGCTTCTCGTTTTACATCTAAGACTGGTTGTGCCTGTTCCTTTTTAAAAGCGGCAATTTGGCTGACTGCCATCATCCGTCTTTCAAGTAAACTTACCAATTCTCGGTCAATTTGATCAATTTCTTTACGCGCATTTTCTAATGGGCTTTTGGCATTATCCTCATCAATCATTCTTATCACCCGCGCAGGATTGCCTGCTATTACCACATTATCAAGATAAGATTTAGTCACGACACTACCTGCAGCAACTACGACATTATCCCCTAAGGTAATTCCCGGCAAAATAATTGAGCCTGCTCCTAACCACGCATTGTTCCCAATTGTAATCGGCTTGCCGCTTTCTAACCCGCTGTTGCGTTTAACTGGGTTTAAAGGATGTGTTGCGGTTAAAAGCTGAACATTTGGCGCAATCATGCAGTTGTCCCCAATTGTAATCGGACAAACATCTAGCAGAACACAATTAAAGTTGGCATAAAAGTTTTTCCCCACCGTAATATTGTAGCCGTAGTCAAATTGCACTGTTGGTTCCATGTAAATATTCCCTGCTACATTGCCAAAAGTTTCTTTTAAAAGCTGGCTCCGAAGCGCCGCGTCTTCTTCTTTGTTAATCAATTGCATTTGCTCTCTAGCAAATTTACGTTCGCTAACTAATTCAGGATCTTCTGAAAAGTACAGTTGTCCTGCAATCATTTTTTCTTTTTCACTAACCATTAGTACCCTCCTAAATATTGATTTCCTTAAATAAATCTTCTGCCGCACATTGTACCATGGTAAACGGTTCCTGAATAGCAAGGGGTGTTTGATTAATTGCCATAATTTTGGCGTGTTTGTCCCGGTAATAGAGCAGTTGGTTAAATGGCGCTACTTGAAAACTAGTACCGACAATTACTACTAAATCTGCGGCTTTAACCGCAGCTGTTGCGTGATTAACTACATCGGTTGTAAACCCTTCACCATATAAGACGATATTTGGTCGTAAACGTCCGCCACAATTTTCATGGATATCACAAGTTAAATATTTTTCCCAAGGAATGCTTTGATTACATTTACAACAATAAACATCATATAAATTACCATGGAAATTGACAACATGCGGCGTTTTGGCTTTGTCGTGAAGCCCATCAATATTTTGGGAGATGACCCAAACGGGCTTTTTTCTTGCTAAGGCTGCAATCTTTTTATGAATAATATTTGGCTGTGCCTCCGGATGATAAAGTTGTTTGATAAATTGATAAAATTTTTGTGGCTCATAAACAAGACAATCGTGACTTAATAAATATTCTGGCTGATCAATCCCCTGATAGACTCCTTGTAGCGAGCGATAATCTGGAATACCCGATGGGGTCGAAACTCCGGCACCGGTTAAAAAGGTAATTTTTGGGGCTTCATCAATTATTTTTATAGCATCTTTTATTGCTGTCATTTATAACACCTCAACTTCTATTATACGTCAGAAACACCTGCTTCGCTGATTTCCTTATGAATCTGACAATTATTTAAACAAAAAAGCAGCCGCATTACTCAACTTCAAAAAACAAACGTTAACTGTTAAAGCCAACTTTTTGAAGTTGCAAATCACAACCGCCTTTTTTATTATTGAAATAATCAGATCTGACAGATTAGCCTTTTATCTACTGAATTACTTTTACCCATTACGCATCATAAAAGCCTAAAATCATAATTCCAATCATAATCGCACCAATGACAAAATAATGTTTGGCTTTCAATTTTTCTTTTAAAAAGATACGCCCTAAAATGACCGATACAATCGCATAAGCTGAAATTAAGGGCGCTACAATAATTGCTTCTTTGGTAGAAACAGCCCCAACGTAGAAAAATTGCCCTAATGTTTCAAAAATTGCCGCAAGACCTTTGTCTTTTTCATTAAAAACAAAGACGGGCTCTTTTTTCACCCATTCTAAGTATGCCCATAAAATTAAAGCCACAATCAAAAATGTTAATTCATAACTCATATTAGCCTGATCTTCAGGCATTAGTTTGCGATACTCTAAATAATAGCTATCTAAAAATGTCCCCATTCCATCAATAATCATATACAAAATGGGAAATAAAATTGCGATGGCACCAAAGCGATATTTTTTATCAATTTTGACACCTTCTGCCTTAAGAGTAGCATCATCTTGCTCTTTTTCAAAAATCGATAGCAGTAAAATACCAATTAAAATCATCAAAATGGCGACCAACTGTAACCAGCTGACGCTGTTGCCCATAACTAAAAAGCCTAATACTGCAGTTACAGCCCCCGAAGAATTGCTGATTGGCGAGGAAATGGAAACTTCGATATAACGTAAGCCAAAATAACCAATCGCCATTGACAAGATATACATCGCCGATACTGGCAAATACAGCACTAAATTATGCCAATCATAACTGATACCTTCGTAAATGACATAATAAAACAAAACGTGTAGTCCCATAACTAAGCCCACCATAATTGTGGTTTTCATCGCACTGTGGCTATCGTTGGGGTCATTGCCTTTCTTATAAAAAAGATCTGCTGTCCCCCAAGCTAAAATTGTTACTAGCGCTGCTACAAACCACATACTATCCACTCCCAATCTAATAAACTTGTCTTTTTAAAAGTAGCCTAAACTCTATTAATCGTCAATTAATGTCTTTACCAACACTTTATTTTCTCTACTAAAATCGGCAGGATAAATGAAAATGAATTCAATTCATGACAGCGTCTTGTAAACGTGATACAATACATTGGGAAAAACGTAACAAGTAAGTTACGTTTATGTAAAAGCGAGGTGAAACCATTGGTACCATTCATTATTTATTGGGGCGTAATCCTAGTTTGTGTTGCATGGGCTGCGTTAAGCATTTTCTTTTCTATTTTTTATTTGGCCCGCAAAGAAAACGGCAATTTATGGGCATTTGCTTTCTTTAACGTTCTTGCTGCCATTCTACAAGCAATCGTCTTGGCAATTTATCGCACCTGGGGTTGGGGAATTACACAATACTCAAGCTTGATTTATATTATCATCGGCGTATTACTTGTCTTAACCGTTGTCCAAGCTATTTTGGGTCGCGAACCAAAAGAAAGTATCGCTTAATTTAATAAAGAAAAATACTGCTTTTAAAATACAAGAAAACAATGGGTTCTCCTTTTTTCAGGTATTTTCTTAACGCAGTATTTTTTTGTATTCTCCGTATATTTTATACATATATTTTCATGAATCTTTGCTGAAACAAAACTAAAAAAAAACATTGGTAAAAACTAACATCTCCTTATATAAACTTAAGCAAATCCTAGATAAATTACTAATACAACAGTATTTCAAGTGAAAATTAAAGAACCTTCATTTAACTGAAAATACTGCATAATATTTCATTTTAATGTAAAAAAGTTTGACAGCTTTACTAAATTGACGTAAAATTCTCTTGTACTATCAACTGAATACGAGATACCTCCGTCACCGAGGTAGAGGTCGCATCATTCATTAATCCTGTCGAGTAAGCAAATATTAAGAAGCAGGCCTAGGGTATGATGCCGAAATGAGTCGCGTGTTTGCTCACCGATTTGTTGGGACGCGCGGGAAATACCCGGCGGACTGTCTTAGCTTTTGGCTAAGTTGCGCTATGTTTTGTGAGAGGTTTGTCGACGAATTATGCTCTTTGTCAACAGCCGATTTCTTTTCATACGAACAGATTTCGGCTGTTTTTGTTTTCGCTGGCTACAACTTCCCCCATCTCTCTTAAGTCTTAAGTGGCCCCACTTCATTCGTTGGTATTGTCAAATACTTTTTAAGGAGCAGAACATGAACAAAAAAATCTCAGTTACCGCACTACTTACCATTATTTTAAGTTTTTTCACCGTCGCCTTTGCTGCGACACCGGCCTTAGCTGACAGCAAAACACCAGCTGACACTTTACGGGTAGGCATGGAAGCTGGCTATGCGCCATTTAACTGGACGCAAACCACTGATGCCCACGGCGCTGTCCCAATTCAAGGAGAAAGCTCAGCTTGGGCAGGTGGCTACGATGTTCAGATTGCCAAAAAAGTTGCCGAGGGGTTAGGCAAAAAATTAGTCATCGTTAAAACCGATTGGGATGGCCTACCTGTCGCATTGCAATCTGGAAAAATTGATGCTGTTATTGCCGGCATGTCACCTACTGCCGAACGTAAAAAAGAAATCGACTTTACCAATCCTTATTATGAATCACATCTCGTTATTGTCACACGAAAAGATAGTAAATACGCAAAAGCGAAAGACTTAGCTGATTTTAAAGGCGCTAAAATCACTGCACAATTAAATACCTTTCACTATACCGTAATTGACCAAATTCCCGATGTAAAAAAAGAACAAGCGCAAAAGAATTTTTCTGCAATGCGGGCGGCATTATCTTCTGGTGTGATTGACGGTTATGTTTCAGAACGACCAGAAGGCGTGACTGCAACATCCGTTGATAAAAGTTATGCTATGGTAGAATTTGCCAAAGATAAAGGCTTTAAAACCAATCCAGAAGATGTCCAAGTCGCTGTCGGAATGCGTAAAGGTGATCCTGATGTCGCAAAGGTTAATGAAATTTTAGCGGGTATTTCTGAAGATGAACGCACAAAATTGATGGATGCTGCCATTAAAGAGCAACCTGCTGCGACAGAAGAAAATGAAGCAGAGTCTGGCTTTTTACACGATATTAAAACCATTTGGGGCCAATACGGCGGACTATTTTTACGTGGGGCCGGCTTAACTTTATTGATTGCCATTGTCAGCACGATTTTAGGAACGAGCCTTGGTTTATTAATCGGCGTTGTTCGCTCATTACCAGAAGCAGAAAACAAAGCTGTTTTTATCTTCCAAAGATTTTTTAATTGGCTACTTTCTGTTTACATTGAAGTTTTCCGGGGTACACCAATGATGGTTCAAGCGATGGTCATCTATTATGGACTCGCACAAGTTTTCCAAATCGATTTGAATCGAACCTTAGCTGCTTTTATCATTGTTTCGGTTAATACCGGAGCTTATATGTCTGAGATCGTTCGTGGTGGTATTTTTGCCGTTGACCCTGGTCAATTTGAAGCCGCTCAAGCTATTGGGATGACTCACGGACAAACCATGACAAAAGTTGTCTTGCCTCAAGTAATCCGCAATATTTTGCCAGCGACAGGTAATGAATTTGTCATTAATATTAAAGATACAGCTGTACTAAGCGTTATCTCTGTTGCGGACTTGTTCTTCCAAGGAACATCTGCTGCCGGAACCAACTACAAGTTCTTCCCAGTCTTTACAATTGTCGGCATCATGTATTTGATTATGACCTACAGCATCTCCCGCATTTTACGTTTTGTGGAAAAACGGATGGATGGTCCCCAATCTTATATCAAAGCAGACGAAGCTGATTTAGAAGCAGAAGAACAATAGGCACAGGCTTAGGAGGAAAGAACATGGCAGAACAAATTATTAACATTCAGCATTTGAAAAAAAGCTTTGGTGAAAATGAAGTTTTAAAAGATATCGATTTTTCTGTAGCTAAAGGTGAAGTTGTTTCAATTATCGGTTCCTCTGGTTCTGGTAAATCAACTTTATTACGCTGCATTAACTTACTAGAAAAACCTACTAGTGGTGAAATTTATTATAAAGGGGAAAATGTTTTATCCCCAGGTTATAGCCTGACAAAGTATCGGACGCATTTAGGCATGGTTTTCCAATCCTTTAATCTGTTCAACAATATGAACGTTTTGGAAAATTGTGTCACTGGTCAAACCACAGTTTTAAAACGAAACCGCGCTGAGGCAAAAAAGATTGCTTTAGAAAACTTAGAAAAAGTTGGTATGGATCGCTACGTTGATGCCAAGCCTGCTCAATTATCCGGTGGTCAAAAACAACGGGTAGCCATTGCGCGTGCGTTATCAATGGATCCAGATGTGATGCTTTTTGACGAACCAACTTCTGCGCTAGATCCTGAAATGGTAGGAGAAGTTTTAAAAACCATGAAAGCTTTAGCCCATACTGGTCTAACCATGGTAGTCGTAACCCACGAAATGGATTTTGCCCGTGATGTCTCTGATCGCGTAATCTTCATGGATAAAGGTGTTATCGCTGAACAAGGTTCACCAGAAGATATCTTTGCAAATCCAAAAGAAGAACGCACCAAAAAATTCCTACACCGCGTTTTAGACAAAGACGCATAATTGTTACACCGGATAGATTTTAGAAGATAATAAATCTTCTAAAACCTACCCGGTGTTTTTTTTTCGACAGATTTTTTCTAAATAAATCACTTATGGTAAGATTATGGGGCTAAATTTACGAACTAACGCGCTGTGAAACTAAGCAAATTAGGCTTACGAAGACTTTTTATCTACCGGTTTAAAAATCAATCATTGAAATTTTCAGAAAATTATCCTAAAATGGAGCCAATGCTTTTCAAACTTTTAAAAATTTGTGTGAGTGTAGTGCTCACCTACAAAGGATGAATGATTTATGGAACCACAAGAATTAAATCGTAGTTTAAAAAATCGCCATGTCCAATTAATTTCAATCGGAGGCGCGATTGGAACGGGACTTTTCTTAGGTGCCGGCAAATCGATCCAATTAGCTGGACCTTCCATTTTATTTGCCTATTTAATTACCGGCTGCGTTTGCTTTTTGATTATGCGCTCTTTAGGCGAGTTACTTTTATCAAATACGGACAAACACTCTTTTTTAGATTTTGTTGCGGAATATTTAGGCAAAAAATGGGCATTTTTAACCGGTTGGACCTATTGGTTTTGTTGGATTTCAATTGCCATGGCCGACTTAACTGCCACTGGACTTTACGTGAGGTATTGGTTTCCGCAAGTCCCCCAATGGCTGCCTGAAATTATTGCCTTAGTTTTACTAGTTGCCTTAAACATGATTGCTGTGTCTTTATTTGGCGAATTGGAGTTTTGGTTTGCTTTAATCAAGGTAGTGGCCATTATTGCTTTAATAATCGTAGGCGCCTATATGATTGTCACCCATTACAAAACCGCTGCAGGGACAGTTAAAATCAGCAATGTCTGGAATCACGGTGGCTGGTTTCCAAAAGGTGCCTCTGGCTTTATTCTCTCTTTTCAAATGGTAACTTTCGCTTTTGCCGGAATTGAGTTGGTTGGACTTGTTGCTGGCGAAACCAAAAATCCGAAAAAAGTTTTACCAGAAGCAATTAACAACATCCCTATTCGAATTATTCTATTTTATTTAGGAGCATTGTTTGTCATTATGGCAATTTACCCTTGGAATAGTTTAAATTCCAGTGAAAGTCCATTTGTTGAAGTCTTCTCTGACATTGGTATTACTGCTGCTGCTACTGTCATTAATGTAGTCGTTTTATCAGCCGCCGCATCTGCTTGTAACAGCGCGATTTACAGTACCGGCCGTATGTTACGCTCTTTAGCTCAAGAAGGCAGTGCGCCAAAGCCCTTTGAAAAATTAACCAAACATCAAGTTCCAGGTAATGCCATCTTCTTTTCGGCATTAGTCATTTTTATTGCCGTCATTTTAAATTACTTTATGCCCAGTGAAGTATTCACCATCGTAACAAGTGTTGCGACGACTTGTTTTTTGTTTATTTGGGGTATCTTGGTTTACACCCATATGAAATATCGCAAAAGTATGTTGGGAAAGAAAAGTCACGACTTCAAAATGCCCCTTTACCCTTATAGCAATGTCTTAATTTTTGCCTTTTTATTATTTGTTGCCGTCGTTTTACTTTTATCAAAAGAGACGCGTATTGCAGCCTTGGTAACGCCAGTTTGGTTTGTTATCTTGTGGCTCATTTATCATTTTAAATTCGAGCGAAAATAAAATGAGGACCTTTTGTTACAATTATTTGTTACCTGCAAAAAGCGTTGGTAATGAAGGATTCCCCTTCACTACCAACGCTTTTTATCTATATCAGGGAGGATAATTTCCCCTGCGAAAATGAAAAAATTTATAGGTGCAATCCTGCTTGAATTTTGGCGGCTGTTTCGTAAGAAGGAATCCAAATGGCAGAAACAATAAAACGACCAAACAACCCAATCGTAGGATGCCAAAAAACGGCTGCCACTAATAATAGATTAATCACCATTGAAAAACTGCTGCGACGATCATTGCGCAACAACTGTGTTCCCCGGGTGTTGTCATCATTCGCTTTTAAAATTTGCTTTGTCAAAATACCAAATGAAAAGCTCCACATGGTGTACACCACCACATAAGCTAACGCTGGCCAGAACATCCCCGGATTACTTCCCACCCACTGCGTGACAGCTGGACACAAAGTTAACCAAAAAAGCCAAAAAATATTGGCCCAAATGACCCGGTCATCGACTTTTTCTGTCATCTTCATCACCCGATGATGTGTCACCCAAATAACCGCGACAAAAATAAAACTGATAGTATACGCAGTTAACACATCCCGCATGGCTAAAAGTGATGCTAAAGTTGGCGCTTGGGGAAAACGAATTTCCAATACTAAAATGGTAATGACGATTGCTACAACACCGTCAGTAAAAGCCGTTAAACGTCCTTTTGTCACAATATTCACCTCGTCTTATTTTAGCATACCTAAAGATTATGGGCACAAGTAATCCTTTTATCCCCTGCTTTAGCACGTTTTTATTCAAACTTTCAGAAAACTCTTGAAAATCAAGACCTTTTCTGTTATTTTTGTAACACTTATAAAACGGTACATTTGTCATTTAAAAAATCTTTTCACAAGAGCAAATGACTTATTTATCGAAGCCTTTTGCAATTATTTTTAGAAAACACAATTTTAGAGGTGGGAAAATGGAAAAGAAACTGCAATTTAAAGATTATTTGTTTGTCGGTTCAATGTTATTCGGTCTATTCTTTGGAGCGGGAAATTTAATTTTCCCAGTGCACATGGGACAGCTAGCCGGTGCTAACGTCTTTCGCGCGAATTTAGGTTTTTTGGTTACTGGTATTGGCTTACCTTTTTTAGGTGTTTTAGCTATCGGTTTATCCCGCAGCAGCGGACTTTATGATTTAGCTTGTCGTGTCAATAAGACCTATGCCAAAATTTTTACTATTTTATTATACTTAGTTATCGGACCATTTTTTGCTTTACCTCGGTTAGCAACAACCTCTTTTGAAATTGGCTTAGCGCCTTTTTTGGCTAAGGAGCAAACTACACTAGCATTAGCAGGCTTTAGTATTTTATTTTTTGTAGCTGCCTGGGCATTATCCCGCAAGCCAACAAAATTATTAAATTATGTCGGTAAATTTTTAAATCCGTTGTTTTTATTACTATTAGGAATTTTAATTTTATTAGCCTTTTTAAATCCTATCGGTGGTATTCAGGCTACGCCTATTCAAGCAGACTACACCAATCACGCCTTTTTAACAGGCTTTACTGAAGGCTACAACACCTTAGATGCTTTAGCTTCCCTTGCTTTTGGGATTATTATTGTGACGACCTTAAAAGATATGGGCGTTAAAAAATCCAGCACGATTGCCATCGATACGGTTAAATCGGGTTTTGTCAGCATTCTTTTAATGGGTATTATTTACACTTTACTGGCTTTAATGGGAACCATGAGTTTAGGTAAGTTTGCCATCTCTGAAAATGGGGGCATTGCCTTAGCAGAGATTGCCCGCCACTATCTTGGTACCGGTGGAAGTATTTTACTAGCCTTTATCGTTATCATCGCTTGTTTAAAAACTGCAATCGGGTTAATTACGGCTTTTTCGGAAACATTCGTCGCATTATTCCCCCAACAAAAATATACAACTTTTGTTACTGGTGCTAGTTTTTTAGCCTGCTTATTTGCCAATGTTGGACTAACGAAGATCATTGAGTTTTCAACACCGGTGTTGATGTTCACGTATCCGTTAGCCATCACTTTAATTTTATTAGCTTTACTTGGACCTTTGTTTAAACAAAGAGCTAGCGTGTATCGACTTACCACGTATTTCACTTTGTTTGCTGCAATCATTGACGGTTTGAACGCTGCCCCTGCCTTCTTGAAAAATTTAGCTCCGGTTCAAAGTCTCTTACACTTTGCGACAGATTACCTTCCCTTTTTCAAACTGGGAATGGGCTGGATTTTACCTGCTGTTATCGGCTTTGGTGTAGGTTTAATATGGACCGTCATCAAAAAAGCACCAGTTGAAAATTCGCAGTAAATTTTCTTAAAAACAAAATATAAAATAAACAAACAAAAGCGCCTGGCTTCTTTTTAAAAGCCGGCGCTTTTGCGTGTGCTTATAACTGACAGTCTGACAAAAAAACGATACAATGAGGGAAAAGGAGTCAAATTACGGAGGGATATTTATGGTATATGAAGAGCTGATGATGGACTCATCAACCTTGTTAAAATTTAAACTGTTCCGCAAAATGATGTTTATTGGGCGACAGAATTACCCAATTGCAGAGCTGGCCCAAGAAATGGATTTAAACTACCAGCAAACTGTCATCGACTTAACGGAAATTGATAAAGATATTAGTAAGATTCATCCTGAACACGAAAGTTTTTTAATCGGGGCTGGCAAAATTGATTGTCTTAATTTAACGGCCACCATCGACGAGTACCGTTACTATCTATTACAAGGTTCAGTGCCATTTCAATTTATTTTATATTTTATGAATGAAGAAAATCCAACGATTGAAGATTTCTGTGACCGTTACTTCTCAAGTCGCTCGACAGTATCGCGTAAGATTGAGAAGTTAAAGAACTTCTTGAAATCTTTTAATTTGCGCTTTACATACACTGAAGCTGGCATGGTGGGGGATGAACGCCTTGTACGCTTGGCCCTATTCAATTTAATCTGGTTGGGTTCTAGAGGGATTACTTGGCCTTTTAGTGTGTCCGAAGAAAAAGTTGAAAAAATTGTCGATGCCTTTGGCGAGTACTTCCCACTTTCCCGTACTTATTTAGGTCGTTGGGAATTAAAATACTTTGCCGCGATTTTCTTATTGCGAATTGAAAAAGGTAATTTTGTAAAATATGACAAAGCTTACGACTGCTTGATGAAAGATAACGATTATTATGATTTTTCTCGTTTGAATCCTTTAGTAGACAATAAATTGACGTCACGGCAAAATAAAGCAGAGTCTAGCTTTATTTTCTTCTTGGCACACTTTATTCCTTTTTACACGTTAGAAGATGATCCAACCTTAACGCAAACCATTAAAGACTTCAGCGAAAAACCAAATCCTGTTTATACCTTGGTGGAAAAATTCTTAGATTTTGCCAAAGCTGACTTATTTTCAGACAACCCTGCGCTTTTGGATCAACCAATGGTACTAGGAAATCTATTAAATATTACCTTTGGTTATTATGTCATTAAATATCGGTTTCCAACTATTCAACGACTATTGGGACCAAAACAAGTTTTTGAATCGCCAATTCGAGAAATGGAAGCTAAAATTCACACTTTCTTTACCGAGATGAGTGAACAAGAACCTTATAATAGCTTTGTTAATAATGCGACGATTAGCAGTTTGGTCAATGGCTTTACGCAAGTTTTAATGCCTCTTTACGATACAACTACAAAAGCGCATAAAGTAGAAGTTGGTGTGGCTTTAGAACACAATTATCTACTTGTTAAAAGTGTTTATCAGTTTATGTTTGACTTGCAATTTGTTAACGCTGAAACATACAACAGCCAAAAACGTGACCAATATGATTTAATTATCAGCTCTTCTTTATTAGTAAAAAATCAGTACCCTGAATTAAACGTCTTTTTATGGGAACACGGTTTAGATGATGAACAATACATTATCTTATACAAACGTCTACGCAAGATTTTTAACGAAAAAAATAAATAGACGCGCAATTAAGGGGGAGATTTAATGCGTTTTAAAGGCGGACGACAAAGTAAAAACGTCGAAGACCGTAGAAGCAGTTCCGGCGGTTTATCCGGTGGTGTAATCGGCGGGGGCGGGATTGGCCTACTTTTAATCGTTTTATTCTCTTTATTCTTTTCTGGTGGCAATATCGATTTGGGGTCACTTTTAGGAACTGATAATAGCCCGATTACTGCCCAACAGCCCACTGGTACAGATGATCAAAAAGAATTTGCCAGCGTTGTTTTTGGCCACTTGGAAGATTATTGGAACACAGAATTCAAAAAAACAGAATACGCGCAACACCAACCAGATTATCAAGATCCGACATTGGTTTTATACAGCGGCAGTGTGCGCTCGGCTTGCGGCCAAGCTTCTTCTGCGGTTGGACCATTTTATTGTCCTGGAGATCAAAAAGTCTATCTAGATTTGAGTTTTCAAACAGAATTGTCCCAGCGCTTTGGCGCAACGGGTGATTTTGCCATGGCTTATGTTATTGCCCATGAAGTCGGACACCACGTTCAATACGAACTTGGCACCTCTGAAGAAATGGACCGCCTTCGCAGTCAGCTCTCAGAAAAACAATATAATCGTTACAGCGTCGCTTTAGAATTACAGGCTGATTATTTTGCCGGTTGCTTTGCTCGCTATCTCGAAAATAAAACGTACCAAGGACAGCCTATCTTAGAAGCTGGTGATATTGATGAAGCCATTCTTGCTGCCAATCAAATTGGCGACGATACCTTACAGCAAGAAGCTCAAGGTTATGTTGTTCCAGATAGCTTCACCCATGGCACTTCTGAGCAGCGCGTCGATTGGTTTAAACGCGGCTATCAATACGGTGATTTAAAACACGGTGATACCTTTCGTGCCTATAATTTGAAACTTTAGTTTTTAGTTATCAGTATTTTTTCCTTAATACTTTTTTAAAGATATTTACCAACTTCTGTATCTTTGATTCACAAAAAATTCATAAATACTTTGTAGTATATAAGTGTACCAACAAACAACCCTAACTAACACTTTTTCATTTTTAACTCCTTGCCCGTCGCCTCCCTAGCGACGGGCCCTTTTTTTAGTTTCGCATTTTTTTAAATAAAAAAAACCACGCAAACAAACGTTGCGCAGCTGACTAGACTATTCTAATTTTACTTGGCCCTTATGCGCGAGTAATACTCGTGCGTTGCCCTTCTTTATCTAAAATACTGACTTTACGAATCGACTCTAAAGGAATCATCCGCATTTGCTGTTCATTATTTTGTGGTTTAATGACTAAATGATTGGGATTTAACTGCTTATTTAAAATCCAACCATACACGGTCTCGTATTTAACACTATTTTTGGCTATATCCAACTGTAAAACTACTAAACTTTCCTTTTCAGCTGCTAAAACTAAAGTTTCTGCCATCTCCACTGAAATTTTTGCCTGCAGTTCTTCTTCCATACTGTCACTTAAAAATCCCTTTAATAAGGCATTCGAGGTGTTGGCCACGAAATTGCCGAATTTTTTGACATTCATTTTTTCTTTCATTTCTGCCACCCCTTTGTGATAAGTAAGCATATTTTATCAAATTTCCGCAAAAAGACAAGCTTTTTTGACTTCCTAAGCCTTAGTCAAAATTTCAAACCATGGTTTTAACCCCATTTTTACTAGGTTTTTTGTTTCATTAAAATCACCTGTATAATAAGGATCTGGAATAAAAATATCTTCTTTACCAGCTACAACAGACATAAAAGACGCCACTTGTGCTGTTTTATCCGGTGGTGCCACAGCTAAAATGTCTGCCATATTCTCTTTATCCATGCCCACAAGATAATCAAAATGATAAAAGTCATCAGCTTTTAATTGTCGAGAAAACATTTGTGCGACATCAACGCCTGCTGCTTTCAAAATTTTTTGGGTGCCAGGATGAGGTGGATTTCCGATCTCCCAGCGACTAGTCGCAGCAGAATCGACTTCTATTTTGCAGCCTCTTTCATTAGCATATTGTCGCAATAATCCTTCTGCCATTGGCGAGCGACAAATATTACCTAAACAAACAAATAAAATACTAGCCATGTCTTTACCTCCTACTGATCATCTTGTTGATATAACCGATACGAATAAAGCTCTACGTCTTTTGCCAGCCGAAACATTTGGGTCGCAATTTCTAAGGGCGACTCTGGATAATCTGCTTCAATCCAAGCTAACAAGACACCACTACAGCCATAGGCAAAAAAGTGACCATAAAAGTCTTTATCAGATTCTGACAAATAGTTTTCTGTATCAAATTCTTCAAACAATTTACGAAAAAGACGTCCGACAATTTGTGAAAATTCGCGAATTAGGATTTCTTTTCGATCGGCTACGGTTTTTCGATAGAAATCTCCCCGTGAATGAATCGCCCGCAACATTTGTAAAACCTGTTCTTCCCAATTGTCCAAAGACAACTCGTCACTTGTTAAAAAGTTTAATGCCTCACTATAATAAATAAATCGTAGTAATTCATCTTTGTCGGCAAAATGATAATAAAAAGTCTGGCGGTTAATACCAGCTTGACTGGCGATTGTTTGCACGCTGATTTTATTATAATCTGTTGTTTTCACCAGTTCGATTAACGCTGTCGCAATTTTTACTTTTGTCTGATTAACAGCCATACCAACACACTCCATTATTCATAAGGGTAACCAAAATGTTCGTAAGCCAGGCTGGTAGCGATTCGTCCCCGCGGCGTTCGTTTTAAGAATCCCTTTTGAATTAAAAAAGGTTCATACATATCTTCTACTGTCTCAGTTTCTTCGCCGATATTTACCGCTAATGTACTTAAGCCAACCGGGCCACCACCATAAAGCTCAATCATAGTTTTGATTAGTTTTTGATCGACATAATCCAGTCCTGCTTCATCTACTTGTAATAATCGTAACGCTCTGGCGGCAATTTTATCATCGATAATCCCATCTGCTTCCACTTGGGCAAAATCGCGCACACGCTTTAACAAACGATTTGCAATTCGCGGCGTGCCACGAGAACGCCGGGCAATTTCATGGGCACCAGTTGCCACAATGTCGGTAGCAAAAATATCAGCTGAACGCAAGACGATTTCTTTTAAATCGGTCTCTTCGTAATACTCCAAGTGACTAATAATTCCAAAACGATCCCGTAATGGTGCCGAAAGCATTCCTGCTCGCGTCGTTGCCCCCACTAAGGTAAAAGGAGGCAAGGGAAAATGGACAGGATGAGCTGTTGGTCCTTGTCCTACCATAATATCCACATAAAAATCTTCCATCGCCGAGTAGAGCATTTCTTCTGCTACTCGCGGCAAGCGATGAATTTCATCGATAAATAAAACATCGCCAGGTTCTAATTCGTTTAAAATTGCGACAAGATCACCTGGTTTTTCAATCGCAGGGCCACTAGTGGTCCGAATATTAACTGCCATTTCATTGGCGATCACCATCGCCATAGTGGTCTTACCTAATCCTGGTGGTCCATACAACAAGACGTGATCTAAAGACTCTTCTCTATTTTTGGCCGCCGCAATATAAATAGATAATTCATGTTTTACTTTATCTTGCCCAATATATTGCGACAAAAATTGTGGCCGCAATGATTTTTCTAATAATTGTTCTGCAGATTCTTTTTCTGGTGAGACAATTCTCTCTTCTGTCACAGTTTTCCCCCCTCTCTATTTTTTCATTACAAGCTTTAAGGCAGCCCGTAAATATTCGTCTGTCGTTTGCATTTCTTCATTCGCCAAAGCTTTTTCAACTTTTTTGACTTCTTTGGCACTATAGCCTAATGCTCCTAAAGCCTCCATTGCCTCTGTTAACGCCATCTTACCATTTGCATGAGGTAAGAGTTCCAAATTCATTTGTGGGTCGTATAAGTCCCCTAATTTGCCTTTTAAATCCAAGATCATTTGTTGGGCCGTTTTTTTACCTACGCCAGGAAATTTGGTTAAATACGTTACATCCCCTGATTCAATCGCATTGATCATACCGGTATGCTCTTCACCGGCCATAATCGCCAAAGCCGACTTTGGACCAATGCCTGAAACGCTGATTAAGCGTAAAAAAAGTTGCTTTTCCGCTAGCGTTTTAAAACCATATAAACTATGGGCATCTTCTCTGATAACTTGCTGGACGTACACTTTTGTTTCTTTATTTTCGTGAAAACGATAAGGGTTTCCTACTGCAATCTGATAGCCAATCCCTTGATTTTCTAACACGATATACGCCGGGGTTATCCCCGTAATTTTGCCGATTAAATACTCGTACATTATTTTGTCCTTCCTGTACATACGTTCCCCTTATTGTAGCATAGTTTGGAACTAGACAAAAGCTGACTATTTTACCAACGGCAAATATTCTTTGTAACCAGCAGCTTCCATTTCTGCTTTGGGGATAAATTTTAATGCCGCAGAATTAATGCAATAACGCAGGCCTCCTAACGCTTGTGGCCCATCACTAAAAACATGCCCCAAATGTGAGTTGGCTTCTTTGCTTCTTACTTCTACTCGGTGCATCCCGTGGGAAAAATCTGCTTTTTCTTTGACACCTAGTTTTTCAATTGGTTTTGAAAAAGCAGGCCAGCCACAACCAGCATCGTATTTATCCGTCGAAGCAAAAAGGGCCTCGCCACTAACAACATCCACATAAATTCCTTGTTCATAAAAATCGTCGTATTTCCCAGTAAAGGGCCGTTCCGTTGCATTTTCTTGTGTTACCGCATATTCTTCTGGTGTTAATTTCTTTTTCAATTCTTCTTTATCCATGAATATCACCTCTTAAGAAAATAGTACGCCCCTGTGTCTGAAAGCAGAAATTTTATGCCTACAAAATACGCAGTAAATATTGGCACGAAAATCAGTGGCTTATCTGACTTTTTATCCCGCTACTTGCTGCGCATTTTTTAATTTATTTTTTTCAACATTTGATTCACAACGCCTACCGGAAAGCCGACAATACTATAATAATCACCATCAACTTTTTTAACAAATAGGCTAGCTTGACCTTGAATACCGTAAGCACCAGCCTTATCTGCATACTCTCCTGTATCCAGATACCGATTAATTTCTTCATCACTTAATTCAAAGAATAAAACTTTGGCAGGAACCAATTCTTGCAAAACTTGATGCCCCTTACGCATCACAACCGCCGTATAAACATGGTGCATGCCACCACTCATATCCTTTAACATGGTAAAAGCTTCTGCTCTTGATTCAGGTTTACCCAAAATTTTGCCATGATTTACTACAATCGTATCACTTGCAATCACCAAATCATTGGGATGTTTAGCTGCAATAACCTTTGCTTTTTCTTTTGCCATATGAATCACGTATTCTTCGGGTAAATCTGTTTTTTTTACCGTTTCGTCAATATCTGCCGGTTCAACTTTAAAATCTGCTACCAAACGCGCTAACAATTCTTTTCGTCTTGGGGATTGTGATGCTAAAATAATTGCCAAGAAAAATTCCTCCTTTAAATTGCCCTTTACAATAACCTTTATAGCTAAATGATAAATCTTTACTTCTAACGCCACTGTCAAGTGTAAAACTACTCCTTCTTACTTTCAACTGATAAGCATGAAGAAAAAAAGCGGAGGAAACTGAATAGACCTAAAAAAATAAGGACAGAAGTTTTAGAAATTGTTTTTCAAATTTTTGAAATTGTTCTTCAAATTTAAAAAATTTCCACCAGAAAAAATCGGGAAAGAGTGATTTCCCGATTTTTTCTTTTTTATTTTATTTCACCAATTCCCGCTACTGTTAAATCTTGAATGCTGGCCGCAGTTTGATCTGCTGTCACGTTAGCTTTAAAGGTAACTTTGTCGCCTTCTTTAATAAAAATAGCGTAGGGACTGTTGTTTGAATTGACGCTATAGACAGTTTTATCATCTTTTAGCATAAAGGATACAACAGTATTACTACCATTTGCTAGCACAACCACACGTTGGACGATACCGCTTTTTTCAGCTAAGGAATCCGCATCGGTGCTGCTATTATTGCTGCCTTTAGTTGCAAGCTCAATCCGATAAGCGTCTAGTGCGCTTTGCGCATTTTCGGCATCGACAACAATATCGTTATCCACCGCATTGATATAGACATATTTTTTGAAGATTCCTTTGGTATCCATCAACGAAACAATCCACGTTGGAACGCCATCAATGTTGTAAAGAACAGGCATTTCAGCATCCCATTTCTTTTCTGGATAGATTTTAGCAGCAATGGAAATCGCACCGTCACTATCCATAATCCCAACTTCCAAATCACGGTAATAAGTCAATTGACCACTGCGGGCATTAATTAATGAATACCCCAACGCAGAATCTTGATCATCATCGCCACTGGTAAAGTCGGTAAAATAATTTAATTGCCCTTCTTTACTAAGCATTGGCGTAATTTGACCAGCGGCATAAATACCATTGTCTGTAGGAACCTTCACATCTTTTTTGGCCCCAAAAATAAATTGGTTCCACCAGCCTTGCCCATAACGCCCGAAGAATTCATTCATACTATTCGCCGCGGCTGAAGTAATGGGTGCATCCACAAAAGCTGGTGCCTTTTTACTGTCATAAAGCTTAACTGCTCCTGTTTGGGCGTTTAAGACTGCCGTTTTGAAATTGTCATAATGCATTAGTCCGGTTACACCATATTCTTTATACAGTGTTTGAATGTAGTAAGGAATTCCTTTATCATCAATTTCTAAATTGATTTTGCCATAAGAAGCATATCCGGGAAACGCAGCATAAATTTTTCGTCCGGCATCTTGATTAAAGAAAGCCGAGGGGGTGTACTTCAATGGCTCTTTGACAAATTCTGGCTGTGCATTAATATCCGTAGCACTAATTTTGAAATAACCTGGAACTTCTCCAAGTTTAAGCCACTTGAAAAAACCATTGTATTCCACTGTTGCTACATAAACGTATTCTCCATTAATCGTCTGGGCAGTAATGCCATCTAAGGTGAACATATTGGAGTTTGGAATCACTGAGAATTTTTGTAGCATTTTCCGCTTGGCCATATCTGGTGCAATTGCAATTGGGGTCTCTTTGGTAGAAGTTAATACCTCTGCTTTTTCCTCTGTTTTAGCATGGATGGAAGAATAAACTTCGTCAATAGAAGTAATTGCACTAATTTTAGAAACAGCAAATAAAATTACCATCAGGGCCACCACACTACCAAACAATTTTCCCAACTGCACAGGAGAAGTTTTTTTATCAAAAGAAACATCCACTCGTTTTCCGGTTACATTTAATGTTTTTTGACGAATTTTACGCCCCGCTTTTACAAGGGTTAATAAACCTCCAGCTAACAAGATTGCGGCAAATGCGCCCCACAAGTTGTACCATAAAAGTGAACTCAAGTTTTTACTTGGAAGTGCAAGATACAAAAAAATACCCATGAAAAGCAGTTCAAAAATGGTTAACCCAACTAATCCTTTTTTAGAACTGTTTTTTTCCATCAGGGCAATTAATAAATTGACAACAATAATACCAATACCAAACAACCCGGTTAAAACAACAAAATCAACAATCATTCACAACACTCTTTCCTTAATAAGACTTTTATTTATTATGCCAGAAAAAAACAGAAAATACTTCATACTTTAGAGGTATTTTCAAAAGATATCCCCCTCACTCGCTTTTTCATCTGGCTAAAAAAAGCTAGCGGGAAAACTGCCGAAACAATCTTCCAACTAGCTTAAAAAATTAATCTTCCAGACCACTCATAGGTGAACGGTGAGGATCTTGAATGCGCTTGAATAACTTCTCCATATCACCATTACTAAAATGAATCAATACTGGACGACCATGGGGACAATTAAATGGATTTTCACATAGCGTCAAATCTTGCAGCAACACACGCGCCTGCAATTCATTTAAGTGATGGTTGGCTTTAATGGATCGCTTACAGCTCATCATGATCGCTGTTGCTTCCCGAAACTTTTTGACACTGACATTTCCTGTCGTTAGCAACATATCAATCATTTCACGGGTGATACTTTCTTCTTGTCCAGCAGGATACCACGTTGGATGCGCGCGAATAATGAAACTATTGGCACCAAAGTCTTCTAGTTGAATCCCAACTTCCAGCAGCATTTCTTTTTTCTCCCGCAATTTTATAGCGTCACTATTGGGATAATCCAACACAATCGGAACGAGTAGTTCTTGCAAGCTGTTGCCTACATCGCCAATTTTTTCACGGAAATACTCGTATTTAATCCGCTCTTGGGCTGCGTGCTGATCAATAATATACAGGCCATCACTACTTTGGGCAAAAAGATACGTGCCGTGCATTTGTCCAAAGTATTCCAATTGTGGAAAACGTTCTACTGGTTTTTCAGCTTCTAAAGCTGCGATTGCTTTGTTTAAAGCTTGGCTGCCATTTTTATCCTGCAGATTAAATTCTGGATGATCTAACTCACTTTGCAATTCTTCGGCAAGTTCTGCTGGTGATAGTTCTACTTCACGCTCGGGTGTAATTTCTGCTGAGAAAGTTGGCTTATCTTCAATTTTATTATCCACAGGAGAAATAAAAACTGGCTCATCTTCATCTTGTTGGGGATAACTTGGCGCAACGGGAAATTCTGTTGGAATTTCTGCTACTTGTGAACTATTATAAAATTCATTTGTCTTCTCATCAGCTGTTGGCACGGGATTTTCAGCGCTACTTTCCTCAACTTGTCCACAATCATCCACAGCTTTATCCACAGACTGTGAATTACGATAAACAAATTTGCCGCTACTAGGATCAAACGTTAAACCGTTGTTTTTCTTTTCAGCAGCCGGCAATGCCATTTGTAATTGTTCTGTTTTTTCTTGTTCATCACGGGAAATTTTTTTCTTAAAGCTCAAATTTTCTCCTGCATCGGGAATAAGATTTTCTGCCCGCAGCCGTTCATTGATTGCTTTACTAATTAACTTTGTTAACTCTGGCTCTTTGGATAGACGAACTTCTTGTTTGGTTGGATGGACATTCACGTCCACTAATAGTGGGTCCATGGTAATTTCTAAAACCGCAATCGGAAAACGTCCAACCATTAATTTTGAACCATAACCGGTAATAATGGCTTTATTTAACGCAAAGTTTTTAATATAGCGTCCATTAATGATGGTTGAAATATAATTACGGCTAGCCCGTGTTACTTCAGGTAAAGAAATAAAGCCTGTGACCGTAAAATCTAAATCTTTTGTATCAATAGCCAACATCTTTTTCGCAGTTTGAACACCAAAAATACCGGCGATCGTTTGCTTCAAATCACCATTACCCGCAGTGGTGAGCATTTTATTGCCATCGTGAACAAGACGAAATGCAATATTTGGATGGCTCAATGCCAAGCGGTTGACGATATCCCCAATATTAGATAATTCCGTTTGCAATGTTTTGACATATTTTAAACGGGCTGGCGTATTAAAGAATAAATTTTCAACTGTAATTTTAGTTCCTTGTCGTAATGGCGCCGCTGTGTGCTGGATTACTTTGCCACCTTCTAGTTGCAACAAAGAACCTTGCGTAGTACCTTGAATCGCTGTTTCTACTGTTACATAAGATACAGAGGCGATACTTGGCAGTGCTTCACCACGAAATCCCAATGTTCTAATCCGAAATAAATCATCTCGACTGTGAATTTTACTTGTTGCGTGGCGTTTAAAAGCATTTTCCACATCATCTTCGGCAATGCCTTCACCATTATCTGTTACTTGAATTTTTTTTAGCCCAGCTTCCTCGACTAAAATATCAATTTGACTAGATCCTGCATCAATCGCATTTTCAACTAATTCTTTCACCACTGATGCAGGGCGTTCTACCACTTCACCAGCAGCAATTTGATTGGCAAGACGTTCAGATAACTCTTGAATTTTACCCATCGTCTGCCTCCTTTTCTAAATTCGTTTTTGCAACTCGTATAAAATATTTAACGCTTCTCGTGGCGTTGTATCCAATAAATCTAATTTTTTCAACGTATCAATGACACCTAATTCTTCTGTGGAAACTTCTTGGAATAATGAAATTTGCTCGACTTCTTCTGACACTTTTGACGCAGGTGTGGTAACGGTGGTCTCTTGTGTTTCCAAATGCTGTAAAATCGTTGCGGCCCGTTCCAGTAAATCCGTTGGCAAGCCCGCAATTTTGGCCACATGAATACCGTAACTCTTATCAGCAGCCCCTTCCATCATTTTATGCAAGAAAACAACTTCACCATCTTTTTCCACCGCGCCTACGTGAATATTACGCAACTGGGGCAATGCTTCATCTAAAACAGTTAATTCGTGGTAGTGGGTTGAAAAAAGGGTCTTGGCTTTTACTACTTTGTGAATATATTCAATAATAGCTTGCGCCAGTGCCATCCCGTCATAGGTTGCTGTGCCGCGCCCTAATTCATCAAATAAAATTAAACTATTCGGTGTGGCATGCCGTAACGCTTGATTGGCTTCCATCATTTCCACCATGAAGGTACTTTGACCAGCAATTAAATCGTCACTTGCACCAATGCGGGTAAAAATACGATCAAAAATTGGCAGATTGGCACTTTGGGCTGGTACAAAACTTCCCATCTGAGCCATAATGACAGTCAATGCTAACTGCCGCATGTAGGTACTCTTACCTGACATATTCGGTCCGGTGATTAAAAGAATTAACGTTTCACGATCCATTGTAATGGAATTTGGGATATATTCTTGATGGCCCAAAACTTTTTCCACAACGGGATGTCGTCCTTCTTTAATCGCTAATTCTTGTTTATTATTCATAGCTGGTCGCACATATTGATAGCGCTCCGCAATTGTGGCAAAACTTTGCAACACATCGGTGGCACTAATTGCTTTGGCTAATTTTTGCAAGCGGCTGATTGCCTTTTTGATTTCTTCTCGTACGGCTAAAAAGAGCTGGTATTCTAAATCCACTGATTTTTCTTCAGCTTCTAAAATTTGCGTTTCCAATTTTTTTAATTCTGGGGTGATAAAACGTTCCGCATTGGCTAAGGTTTGCTTTCGTTCATAACGGCCTTCTGCTAAATTAGCTAAGTTGGCTTTGGTAATTTCAATATAATAGCCAAAGACGCGGTTAAAGCCGACTTTCAAATTTTTAATTCCAGTAGCTTCTCGCTCACTTGCCTCTAACTCAGCTAACCATTGTTTGCCGTTACGCATGGCCAAGCGATATTGGTCCAGTTGCGCGTTAAAACCGTCTTTAATGACATTGCCTTCTGTAATGGCTAAAGGGGCCTCTTCATTAATAGCTTGTTCAATTAAAGCAACTAAATCATCCATCGGTTCTAAATCGAGTAGCAGATCATTCCACGCACCATTATTAATCCCGCTTAAAAGATTACGAATTTGCGGAACTTGCATGAGCGATGTTTTTAGTTGTAGTAAATCACGCCCATTCACATTGCCAAAAGCTACCCGACCGGCTAGGCGTTCTAAGTCATACACTTTGGTTAAGGCTGCTTGTAAATCAGCCCGCTCAAAATAGCTGTCTAATAAAGACTGCACCATCTCTTGACGCAGCGTGATTTGTTTGTTTTGAATTAAGGGACGATCTAACCACTGTTTTAACAAGCGCCCCCCCATGGCTGTCTTGGTTTCATCTAAAAGCCACAATAGCGTACCTTGTTTTTTACCCGTCCGAATCGATTGTGCCAACTCCAAGTTAAACTTCGAATAGTAATCCATCTTTAAGTAGTGATCTGGTTGATAGCTTTCTGCTTTTTGAATATGGGCTAAGCTACGCTTTTGGGTCTCTGCTAAGTAGCATAATAACTTACCCGTAACTTCTTTTTCAGTTGCTTCTTTTAATTCACTGGTTAAAAATTGAAATTCAGCATTATCCGTCATTTCCATTTGACTAGAAAAGACGAGATTTAACCGTTCTTGCAACGTCTTTTTTAACTCTTCTGTAATTTCACTAGTAAACACAATTTCTTTTGTTTGCAAAGCACTGGCTTCGTTTAAAACAGCTTCTTCATCTGGCAGTATTGCGGCCTTCAACTCACCTGTACTTAAATCCACGTATGCAAATCCATACGTATCACCGTCAAAATTCAAAGCGGTCAAAAAATTATTATCTTTTGCTGCCAATCCTTTTGCATCCATGACTGTCCCCGGCGTGACCAATTGGACAACTTCTCTTTTTACCATGCCCTTAGCAGTTTTGGGATCTTCTACTTGTTCACAAATAGCAACTTTGTATCCTTGTTCAATTAACGTATCAATATAGCCTTGAGCCGCATGATACGGGACACCACACATGGGGATTGGATCATCTGCATTACGATTGCGGCTGGTTAAAGTCAGTTCTAAAATTTGAGCAGCTTTAATCGCATCCTCGTAAAACATTTCATAAAAGTCTCCTAAACGGTAAAATAAGAAAGCATCTTGATAGTTTGCCTTAATACTTAAATATTGTTCCATCATGGGTGTATTTTTAGTCTTTTGAGGCATGAAAGCTCCTCCTTTAGTTATTCAGTAGCTCACACTAACTGTTTTGTACCAGGGTAAAATTTATTTTTTTACTTCACTTATTAGCTTTAGCTTAAAAATTTTCTAGACTAATTTTCTGTTTTTTCCTGTTCGTTGTGACTCTCTAAGGTTTGATTCACATCTTGGGAGATATTTTCCGTAATAAAATGCAGTAAATCATTAGCTAGTGCCAGTTTTTCGCGATAAGAAATGACCAACGGATGATTTTCATATTCTTTAGTATATTCATTCGCTGCTGAAATTGCGGCTTTTTGTGCTTCTGGCTTGTCATAATGATCGTATTGTACCGCCTCTTTTTGCGCTGCTTTAATTTTTTCTTCCAGTTCTTTTAAGCGGGGATTATTTGCCACTTTTGCTGCAATTTGGCGATAGTCTTTGACAACTTCATTTTCTGCTAGCGCCTGAACTAATTCATTTAATGCGGCCGTTACTTCTGGTTCAAAATTTTCCATTTTTTCTTCCTATTCATAAAATGGACGATCTGCTGAAATTTGAATCGTCTCTATTTTTTTGGCATGACCATTTTTTTCATCAATGTCAATCACACAGGCAGATAGGATACTTCTTCCTTCTTCCACCACTTCAAAGCGTTGTGGCAAAGCTGTGATAAAGCGTTCAATGACCCCTTCTTTTTTCATGCCTAAAATTCCGTCATAAGGTCCTGTCATGCCGACATCACTTAAAAATGCTGTTCCTTTTGGTAAAATACGCCCATCATTTGTTTGCACGTGGGTATGGGTTCCGACAACAGCCGAAACCTTACCATCTAAATACCAGCCCATAGCCTGTTTTTCGCTAGTCGTTTCTCCATGAAAATCGACAAAAATATACGGTGTCCGCTTTCGGGCTGCTGCTACTAATTCATCTGCTTTCGTAAAAGGATCATCAATCGCTGTCATAAATGCCCGGGCCTGCAAATTGATTACTGCTAGCTCAATTTCATTTACTTTAACAAAAACCATCCCCACACCGGGTGCTTTAGCAGGAAAGTTAGCTGGGCGAATCATTTTTTTAGCATCCCCGATAAATTCAAATATCTCGCGATTATCCCAGGTGTGATTTCCTAGTGTTACGACATCCACACCATCTTGCAAAAATTTTTTATAAATTTTGCCTGTAATCCCCCGACCCCCGGCGGCATTCTCCCCGTTTGCGATCGTTACTTGCGGACGATACTTTTTCTTTAACTTGGGCAAATACGCCGTAATCGTTTCTCTACCTAGTGTTCCAACAACATCTCCAATAAATAATACCCGCACAAATTTTCCTCTTCTCTTAAATGTCTTGTTCCATTATAGTGGTTTTTCCAAGGAAAAAAAAGTGTCCATCACTAGCGTTAACTAACGGTAATAAAAAAGAGCGCGCACTCCTTTAGCTTTTGCGCCATAAGAACAAAATATTTTAAAACGGATGCCAAAATCAAAAAAATATCGTTGTTTGTTGCCGATAAAATTCGTTTATTCCTGTTAATTTCTGATAGTAAAAAAAGTGCCTTGTCGCATCGACAAAGCACATTTAATACATCATTAAAATGAAAGTGGCCGTTGATCGTTTTCGTGGATGACTTCACGAAAATCAGCTAGTCCTAGTGCTAAGCCACGAATTAATATTTCAGCGGTACCAATGTTAGTGGCGAGGGGAATCTCGTACACATCACACAACCGAATCAAAGCTGTTACGTCTGGTTCATGGGGTTGCGCGGCAAGTGGATCGCGCAAAAAGATCACCATGTCTAAGTCATCAGCCGCAAGCATTGCGCCGATTTGTTGGTCGCCACCTAAAGGACCCGACTTGTAGCGATGGACTGAAAGGCCCGTTGCTTCTGCAATTTTCTGACCTGTAGTTCCAGTCGCAAACAGTTCATGTTGCGCTAAAATATCTCGGTAAGCCGTTGTCATTTGTACCATCAAATCTTTTTTGCGATCGTGTGCAATTAGTGCGATTTTCATCTTTTCCACCTCCAAATTATTTAAATTAAAGCTAATTCTTGTAAGGCTTTAAAAATCCCGTCTTCATCATTTGAAGCAGTTACAATAGATGCAACATCTTTCACATCATCTTCAGCATTTCCCATCGCCACACCGATTCCAGCTGCAGACAACATTTCTTTATCATTTTGACCATCGCCAAACGTAATAATATCTTCTTGTTTTATGCCGAGAGTTCTTCCCAAATGGAGGATTGTGGCAGCTTTTGAACCATTTTCTGGAATTATATCCACACATTTTTCATGCCAACGAACAAAACGCAACGCCGGATATTTTTCATCAAAACGGCCTTCATAATTAGCGTCGTAAAAAGCTAACGCTTGATACACTTCTTGTTGGTTTTTAAAATCAGGATCAAATTCTGGCACATGAGAGCCAAAAGAGCGCATCGCTTCGTCCATGACGGAAACATTAAAATCACTATGGCGACCCATTGCATCCATCCCAATAAAAGCGGTATCGACTCTTAATTCATCCAGTTCAGAAATTAGCGCTGTTAGTTGCGCTTCATCCAATAAATGCTTATAAACCTGTTTGTGGTCTAAAAAAGCGGCTGAACCATTGCAAACCACATAGTTATGAAAAGCCAATTTTTTCAAGACCGGTTGGGCCAAAAACCGACTACGACCGGTAGCAACCATGACCAAATGGCCATTATTGCGCAATTTTTCCAAGGCTTTTATTGTATTGGGTAAGGCTTCTTTTTGACTGTTCAACAATGTTCCATCAATATCAAAGGCAATTAATTTTCGCTTCATTTTTTACTCGCTTTCTTTAGCTGCTTGCTACCTTCTCTTGCAGCAAGCGGACTTAAATTATTCTGGGCAATAAATTGTGTTACATAAACTGGATCTGTTTTGCTATATTCCCGCAATGACCAACCAATAGCTTTTTGAATGAAAAATTCTGGCGTACTCAGATCCCACAAGATCGCTTTTTCTAGTAAAACCAAATCTGTCGCAGTTTTACTTTGCAATTGCAGATTAATACTCATCCTGCGCAACCAAAAATCTTCTGCCTGATAAAACCAGCTGAACACTTCTGCTAAGCTTTTAGGATAGGCCTTAATGTAATCATTAAACCCTTTACGCCACGCATCAATGCTGTCCCACCATTCTTTTTGCGCCACTAGTGGCAAATAAGCTCTTAACTCAGACAATTCAAGCCGCAAAACATTTTTATTAAACAAATCAATCGCTAAATACTGGTATTCTCGTGCGTCTTGCTGATAATAATAAAAAATTTCTTCTTGCAATGTGGCTGTAGACCATTGGCGACTTGCCTTTAAAAGTTCTTTTTGCGCCTTAGCGCGTAGTGGTTTTGGAATACCCAAAAAAGGAAATTTATTTTTCATATATTTAGCCATGGGAATAGCTTGACTTGGATTAGGCACAAAAGTTAATCGTGACATAAAATCTCCTTATGAATTTGCAGCGTTTTCTTTCTTATCAACGTCAATTGTAAAAGTTATTAGAAAAACAAGCAAGGTTTCATTTTTCAAAATCAGATTACATAACAAAAGACAAACTAAATTACACCTCAAAAGACTATTACTACTTACAGTTTGTCACAAAAAAAAGCTGTAACAAAACTTATCTCACGCAAATCTTCTTTGCAAAGATTTGCCAATCAAAAGTTTTGTTACAACTGTTAAAAATTAGTCAACATAAATGGATTTCGAATTGTTTAACCAAGCAAAGCCTAAGCCCATCACCAAGCCGCCACCAATATAATTCCCGATTAAAGCAAAAATAAGATTATGAAAAACAGTACCTGCTGTCATACCTTCAATTGCTCCACCAGAAGCAAAATAAGCTAATGAAAAAGCTGGGAAGTTTGCGATCACGTGTTCATAGCCTAAAAAAGCAAAGATAAAAATGATAAAGATAATTGCCGCTACTTTACCAGCATCATCTTTCATACGCATACTAATTAAAACCGCTGTATTCACCACGATATTAGCAAACATCGCTTCAATCAAAATTTGCATCGCTGATTTTTCCAATTTACCTGTAATAGAGGTAAAGAAGAAATTATCTGGTTCTAAACCTTGAAATGGCCCTGTTTGAGCAATTAAAAAGCCCACTACCAAACCGCCAATCAAGTTAAACAAAATACAAGAAAATAAAATTTTCGCAGCTAACCCAAAATTCAAACGTTTACGATAAACACCAACAGTCATGTATAACATATTTGAAGTTCCCAATTCGGCATTCAAATACAAAATCATTACAAGTGACCAACTGAACATGAAGGCATACAACATTTTGCCCAAACCTGGCACAATATGCTCGCCTTTCATTGCGATTGCAAATGCCACAGCCGTTCCCAAACCTAAAAATAAACAAGCTAAAATTGCACGGACCGCATAACGAAAGTAACTTCCTTGGATTAAATCAACTTTCTTTTCAATCGATGTGTCAATTTTTGAAAATAACGGTGATACAGGATTCATCTCTTTTCTCCTCTACTTTAAGTGAATAATTATAAATACCCACTTATTTTATAGAGGCAATTCGGTTTTGTAAAGTTCTTTCGGGAAATTTCTGAAAAAGTACGTAACAAAATTACAAGACGATGATTATCTTTAATCTTTTTTTCAAATATCGTTAGTTTTCAAAGAGAAAAATAACTCTTTTTGCCGATGTAAAATGACCGTTGTCTAAGTCATCTTGATCCTATTTCACTAAAATAATCTATTTATACTAAAAATGCGGATAAATAAACAGCGTTTTTTATTCCCATACCCTATCATTTTGTGAAAACAGCCTAGTAGAACAATTTTTCTTGACTATAGCTAGAAAATTATCGTATACTAAGCTTTGTGTAAAATAATGCAGCAGAAGAATAATAGCTCGTCACCAGTCCATCGCTGGCATGCCAGTTCAATTGTGTAACCGCGGCTGCAAAGGTGAAGATTGAAGGATGAACTGCACGAATATGAATTTTTCATCGGATTATTTTACTCCAAAAAACAATTTTATTTTATTGGAGGAATTTTTAAATGTCACGTTATACTGGACCATCATGGAAATTATCACGTCGTTTAGGTATCTCATTATCTGGCACTGGTAAAGAATTAGCTCGTCGTCCTTTCCCACCAGGTCAACACGGCCCTAACAGCCGCGGCAAAAAATCTGAATACGGCTTGCAATTAACTGAAAAACAAAAATTACGCCACATGTACGGCATGAACGAACGTCAATTCCGTAACTTATTCGTTAAAGCTGGCAGAATCAAAGAAGGTAAACTTGGTGTTAACTTCATGATCTTGTTAGAACAACGTTTGGATAACGTCGTTTACCGCCTAGGTTTGGCTACTACTCGTCGTCAAGCTCGTCAATTAGTTAACCATGGTCATATCACGGTTGACGGCAAACGCGTTGACATCCCTTCATACCACGTTGAAGTTGGTCAAGTGATTGGTGTTCGCGAAAAATCTCAAAACAACGTAGCTGTTCGCGCTGCTTTAGAAGCAACTATCGGACGTCCTGCTTTCGTTAGCTTTGATGATGAAAAATTAGAAGGTTCATTAACTCGTTTACCAGAACGTGAAGAAATGACACCTGATGTTGACGAATCATTCGTCGTTGAATTCTACAACCAATTAATGTAATCACGATTACATTGTACGCAAATCCTTTTTCTTCAAGGATTTGCGTTTTTTTATTTGTCAAAAAAATATTCTACCTTCGATTTCACCTTAGATTTTTTTAGAATTTACTTATTATCAACATAATCCATGAGATTTTCTACTGCTAACCGATCCGCTTCATCGTTAATGTGTGTGTACGTATCTAGAGTTAGATTAATGCTTGCATGCCTATCGTATTCATAGTTTCATAAAACAGCTTTTTGTAGTATCGGATTAAATAAAAAAACAGTCGTCAAAAGACGACTGCACATTTCTAAGGAATCACACTTCTATTTTAAAGCGAAATTTATTCCAGATTTCCAAAGTAATACAATTGCCACTCACCTTTATCAATTCGCTTTAAATACCAACACCAATCGCGGTAAAAAGTATTGGGACGTAAATTTTCATACCCAGCTGGACCCACGTAAAGGGTACTGGTCAACAATAAATATTCTGTTTTTGGGGCAACTTCTTTTTCACTTTTTAGACGGGCATATTTTTGTAATTTTTCTTGATACGATAATGTATCTAAGCGGCAATTTTTAAAGACTTCAGAAAAGCCACCTTTTACAACTTCTGCAGCCGCCTGAATTTCCTTTTCTGAATAATGTTTTGAACTGGCAAAATCTTCTTTAACACTTTCTGCTTTCCCCGCTGGTTTATAAAAGGATAGTAAGAGTAGTGCTAGCGCTACAATACCAAAAACTACCAGCATCTGTTTTTTCAACGGCTTCATAATTTCTCCTCTAATTCTTTTTTTAAGCGAATTCTTTACTATCATACAATATTTTAAATTTTTTTGGTTAACTATTTAAAAAAACACTTTACTTTTCGTTAACCAAGAAATATAATCTTGTTAACCATTTGTAAATGGAGTTAACGAAAGTGAGTGAAAAAAATGCGTATTTCTTTACGGGAACAATTATTAGCAGCAATTTTTGCAGGGATCATTTCTATTTTATCCCAAGTAACAATACCTTTGGGTTTAATCCCCTTGACTTTACAAACCTTCATCATTGGCTTAACCGTCACCATTTTAGGAACGAAAACCGGAACTTGGGCGATTACCATCTACCTTATCTTAGGTCTAATCGGTGTACCCGTTTTTGCTGGCGGTAGCGCTGGATTTGGTGTACTTTTCGGACCAACGGGTGGTTTTTTGATCGGTTTTATCTTCAACGGCTTAGTAACCGGCTCTATTTTAGAAGCCACGCAAAAAAATTATTTTTGGGCAGTTATTGCAAATATCGTCGGTGCCATGGTGACACTTTTTTTTGGTACCGCTTGGTTGAAATTTGGCACCGGTATGGAATTTTTAGCCGCGCTTAAAACTGGCTTTATTCCCTTTATCCTACCAGGTATCATCAAGGCTGTTGCTTGTGGTGTTTTGGGTATCTTCATTTTGCGTCGCTTGCCTCAACGTTATTTTGCTTCTAGCAAATAATAGCAAAAAAATGCCGTGATTTTCATCACGGCATTTTTTTATTTTACAGCGTCTTTTACATTGACACCATTTGAACATATCCAGCTGAACACGAAAACCGATAAAATCAGGCTATTTTGAGG
>NZ_JAILYE010000006.1:0-332214 GCF_021011285.1 Enterococcus sp. SMC-9 | reverse complement strand
CGGGAAGTAGCTCAGCTTGGTAGAGCACTTGGTTTGGGACCAAGGGGTCGCAGGTTCGAATCCTGTCTTCCCGATTTTTTTTACTTTAGGCTTTATTTCTAAATGAATTTAAGCTATAATATTGTCAGACTTAATTTAATATTTATGCGCCCATAGCTCAACTGGATAGAGTGTTTGACTACGGATCAAAAGGTTAGGGGTTCGACTCCTCTTGGGCGCGTCTTAACGAAATCATATTAAGGATTTCGTTTTTTTGTATACCAAAATAGTTCTATCAAGGTCAAAATTTTATTAGCTATGATTTTGTTTAAAAAAATAGACAAGCTAGTAAATTATTTAGTGAATTGTAAGGAAAAATAGTATGTGATTAGCTCAAATTAATGTATGAATATTCATTGTGTTAGATTTTTTACTTTTGTGAAAGTTGCGGTAAAATAGAGAAGTAACTTTTATTTCCTATAAAAAAGTTACAAAGCAGTTCGTGTGTATGTGTTTTACTTTTTCTTCCGCTAATTCTTAAAGGAATGTTGTGATTCAGTCATGTTCCTTTAATTATCCAGCTAAGTTGGGTATAATTAAGGTCAGAATTAGTCAAGGGAGGGAAATCGCATTATGAGTCGTCACAACACTTCTGATTTAATTGAAGCTTATTTGAAAAAAATTTTGGAAGATAGCGAAATGATTGAAATCCGTCGCACCGAGATGGCTGATTTATTCAACTGTGTACCATCCCAAATTAATTATGTCATTAATACGCGTTTCACAATTCAACGGGGCTATGTTGTTGAAAGTAAGCGCGGTGGCGGTGGTTATATTAGAATTGAAAAAATCAAAATTTCTGACAATCATCGCTTTTTAGAGCAAGTAGATCAACTTTTTGTCGATACATTGGGAGAAAAAGATGCTTTAGCCATTATTCAAAAGCTATACGAAGAAGATATTTTAACCAAAACAGAAGGTAATTTAATTTTAGCGGCTTTGGCTAAAAGTACGCTGGGACGTTTTAAAAATGAAAATGAAATTCGAGCTGGCATGTTACATGCAGTGCTAGAGCGATTAAGTTATGAGGATAGGAAGTGAGTCAGATGGATGAATTATTTACAGAAAAAGCCAAGGCGGTCTTGACGATTGCCCAAGAAGAAGCAAAAACTTTCAAACATCAGTCAGTCGGTTCAGAACATCTACTGTTGGCTTTGATTATTGAACAAGATGGTATTGCTGGAAAAGTTTTACGGGAAATGAGCGTTACTGAAACAGATGTTAGAGAAGAAATTGAGCATTTAACTGGCTATGGCACGATGAAATCTTATCCGGCTGGAGTTTACTTACCGTATTCACCACGGGCAAAACAAATTTTTGCCTATGCAGGTGACGAAGCAAAACGCTTAGGCGCTCCGAATATTGGTACAGAGCATTTACTACTGGGACTTTTACGCGATGATGAAATTCTTGCTTCTCGCATCATGGTCAACCTTGGTTTGAGCTTAGCCAGAATGCGCCAACTTTTGAAAAAGAAAATGGGCGTAAGTGAAAGCAAGGCACCCAATAACGGGTTAGGAGGACGCCGCAGACAAGCGCCTCAGGGTACAAAAGGCATGCAGCAAGGTACGCCGACGCTAGACGGCTTAGCTCGGGATTTAACGAAGCTTGCCAGAGAAAACCGCCTCGATCCCGTGGTAGGCCGCAGTAAAGAAGTAAAACGTCTGATTCAAATCCTCTCGCGCAGAACGAAAAATAATCCTGTTTTAGTGGGTGAACCTGGTGTTGGGAAAACAGCTATTGCAGAAGGTTTAGCGCAACAGATTGTACGGGGCGAAGTTCCGGAAGATATGCAGCAAAAACGTTTGATGATGCTGGATATGGGTTCTCTTGTAGCGGGTACGAAATATCGTGGTGAATTTGAAGACCGGATGAAAAAAATCATTGATGAAATTTATCATGACGGGCAAATTATCTTATTCATCGACGAGCTGCATACTTTGATTGGTGCCGGCGGAGCTGAAGGGGCCATTGATGCTTCCAATATTTTGAAACCGGCTTTAGCTCGTGGCGAGTTACAAACAATTGGTGCCACCACGCTAGATGAATATCAAAAGTATATTGAAAAAGATTCTGCATTGGAACGTCGTTTTGCTCGTGTGCAAGTCGATGAGCCAACGCCAGAAGAGGCCGAAGAGATCTTAAGAGGCTTGCGTCCTCGTTACGAAGAACATCATGGTGTTGAAATCTCTGATGAAGCATTACATGCGGCTGTCCAGTTGTCTGTTCGCTATATCAATTCGCGGCAGTTACCAGATAAGGCAATTGATTTAATGGATGAGTCTTCAGCAAAAGTGCGTTTGGATAAAGCAGATGAACCTTCTGAAATTATCGGTTTGCAAGAAGACATTGCAAATCTGATGAGTGAAAAAGAAGAAGCAATTCAAAATCAAAACTTTGAAGCGGCAGCTCGTTTACGCCAAAAAGAGAAAAAGTTAAGTCAACGTTTGGCAGAATTAGCCTTTGCAGAAACAAAAGAAGCCTCTGGTTTTGCTGACCGTGTGACAGCAGAAGATGTCGCAACTGTCGTTTCTCAGTGGACAGGTGTACCGTTGCAACAAATGGAGAAAAAAGAAAGCGAACGCCTCCTAGATTTAGAAAAAATTCTTCATCAACGGGTAGTGGGCCAAGAAGAAGCAGTTAAAGCTGTCGCACGTTCGATTCGTCGCGCTAGAAGTGGCTTGAAAGATCCAAATCGTCCAATTGGTTCCTTCATGTTTTTAGGACCAACTGGTGTTGGGAAAACCGAATTGGCCAAAACGCTAGCAGAAGCGATGTTTGGCAGTGAAGATGCACTGATTCGCGTGGATATGTCAGAATTTATGGAAAAATACAGTACGAGCCGTCTGATTGGTTCTCCTCCAGGTTATGTCGGGTATGACGAAGGTGGACAATTAACAGAGAAGGTTCGTTCTAAACCATATTCTGTTATCTTGTTGGATGAAGTTGAAAAAGCGCATCCAGATGTCTTTAATATTTTATTACAAGTATTAGACGATGGGCATTTGACCGACTCAAAAGGACGTAAAGTTGATTTTCGTAATACGATTTTGATTATGACCTCCAATATTGGAGCTACGCAAATTCGTGAAGAAAAAAATGTTGGTTTTAACGTAACGGATTTAACAAAAGATCATGGGGCTATGCAAAAACGTATTTTAGAAGAATTGAAAAAAGCTTTCCGCCCTGAATTTTTAAACCGAATTGATGAAACAGTTGTCTTCCGTTCATTAGGAGAAGCTGAAATTCAACAAATCGTGAAAATCATGAGTAAATCCATTATAAAACGGTTGGCCGAACAAGATATTCAATTGAAAATCACACCTGCTGCCAATGAAGTTATCGGTAAAGCTGGTTTTGATCCAGAATATGGCGCTCGTCCAATCAGAAGAGCACTGCAAAAAGAAGTGGAAGATCGTTTATCTGAAGCGTTATTATCTGGCCAAATTCATTTGGGGGATAATGTTACAATCGGTGCTAAAAAAGGGAAAATCACCTTAACAGTAAAAGAACCTACTGAAGGGAAAAAATTGCAAAACGTTTAAAAATGCAGCCTCCAAATGTTAGTAATTTTCTAACATTTGGGGGTTTTTGTGTTCAGTTTTCTTTTAACGATTTTTTAGTAAAGTTTTGTTTTATCCATTTTACTTTCGGGGGATAAATTACCAGACTTATTAGCGTTTTGTTGTATTTTTAAAATCCAATCAGGGAATCTTCTAAAAATAGTAGGATTTTTGATTGCTACTTCTAAAATCCCACACCCTGTGATAAGATAATTGAGTTATCAAAGGGGGAAGAAGATGATTGAATTAATCACAACGGTAGCCTCTGTTGACCAAGCAAAAAAATTACTAGCAGCTGGTGTGGACACCATCTACTTTGGGGAAGAAACGTTTGGTTTGCGGTTACCTTATTCATTTTCACGCAAAGAACAAAGGCAATTAGTAAATTTAGCCCATGCTGCCGGGAAAAAAGCAGCAATTGCCGTCAATGGCATTATGCATCCGGAAAAAATGAAGTTAGTACCGGAGTATTTAGCTTTTGTAAAAGAAAGTGGTGCCGATCAAATTGTGGTGGGAGATCCTGGTGTCGTCTATGTGATGACGCAAAATGAAAACTTGGCGACGCCTTTTATATATGATGGGGAAACCTTAGTGACCAGTGCGCGTCAAATTAATTTTTGGAGTAAAAAAGGTGCTGTTGGGGCTGTTTTAGCCAGAGAAGTGCCTTTTGCGGAAATGGTAGAAATGGCGCCACAATTAGCGGTACCGGCGGAAGTTTTAGTTTACGGTGCAACCTGTATCCATCAATCAAAACGGCCACTTTTACAAAATTATTATAATTATACGCAGCAAGATGAGCGTACAAGTCGTGAACGCGATTTGTTCTTATCGGAACCAAAAAAACCTGAAACCCATTACTCAATCTTTGAAGATAGTCATGGGACGCATATTTTTGCTGATAATGATTTGGATTTGATGAAAGAAGTAGGACAGTTAGCCCAAACTGGTTTTACAACGTGGAAACTGGATGGATTGTTTACCGACGAAGCCAATTTTGTTGCCATTGCCGAATTATTTGTGGCTGCTAAGGCAGCCATCTTAGCTGGGACGTGGGACGAAGCACAAGCTGCAGCATTAGATGAAAAACTGCAGACCTTGCATCCTGAAAAGCGCGGATTAGACACTGGTTTTTATTATTTAGATCCAAAAGCGATTCGCTAAAAAGCAAGCGAAACTATTTACGATAAATGAAGTAAAAAAGGCCAGAAAGTTCAACAATAAGTAAAACCAGTGATAAGCAAAATGCGCTTACACTTTTTTTACTAATTGCTCACTGTCTAAGCGAGCCTTTTTCACATCTAAAGAAATCGAGTTGTCAAAAGTCCTACCAACTGGGTATTAAGCCACCCAACGTGCATGCCAAAAGGCAGCATACAATTGGCTTTACTTAATACCAGTTGGCAATTCGGACTATGACAACATCTAAAGCAGGAGTGACAAAAAGACATGACAAAGAGAGTCTTGAAGCGGCCGGAGGTTTTGGCTCCGGCGGGAACTTTGGAAAAATTGAAAACGGCGATTCATTATGGCGCCGATGCTGTTTATATTGGCGGGAACGCGTATGGTTTGCGAAGCCGCGCGGGGAATTTTAGTTATGAAGAAATGGCAGAAGGTGTAGCTTTTGCTAAAGAACACAATGCCAAAGTATATGTAGCGGCCAATATGGTTACCCATGAAGGGAATCAAGAAGGTGCGGGAGAATTTTTCCGCGAGTTGCGGGATGTCGGAATTAGTGCGGTGATCGTGTCTGATCCGGCATTGATTGAAATTTGTGCAACAGAAGCGCCGGGTCTTCCGATTCACCTTTCAACGCAAGCCTCTGCCACAAATTTTGAGACATTGGAATTTTGGAAAAATGAAGGCTTAGAGCGGGTCGTTTTAGCACGGGAAGTTTCAATGGCAGAAGTTGCTGAAATTCGCAAAAATACTGAAATTGAGATTGAAGCCTTTATTCACGGGGCAATGTGTATTTCATATTCAGGCCGGTGTACATTATCGAACCATATGTCCATGCGGGATGCCAATCGCGGCGGCTGTTCACAATCTTGTCGCTGGAAATATGAATTATACGATATGCCCTTTGGTACAGAGCAACACCGCAGTTTAACGGATAAAGGAAATGTAAATGAAGAATTTTCCATGAGTGCTGTCGATATGACGATGATTGAGCACATTCCAGATTTAATTGAAAACGGCGTGGATAGTTTAAAAATTGAAGGGCGCATGAAATCTATTCACTATGTTTCCACCGTTTCAAACGTGTACAAAGCGGCGGTGGACAGCTATATTGCAGATCCAGAAAATTATGTTTGCAAACAAGAGTGGATCGACGAACTATGGAAAGTGGCACAACGAGAGCTTGCAACGGGTTTTTATTACCATACACCAACGGAAAATGAACAGCTCTTTGGCCCAAGACGTAAAATTCCGCAATATCAGTTTGTCGGCGAAGTCATGGCCTATGATCCTACAACAAAAATTGCTACGATTCGCCAACGAAATCACTTTTCTGTCGGGGATGAAATTGAATTTTATTCACCAGGCTTTAAACATTTTGAACAATCAGTGGCATGGATGAAAAATGATGAAGGGGAAATGATCGACCGGGCCCCAAATCCGATGATGATTTTAACGATGCCTGTTGCCCAAGCTGTTGCGGTGGGGGATATGATTCGTAAGAAGAAGGATTAGGAAATAGGATAAAAGACAAGGCAGGTTATTTTGCTTGGAGGGAAAAATATCAGAAGCTTGACTTTGGTGTATTTTCCGCAAAGCAAAATTTCAGCTTATTGTGAATAAAACTAGTTCAACAATAGAAAAACTCCAGTCTAAATGGATGACTGTCACTAAGGTAGCTTTGATTGCTAACCTAAATGAGATAGCCGACCATGAATTAGACAGGAGTTTTTTTGTTCAATAGATTGGGTGCAGGTTAATTTGTTGCGACTTTATTTATTCATGCAATTCCAGCGGCAAGCCGTCAGGATCAAAGAAGAAAGTCATTTTTTCGTTTGTGAACGTGTCCCGCCGAATTTCTTCACATTTTACCCCCTGTTCTTTTAAGTAGGCGACTTCGGCTTCAATATTGGTAGTTTTGAAGGCTAAGTGGCGTAGTCCGCAAGCCTCAGGAAAACTTGGTCGTTTGGGCGGATGAGTTGCGGCAAAGATTTCCAGTTGGCAATTATCTAATTGCAAATCGAGTTTCGTATCATTTTTTTCGGGCCGATAATGTTCTCTAATGATCGGTAGTCCCAGAATGTCCACATAAAAGTGTTTGGCGCTAGCGAGGTTGGAAACGATAATGGCAACATGATGAATTTGGGTAAATTTTAGCGGCATGATTTTGCTCCTTTATACGAAAATAACTATTACGCAAAAATTACTGGTTATATCCACGTAATCTTTAAGTAAGTTTAGCCTATAAACAGCCTACTAGCTTATCATTTTTCTTTCAAGTACAATACAGGTATTGGAAAAATTATGGGAATCCTAGTGTGTCTGAAAATGTATTAGGCTTCAAATTTTAGCAAATTTTTTGAATGAAGACTAAAGGGTGACTGATAGGACAAAGGTCAAATTATCTGTCGTTGAAATTTTCGGACATATTCTAAAAGGATAAAGGGGAGAATTACGTGAAAAGTTATGATTATATTGTCATCGGTGGCGGTAGCGGCGGGATAGCATCGGCAAATAGAGCAGGGCTGCACGGACAAAAAGTTTTGCTAATTGAAGGCAAAGCTTTAGGCGGAACGTGTGTAAATGTTGGTTGTGTACCGAAAAAAGTAATGTGGCAGGCTAGTGAAATGCTGGAAATGATTCGCCGCGATGCACCAAGTTACGGCATTACAGCAGATATCAAAGCGTTTGATTTTACAGAATTGGTGGCGCGCCGAGAAAAATATATTTCCTTTTTACACGGGGCTTACCAAAGAGGTTTAGACAGTAATAAAGTTGATGTAGTAACGGGCTATGGAAAATTTGTCGACTCCCAGACGGTAGTGGTTGGCGATGAAAAATTTACAGCCCCTCATATTTTGATTGCGACTGGGGGAAGACCGAGCCATATGAATATCCCCGGGGGAGAATATGCAATGGATTCAGACGACTTTTTTGCCATGACGAAAAAGCCGGAGAGTATGCTGGTCTTGGGAGCAGGCTACATTGCAGCAGAGCTTTCTGGTATGGCACAACAAATGGGCATTAAAACCATGTGGGCTTATCGGCAAGGGCGTCCGTTACGAACTTTTGATCCGATGTTAAGTGATAATTTAGTGGAAATGTACCAAGAAGCAGGCTTGTCTTTGTATCCTGAGCACGTTGCAACTGAAATTATTAAAAATGATGACGATACTTTTACAGTGACGTTTGAAAACGGGGCAAAGTTACAGGCTGAAAAAGTTCTCTTTGCCGGCGGGCGTTTACCAAATACGCAAAATCTTGATTTAGAAAAAATCGGGGTGAAATTAGACCAGCGCGGGTTTATCGCGGTGGATGAATTCCAAAATACTTCGGTGCCGGGTGTTTATGCGGTAGGCGATATTATCGGGAAAGTTGATTTAACCCCAGTTGCGATTGCTGCCGGACGGCGTTTATCTGAGCGCTTATTTAATGGCAAAAAAGATCTGCATTTGGATTATGATCTGATTCCAACGGTGATCTTCACCCATCCGCCGATTGCGACAATCGGGCTGACAGAAGAACAGGCCTATGAAAAATATCAAGCTGAAAAAGTAAAAGTTTACCGTTCCCGCTTTACCCCGATGTATTTTGCCTTAAATGATTATCGGCAAAAATGCGAAATGAAATTGATTTGTGTGGGAGAAGAAGAACGAATCGTCGGCTTGCACGCGATTGGTATCGGCGTGGATGAAATGTTACAAGGTTTTGCGGTTGCCATCAAAATGGGGGCCACAAAAGCAGATTTCGACAATACGGTTGCGATTCACCCAACCGGTGCCGAGGAATTTGTCACAATGCGTTAAAATAAAGTACGACCTTTTAAGTTTGCTTAAAAGGTCGTACTTTTTTTAGTGCTGATCATAAATTTTTTGAAAAATTTGGGGGTGAAAAAGAGAATTGTCCTCTCGTTTTAAAAAGAAATTCGCTTGGAGAACAAAGCGGAATTTTGGAAGCACCAAGTAAGAACACGCAACATCAAGGCTATAAGCGTTGTGTTTTCTAGTCATTCCCTAAGTTTCCCCCTTAATGCTAGAGGTCTAAACGAGTACGTAAAGCTTTTTTTAATAGCGGAACTTTTCTTCTAGTAGGTCCAATAAAAGGAATAATATGCCGCCTAATAATGCGATACAAAAAATGCCGGCAAACATTTCGGAGTAGGCCATTTTGGTCCATGCGCTTAAAATCAAATAGCCTAGGCCGTATTCTGTGGCGTAATTTTCGGCAAAGAATAAGGACGCTAAGGCAATGCCGATACTGACCCGTAAGCTGGTTAAGAGGCTTGGGATTAAGGCGGGCAAAATCAAATAATAAATCCGCTGTAAAAAATTTGCATGAAAGTTCGTCATCGTCTTTTGGAAGTTGGCTGGAATTTGGTGAACGCCATCGCGAATGGAGACGATTACCTGCAGTAAAATAATCGCAAAGAGCAAGAGTACCTTCGAAAAATTCCCCAAGCCCCAAAACAGCATAAAAATCGGCAAGAAAGCAACTTTTGGTAGCGGGTATAAAAAATAGATGAAAGGAGCTAAGATGCGATTGGCCCCTTTAGATAAGCCCAATACAATCCCCATGGGAACACCGACTAAAAGGGCCAACGCTAAAGCAGTCAACACCCGTAAAAAACTCGCACCACTGTGAAGCAGCAGCATTTTTTTCAAGGCCCAAAAAGTCGGCCAAGTAGCAAGGGGCGTTGGAATGGCGTGATTTTTCGTAATTAGGGCTAATAGTTGCCACAACAAAAGATACATAATTCCACCCAGCAGCAGTTGACTTACGTGTTGTCGTAATGTTTTCATTGTCGCACCTCTGCTCTTAAAGCAATGCAAAATTCATAAAAGGCCAAACTTTCCCGTCGATTTTTAGTGGTAGCGGCAAATGTTGGGTTATCTATGACGATGAGTTGGGCATCTTTGACAATTAAAATAGTTTCACCCAAAAAGACAGCTTCTTCAATATCGTGGGTTACGACTAAAAGACTGTTTTGGCGTCTTTGTTGTTGGGCGATGAGTAAATCTTGAATTTTTTCTTTACTTTGGGAGTCCAAAGAAGAAGTGGGTTCATCCAGTAATAAAAATTGCGGGTTAAGGGCCAAGCCTTGTGCAATGGCAACTCGTTGTAGTTGTCCGCCGCTTAAAGCTTTTGGCCGTTTATCCTTTAAGTCGGTAAGTTGCAACTCCCTTAAAAGCTGTGTTACTTGTTGGCTGCGTTTGTCCTTTTTTTCGTGAGCTAATTTTAAGGGCAGGTTTACGGCAGCGGCAACAGTTAACCAAGGAAAAATTTGATTATTTTGAAAGACGGTCATAATCGTGTCTTCATCTTTTGTAAGGGTGCCGTCAGTTGGGGCTAAAAAACCTTGCAACAGCTGCAATAAAGTAGTTTTGCCGCTGCCAGAAGGGCCAATGACTGCATAGCGGTGATAATTTTTAAAACGATAATTTAGGTTTGTGAAAATAGTTTGTTTTCCATAATGGAAGGAAACATTGTTTAAGGTAATAGGCATGCTATAGGTATCCTTTTCTAAGTAGTTTGTGCAGCTTTTTTCAAACCTTGTGTTATACTAATGGAGGTTTTCAATGAAAGACAGCTTTTAAGGAGAGAAAAAAATGTTTACAACTTTAGTGTTTCACGAAATCCGGCCGCTTGCTGAGATAAAAGCAGGAATGCGCCCGATTCAAGTAGCAGATGGCTACGCCGATTCACTGCCGTTGCCTTTATACAATGATTTAGACAGTTTTACAGCCCAAATCGATTACTTAATCGCACAGCAGTATCATTTTTTAACATTGGCAGAAGTGGCAGCCTTTTATGCCGGAAAGTTTAATCTGCCCAAAAAAAGTATTTTGTTAACTTTTGATGATTGTTACCAATCGCAACTGCGCTATGCTTATCCTATTTTACAACAACGCAAACTGACGGCGGTCTCATTTGTGCCAACTGGTTGGATCTTTGCAACGCCTAGTTTATATGCGCCGGAAGTTTCTCGTCCGGTGAGTTTCCCAGAACTATTGGGCATGGCAGATGTTTTTACTTATGCCAATCATACCCATCATTTTCACCAACGTAAAGGGACAACTGCTTCTAGAGCGATGTGGGAAAGTGAAACTGATTTTATTTTAGATTTAAAAAAGTGTAATCAATTTGTACCAGTGAAGGATGTTTTTGCTTATCCATTTGGGCTCTACGATGAAAAAAACGTAGCAACTCTGGCCAAGGAGGGCTTTAAACTAGCCTTTACCACCATTAAAGGCAGAAATGAAAAAGAGACAAATCCGTTGGAATTGCGCCGCAATGTGGTGCCGGCACAATTACCTTTAGCAGCATTTAAAGAAATCGTGGGGGAAAAATAATGAAAAAAATAGCGGCGAGTTTATTGGTTGTACTCAGTGTTTTAAGTTTAGCGGCTTGTGGTCAAAACAATACCCAAACAACGTCAACAACAACGACTAAGACAGCTGAAAAAGTAACTGGAAAAACAATTAATATGGGAATTTTACCGGCAGAATCGGCTATCCCGATTATTTTGGCGCAAGAAAAAGGCTTCTTCAAAGAAGCTGGCACCGATGTCGCAATTAAATCCTTTGCTTCACCGAACGATCGCAATGTTGCCGTCCAGTCCAAACAGCTAGACGGCACAATTAGTGATGTTATGACCGAAGCAACCTTTAAGAAAAACGGAATCGATATGAAAATTACTTCCGGTATTTTGGAAGATTTTAAAGTGTTGGCTTCCCCCCAATCCAAAATTACGGAGATGAAGGGCTTAGCGGGGAAAAAAGTCACTTTAGTTCCTAATTTTATTTTGGAATATATCATGGATGACTTTGCTAAAAAAGACGGCTTTACTTATGAAGTTGTCAACATTCCTTCATTTTCTGCCCGCTCAGAGGCGTTATTAAATGGCCAAGTGGACGGTGCGGTTTATACTGAGCCCCAAGCCAGCATGTTGGCTAAACAAGGGGCAAAAATTTTAGGTAGTTCTAAAGAAGCAGGGATTAACGGCGGCACGTTGCAATTTACCGATGCCATTTTAAAAGAGCGTCCCCAAGATATTACTGCTTTTTATCAAGGTTATAATCAAGCTATCGATTATATGAATCAACACAAAGCCAGTGAGTATGCGGATATTTTAACCAAATATCAATTCCCAGAAGCTATGAGTACGTATTTGGATAAGCAGCAAAAAGATTATCCTCATGCGCAAAAAGTACCTAAAGAACAATTTGATGCCATTATCAAATGGGCCAAAGATAAAAAGCAAATTGATGAAAATTATAGTTATACTGCATTAACAGACTTTAATCATTTAACAAAATAGTCGCTGAAAATCGCTATTTTGTAGCAATTGATTAAAAAGCCCCAAAATTTCTTCTCAGAAAAGAAATTTTGGGGCTTTTTTTTCTTGCCTATTATACAGTTATACTATATAGTTTAACTATACAGTTCGACTATATAAAAAATAGGGAGTACTTCCATGAAAACAGATCAATTACCATTAACAGAAACGATTTTTTATCTGCTGCTGGTATTTTCCGAACCGACTTATGGTTATTTGGCGATTAAAAAAATTGAAGAATTAAGTATGGGCAACGTCCGGATTGCAGCAGGCACGATGTATGGCGCGATTGAAAATTTGTTGAAGTCCGAGATGATTATCCAAGTATCGCCAGTACAAGAGCGCAGAAAGATTTACCACATCACAGAATATGGGCGCAATATTTTGACAGATGAAGTGAATCGGATGAGGCACTGTACACAGCTTTTTGAAGAAATGGGGGAAAAATAATGAATCGCACAATTACAAAATTCCGGCTGTTTTTTTCGCTAGAAAAAGAAGAAGTCTGGCTTAACCGCAAGTTAGCACAAGGATTTCAGCTATTTGACATCACCGGCAGCGGGATTTTTTATCACTTTAAAAAAGTCAAGGATACCGACAAAGTGATTCAATTTGATTATCGTAAGTTTACAAGCAAAGAGGACTTTACCGATTATCTGCAATTTATGACCGATGCTGGCTGGGAGCATATTTATGGTCGTTACGACAGTGGTACCCAGTATTTTATCAGTGATCGCAGCCAAAATTTACAATTATTTTCAGATATTTCCTCTCTGATTGAACGGGAAAAACGAATTCGCAAGGGTGTCTTTGGCTCTTTGTCTTTTCTAGTCCCAATTTATGTGGCGCTATTTATGAGTAGCACTGACCTTTCTGTGTTGTGGCACCCACAAAAAGAATTTCTAACACCAGGTCTCTGGCAGAAAACTGGAAGTGAGTTTTGGCGCGCTTTTTTCTTTGAATTACCTTTTGCTTTGATGCGGATTTTGAATCATTTGGTAGTGCCGATTATTTTCTTGTTCATTCTTGCGGTCTTCCTTAATTCTTATTGGCGCATGCAGCGGTATAAGAAATTGGTGTATTAGTGAAACATTACAGGTCCAAAAAAACGACGTTAAAGTTCAAGGACGGTCTCTTTTCATTAGAGATGGTCCTTGAATTTTTAGCGTCGTTTTTTGTTAAAAATTGCCGTCTAATTGTTCCGTTCCAATATCGTCTGGGTTAAACGTAAAAGTGTTTCTTTGGTGTTTAAGTCATTTTCGGGCAACTTGTGAATCCCTTTTAGCGCTTTATCGGTGTAATCTTTTGCGTAGGCTTTTGCTTTTGCTACGCCGCCATATTCATGGACATATTGATAAAGCTGTTCAACTTCTGTATCGGTAATTTCAGCTTTTTTTTCTAAAAGCGGTAGTAATTTTTGTGGTGCTTTTTGTAAGGCCAATAATAAAGGAAGGGAGTATACGCCTTGGCGCACGTCTTCTAGGACCGGTTTTCCGATCTCGGTGGCATTTTTAGAATAATCTAAGATGTCATCGATGATTTGAAAAGCCATGCCGATATTTTGACCGATATCACCACATTGTTTGGCAAAACGCTCCCCAGTGCCACTTTCTAAAGCCCCAACAAAACAACTTAGGGAAAATAGTTCAGCCGTTTTTCCAGAAATATTTTCCAAATATTCGGCAATGGATACATCGGTCGCATAACGGGTGTCCATTTGTCCGAGTTCTCCGTTTAAGATTTTTTCCATACTACGGGAGTTGATTTGCAAGCTGCGCATGGAACCGGCGTAGTCGGCCATTAGTTTAAAACAGCAGACAAAGAGAAAATCACCAGCATAAACAGCCACAGCATTGCCAAATTCAGAGCGGATAGTTTGAAGTCCGCGGCGCAAATCAGCTTCATCGACAATGTCATCGTGGACTAACGTTGCTGTGTGCAACATTTCAATTGAAGCAGCCAAAGAGACAGCTTTCTTGCGGTCTTGTTCGGGCCCAAATTGTGAAAAAAGCAATTGATAGGCAGGGCGCAATAGCTTGCCGCCGGAGTGAATCATGCTTAAAATTGCTGTTGCAACAGGTTTGTTTTTTAACTTGATAGAATCTTCCATCAGTGTCAAAGTTTGACGCAATTCAGGTTGTAAGACAGGATAGTCCTGCCACAGTGGATGTAACTTCATAAAATTCTCCTTTAGGTTTTAAAAGGTGCAGAGGGTTCTTTTCCCTTTTATTTCCAACAATTGACACAAAAGATCAGCGTATTAGCGCCAACTTTGTTTTGTTTGATGTTCATAGGCAATTTGGAATTTTTGCAATGTTTGCACCCGCTGCAATAAAAAGTTTGCAGCAATACCAATGGCAATTCCAGATAAGATACCAAAAAACGAAAGAATCGGCAGGTACAACATGACCGTCCAAGATTGGGCAATAAAAGAAGCTGTTAAAAGCTGCCCAACATTGTGCATGAAGCCGCCGGCGGCACTAATGCCGATGATGCTGATGCGTTTTGGTCCCAAAATGCGTAAGCAGGCCATCGCAAAATAGCTTAGCATAGCACCGCTCATACTATAAAGAAAGGTTGAAAGTGTGCCCCCTAATAAAGTAGTTAAAATTAGGCGCATCCAAACTAGAGTAAAGCTGTCTTTTTTGGGCATGGTGAAAAGAGAAATAATGGTAATTAAATTTGCTAAGCCCAGTTTGGCACCAGGGGCAAAGGCAAAGGGGTAGGGAATCATATTTTCAATTAAGCCAATGACTACACCTTGTGCAACCAAAAGCGCAATATAAATCATTTTTTGTGTACGACTCATTTTTTGGGACGTCTAATTAATAAATTAAATCGTCGCCGTCACCTCCTGAACTTTGACCTTGTACCTCAATGACCAGTTTATGAGGCAAACAGACAATCGTCTCGCCATTTTTTTTGGCCCAGCCCCGCCGCACACAGACCTGATCGCCGCAATTTGCTTCTTTGATACGGATTTTGTCGTCTTTTACCTCGATTAAATTATAATCTCCATCAGGATCTTCGTAACGATACGTCTCAATTTGTCCTTTAAAAAGTTTAAAGGTCTTGATCTCTTTGCCGTCAACCCGCAAAACCGCTACTTTGGTCGTAACAGGAGCATCTGTTTGCTGCAAGCCAAAAATAAGGGTCGGGATAAAAGAAGCAATAATCAAAATAATAACGATGATAAAATCCCAGGGTTTTAATTTACTGGCTTTAATAAATTCTTTTAGTTTCAAAAAGGTCACCTTTCTAAGTCTTAAAGGGTTACAAACGTGTGCTAAAAAACATTTGAATACAAAGTTAGTGTAATTTTTGCGAAAGCGTGAAAGGTCACCTTCCGCTTTTTGATCTAGCAGTTAAAACGAACTTCCTACGGCATTAAGCTAAAATTTCAAGAAATTTGAAAAACAATTTATTAAAATTTTATCTTAATGCTTGGAAGTAAACCGAGTTTTATCCGCTTTTCTTTTGTCTAGCTTCAGGTGTCAACGCTTTAAGAAAAATTCAAAAACTCGATTCTGGTAAAAAGCATACCAGAATACAAGTTCCTGATATTTTTTTTAAGAGCTAACCGTCACCTTCCGCTTTTCTTTTGTCCTTTATTTTACCATAGGAACTTGGTTGGTAACTAAGAAAAGACCCAGACAAAAACTGCCCGGGTCTTTTTTACATGCCTAACAGCAAGTTTATTTTTGATTGTAAAGAGATTTCGGCTTGCCGTACCACCAGCCGCCTAGTTTTTTCTGAATCCATGGGATTACCCAACGGTCTAAACCGACTGCGCGACCAGAGCCGTTCATTAAGGCAAAGGCAACCGGGATGAACCAGATGTTAACCCAGTAGAACATACCAGACATACAGAACATGGCAACTAAGATGATTGTTGTACCACTCATTAACCAAGTGAACAAACCAGCCATTAAACAAAGTGCAATACCGATTTCAACGAAGACCATCATTTTTTGGAAGAACATCGCAACGTCCATATTTGGCATCATCACTTTCATGATGCTGCTGAACCAGTCAGGTGCTTTGTCTAAAACAGCCATTGGTTGTTCGCCGTAACCGTAGCTTAAGCCAAAGTGGGCTGCATGTGCCGCAGCTTCTGCACCACCAGATGAAGCTGCATTTGTTGCTGCGTCGGCTGCACCAGAAGAAACAGTTGCAGAAGCACCACCGACAGCGTCGGCTACGCTTGAAGCAGTCGTTGCCGCGGTAGCCGAAGCACCAGAAGCAGCGTCAGCGCCAGAAGATGCGGTTGTCGCAGCTTCTTTAGCATATTCCCAAGTCCAAGGGAAGACAGAATTACCTGTAAACCAAGAACCTTCGCCAAACCAAGTAGATGGTTTTAATACTTCGCCGTTTCCGACGATTTTTTTGAAGGCTTCAATAAACCAAACTAAACCGTAGAAAACGCGTAATGGGACACTCCACAAAACATTGCCGTAACGAGAAGAATGACCTCGTGTTACGTTGCGGTCGTCTTTGATGTGGAAGAATTCGTGCATCATGTATTGGAACATATAATAGCCAGAACGAATATCAAAGAAGTATTTCAAGTTGACGATGTGTTTCATAATGATTGCTAAGAAACCACTTAAATGGATTTTGCCGAATAATTCCGCAACGCCCCATTTCGCACCGACAGAAACCATGAATCCTTGATAGTTACTCTTGAATTTATGTTTTTGACCGTCACCTTTAATAGCAGATACTACGTTTGCTGCCGCACAGTGACCAGTTTGTTCAGCCGCTTGTACGATTTGCGGTGTTGGTGTATTTGGTTGTTCTTCATAGTAAACCAAATCCCCAATAATATAGATGTTTTTATCTTCGTAGCCTTTTGCTTCCATATATTCATTGGCAACTAAACGGTTACCACGAGCTGCTTCTAAACCAAAGTCAGCTGCGTCAGAGGTTGCTTTAACACCGGCTGTCCAAATTAAAGTGTGAGTTGGAATAGTAGAGCCGTCTTTTAATTTAATATGATCTGCGTCAACTTCAACGATTGGTGCATTTAAAACAAGTTCAACATTTTTCTTTTCCAAGTAACGAACAGCTTTGTTGGCATCGTTACGATTTAACATATTTAAAATTGTTGGCATTGCTTCAACAACTTTTAATGTAAATTCGCTTTTATCTAATTTGTAGTCTTCAGCTAAGCGGTCTTTCCAGTCCACTAATTCACCGATCATTTCAATTCCGGTAAAACCAGAACCACAGACAACAAATGTCAACATTGCTTTACGTTTTGTAGCATCAGGTTCAATTGCTGCTTTGGCAACGGTGTGTTCAATGTGTTCGCGAATGCGGACAGAATCTTCAAAAGACCACAGTGTGAAGCCGTGTTCTTTGACACCAGGGGTACCAAAATCATTTGGTTCGCCACCCATACCAATTACTAAGTGATCAAATGGATAGCTGCCAGCTTGTGTTTTGACAACTTTTTGATCTTTGTCGATACCAACTACAGTATCTGTTACTAATTTGACGTTCTTCTTACGGGCAAACAAGCGTTGTAAGTCATATTGAATAGCAGTTGGTTCCACGCGGCCGCCGGCAACTTCGTGTAGTTCTGTCATCATGGTGTGATAAGAATGACGATCGATTAATGTGATTTCCACATCATCTTTCTTCAATTTCTTGGCCATGAATTTAGTAGCGGCTACACCTGCGTAACCCGCACCCACAACGACAATGTTTTTCTTTGTCATTGAAAATCGCTCCTTAAAATATAAAAATAGTATGATAATTATTACACAATCCACACCATTATACAGACTTGTTCGCCATTTGTCTATTCTAAAAACTTCATTAGAATGAGGTTTTTCGCTGAAAATGAGCTTGTGAACATAGACCATTATTGTGAATTTTTCTCAAAGCTGTAAACGTTTGACTTTTACGTCGCTTTAATTACAATGTAATGTGCATCACATGCTTGTCACGTGAGAAGAATATGAAAAGGGGAAATACCATGTTAAACAAAAAATTAGTAGCAGGGTTTACAGTCTTGACGTTTTCTGCCTTAGTATTAGGCGCTTGCAGTCCAGACAAAAAAGATGATAGCGCGGCTAGTTCATCTGCTAAAACAGAACAAACAACAGCTTCATCCAGCAAAGCGGCAAATGCTGACGTTAAAATTGCCGATGGTAAAACAGAAAATGCAGAAGTTCCTGGAGCAGGTACAATTGTTATGCGTCAATTATACACAGCCCCTCACGGAGACAAATCATTTGCAGTTGTCAATGTAACATTAGATGGCGACAAAATTATTTCCGCCCGGATGGATGAATTCCAATACGTTGAAAAAGGTGACGACTGGACTGGCGTGCCAAATTCAGACGGCAAATTGGGAGAAAACTTCCCGAAAGGTAATATTTTAGTTGCAAAAGAAGAAAACAGCAAAGCATACTCTGCTATGATGAAAGATCATGGTGGCGCAACGCAAACTTGGGATGCTAGCATGACAGCAATCACAAACTTTGTTAAAGGTAAAACAGTTGCAGAAGTAGAAAAAGCTGTTAAAGATTTAGAAGCACAAGGCAAAGATGCAAAAGTTGCCGATGTTGTTTCTGGGGCAACGTTTGCTGATACTAAAGGTTACTTGCAATCAATCGTAGATGCTGCTAAATCAGGTATGGTTTCAGTTGGCGAAAAAACAAGCAACACTGATTTGAAAGAAGCGATGATTTTAGCTGCTCCTCATGGCGATCAATCATTTGCTACTGTAACAGTTGCTTTAGACGGTGACAAAGTAGCTGCAACCTTTGTTGATGAATTCCAATATGTTGATCCAGCAGACTTCGGTGGCGTGCCAAACTCAAATGCTGCATTTGGCGAAGGCATTAAAGACAACTTGGTTTTAGGTTCTAAATATGCTAACAATGAAGCATACTCTGCTATGATGAAAGACCATGCAAAAGCTACACAAACATGGGAAGAAAATATTCACGCCGTTGATGCCTTTGCAAAAGGTAAAACAGTGGCAGAATTAGAAAAAGCTGTTAGCGACTTGAAAGGTCAAGGCGAAGACGGTAAAGTTTCTGACGTTGTTTCCGGTGCGACATTTGCTGATACAGCTGGTTACTTACAAGGAATTATCGACGCTGCTAAAAAAGCTGCAGAATAATTTTTATTAAAAAAATTTTTGAACTTCCGGTCTTTTACGACTGGAAGTTTTTTTGTGAAAAAAAGGCGGGGCAATGCTTTTTCAAATAAAAACACAAAAAGAACAATAGTTGTCAGGACACAGCTTTGCCAGTTTTTAGAAAAAGAAAAAAATGACAGCTTTTCATGTGAAATTTTTTTCAAAATGAAACGAAATTAAGAAAAATGGCGAATCGAAGATACAATAACAGGCTTTGTGAATCGTTAACAATCATGGAAACGTTTGACTTTTATGTAAGATTAATTACAATGTAATATGTATCACATGCTTAGTATGTGACAAGAATAAGTGAAATGAAGAGGGGAAATACAAAATGAAATCAAAAAAATTAGTAGCGGGTTTTACAGTCTTGGCGTTTTCTGCTTTAGTGTTAGGCGCATGTAGTGCAGACAAAAAAGATGATAGCGCAGCAAGCTCATCTGCTAAAACAGAACAAACAACAGCTTCATCTTCAGCAGCAAAAGAAGAAGCAGCTAAAGTTATCGCTGGCGGCGAAATGAAAGACGGTACTTACAAGTTAGAAGAAAAGAACTATTCAAACGGCTACCGTGCAACTTTTGAAATTACTGTAAAAGACGGTAAAATTACTGAATCTAAATACGATAACATCAATGAAGCTGGCAAATCAAAAACTGAAGATGCTGACTACAACAAACAAATGAAAGACAAAGCTGGTATCTCACCAGAAGAATTTATTCCTAAATTCAACGAAGAATTAGTTGCAGCACAAGATCCATCAAGCATGGACGTTGTTACAGGCGCGACACATTCATTTGAATCTTTCCAAAACTATGCACAACAATTAATCCAAGCTGCTCAAGCTGGTAAAACAGATACAATTGAAATTGACAATGGTGCAGAACTTAAAGACGGCACATATGCATTGAAAGAAAAAAATGACAAAAACGGCTACCACGTTGACTTTTCAATCGTAGTTAAAGACGGTAAAATTACTGAATCTAAATACGATAACTTAAACGCAGACGGCAAATCTAAAAAAGATGACGCTGACTACGAAAAGAATATGAAAGACAAATCTGGCGTTGGTCCTAAAGAATATATCGAAGACTTAAACAAAAACTTCTTAGCTGCAATGGGCAAAGAAGACGGTTCACCTGCTGATATGGACGTTGTAACTGGTGCAACTCACAGCTCACATACATTCATCATCTACGCTGAACAATTAATCAATGCCGCTGAAAAAGGCGACACAACTCCAATCGAAGTTGACAACATTGTAACTGAATAATCTATCACCTGATGAAATCCCGGCTGCTTTTTTTAGCAGTCGGGATTTTTGCGATTTCAACTAGGCGCTCTCTGCCGTAGTTGAATCGTATGGGAAGCGAAAATAAATTTTTTTTGAATTAAAAAAATACCGAAGATGCGAGCTAGTAGCGATTTCAACTAGGCTTTTTTCTGCCGTAGAAAAATCCTAAGGGAAAGTAAAATAGTCACTGGTCAAGTTTAACTATATTTCTACTTTTTTTTGATTATAAAATAATGAAAGCTGTTAGAAATGCCACTTTGGTTAAAAGAAAGTGATAGTTTTCATTTTTTGCTAATGTAACGAAAACCATTGTGAAAAAAATGGATAAAATAGTTATTAACTTTGACGGATCACAGCTTTTCCCAACGGCTTAATTTGCACAAAGGAATTTTTATTTTATTTTGTTATTTCATTTTCTTAAAAAAATGAAATATTCCGCTTTTTTTATAAGCTTGTGACTTTGCAAACAAGTTAAAAACCGCTATGATGTAAACGTTGATTTTAAGGAGGAAGGAACATGAAAAAATATTGGCGCCTGCTGTTTATTGCCTTTATCGGCATTTTCTTTTTAGCTGCTTGTGGCAAAGGCGACAGCGAGAAAAAGACGGCAAAATTACGAGAAGAACCTTATTACCAGGAAAAATTTTTAATGGGAACCTACGTTAGAATTCGCGTTTACGACGAAGGAAAAGAAGACGCGATGAAACCGGCTTTTGATCGGGTAAAAGAATTAGCTGACAAGATCACCATTAATCAAAAAGGATCAGAAATTGATGCGATTAATGCACAAGCTGGTATTAAACCGGTGAAAGTAACTTCGGATATGTATTACTTGTTAAAAGAAGCCTACAAATATAGTGAAGAAACAGATGAAGCCTTTAACATGACCATCGGTGCGATCACGCAATTGTGGCGGATCGGCTTTGACGATGCCAGAAAACCAGCCCAAAGCGAAATCGATGCCGCTTTGAAAAAAATTGATTTTCATAAAGTGAAATTCAACGACCAAGATCAAACGGTTTATTTGGAAGAAAAAGGAATGATCATCGACCTTGGTGCGATCGCCAAAGGCTATATTACAGATGAAGTAGTAAAAGTTTTACAAGATAAAGGTGTAACGTCTGCTATTGTTGACCTTGGCGGGAACGTTTATGTTTTAGGTCATAGCAACCGTGGCCAAAAAGATCCGTGGAATGTCGGTATTCAAGATCCTAATAAGAGCCGTGGCTCCATTGTCGGCAGTATCAAAGAAAAAAATCGGACGATTGTAACGTCTGGTATTTATGAACGCTTCTTGGAAGTGGATGGTAAAAAATATCACCATATTTTTGATTCTAAAACAGGTTACCCTTATGATAACGATATTGCCGGAGTATCTATTATTACGAATAAATCCATTGACGGCGATGCCCTATCAACTTCTGTATTTGCTATGGGGGTTAAAGAAGGGTTGAAATTTATTGAAGAACATGAAAAAGGCAGCGATGCAATTTTTGTTACCAAAGACGATAAAATTTATGTGACCGACGGAATTAAAGATAATTTCAAAATTGGGAAAGACTCTGGTTATACCATGGGAAATCGTAGTGAATTAAAATAAAAAGGTGGGGCGGTTCTAAACGCGTTTAGTTACAGGTGATAAGCCAAAATTTTGCACCAGTTTTCTAAAATTAGGAAAATTGCGGCTAAATTTGGCTTATTATTTTGAATTGTTTATTGCCGCCTTTTAGATGGAAAAAGGAGTTTGTGGTATGTCTTTAAAAGTATTTTTGGAAATCGTGGAGATTAAGACTAAAATTGCCAGTGTTTTCCCCTTCTTAGTTGGGGCACTGTTTTCAGCTACGTTTTATCATTCCTTTCATTTTGGTTATACGCTATTATTTTTTATTGCCATGTTAATTTTTGATATGACGACAACGGCAATTAACAATTATATGGACTTTGAAAAAGCCCATTCACAAACCTATAAGTTTAACGAAAATGTGATTGGGCGGGAAAATGTGTCGCCTAAATTGGTGCGACAAATGATTGTAGGAATGATTTTAACCGCTGCTCTTTTAGGTTTTATTCTGGCCTATCAAACAGGCTGGTTATTGCTCGTGTTAGGTTTAGTGTGCTGTTTTATCGGCATTTTTTACACCTATGGCCCAGTACCGTTATCCCGGATGCCATTGGGAGAAATTTTCAGTGGTGTAACAATGGGATTGGGGATTACTGCTATGGTAGTTTATATCAATACCATGAGTAGCGACGTGATGTATTTAAACGTTGATTTTGCGAGCGGTAAGTTTTCCTTTGACGGAAATTTCTGGCTGATTGCAGCGCTAGTTTTAGCTGCAATACCTTTAATTTGTACGATTGCCAATATCATGTTGGCAAATAATTTGCGAGATTTGGAAACAGATATTAAAAACCATCGCTATACTTTGGTTTATTACATTGGCCGCGAGCACGGAATTCACTTGTTTTCGTATTTGATGTATGCCAGTTACGTGGCAATTTTGGTCGGTGTGTTACTGCAAGTCTTCTCTTGGCCGCTGCTTTTGGTCTTTTTAACTTTGCCAAAAATCCGCCAAAATTTAATTGCCCACAAAAAAGAATTACCTGCACCCCATAGTTTTGTTTATTCCTTGAAAAACATGGTGCTCTTTAATAGTGCCTATGTTATCTGCCTAGGCTTATCTTTAATCTGGCAATTGCTACGCTAACAGATAAAATCAACCAAATAAACGCCCATCAAAGCAGACTAGAATTTTCTAGGAGGACTTTGATGGGCGTTTTTTATGTCAAAATAAATACGCGTTACTTTTACAAAAAAAGTTAGCGCTCTTTTTAACTGAGCTTTTCTGCCTTATTTGCCAATGGAGCTGAGACTGATCTCGCCAGAGTTTAAGGTGAAGGTTTGTTGTGGCGTAGCTACGACTAGCTGGCCTTCATCGGTAATATCTTTAGCAATACCGGAATACGTTTTTCCGCCTTGCGTAAAGCTGACATTTTGCCCTAAAACAAAAGAGCGCTTGCGATACTCAGTTAAGAAATCTTGCTTGGGTAATTGCGCTAATAGGTCAAAAAAGTGCCGCCAAATTTCATTGATTAATTGATTACGTTCAAAAGGTGGCGTACCCCCTTCGGCAAAAAGGGAAGTGGCTTTTTGTTGCAGGTCACTTGGAAAATCTTTTTGTGGAATGGCAAAGTTAAAGCCCATACCGATAATCACGTGGGAAATAATGCCAGACTCAAAATCGCTTTGGGCTTCTGAAAGGATGCCGCAAATTTTACGACCCTCCAAATAAATATCGTTGACCCATTTAATTTGTGGTTTGCGGGTTGTTAATTTTTCAATCGCCTGGCAAACAGCCACAGCCGCCAAAACGGTATACTGGGGTAATTCCGCAAAAGATTGGTTAGGAGTTAGTAATAAACTCATGTAAATGCCTTCGCCTTTTTGCGCGAAAAACGGGCGGTTAAAGCGGCCGTGCGCCGCTGTCTGCATATCGGCTACGACTAAAAAGGGTGCTTTAATACCACTAACTTGGGCAAGTTTGGCATCTTTCATCGTCGATTCCGAGATGTCTTTTGTCGCCACTGCTAAATCAGGTAAACCAGCGGCAATGGCTACATCATCCAAGCGATCTTGTGGTAAATAACGGTAACCTGTTTTTAAATGCTCAAAAGTATAACCGACTTTTTCCAATTCTTTAATTGCTTTCCAGACAGCAGTACGGGAAATAGCTAATTCTTGGGCAATTTTTTCTCCGGATAAAGTGGCGTTATTTTGTTTTAAAAGTTGTAATACGCGGTCTTTTGTCGTCAAGAAAAAACCTCCTATCTATTTTTATGGTCATATAAAAGATAAAGGATTAATGCTAAAAAAGAAACAAAAAGACAGCCAATTCGTATTAATAAAATCGTTGGGGACTCAAAATGCCGGTGATTCAGCACTTGGCTGAAGAAAAATAATAATAATAGCAGCAAAACGGCTAAAATTATTTTGTGGCGGTCCCACTTAATAAAAAAGGCAGCAATAATTAGAAAAAGTAGCACCGGTACCCAAAAAATGAGGCCGCTAATTTTCTCCATATAAAACACTCCAAATAAAAGATTCAATTTTTTGCTGTAAAGCCAGACAGCTTCAGCTTAATGCCAAAAGACTAACCGAGTTCATTTGGCTTTCCTATTGAACTATATTTTTTTGTAGAAAGTCACGAAAAAATTGTTAATAATTGAACAAGAGCGGCTAAGTTTTTTCAAAGGAAAAGAACTTGTTTCACCATTTTGAAAAGAATCAAATGAAAGAATGAATCTTTAACAAACTATTAAGGAAAGCCGTCGGCACTGGGAGAAACCATTGACAAAATGGTTTTTGGTCTGTATAATCGACAGAGCAAAAACTATCTGATGAAAAGAAGGAAGCAGGAACGATCTATTGTCCGTTTCGGCTTTACCATAGGAAAACAAAAGTAGAAAGGTCAATTTGAACGTTCTATCTTTTGGTTTTTTTTATGCCCAAAAGCCGCAAAAAATGCTTTTTGTTACGAAAGTTTAATATTTGTAATCTTTTTGTAACGAAAGTTGGATAGCCTTTTTGAAAGAAATTTTTGAGGGGTGAAGAGCTTGGCTGGACACGTAGTAAAATACGGGAAACATCGCGAACGTAGAAGTTACGCTAGAATCAGTGAAGTATTGGAATTACCGAATTTGATCGAAATTCAAACCGACTCTTACCAATGGTTTTTAGATGAAGGTTTACGTGAGATGTTTGAAGACATCTTACCAATTGATGATTTTAACGGTAATTTGTCACTGGAATTTGTTGATTACGACTTGAAGGAACCAAAATACACAGTTGAAGAAGCTCGCGCGCATGATGCAAACTATTCTGCGCCACTACATGTTACTTTGCGTTTGACAAACCGGGAAACTGGCGAAATTAAATCACAAGAAGTTTTCTTCGGTGATTTCCCATTGATGACCGAACAAGGTACATTCATCATCAACGGTGCTGAACGGGTTATCGTATCACAGTTGGTACGCTCACCAGGTGTTTATTTCCACGGTAAAGTAGATAAAAATGGTAAAGAAGGCTTTGGTTCAACTGTTATTCCTAACCGTGGTGCATGGTTGGAAATGGAAACAGACGCCAAAGATATTTCCTATGTACGGATTGACCGCACACGTAAAATTCCATTAACAGTATTGGTTCGGGCGTTAGGTTTTGGCTCCGACGATACAATTCTTGAAATTTTTGGCGAAAGCTTATCATTACGCAACACAATCGAAAAAGACTTGCATAAAAACGCAAGTGATTCTCGTACTGAAGAAGGCTTAAAAGATATTTACGAACGACTACGTCCAGGAGAACCAAAAACTGCGGACAGTTCTCGTAACCTTTTGAATGCCCGCTTCTTTGATCCAAAACGTTACGACCTTGCCAATGTCGGTCGTTACAAAGTAAACAAAAAATTAGACCTTAAAACACGTCTATTGAACTTAACGTTAGCTGAAACTTTGGTTGACCCTGAAACAGGTGAAATCATCGTTGAAAAAGGCACTGTTTTGTCTCACCAAGAAATGGACAAATTAGCACCTTTCTTAGATAACGGTTTGAATGCTGTTACGTATTATCCTTCAGAAGATGGTGTCGTGACAGAACCAATGACAGTTCAAGTGATTAAAGTATTTTCACCAAAAGATCCAGAACGAGAAGTTAACGTAATCGGTAACGGCTATCCTGACGCTTCTGTGAAAACAGTTCGCCCTGCAGATATCATTGCTGCTATGAGCTACTTCTTCAACTTAATGGAAAGTATCGGCAATGTTGACGATATCGACCACTTAGGTAACCGTCGGATTCGCTCCGTTGGTGAATTATTACAAAACCAATTCCGTATCGGTTTAGCCCGGATGGAACGTGTGGTAAGAGAACGGATGTCTATTCAAGACACTGAAACGCTAACACCACAACAATTAATCAATATTCGTCCAGTTGTGGCAAGTATCAAAGAATTCTTTGGTTCTTCTCAGTTGTCACAGTTCATGGACCAAACAAACCCATTAGGTGAGTTAACCCACAAACGTCGTCTATCAGCCTTAGGGCCTGGTGGTTTGACACGGGATCGTGCCGGCTATGAAGTTCGAGACGTTCACTATTCTCACTATGGTCGTATGTGTCCAATTGAAACGCCTGAAGGTCCAAACATCGGGTTGATCAATAGTTTGGCATCATACGCAAAAGTAAATAAATATGGCTTTATTGAAACACCATATCGTCGTGTGGACCGTGCGACTGGCCGTGTAACGGATCAAATCGACTATTTAACAGCCGACATTGAAGACCATTACGTGGTTGCCCAAGCAAACAGCCCATTAAATGAAGATGGTAGTTTCAAAGAAGAATTAGTGATGGCCCGTGCAACTTCTGAAAACTTAGAAGTAACGATTGATAAAATTGATTACATGGACGTATCGCCAAAACAAGTAGTTGCCGTTGCGACTGCATGTATTCCTTTCTTAGAAAACGATGACTCCAACCGTGCTTTGATGGGTGCCAACATGCAGCGTCAAGCTGTGCCGTTGATTAACCCTAAATCACCATGGGTTGGGACTGGGATGGAATATAAATCAGCTCATGACTCAGGTGCTGCTTTATTATGTAAAAACCCAGGTGTCGTTGAATTTTGTGATGCATCTGAAATTCGTGTTCGTCGTGAAGACGGGGCATTAGATGTCTACTCTGTTACAAAATTCCGTCGTTCAAACTCAGGTACTAGCTACAACCAACGCCCATTAGTAAAACTAGGGGAAGAAGTTGAAAAAGGCGATATCCTAGCTGACGGACCTTCCATGGAAAACGGGGAAATGGCCTTAGGACAAAACGTTTTAATTGGTTTCATGACTTGGGAAGGTTACAACTACGAAGATGCCATCATCATGAGCCGTCGTTTGGTTAAAGATGATGTTTATACTTCGATTCATATTGAAGAATACGAATCAGAAGCTCGTGATACAAAATTAGGACCTGAAGAAATTACCCGCGAAATTCCAAACGTTGGGGAAGATGCATTGAAGAACTTGGACGAAATGGGGATTATCCGCATTGGTGCCGAAGTAAAAGACGGCGACTTATTAGTTGGTAAAGTAACGCCAAAAGGTGTAACGGAATTATCAGCTGAAGAACGTCTATTACATGCTATCTTCGGTGAAAAAGCCCGCGAAGTTCGCGACACTTCTCTTCGTGTTCCTCACGGCGGTGGCGGTATCGTCCACGACGTGAAAATCTTTACCCGTGAAGCTGGCGACGAATTATCACCAGGGGTTAATATGTTAGTGCGCGTTTACATCGTGCAAAAACGTAAGATCCATGAAGGGGATAAAATGGCCGGTCGTCATGGTAATAAAGGGGTTGTATCCCGGATTATGCCAGAAGAAGATATGCCATATCTTCCAGATGGTACACCAATTGACGTGATGTTGAATCCTTTAGGGGTGCCATCACGGATGAACATCGGACAAGTATTGGAATTACACTTAGGGATGGCTGCCCGTCAATTAGGTATTCATGTTGCAACACCAGTCTTTGATGGTGCAAATGATGAAGACGTTTGGGCAACTGTTAAAGAAGCAGGTATGGCAAGTGATGCCAAAACTGTTCTTTACGATGGCCGTACTGGTGAACCATTTGATGGTCGTATCTCCGTTGGGGTTATGTACATGATTAAACTAGCCCACATGGTTGACGATAAATTGCATGCCCGTTCAATTGGACCTTACTCACTTGTTACCCAACAACCATTGGGTGGTAAAGCGCAGTTTGGTGGACAACGTTTCGGAGAAATGGAAGTTTGGGCACTGGAAGCTTACGGTGCAGCTTACACCTTGCAAGAAATCTTGACTTATAAATCAGATGACGTTGTGGGTCGTGTGAAAACATACGAAGCAATCGTTAAAGGTGAACCAATTCCAAAACCTGGTGTACCAGAATCCTTCCGCGTATTAGTGAAAGAATTACAATCATTAGGTTTAGATATGCGCGTCCTTGATATCGAAGATGAAGAAATTGAACTTCGTGACATGGATGACGATGATGATGATTTAATTACAGTAGATGCTTTGACGAAATTCGCCGAACAACAATCTGCTAAAGAAGTTGAACAGGCAGCTGCCGCTGAAGAAAAAACTGCAGAAGAAGATTTGAATCAAGAAATCGAAACTGCCGAAGACGTTGAATAAGCTTTAATTTAACGGAGCATTTGGCACTTTTCAGTCATCGACTGTCAAGTGTCAAAACTCCCTTAAAAGCTTACGTTTATATTCAGTTGCAACCCGCTAGAAATGAAATGGAGGGAACCCCTTTTGATCGATGTAAATAAATTCGAAAGCATGCAAATAGGTCTGGCATCTCCTGAGAAAATCAGAAGCTGGTCATACGGGGAAGTTAAAAAACCTGAGACCATCAACTACCGCACGCTAAAACCGGAACGGGAAGGTTTGTTTGACGAACGCATCTTCGGTCCTACTAAAGACTGGGAATGTGCTTGTGGTAAATACAAACGCATCCGTTACAAAGGCATCGTCTGTGACCGTTGTGGCGTGGAAGTAACACGCTCAAAAGTACGTCGTGAACGTATGGGTCACATTGAATTAGCTGCTCCGGTTTCACATATTTGGTATTTCAAAGGTATCCCATCACGGATGGGCTTAGTTTTAGACATGAGCCCACGGGCATTGGAAGAAGTTATTTACTTCGCTTCTTATGTCGTAATCGATCCAGGCGATACTTCACTAGAGAAAAAACAATTATTGACTGAAAGAGAATACCGTGAAAAACGGGAACAATACGGTCAAACATTCACTGCTGCGATGGGTGCTGAAGCAATTAAACAATTGTTAGACAGCGTTGACTTAGACGGCGAAGCAGCTGAATTAAAAGAAGAATTAAAAACAGCTTCTGGTCAAAAACGGACACGGGCAATCCGCCGTTTGGATATTTTGGAAGCATTCCGAAAATCTGGCAACAAACCAAGCTGGATGGTTATGGATGTTATTCCTGTAATCCCGCCAGACTTACGTCCAATGGTGCAATTAGAAGGTGGCCGTTTTGCAACGAGTGACTTAAATGACTTGTACCGTCGTGTGATTAACCGTAACAACCGGTTAAAACGCTTATTGGACTTAAATGCACCATCTATTATCGTGCAAAATGAAAAACGGATGTTACAAGAAGCCGTTGATGCATTGATTGATAATGGTCGTCGTGGCCGTCCTGTGACAGGACCAGGTAACCGCCCATTGAAATCACTTTCTCACATGTTGAAAGGGAAACAAGGTCGTTTCCGTCAAAACTTGCTAGGAAAACGTGTTGACTATTCTGGTCGTTCCGTTATCGTTGTTGGACCTTTCTTAAAAATGTATCAATGTGGTTTGCCAAAAGAAATGGCAATCGAATTGTTTAAACCATTTGTTATGAAAGAATTAGTCCAAAGAGAAATCGCTTCAAACATCAAAAATGCAAAACGTAAAATCGAACGCATGGAAGATGAAGTTTGGGACGTTTTAGAAGACGTCATCAAAGAACATCCAGTTCTATTGAACCGGGCACCTACTTTGCACAGACTAGGTATCCAAGCCTTTGAACCAGTCTTAGTTGAAGGTCGCGCAATCCGCTTGCACCCATTAGTGTGTGAAGCCTACAATGCCGATTTCGATGGGGACCAAATGGCTGTTCACGTACCGTTAAATGACGAAGCGCAAGCAGAAGCGCGGATGTTAATGTTAGCGGCACAAAACATCTTAAATCCAAAAGATGGTAAACCAGTTGTAACCCCTTCTCAAGATATGGTCTTAGGGAACTACTACTTGACGATGGAAGAAGATGGCCGTGAAGGTGAAGGTATGATCTTCCGCGATATGGATGAAGCTGTAACTGCATGGCGCAATGGCTATGTGCATTTACACTCTCGGATTGCGGTTAACCCAAGAACTCTAGGGGACAAACCATTCACTGAAGAACAAAAAAATCGTTTGATGGTAACGACGGTTGGTAAAGTTATTTTTAACTCCATTATGCCACCAGAATTCCCTTACCTAAACGAACCAACTGATTTCAACTTGACAATCCAAACGCCTGACAAGTACTTTGTTGAAGCAGGTACAGATATTCCAAGTTTCATCAAAGAACAAGAGCTCGTTGGACCATTCAAGAAGAAAAACTTAGGAAATATCATTGCAGAAGTCTTCAAACGTTTCAAAGTTACAGAAACTTCTAAAATGTTGGACCGCATGAAAGACTTAGGTTACAAACACTCTACTCATGCCGGTATCACTGTAGGGATCGCTGATATCATGGTTTTATCTGAAAAACATGACATCATTGAAAATGCCCACAAACAAGTAGAAACAATCACTAAACAATTCCGTCGTGGTTTGATTACAGATGATGAACGGTATGAACGCGTTATTGGTGTTTGGAATGCAGCCAAAGATGAAATCCAACAAAAATTGATGGAATCTTTAGATGCGAAAAACCCAATCTTCATGATGAGTGACTCTGGAGCCCGTGGTAACATCTCCAACTTTACGCAGCTTGCTGGTATGCGTGGTTTGATGGCCGCTCCAAATGGTCGTATCATGGAATTGCCAATCATCTCAAACTTCCGTGAAGGACTTTCTGTCTTGGAAATGTTTATCTCTACTCACGGTGCACGTAAAGGGATGACCGATACCGCCTTGAAGACTGCCGATTCCGGTTATCTTACACGTCGTTTGGTTGACGTGGCTCAAGATGTTATCATTCGTGAAGAAGACTGTGGTACCGATCGTGGTTTAGATATCAGCGCAATTCGCGAAGGCAACGAAATCATCGAATCCTTGGAAGAACGCTTAGTAGGACGTTATACACATAAATCTGTCGTAAATCCTGAAACGGGCGAATTAATTCTTGGTTCTGATGACTTAATCACCGAAGATATTGCACGTCAAATCGTGGATGCTGGGATTGAAACTGTTTCAATTCGCTCTGTCTTCACATGTAATACAAAACATGGTGTATGTAAACATTGTTATGGTCGTAACTTGGCAACAGGTGCTGAAGTTGAAGTTGGTGAAGCAGTTGGTACAATCGCTGCCCAATCAATCGGTGAACCAGGTACTCAGTTGACCATGCGTACATTCCATACCGGTGGGGTTGCCGGGGACGATATTACCCAAGGTTTACCTCGTGTCCAAGAAATTTTTGAAGCCCGTAATCCAAAAGGGCAAGCTGTCATCACTGAAGTTACAGGTGAAGTCATTGAAATCGCTGAAGATGCTGCAACACGCAGTAAAGAAGTGACAATCAAAGGTACGACCGATACACGGACCTACACTGTTCCGTATACAGCACGTATGAAAGTGACAGAAGGAGATTACATCCATCGTGGTGCACCTCTAACTGAAGGTTCTATCGATCCAAAACAATTGTTACAAGTTCGCGATGTTTTATCCGTTGAAAACTACCTATTACGGGAAGTACAACGTGTTTACCGTATGCAAGGGGTAGAAATCGGTGACAAACATATCGAAGTTATGGTTCGTCAAATGTTGCGTAAAGTTCGCGTAATGGACCCAGGTGATACTGAAATTTTACCAGGTACATTATTAGACATTGCCGACTTTAAAGACCAAAACTACAACACATTGGTTGCTGGTGGCGTACCTGCGACATCTCGTCCAGTGTTACTAGGGATTACAAAAGCATCATTGGAAACAAATAGTTTCTTATCTGCTGCGTCATTCCAAGAAACAACACGGGTGTTAACAGACGCTGCAATCCGTGGTAAACGTGACCCATTACTAGGCTTGAAAGAAAATGTTATCATCGGGAAAATCATTCCTGCTGGTACTGGTATGGCACGTTACCGCAATATGGAACCAAAAGAAGTTACGGTTGCTTCTGAAAATGTGTATAGCATTTCAGACATCGAAGCCCAAATGGCGGCAGAAGATGCCTTAAACAACCAAGACTAATGCGTTAGTATTAAAAGTCGCGGCAGAACGCTTGCGAAAATGCCGTTTATTTTTGGAAATGAGTCAGGACAAAATTTTTGTCCTGGCTCATTTTTTTGACTATAAGAAAAGTAGGATTGTCGTAGGAATAAATTGTCTTTTTTTCTAAGCCTGCTTGTACCACTAGAAAATGGGCAGGATAAATAAACCTTAGCCAAATCAGAAATTTAGCAGCTAGGTGTAGGATTTTTATAATCAATTTTTTGAAAATGAAGTTAAATTATGGAATTTTCAAAGTCACAAGTTTAAAAGATGCCGTCAAGGGAACTCCCATGCTAAAATAAAGAGAGCATGTATCGTTTTGTTAAAGTGTAGGACGAGGAAAAGCCCACAGCTTAAAAAAGGGATAAAGGGCAATCTGTCGCTATTTTTTTGCAGTATTTTTGCTACGATAAAGTACAAAAGTCCGAAACTACTGCTAAGAAAAAGCAGCATAGAAAATTGCCAGAAAGATAACCAAGGGCTCCACGCCAGCAATAATAAAAGGTCACCAACCCCCAATTTCTCACGGTAGTAATAACTAAAAAGCGCGGCAAATAGGAGACAATAAAGGAATGTCTGCCAATGAAAAGGCATCTTTAAATAAGACTGCCCAAGCCATAGCACAAGACTTGTTACCAAAAAGATACTGGTTTCTAAAATTTTGAAATAGTAGTCGGAAATACTCAAAAGCCAAGCAGAATATAGCCAAAAACAAGTGATGATCGGGTTTGCCGGCGAATAATTTAAGCATAAAGTAAAGAGCAGTCCGCAAGTAATTTCTGCAATAAGGTAATCAAAGGGGATTTTTGTTTGGCAGTGACGACAGCGTCCTTTTTGTAAGAGAAAGCTTAACAGTGGAATCAATTCCAACCAGCTAAGACGCGTGTTACACGCCTCGCAATGAGAGGGAGGAAAAAGTGAGCTATTTTTAGGCAGACGCGTCGCGAGAAGATAACCAAAAGAGCCAAAGCAACAGCCAATAATAAAAGTCATAACCATTCTCCTTTCAAAATAAATTACGCAAAAAATGTGTAACTTATTTATGAAAAAATATATGCTTTCACCAAAGCAAAAATTTTGTTTTAATGTTTTAAAATTAGCAGCTATTTATCAAAAGATTGGGAGTGTTCGTATGAAAAAAATCTGGATACCACTCATGCTAGTGGCATTATTTGTTTTAGCGGGGTGTAATAAGGCTATTCCTGCCGAAGAGGCGGGTCAGCTGTTCGTTGATCGCGTCGTCTATGACGACGATACGGAAAAATTTACAGAAAACTTTGCGAATGGAGAAGAATTGAATAAAGGCTTTAAAGAAAATGAGGCCAATTTCAAAGATAATTTTACAGCGGGGTTAATCAGTGTCGGTGATGCCGTTTCCAAAGATGAAGCCAATGAATTAACGGAATTATTAAATCATCAAATCAAAGAAGTTACCTCCTATGACGTAAAAGTAAAAGAAGCAGGTAAAATCTCCAATGTGACATATGAAGTGAAGGGTCTAGATTTTGCTGCCATCATGAAGGAAACTTCAAAAGGGATTACGCAAAAAATGATTGCAGATAATAAACTAGCCAACGATCAAAATAAGATTATTGAAGAAACGTTACAACTGTTAAGAGAAAATATTAAAACAGCTAAAGCCAAAGAAACAGCTGTTCCGATTATGATCGAAATGAAACCTGAAAAAGGAAAGTGGACTATTGTTAGAGGACAAAGAGACCAAATTAATAATTTATACTTTGCCTTTGTAGCGGGTGTTAAAGATCAAGAAACACTGACAAGTGATTGGAATAAAGCGATGGAAGAAGTCGCAAAAGAAGTACAAGCAGAATTGAAATGATCCAATGACCTCTTGTTAAAAAACAAGAGGTCATTTTTAAAACGGGGGATTTTCAGTAAAGATTCCGCAAATTTACTTATTTTTTAAAAGTATGACAAAATTTGAAATAACGCCAAAGAGTGTTTTGTTGTACTTTTTTCCGATTTCATACTATCATTTTAATGTAAACAATTTGAAGGAGGATGAAAAATGAAATTTGCAAAAACAAAAGAAGTATTAAACCAATTAGTGGCAGACTTAAGTCAAATGTCAATGGTTATTCACCAAACTCACTGGTATATGCGAGGACCTGGTTTCTTGACATTACACCCAATGATGGACGATTTCATGGATGATGTGAACGACCAATTAGATGAAATTTCTGAACGCTTAATCACATTAGATGGCGCTCCTTTTTCTACATTGAAGGAAATGGCTGAAAATACTAAAATTCCTGATGAAGTAGGTCGTTGGGACCGTTCAATGGAAGAACGCTTAGCTACTTTGGTTGAAGGTTACCGCTATTTGGCTGACTTATACCAAAAAGGGATTGAAGTATCTGGTGAAGAAGGCGACGATCCAACGCAAGACATCTTCATCGAATTCAAAACAGCAACAGAAAAACGCATTTGGATGATTCAAGCACACTTAGGCAAAGCGCCTAAAATTGATGCTTAATATTTAAATACTGTCTAAAAGATTCAGCGATGTATGTCGCTGGATCTTTTTTTGTTTAAAATCATGGAAAGTTAAAATAAAAAAACAGTTGCGATGTGCTATTAAAATCTATTTTTGTCTTTTTATTTTTTTGTCAAAATCAGATTTTTTGTATGAAATGTTATCAAACTTTCATTACCTAAAAAACTATTCAAGAAAGTAAATGATGATTGTGTGAAAAAACAGAAAAAAATCTCATTTAATCAGTAAAAATAGCCTTTATTTCCAGCCTAAATTACAATTATTTCATTTTTTTTAAGAAAAATTAAGAATATTTTGGTATAGATGAATTTCGTTGCGTTTTAAACAATGTCCTATTTTAAAAAATAGTTATTTTATAATTTTTATCAATAAAATAATGATAATTTAATTGCTAATAATTCATTTTTTGTTTGTTTTTCTTTGTAATATAACGGTTTTTCTTTAATGGAAATTAGTTAAACAAAACTAATTTTGGTTTTGAATAAATTTTGTCATTTCAATAATTATTATAAGATAATTGTCATTTTAAATAAAAAAAAATATAAAAACAGAAGAATTGCTGTGATATTATTTAGACCGTGAAGGAGGTGAATGAAAAAAGATGCGCTGTAAAATAAAATTTTTATTATTATTTACTATTTTACTTTCAACTGTGCCCAATTCAGTATTGGCGGCAGCACTAGGAGATGAAAATGGTAAAGAAGATACGACTGTTAGTAGTAGTGCACAAACTGTAGAGTCTACCTTTCTTGAAACAGACAAGAGCGAGACCACCGCTACGACACCACCTTTCAGTAGTGGTGAAAGTAATGTGGCAACTACGCTAGAAACCAATCCTACTAGCACAGCTACGACGACAAAAAGTCAGGAGCAAACAACTGAGGAAAGTAAAGATGTTCAAGTCAAAGAAAAAGTGCGCCCCCGTCTGGCAGCAAATGAGGCAGAAGTAAATACTTGGACGGCTTTTGTCAGTGCGGTTTGCGATGAAACAATTACAAAAATTAGTTTAACAGGCAGTTTTGAAAATCCAAGTGCCTCTGATTCCAACTTATCTAGTTATCAACGAAAAAATGATTTGGAGATTGATGGTCAAGGGAATCGCATCCATTTTAAAGATGCATCGATTCGATTGGGTAGCCCACAAAATGCGATTGGTAATTTCCATATGCACGATATTGTTTTGAATCAAAAATATGTTGGGGCTAACTCAGAAGATATCGTCGGGACACGTTTGAATTATACGTATGGTGCAAAATGGAAATATCGTTTTGGAAATGTTACGACAGAGCCTGGCGTGCAACGCTTGGCACGTGCCTCTCATTCAGAAGTAAGAGTATATGGCAAGATGAATATTGATACCCGCGCAGAAAATTTTTATTTAGGTAGCATGATTATGGAAGACGGTACCCAATATAAAGGAAACGTTAATTATTATAACTTCTCTGTTTTTTGGTATAACGTTGCTGCTAGTGCTACGTCAACAGGAGCATCACGAGAATTTACAATCGGCAATAATTGTCGCGTGGACGCAGGACAAACACAAACTTTAGGGAGAACTTATCCTGCGGTTTATAGTCATTATCTAGCATTAACGGTTGGTGAAAATAGTGTTTATAACGTAGACATGCCGGGAAATGCCGTTCGGTTTGATGATGATGGGGCTGGAATGACGATTAAAAAAGGTGCAATTGTTAACTTAACTAGTAAACAAGACTCAGGATCAGTTGTAGCATTTAGTAATAATAATACCTATTTAAATGCTGAGCCGGGGAGTTATTTTTATGTAATTGGCACGAGTAGCCAACCGTTAATTAATGTTTCAGCTAACGGCTTAGGTACCGGAAATGTTACGCGTACCGGGAATACCTTTACTTTAAATAGTCCCGCTCAATATGATTTGCGAAACTTAAACAATACAAAGAGTGCGGTGAACGTCGCGAATGGGAACCGTGCTGAGAATAATTTTTATATTTTTGATTCGGATATTGATTTGTGGAATGTGGGGGTGCCGGTTTTAGGGCCTTCTAGTGAAACGTATGCAAAAGTTCCAAGTTTGTCTGTTGCAGGTAGTGGTACAAAAGAAGTAGTAAGTACATCAGTGAGTGGTCTGCAGCAATTTAAACAAGCCAATTATCGGCGTATTTCAGGGATGAATCAGAATCCTAAAATTGAATGGACGCCGGTAACGGATGCAGATAAAACGATTGAAGGACGCGTCGTCATTGGGGAAGTGCCAGATAATAACGGGTTAGTTGATGGGGAGATCAAATATATTCCCGTGTATGCTTCAGAAAATCAAGCGCAGGTTACATTGACAGATACTTATGGGAATATTCGGAGTGATTTAGCCACGGATGCTAATGGGTATATCCGTTATAAAGAGACAAGTAATCCAGCTCAATTTCAAAAAGCTGGAGAAAAAATAACAGGTATTGCGAAAAGAGGCCCGTGGATAACACCGGCAGCTAGCGCAACTACAGTAATTGATGCTACACCACCAGAACCCGCTAAAGTCGATAATTCGGACGCCATCCAAAGTATTACGACAAAATTAACGGGCACTGGGGAACCTAATAGTATTATAACACTAACTGTTAACGGTCAACCACAGGCAAATACATCACAAGTAGTAAATTCCCAAGGAAAATGGGAACTTGATATTTCCAGCTTACAAATTACGCGAGGCGATGTTATCCAAATCTTTTTGCAAGATCAAAGTGGTTTAATTACACAATTAAGTGAGGATCAACGGCCAAGTACAAATAATGATATTGGCAACATTAATCCTAAAGAAGATTTAAATTATCGGGACGCCACATTTAAGGCAGCAACTAAGGTTATCGTTGTGGGAAATTTATCATTAGATACAGTGCCAGATAAACTTGAATTTGGGAGCAATAACATTTCTAATCAAACGCAAAGCTATCAACCAACAATAAACGGTAAGCTTGTGATTTCTGATACTCGTGGCGGTGCTAAAAAGCCATGGCGCTTAACGTTACATCAATCTGAAGCTTTAAAAAACGGTACAGTTTCATTGGAAGATGACTTATCTTACACTTCTTCGCTGGGGGAAAAACAAATTACAACAGCTACGCAAATTGTGGAATCTGGTAAATTTACAACCGATGGTAGCAAAGAAATTTCTGCGAATTGGACAGGAAATCAAGGATTTAAATTAACTGTTCCTGTTGAAAAACAACGCATCGGAGATTACACAGGCAAATTAGCATGGCAACTAGAGGATGTCCCAGGAAATTAGGTGATGAGATGAAAAAAATAATAATCAGCACTGTATTGACGGTATTGTTTGTTTTCACCACAATCCCCGTCTTTGCGGCAGAAAAAAACTATGATAGTAACAGTGTTACTTCTTTTTACGGTAAATATGAATATAAAAAGAATAAAGATGACAAAAAACCTGAAGTAATTTTAACGCCAGGCCCACAGACAACTAACGATGCAAGTTCGTTACCGACTTATAAAGGACAAGAAGTAATCATTCCAGTGACAGGGGATGTCTCCTATCAATTCACGACAATAATGGGTATTGCATTATTGGCGATGATTTTTTTCAAACTAAAAGGAGGCGGGTACACTGAAAAAATTCGAAATACTTAGTTTTCTTTGCCTACTATCCTTTAGTTTGATTGGTGGAATAAAAGCTTATGGATCTGATACTGGTACTCATATCAGATATCAAAGTAGTGAAGATACACTAATTAAACCACTAGATCCACTTTTACCAGACCCTGCAAAACCAGTAACACCAATCGATCCGACTGATCCAAGCGGGCCGGTCGCTGGGACAGGTGGCAGCCTTTCATTAGATTTTGCTTCTGGTTTTCAATTTGGCAATCAAGCAATTTCAACAAGAAACGAAACTTATTATGCTAAAGCACAAGAATATAGTGATTTTGATGGCGTAAAAAAGGTAGGCCCCAATTACGTACAAGTAACTGATATACGGGGGACAGGTAGTGGTTGGCATTTAGCGGTGAAACAGGCGACACAATTTCAAACGGCAGAAGGACAACTACTTACCGGTGCCGAAATTTCTTTTAGTCAAGGAGAGATGGTGTCAAACCTTGCGAATGATTTCGCACCAACCCCAGTTTCTTCCTATACGTTGCCGCTTAACAGTGAAATAGATGTAGTCGTTGCAAATCAAAATAAAGGGCTTGGAACATGGTTGTATCGTTTTGGTTCAGATGAAAAGACAGGGGCACAAGCTATCTCGTTGCATGTTCCAGGGAAAACAGTGAAGTACGCTAAAAAATATCAAACAGCACTAACATGGACATTAAAAGATGTTCCATAGCAAGTAATAAATAAAAAAATATTTAGAAAACGTTAGGAGTAATAGACATGAAAAATATCCGCTTTATGACAGTGGCAGCTCTAGCAGCTTTATCACTTTCTATGGCTGGTGGGTTGGTTTCTCACGCAGCTTCAGTAGCTTATGATTCAAACGGGGTGGTGGAATTTATTCCCAATCCAGATCCCACCAAACCAGTTGATCCCACCAATCCAGATCCTACCAATCCGGTTGAGCCAGTCGATCCAACAGATCCAGACGGTCCAAAACCTGGTACCGATGGCCCATTATCCATTGACTACGCTTCTTCTTTAGACTTTGGGATAAATAAAATTACCAATAGTGATCAAGTGTATTATGCACGGGCACAACAATATAAAGATGGGACAGCCGCAACGCCGAATTATGTGCAAATCTCAGATAATCGCGGGAATAACGCCGGCTGGACTTTAAAAGTAAAACAAAATGGTCAATTCAAAGCTGCAAGTGCGTTAAATGATACATTGACTGGTTCAGTAGTGAAATTAGTGAGCCCGACAGTTGCGAGTAATTCAACTGCGGTTCATCCAACCGCAGCCAGTGTGATTGAATTAAATCCAGATGCCAGCGAAAGTTTGGTTATGTCGGCTAAAGCAGGTGAAGGTGCCGGAACTTATGTTGATCGTTGGGGTAGTGTTGAGACTGTTAAAGAAACAGACAAAGATGGGACACAAGTAGATGCGCAAGTAACCAAAGCTATTACGTTATCTGTGCCAGGTAGCACACCAAAAGATGCGGTAAAATACAGCACGACATTAACATGGAGTTTGTCTGACGTACCAGGAAATTAATAAAAAAGGAGCAATTACAATGAAAAAAATTGGTTATTTATTTCTAACAACAAGTATTTTAGCAGGCGTGGTTCTAAGTGGTACGACAGCTTTAGCAGCCGATGGCGCCAATTATAATTCAAATGGGATTATTACGTTTACACCAAACACAGATCCTACCAATCCCGTTGATCCAATCAATCCAGTAGACCCAGTGGAACCCGTTGATCCAACAGATCCAGCTGGCCCAAATCCAGGAACTGCTGGCCCATTATCGATTGATTATGCTTCAAGTTTAGATTTTGGCTCGCAAAAAATTACGTCTAAAAACGAAGTCTACAAAGCAAAAGCGCAAAAATATGTGGACAAAGATGCCGTAGAAAAAACAGGACCTAACTTTGTGCAAGTAACAGACAACCGGGGGACAGAAGCTGGCTGGACGTTACAAATGAAACAAAATAATCAATTTAAAACAGCTGATAATGAAGAATTAACTGGGGCTGAAATTGTTTTTAAAAACGGCCATGTCGTAACGGCTTCTGATTCAGCAGCGCCTACCGGTCAAGCGACTATTATTGCTGATCCAAGTGGTGCTTTGCAAGATGTAATGTCTGCAACAGCAGGGCAAGGTGCCGGGACCTACTTACTAGATTGGGGTACAGATGCTACCACAGCAGCAGAAAGTATTGAATTAAGCGTACCGGGGGCAACAACGAAATACGCTAAAAAATATACAACCACCTTTACTTGGGTGTTAACTGACGCACCAGGAAATTAAGTTTTAAGACATGGGAAATAGAATAAAAAATTAAAATAAGACAAAATACCCGGACAATAGTAGATAAACGTGCTAAAAACGCTGTTTATGGCGTGATTTTTAGCATAGAGAAATGTCTCAATTGTTCGGGTAATCTGTTTTAATTACTAACTATTTTTTCATTGAAAGGATTATAGAAATGAAGGTAAAAAAAATAATCATGTTGCTAGCAGCCGTTTTTTGCTGTTTGTTATTACCACAGCCGAGTTTTGCCTCGGAGTTTAACTTTGCTGTGACACCAAAGACTTCTGCTAATCAAATTGATAAGACAAAGACGTATTTTGATTTATTGTTGGCACCAAACCAAGCAGATGAATTGTCCGTGTCATTGCGCAATGACACGGATCAAAAAGTAGTCGTAGAAGCTCAAATCAATAGTGCCACTACTAATGGCAATGGGGTTGTTGAATACAGCCAAAATGAGATTAAAGCAGATGAGACGCTGCAATATAATATTAAAGACTTTGTAAAAGCACCAAGTGAGATTAGCTTGGCGCCTCATTCTGCAGCGGAATATAAAATTAAAATACAGATGCCCAATGAGAAATTTTCTGGTGTAATTGCCGGGGGGATTACGTTTAAAGAAAAAGCCGCAAAGACAGATAATTCCACTGCCAAGCAAGAAGATAAAGGCTTAGCAATTAAAAATGAGTATTCCTATGTTGTGGCGTTATTGATGCGCCAAACTACAGATAATGGCGCGCCGGACTTGAAACTAACGAAGGTCGCCGCAGATCAGCGCAATGCACGAAATGTCATTCAAGGGAATTTACAAAATCCTAATCCTACCTATTTAAATCAATTAGCGACAAAAACAACGATTAGCAAAAAAGGCAGTGATACAGCACTTTATACGTCAGAAAAAAAGGCATGCAAATGGCACCAAATTCCAATTTTGATTTAGCTGTAGCATTAAATGGTGAAGCTTTAAAAGCCGGTAAGTATACCATGAAAATCGAAGCCTATGGGCAGCAAGATGAAAAAGGACAGTTTAAATTTATTGGAGATGGTCATAAAGAAACCAATTATCACTACCATTGGTCATTGTCAAAAGACTTTGAAATTAAAGCTGAAGTAGCCAAAAAATTAAACGACTCAGATGTCACCATCAAAAAAGACTATACCTGGGTATATATTTTAATCGGTATTTTATTGCTGCTCTTGTTAATTTTGTTCTTTATTATTTGGCGCAGAAAGAAAAATAAAGAAGATGATGAAGCAAAAAGTTCAAATTAGTCTGATTTTATTGTATGTCCTAGCAGTGACCCTGCTTTTTTTACCTTTTTTAAAGCAGGCATTGTTAATTTATCAAACCGATAATGTCACACTTAAAACAAGTCCTTTCCATACAAGTGAAGAAAGTGTGGCTTTAGAAGCTGTGCAGCCACCGGATTTAGCTGATGTTTTAGCATTTAAGAAAACGGCCGTCTTCAAAGAAAGCGGCGGGATAACATTACCGGCAGTAGGAATCAGCGTGCCTGTTTTTAACGGTGTGACCAACCAAGAACTATTAGTAGGCGCAGGTTCGCTTTTTCCAGAGCGCTCGCCACAAGATCATAATTTTGTCTTGATTGGTCATCATCTTGGGCGTGAAAACTTGCTGTTTGGCAAATTACTCCAGGTGAAATTAGGCGATAGCATTTATTTACGCTACGAAAATAATTTTTATCATTACAAAGTAAAGGAAACAAAACTCGTGCATCAAAGTGAACTACAAGTTCTGGATGATCACAACCAAACAGAGATTACACTAATCACCTGCGATAAACCAACGCAAACGCAATGGCGCTATGTGGTGTACGGCAAGCTGGTTCAAAATAATACCCAGTCGCAACTAAAGGCACAAATGGTAAAACAGGCAAAAACGATTACGCGAAAAAATCAGCAACAAAATCGCTGGTATGGCATCGGCGTTATCGTATCGTTTTTACTTTGCTTGGTACTGGGAATTATCATCATTAAAAAAATCAGTTCATAATTTTAGAAAAGGGGTGATGTAATGAGAAAAATGACGCGTTCGGTCTTTTTAGCAGTAGGGGCTTCAATTTTCTTGTTTTCAGAACACGCCTTAGCCAATACGGTTATTTATGATCCATTAGATCCGCATAATGCGATTACACCAATCGCAAATGAAGAACAAAAAATTGAAACCAATAACACTCACAAGACAGATGGAAAATTAGCATTGGAGAAAGAGGCAGACAGGTCACCTATCGTTGTCTCGCCAAAATCTGATAAAAAAATAATAGAGGCAAAAAAAGTGATGCAAGACGTAGTGCCAAAAGACGCTTATTTATTAGATAAACAACAGACAAAAAGTAAAAAAACAGCTGTCTTTCCAAGTGAGCCTTACTACTTATCACCTTTACAAGGGCGGAGAAAAAATCAAGTTTTAATGCTTAATGACGAATTTTTTGCCCCCATGGAAATCGCAGCGTTATTGCCAGAAGGAAATGCAACTGGAGGAGATGATGCCGACGAATGGACAGAAATTGCGCAAAGTGCCTATGTATTATCGGGGTTGGTATTGTACGGTCAAGGAAATGGAAAATTAGAAGCGAGAGTGAGTGATGACTTTGCTGGCTAATTTTTTAGCAAAAGAAGAGTGGCGTAAATATCAGCTCTTGAAAAAAGTAGAACGTAGCCCGTATTTTGCTTTAACAAAAAAAGAATTAATGGAAGAATTAGGAATTTCCAATTATGTATTAAAAAGCCTGATTGATCAGCTGATTTTAGATTTGGAACACTATCAGCTGGCACCAGAAATAAATCTTTTTGTCGAGGAACCTTTTTTGCAACTGGAAATTACCGGAAGTGCAAGTTCTGAAACGTTGTTAGAAAAATACGTGGCAGAATCAACGAGTTTTCAAATTTTAGCAGGGGCTGCTTTAGGGCAGTTCAAATCCTTGAATGATCTTTCCGAAAAAAAGTTGATCAGTTACCCAATTGCCCATAGCAATTATAAAAATTTGAATACGTATTTAAAAAATTTCGACATCACGATTGATAAAAAGTTTCGTTTAACCGGTAAAAGTGAAAAGAACGTGCGCTTATTTTTAACCGAGTTATTTGCCCGGATTTTTAAAAATGATCAAGATATTTATCCTGTGGCCGACCAAAATATGATTCAAACGAAATTAGAAGCGTTGGATTTAATCAAAATGACGATGCATCAAAAAATGAAGTTGATGCATTACTTACACGTAACCAATTTACGTATTCAGCAAAAAAAGTATGTAGAGTGGCAAGACTTAAGTTTTCTGTTGCCGGAAAATTTGGAAAAAGAAATGCAAACAGCCTTTTTTTATCGGGTTCCTTCGCAATACCGGGAGGATGAAGCGGCGGCGTTTTACTGTTATTACGGGGCGCGTTCCAAAGAGATCGGACTAACATTTGCACTTGCAGAAAGTCCACAGATCAATCAATGGAGTCAAAACTTACTTGCGCAATTAATTCAAACTTTCCCAAAATTGATCAAGGAAACGGAAAGTTTGGCTGGATTTTTGACCCGTAGCCGTTATTTACATTTTCAATTGTTAGAGACAAGCACGGCATTTGAAAGTATTCAGCCGGAAATAAACATTATTTATTTTCAGCAAAATTTTCCGCGCGTATTAGCATTTTGCAGGCGGTATATCAGCAATCTTAAGCAAACAGCACCTGATTTGTATCGCAAGAAAAAACAGCTTTTACTGCAGTATCTCTTTTTAATTTTGGATTCGTTTCCTAAAAAATTGATTTTGGAAACGATCAATGTGTATGTCGATTTTTCATACGGCAATTTGTACAACCAATTTATCGTAAAAAACCTCGATTTTTTTAAACAGATCGGCGCAAATGTTGTTCCGACAATCAAGGATGCGGATATTCTACTGACAGACTCACGGGAGTTAGGGCAGGATTACCAAAAAGATTGTGTTGTCTGGTTAGCACCGCCACGACCTTTAGATTGGGCCAACTTGGCTCAAAAGGTAATTCAAAAAAGAGAGGCCAAATACAATGGGGAGAATTTAACTGCCACAGGGACTGGTGGTACTTACAAATAATAGTAGCAAATTTTTTGGGGAAGTTTGCTACTATTATTTGTGCTTTTCAGCAGTAAAGAGGCCGCTAATTTTTACTAAAAAATTGATTGATTTCCTAAGATTATCACTGTTAAGAGACGTAAAATGGTAGAAATTAAGCTCAAAAGCTGCAGTTAGGGCAAAACATTTCTGCATTTTAGCTTCGACAATGGTATAGTTGAGTTAAGAAAATACTTAGAAATTTGGCTAAGAAGGTGAGCAGATGGCAGTAAAAACGCGTTTGGCAAACGAGGCTGAAAAAGAGGCGGTCATAGCTTTTTTTAATAAAGGAATGGCACAAATCAATTATCCAATCGTAAGTTGGGTACCAAAAATCTACCCACTGGTAAGTGATATGACAGCCGCCTTGTCTAAAAAAGAACTTTATGTCGCAGAAATTGACGGTCAAATTGTTGGTAGTGTTATTTTAAATCATGAGCATGAAGTAGAATATTCCGAAATTGCTTGGGAAAATCAACACCTTTTGGATGAAGAGTTTTTAGTCATTCATACGCTATTGGCAGATGCTGATTTTAAAGGTCAAAATATTGGACGTAGTTTGTTAGCGTGTGCTAAAGAAGTTGCGCTAAAAAAAGGCTGTCAGGCCATTCGCCTCGATGTCTTTGCGGATAATTTACCGGCAAAAAGTCTCTATGAAAAATGCGGTTACTTATGGCGGGAGCGTAAAGAATTGCGTTCTTTTGATGACCAGGGCACAGATACGTGTGATTTGTACGAATTGCTACTCTAAAAAATTTACAGCAGACGTCTTTTGACAGGCGTCTTTTTTCTTGTTAAAATACAAACATACGTTCGGTTTGTCTTGTCAGAAAAGGTGGTGCCCAAAATGGATTTAACGAAAAAAATCGGCATTTTAGCGGATGCAGCCAAATATGATGTCTCTTGCTCCAGCAGTGGTGTGAGTGATACGAGTCGCAGTGGGACAATCGGCAGTACTGAAGCTGCTGGAATTTGTCATTCTTTTACCGCAGATGGACGCTGCGTGTCGTTGTTGAAAGTGTTGTTTAGCAATGCTTGTATTTTCGACTGCCATTATTGTGTCAATCGTCGTTCCAATCAGCGCCCGCGAGCTACGTTTAAACCAGCGGAATTGGCGAATTTAGTGCTTGATTTTTATCTGCGAAATTATATTGAAGGCTTGTTTCTAAGCTCGGCGATTGTAAAATCACCGGATTATACCTGTGAGTTGATGATTAAAACACTGGAAATTTTACGCTTTGAAAAAGGCTTTCGCGGTTATATTCACGTTAAAGCGATTCCTGGGGCGGATAGCCTTTTGATCGAGCGCTTGGGATATCTGGCTGATCGTATGAGTGTAAATGTAGAGCTGCCTTCAAAAGATAGCCTGCAGCTTTTGGCACCGGATAAAGATCCTTATGAATTATATAAGCCGATGAAACAAATTGCCCTAAAAAAAGAAGAGCAAAATTTACTGCCCGCACTTTACCGTCACAAGACGCCTTTTGTGCCAGCAGGACAATCTACCCAGATGATTATCGGGGCGAGCCCGGAAACAGATCGTGCAATAGTAAAAATTTCCGGTAATTTGTATCAAAAATATCAGCTAAAACGCGTTTATTATTCTGCTTATATCCCGATGAATGATGATTCACTCCTGCCAGCTGTAACGCAAAAGCCGCCTTTGTTGCGGGAGCATCGTCTGTATCAAGCCGACTGGCTCATGCGGTTTTACAATTTTACCCCCGATGAAATTTTGAAAAAAGAACAACCCAATTTCAATTTATATCTCGATCCCAAGGCCAACTGGGCAATTCAAAATTTGGATCGTTTTCCTGTTGATGTGCAAACCGCAGATCTAAATACGCTTTTGCGCATTCCTGGCGTAGGGCCAAAGAGCGCCCGCAATATATTACGCGCCCGCAAATATTATCGGCTTCATTTGAGCGATTTAAAAAAGTTAGGCGTGGTTGTAAAACGTGCCCAATACTTTGTCAGCTGCAACCACGAAAAATTTCCCGGCTTAGTCCAAGATCCCCAGTGGATTATTGAAGCCTTGATTTCAAAACGCCAATTTAAACAGCTGCAGGCTCTTAATACCCAAAGTTTTGGCGAGCAGATGAGCTTGTTTGATGTCGAACGTTTTGAGCGGCAAAAAGGCCAGCAGCACCAATTTGCGTTGCAATAAGACAATACACAATTTAAAGCATCAGAAAGAAGGGATTTGTGATGGTGTGGATGAAAGAAACGATCGACATTTTGGAATACGATGGGACATTGGCGGGTTTTTATACCGTCATTGACCTGTCATTTCGCCGCCATCAATTTCCGGCTGTCGTGTTAAATCCGGCTACAACGGAAAATAATTTATTTCCGCCGGAGTGGATTAAAACTGATGAAAAAAAAGCCGAAAAGATTGCCCGTCGCCTGCAAGAAGTTCTAACACCAAATAACTATGTATTTCTTCACGACGGCTTTAATACGAGTTTGGAAAACAAGGAGACCTACTTGCTTCACGCGTTACATATTGGCCTTGATACCAAAGATAATTTGCAGAACTTTATTGGTAAACCGGAAATTTTAGCACTAGATACAGCAGTCCGTGCTTTGTATGGTGAGGCTCACCAGTACAAAGGTTTTGTTCGATTTGAATATGTGGAGGACGTTTTGTTTGCTAAAATTACGCCCAAACACTACTGTCTGCCGTATATTTGCCCACACTTTGCAAAGCGTTACGTCAATGAAAAGGTCATGATTTACGATGAAACCCATCAATTATTAGCCTGTCTGGAAAATGGCAGCTATCGTTTATTAGAAAATATCACGCTGCCAAAAGATAAGTTTTTACAAGGCAATGATATCGTAGGGGAGCAGTGGCGCGCCTTTTTAGCCGCTGTGACGATTAAAGAGCGCATTAACCCTAGCGCCCAACGCAATCATTTACCATTGCGTTTCCGCTCTGAAATGACAGAATTTCAATAAACTTTTTTTGAGAGCTCAGTGGAAAAATTACGAAAAAAGCAGTCAGACCCCAGTAGGGCCTAGTGGAAAACTTGTTGAAAAGCAAAGAGGAAAAAAACAATCAAAAAACGCTGTAAAAACCAAGTAAAACTAGTAGAAAAACCTCCTGAAAAAGCTAAAAAGCAAAAAAGCAGGCGACCCATCTTTTAAGTTGAAGATCCAAATAAATTTTGGGTCTTTCACTTAAGCGACAAGGAAGTGGTGCGCTGCTTTTTTTGTTTTTCTATTTTAAGGGAAAAAATGAAGTTTTCAAGAATTAGAGCGACAATAAGGCAAAAATTTGAGAAATTAGAAAAAAATTTATCAAGCTTCTGCCTTATAACTAGCGAGTTGACCAAGTTTGCTCAGCTTTTCTTATTGTCTAGCTTCACAAACTAGCTCTCCAAGAAATAAGACGAAATTTCTAAAAATTTGAGGAACAATTTTAAGAAATCCCGCGCTTATTTTTTGAGAGCTGAGGGCGGTTTGTTCCGCTTTTCTTATTTCATTTTTAATTTTTGCTGGTTAAAGGTGATGCTTTTGATTTCTTTGTTATCTTTTAGACCGAATTCGTAACGAAAATTTTCGGCTTTTTTGTGATTGAGCTGATCGTCATATTCAACGGTGGTTGCAAATTTTGTGCCATCTTCATAGTTTAATGTAATCGTCGTACCGCTTAAATTGCCGGTGTAGTTAAAATCAAGGGCGATAGGTGAAAGCTGGATGTTATCTAATTTCAACTCTCCTTGTTGCGTTGTGAGCGTTTGAGAGGAGATTTTGGTTAACGGAAGTTCTTTGGCTTTTTTCAGTTGAATGGCCCAATCTCCCTCTTGGTAAGTTTCCCACCGCCAACCTGTTAAAACAAGTTTTGCCTGAGTTAAATCGGCTTTTTTAACTGGGAAAATGTACTCTTGATAATCTGCGCGACCAGTTTTGTTGTTATGGGTGCCATAATCGACGCTAAAATCAGCGAAAGAATCAATTTTTTTATCATTTATTACTAACTGCGGGAAAACTGCCGCCATTTTGGGTGTATTGGGTATTTTTAATTGCAGATGGAGTAAATCGTCTTTGTAGGCAATATTTGAAATTGTAAACTGGTTATCTAATTTTTCGTTTACTTGTGAAGGTTTAAGGCCAGTTTTCACCAGTTCATTCCAAGATACACCATAATTTTTGGCAACTTCTTCATTTAGACCGCCTCCTTGCGCTTGTTGTTTCGTTAAATCAATCCAGCTCTTTTTGGTTTGTAGTAAGTTTTGCCAATTTGGGTGATAGGTTGTCGCAAAGTCTTTTTTTCCACTGGTAAAGGCCGTTAATTGAAAACCTGAATTTGGCGTATCATCAGCGCCGATTGCACTGGTTACTAAAGTCGCCGTTTTAGTACTGGCATCATAATGGGTCATTTGGGTATTCCCGCCGCCAAACATTTGCCAACGATCAATCATGGTGCTTTCGTCCAAGCGTTCGCCGGTTAAATCGGTTAGTTGGCTGACAAGATATTGATTACTTCCGTCTTTAAAAGAAGCGACGGCTTTTAGTTCCAATCCTTGATCGGTAACGTTTTGACTTAACTTATCAGAATTTAATAAAAGGAGTTCTGTTTGATTGCCAAAGCGTTTTTTGTAAGCCACCGATAAATCATCTCGGAAAGTAAAGCCGACTAATATTAAAGCTAAAGCAGCTGTGGCACCGCTGATTAGCCAGCGGCGTCGTCGCTGGTTTCTTTTTTTAACCAAAGCTTTTTTTGTAGCAAATTTTTGGTGGATGTTATTTTTATTTTCTTTATCAAAGGGCTGTTCGTTATAATGTAACAACTCATCTAACTGGGTATCGTCTAAGTATTCTAAAGGATGTTTTTTCATGTATTTTCCACCTCTCTGAAAAAGGAATTGCGTTCTACCAAACTGCGTAATTTTTTTCGTCCCCGATACAACCGGTTGTCGACTTCTTTTGCTGGAAGTCCGGACTTCTTGGTGATTTCTTGGGGCGTTAGTTCGTAGAAAATTCGCCAAAGTAAAATTTGCCGCGTTGGCTCATCAAAAGTCATAATAAGACTGTAAATTTCCTGCCAAGCCGCTTTTTCTTCCAACTCACTGCTAACTAACTCATCTGTGTTTTCCTCAATGTTCGCTAGTGTTTCGTGTTGACGCCGGCGTGCTTGTTGTAATTTGTTTTTTGTCATACTTTCAGTCATGATGCATAAATAAGTTTTTAGACTCCCTTTTTTTTCATCAAATTTTTCCGGCTGTTCCCACAAGCGTAAGAAGACATCGCTGACTACTTCTTCTAAATCCATGCCGTTTGCCGCGCCGCTGCGACTAGCCACTGCCCATAATAATTTACTGTAGGCGGTAATTAATGTGTTAAAGGCCGCTTCATCGCGCTTTTTCACCCTGCGATAAAAGAGGGTGTTTTCAATTTCTTCCATTACTTCACCACCTCGTTAAGATACGTTGCAAATTAAAACTATTTTGTTTGCTTTTGGTATTTCCTGACTTCACTTATACTACAAACCCAAAAGATTAAATTCCTCACTTTTTTTTTAAAATATGTAGTTTTTTGTTTTGAAAAAGTTGCTGGTGCTTTACGTTTAAATTTGAAAAACAAATTATCAAAATTTTGTCGTATTACGCGCACTCGCGGTACCTTGAGTTCATTTTATTGTTCAATATAAAAAATACCTGGATTAAGAAGTTTGCCGCAAAGCTCACAGTTGCAAGAATGGGGCGATTACTTTTGGTGCTGAAAGCAAGCGACCAAAAGTTTTCTTCTATAATACAGGTATTTTAGCTTTTTATATGATAAAAATTGTCAGGACTATGTTAAATATTGACGCCCGTAGTTTAATCGGCAGCTTTTTCTTTTTGCAGTTGTATTTTGGCGGCTTTGATTTGTTTGTCTACTTGATCAAAACCGGTCCCACCATAAGAGTGGCGGTTTTTAACGGCGTTATAAGAAGATAATTTTTCATAAATGTCCGATTCAATGACAGGTGCGATTTGCTGGTATTCTTCCAGCGGCACATCTTGGAGGAAAATCCCCCGTTGAATGCAGGCTAGGACTAACTTGCCGACAATTTCGTGGGCTTCGCGGAATGGCACGCCGTGGTTGGCTAAGTAATCGGCTAGTTCTGTTGCATTGGAAAAATCCGATTCAGTGGCTTGCGCCATATTTTCTTTGTTAACTTTCATGGTATCAATCATGCCTGCCATAATATCCAGGCTAGTTAAAATTGTTTCCGCTGTATCAAACATGCCTTCTTTATCTTCTTGAAAATCCTTATTGTAGGCAAGGGGCAAGCCTTTCATAACGGTCAAAAGACCAAATAAGTTGCCGTAAACGCGACCAGTTTTACCGCGAATCAACTCGGCCATATCGGGATTTTTCTTTTGAGGCATAATTGAGCTGCCGGTAGAAAAGCTGTCGGTTAATTCCACAAACTTAAATTCATGGGAGCACCACAAAATCAACTCTTCGCAAAAGCGGGAGAGATGCATCATCATAATGGCGCTGTTGCTTAAAAATTCCAAAATGAAATCACGATCACTAACAGCATCCAAACTGTTGGCATAAATATTGCCAAAATCTAGTTCATTAGCCGTAAAAAAGCGGTCGACTGGAAAGGTCGTACCCGCAAGTGCGGCACTACCTAGTGGCATGCTATCAATTCGCTGTAAGTTTTCAATAAAACGCGTTTGATCGCGGGTCAACATTTCATAATAAGCCAGCAGGTGATGGGCAAAAGAAATAGGTTGTGCATGTTGCAAATGCGTGTAGCCAGGCATGACGGTGTGGACATTTTCTGCTGCTTTTCCCACTAAAACATTGCGAAAATGCTGAATTTTTGGCAGCAATTGTTTGACGATATCTTTTAAATATAAATGCATATCTGTCGCCACTTGGTCGTTACGACTGCGGGCAGTGTGGAGCTTGCCGGCAACCGGCCCGATTTCTGCGGCCAAATAAGATTCCAAGTTCATGTGGATATCTTCGTTTCCAATGGTAAATTCTAATTGTCCGGCTGCTAGTTTTTCTTGCAGTTTTTCTAACCCCCGCTGGATTTCAGCGGATTCTTCAGCGCTAATGATTTCTGTTTTGGCCAACATTTTAACATGGGCCAAACTGCCCTTGATGTCTTGTGTTGCCATTTTTTGATCAAATAAAATCGATGCGCCAAACGCGTCAATCCATGCTTCGTTTTGACCGTCAAAACGGCCACCCCATAATTTTGCCACTTTCTCCACCTCATTTGTCAGTTAAAAAAGCTGCGACATAAGTTGTAAGAAAACTCTGGGATAAATCCAACCGGAAATAACTACAGTCCGCTGGATTTGTAACGAATCTTGGGGCTATGAATTAATATAATCACAGCGCTTATTTACGGATAAACGGGGATCCAGCAGTAGCTTCTCTAAGCTGAACACGTCTATTCCAATCTCGATTTGTTAAATTTTAGAGTTTGTATCGTTACCTAACTTATGGCACAGCCATTTGTCTTAAAGTTGATTGTCGGTAAAATAAATATCCTGTTTGTCTTTATTTTACCAAATTTTCTGCTTGCATTTGTGTTTGAACCTCAGCGTGAACTTTGCTTGGCAGGCCCCACAATTTAATGAAGCCAACCGCTGCGTCTTGATCAAAGGTATCAGCAGATGTGTAAGTCGCCAAGTTTTCAGAGTATAAACTATTTTCAGATTTACGTCCTTCCACAATCACGTTGCCTTTTAGTAATTTAACGCGGACGATACCGTTGACATATTTTTGCGTTTCTTTTAGAAAAGCAATTAAAGCGTCAGTTAGTGGATTGAACCATAATGCGTTATAAATAATGTTACTTAATTGCTGTTCAATCATCGGTTTGAAATGGGCCACTTCACGGACAAAAGTTAAGTCTTCCAATTCTTTATGTGCCTTCATTAAAGTCATTGCGCCGGGACATTCGTAGACTTCGCGGGATTTAATGCCAACCAGACGATTTTCCACGTGGTCGATTCGTCCCACGCCATGTTTGCCGGCAATTAAATTTAATTCCATAATAATGTCAGCAAAATTGTAGGTTTCGCCATTTAATGCTACCGGAACGCCTTGATCAAAGGTAATTTCCACGATATCAGCTGTATCAGGTGTATCTTCAATGGCAGTGGTAATTTCGTAAGCTCCTTCAGGCGGTGTTGCCCAAGGATCTTCAAGGATGCCGCACTCACACGCACGTCCCCAAATATTTTGATCAATCGAATAAGGATTATCTAAATTCGCTGGAATTGGTACACCTTTTTTGGCGGCGTAAGCAATTTCTTCTTCACGAGACCATTTCCACTCACGGACAGGTGCAATCACTTTTAATTCTGGCGCTAAAGAATTGATTGCAACTTCAAAACGCACTTGGTCATTTCCTTTACCAGTACAACCATGTGCAACCGTTGTAGCGCCAGTTGATCGGGCTAGTTCAACTAATTTTTTCGCAATTAACGGTCGGGATAGTGCAGATACTAAAGGATAAGACTGTTCGTAAAAAGTGTGGCCTTGCAATGCAATTAAGGCATACTCTTCGGCGAACTCGTCTTTAGCATCGATGGCATAAGAGGCGATTGCCCCCACTTGCAACGCTTTTTCCTTAATAAACGCCGTATCTTTTCCTTCCCCAATATCTAAACAACACGCGATGACGTCATACCCTTCATCGGTCAACCACTTAATGGATACGGAGGTATCAAGTCCTCCTGAATATGCTAATACAACCTTCTCTTTCATAATAAATACGCCCTTTCTGTTGTGCTTTTTTCAGTGTGAGTAAAAATGTGTTGACGCTATCGTATCAAATTGAAAATTAAAAAGCAAGCAAAAATATAAATATTTATACAAAATATTTTTAAAAAAGCATAAATTATACAAAAATAGCTGCTTTATAAAGTTTAGGTTGTATAAAAGAACAAAATCGCTTGAAGAAATCTAAAAATTATTTTCTGAAAAATGATGGAATAAAATGTAACAAGGACTCTTTGTTGAAAAAGTCTTTTTCTAAAAAATTTGATTATTATAGTAGGGAAATAATGGCAGGAAAAAATAAAGTTTAAAAATGCTGGGAAAAGCCGCGACTTTTGATTGACTTTGCGCAGTTTTACCGTTATTATGTTAAATGGTATTGTTTACCCCACAAAGAGCCCCGGAAACTCAAGTGATTGTAAACATTCGAAATTGAAATTGGAGGAAAAAATCTTGCGTACAACATATATGGCCAAACCAGGCGAAGTAGAACGTAAATGGTATGTAGTAGACGCTACTGATGTTCCAATGGGACGCCTTTCAGCAGTCGTTGCTTCAATCTTACGCGGTAAAAACAAACCAACTTTCACCCCCCATGTGGATACAGGTGATTTTGTAATCGTCATTAACGCTGACAAAGTGAAATTAACAGGTAAAAAAGCATCTGATAAAATTTACTACCGTCACTCAAATCATCCTGGCGGCTTGAAACAAGTTTCAGCTGGTGAATTGCGTGCTAAAAATTCTCGTCGTTTGATCGAAACTTCTGTAAAAGGTATGCTTCCTAAAAACACTTTGGGTCGCGCACAAGGCATGAAGCTACACGTTTACGGTGGCGCTGAACATCCACATGCAGCTCAACAACCAGAAGTATTAGACATCACAAACTTAATTTAATAGGAGGGAATTTCATTGGCACAAGCTCAATATATCGGCACAGGCCGTCGTAAAAATGCAGTAGCTCGCGTACGTTTGGTACCAGGTACTGGTAAAATTACTATCAATAAAAAAGACGTTGAAGAATATATCCCACATGCTGACCTACGTTTAGTTATCAACCAACCATTTGGCGTAACTGAAACAACTGGCGCTTACGATGTAATCGTAAACGTAAACGGTGGGGGCTATGCTGGACAATCTGGCGCAATCCGCCACGGTATTTCTCGTGCATTATTAGAAGTTGATCCTGACTTCCGTCTTGCATTAAAACGCGCTGGTCTATTAACACGTGACGCTCGTATGGTTGAACGTAAAAAACCAGGTCTTAAGAAAGCCCGTAAAGCTTCTCAATTCTCTAAACGTTAATCGTTGTTATACCAACGATTTCAAGCACTTTCCATTCAGTTGGAAGGTGCTTTTTTTATTTTGGTTACGAGTTTGGTTACGACTATTTTTTTCAACTTGTTTTTTGCCGGTAATCCTCCAAGTGCTTGACGGTTTCTTTCTGAACTTCTGGATTTACATGCCCGTAAACATTTCGTGTAATCTCTGACGTTTCCGCATGACCGACTAGAGATTTTACGATTAAATCATCCACACCATTGTTTAAAAGGTCACTGACAAAAGTATGTCGTAAGCCGTGGGGTGTTATTTTTGGAAGGTCAAATTTCTTTGAAAGGGCATCAAGTTTATTGTTAAGGTAGTCTGGATGCAAAGGTTGATTCAGTTCTCCCTTTTGAGTCGTATAGGTGAAGATAAATTGATCATCGGTTGGAAAAATATTGACTTGTTGAAGTTCATTAAATTGAACCTTTTTCCATTTTGCCAATAGATTAATAACGGAATCTGCTACTGGAATCGTTCGAAATCGATAGGAGTTTTTCATCCCTTTTACACGTTCGTATTTTCCGGTAGCTTTATTTTTCACCAATTTATGCATAAGGGAAATCGTCTTGTTTTTGAAATCAATATCTGACCAGACCAAGGGATAAATTTCTCCTTTGGCTGCCCCTAATTGATAAATCAAAGAAAGTAACGTATAGTCTCGCACCCCATATTCTTGCTTCATCAAAGTTAACACTTGTTGGATGAGTTCCTTAGAATAGTACTTTTGCTGACGTTTTTTTTCCTTTTTGTTCTTTAGGTCTGCATTTACAGGCATCTCCAACAAATCATAGGGATTCTTTTGGATATAACCTTTCACTAGGGCATAGCGTAATACTTGTTTGGTGTAGGAGACACAGTGTTTATAGTTAGCATAAGGTTTAATGCCTTTTTCCTCATTGCCAAATGCCCACAAAATTTGGGTATCTTCTAATAGGTCATAGGTAATCTTATTAATCGGAACATCCCCTAAGTAAGGAAGAATTCTCTTCTCAAAGCAAGTCTTAGTTCGATCCAAAGTAGACTGCTCATGATGTTGTGTAACGGTGTATTTCTTATCCCACCACATTTGGTAAACCTCTTTGAATGTATAAGAACCTTTCTTCTTTTTCACTTCTCCTTTCAATTTTTTTAGTTTTGCTTCTGTTTCTAAAATCTCTGCTTCATGTTTGCTGTCCGCATAAGCCACATATCGAGAAGCATCCGCCCCCATATAAACATTGACTTTATACGAGCCATTTTCCATTAGACTAATTGCCATTTCTATCTTCCTTTCAAAAATGGCATATCAGTATCACTACACACTCATCATACAGCGCCTTGCTGTGCTTTGGAATACTCCCTTAGCCATTTATCTATCTCTTCTCGCTGGAATCGTACAACACCCCAAAGATGTATCATGGGAAGTCCTGCATCAATCCATTTATCAAGCGTGTTGTTGGCGATACCTAAATACTCACAAGTCTCTTTTTTTGATAAATAGCGATTCTCTAAATGTACGGCTATTCGTGCGTTTCTCACTTCATCTACCATTAAGGTATACATATATTCTCTTAAACTCGTCTCTTGATCAGGCGAAAGTGTAATTTCAACTGCCATTGATTGATCTACCTCCGATCTAGAAGTGAAAAGAAGAAAGGTGCTATTCAGTTCTCAAAGGGCATTTCAAAAGTACTTATAAAAGTACTTTTGTTTATCGTACACCCAATTCGATAGAATGTCAATAAAATAAAGTTCGAAAATAAGTACTTTTGTATTTCGATTATTAAGAAAGTTTGATATGATTAAACTAGAAAAATATCGGAGTGATGAGGACTATGAAAGTTGATCAACAAAGAGTAGCAAAAAAAATCCGTGAAATAAGGACGGATTTAGGCTACAGTATGGCTCAGTTTGGTGAGCTAATCAGTAATTCTCCCAAAACCACAGTTAATAATTGGGAGCGAGGAATTAATCTGCCCAAAGAAGATAAACTAAAAAAAATCGCCTTATTGGGTAAGACGACGGTAGAAGAGCTGTTGTATGGGACGCCAGAGGAAGTACTAACAAATTTATTGAAGGACCATTTTCAGTTACAAGTGAATCCAGCATTTCTACAACAAATGTTGGTATTCTTGAAACAGCAAAAAGTGGATGTCTATGATGAAATGACGATTATGGAGTTTCTGCAAGGAATTATGGATTCCGGTATGTTAGTGGAGAGAAATGATCCGTATCTAACGTATTCCAAAGTTGAAGGAACAGATTCTCTTTATACGGCGGCCGCGGCTAATGACCCATTGGATCCATCACCACGTTATTATGCCTATGTAGACGTTAAGAACAACCGAGTTCATTTGTTGCCTTATACATTTGCGAAGCGACAAAAATATCTATACCATAATTTTCCGGATTTAAGGAATCAAATTGAAATTGATTATTTTACACGAGCTTTTCCAATGCTAGGTGTAGACTTAACTAAGTCTAGAATTATTTACTATGGCTTTGAACGTGCGCAGGAAAAATTGAATATTGTTGAGTATAGTTATAACAGCCAGTCAAAACGATTTGAAGTTAAGAACGAAGATACTACGAATTTTATATACAAGGCTTTTAAATCTGAGGCAAGTAGAATGCAAATTTATTTTTTAAAATTGAAATAGTGCGGTTGATACGTATAATTACTTGATAAATACCATCTATTACTTTTTGAGTGATAGGTAGTATTTACATTTTTGCAGTAAAGGTTTCAAAGTAAAGTAAGAAATAAAAAGACAGAAGCGATTGACAATATATAGATGTTCATCTATATTATTCATAGACATCCATCTATGTAAAGGAGTAGAAGATATGAATTATGATGAAATATCGATAATGCTTAAGGCTCTTGCTGATCCAAAACGTTTAAAAATCATTGATATATTGTCTTGCGGTAGTTTGTGTGCCTGCGATATCTTAGATCACTTTGACTTCACTCAGCCAACTCTTTCACATCATATGAAAGTATTAGAAAAGGCTGGGATTGTCACAGTGACTAAGGATAAAATATGGCATCATTATCAATTAACGGAAAGCTTCGCCGATCAATTTATGGGTTCAATGATGCAATTGTTTTCTGATAAAGATGATTGCATTTGTAATAAACTAAATTGTAATTGTAAAGGGGAAAAAAATGATGAAAAAATTGGAGCTATTTGAACCAGCAATGTGTTGTTCAACAGGAGTCTGCGGTCCATCAGTTGATGAAGAATTACTAATGGTAACCTCAGTATTTGAAAATTTCGAAGGACTGGATTCAATTGACGCTTCTCGTCACAATTTAACCAGTGATCCAGATGCTTTTGTCAAAAATCCAACAATCTTGAAGTTGCTTCAAGAAAATGGTAATGATATTTTGCCGATAACCTTATTAGATGGAAAAATTGTCAAAGAAGGTTCTTATCCAACCTTAGAGGAATTCGGAAAGTATGGAGAGGTTCGCTTTGTAGTTCAATCAGCTAGTTCTGGTAGCTGCTGTGGAGGGAATAATGGGAGCGAAGGCTGTTGTTAATAGACCTCTTTAAAAGGGAAAGGGAGGAGATACAATGCTTCAATATATACCAAAAAAGATAGAATTAACTAAATATCTGTTTTTCACAGGTAAAGGTGGGGTTGGGAAAACGACTACGGCTTGTGCCACGGCGACATCTTTAGCGGAAGACGGCAACCAGGTTATGCTAGTCAGCACAGACCCGGCTTCAAACCTGCAAGATGTTTTCCAAACAAAATTAACAAATAAACCGACTACGGTTGACGGAATTAGCCATTTGAAAGTTGCAAATTTTGATCCAATCACAGCGGCAGAAGAATACAAAGAGAGTATTGTCGGTCCTTATCGGGGAATCTTACCAGATAGTGCACTAGTTAATATGGAAGAACAATTATCAGGCTCTTGTACAGTAGAGATTGCTGCTTTTAACGAGTTTGCGAACTTTTTAACTGATAAAGAAGTTGCAGAGCAATTTGATTATGTAATTTTTGACACCGCCCCCACTGGGCATACGCTAAGAATGCTACAATTACCTTCTGCTTGGAATAATTATCTGGATGAAAATACAACTGGAGTTTCTTGCTTGGGACAATTATCCGGATTGGGTGATAAAAAAGAGATATATGAAAAAGCAGTGGAGACACTTACAGATGCAACCCAAACATCTTTAATTTTAGTGACCAGACCGCAAAAAGCACCACTAATTGAAGCTGAACGTGCTTCCGAGGAACTATTGAAATTAGGGATTAAGAATCAATTACTAGTGGTTAACGGATTATTGAATAATCCTGATGATGTGATTTCTCAGGTAATCTACGGTGAACAACAAAGTGATCTAGAAGAAATGCCAAAGCCTTTGAGCAAATTAGAAAAGTACTATATTCCACTTCGCCCATATAACGTTGCAGGAATAGATAAGCTTCAAATTTTATTGAGTAATCAACAGCCAGCTGTTCACCAACATGAACAGGAACCGATTGAGTTTCCAACGTTAGATTTTATTGTGAGTGAGTTTATTCGAACGAATAAAAAGATTATTTTTACGATGGGAAAAGGTGGCGTTGGCAAGACAACTGTTGCTATTCAAATCGCAGAAAAATTGGCACAATCAGGTAAAAAAGTTCGTTTAGCGACAACGGATCCTGCCGATCATCTAAATCTTTTTATTTCGAATGAGTTGCCAATTTCAATCAGCCATATCGATGAAGAACAGGAACTAGAATCTTACAAAAAAGAGGTTCTTTCAAAAGCTCGTCTGACGATGAATGCGGATGATGTCGCTTATGTCGAAGAAGACCTTCGTTCACCTTGCACGCAAGAAATTGCAGTATTTAGAGCATTTGCGGAAATTGTAGATAAGTCAGAAAATGAAATTGTGGTAATAGATACCGCTCCAACAGGACACACATTGCTTCTTTTGGATTCCACGCAAAGCTATGCCAAAGAAGTTGAAAGAAGTTCTGGCGAAGTGCCATTGTCGATTCAAAAGCTATTACCAAGATTACAAAATAGCAATGAAACGGAAGTATTGATGGTTACTCTGCCTGAAACAACGCCAGTGTACGAATCGATGCGTTTAGATGAAGATTTGAATCGTGCAAAGATTGCTCATACTTGGTGGCTAGTCAATCAAAGTATGTATGCTACCGATACGTCCAATGAAGTATTAAAGGCGCGCGCTACAAATGAAATTGAGTGGATCAATAAAGTAAAAGATCTTTCAGATGGGCATTTTGCGGTAACAGAGTGGGTTCCTAACTTTGACGCAAAATTAGTTCATTAATTTTTTGACCTATATATAGATAACAATCTATATATAGGTTCATCTATTCGTTTGAGGAAAATAAATTTTTTATTCTGCTGGAGATGGAAAAATGAATCAAGTAATTAAGAAATTGTCTTTACTAGATCGATATTTGACATTATGGATTTTTATTGCAATGGCAATTGGTATAGGAATGGGGTATTTTTTTCCCAATATTCCTAAAGTAATAAATCATTTAGAAGTTGGGACGACTTCGATTCCAATTGCAATAGGTTTAATTTTGATGATGTACCCACCACTTACAAAAGTAAAATATGAAGAAATGTGGCGTGTTTTTAAGGATTGGAAGGTACTCTTACTTTCACTAGTTCAAAATTGGATTGTCGGTCCAATTATTATGTTTGTTTTAGCAGTAGTCTTTTTGCACAACTATCCAAGTTATATGGTTGGGTTAATTATGATTGGGCTTGCTCGATGTATTGCTATGGTAATCGTCTGGAGTGAGCTTGCCCAAGGAGACAACGAGTATACAGCTGGATTAGTAGCATTTAATTCTATTTTTCAAATTGTATTTTACTCATTATTTGCATATATCTTTGTCACAGTATTACCGAACTGGCTTGGTTTAGAGACACATACGATTAATATTACAATGGGAGAAATTGCCAAAAGCGTTTTTATTTATCTGGGAATCCCATTTATTGCAGGTTTTAGTTCAAGATTTATTTTGATCAAAATGAAAGGGAAAAAATGGTTTGAAACTAAGTTTATCCCTAAAATAAGCCCAATAACTTTGGTTGCATTACTATTTACAATTATCGTAATGTTTTCCGTAAAGGGTGAAAAAGTGATTGAGTTGCCATTAGATGTAGTTCGAATTGCTATCCCACTACTATTCTATTTTGTAATTATGTTTTTTGTATCATTTTTACTCTCAAAAAAAATGGGCACAAGTTATCCAATCGCGGCGTCGTTATCTTTTACGGCTGCAAGTAATAATTTTGAACTAGCGATAGCCGTAGCAGTAGGTGTATTTGGGATCAATTCGGGTGAAGCATTTGCGGCGGTTATTGGCCCCTTGGTCGAAGTTCCAGTTTTAATTGCTTTAGTGAATGTTGCTTTAAAATTTAAACAAAAATATTTTTCGAAAGAAGGCGCAAGCCATTAGGAGGAAATAAATGAGTTCAGAGAATGAAAAACAAGGATTAGGTATTTTTGAAAAATATCTGACGTTATGGGTAATTGTGTGTATGGTTATTGGGGTGCTAATTGGAAAATTTTTGCCGAGCGTTCCTGACACCTTAAGTAAGTTTGAATATTATCAGGTATCAATACCTACAGCAATTTTGATATGGTTAATGATTTATCCAATGATGTTGAAGATTGATTTCACTAGTATTGTTAGTGCAGCCAAAAAGCCTAAAGGATTAGTTGTTACCTGCGTGACAAACTGGTTAATCAAACCTTTTACAATGTATGCTATATCCGCTTTTTTCTTCTATGTGATTTTTAAGAATCTTATACCTATAGAATTAGCAAAAGAGTACGTTGCTGGTGCTGTTATATTAGGTGCTGCACCTTGTACAGCTATGGTATTTGTATGGAGTTATCTAACGAAAGGTGACGCAGCATACACTCTGGTACAAGTAGCGATCAATGATTTAATTATTTTGATTCTATTCGCACCCATTGTAGCGTTTCTACTTGGTGTGGACAATGTTGTTGTTCCAATGGGAACATTGCTATTATCTACAGTTCTTTTTGTAGTAGTGCCACTACTTCTAGGTTTCGTTACTAGAGTAATGATAATAAAAAATAAAGGTAAGTACTATTTCGAAGATGTCTTTTTAAAGAAATTTGACTCTGTTACAATCATTGGATTATTGCTAACGTTGATTATTATTTTTTCTTTTCAAGGTGAAAAAATATTAGCCAATCCAATTCATATTTTATTAATTGCAATTCCACTAACCATTCAAACGCTACTAATTTTTACTATTGCCTATGGGTGGTCAAGGTTTTGGAAGTTGCCTCATGAGATTGCCTCACCAGCTGGAATGATTGGTGCGAGCAATTTCTTTGAACTAGCGGTTGCTGTTGCGATTTCACTTTTCGGCCTACAGTCTGGCGCGACTTTAGCAACAGTTGTAGGAGTGTTAGTTGAGGTACCGATCATGTTGCTATTAGTAAAGATTTCCAACAATACTAAGTCATGGTTTGTTAAGTCAGGTGATACTAACCAAATTGAAAATCTATATGAGTAGTTGGGGTGCATAGTATGAAAATAATAATCATCGGGTCTGTTGCAGCAGGAACAAGTGTTGCTGCAAAAGCGAGAAGGAACACAGAAGAAGCGGAAATCATTCTATATGATAAAGATATCGACATCTCATATTCTGTTTGTGGAATTCCATATGCTGTTGGAGGAGAAGTTGAAAAATTCGATGAATTGACTCCACGGAATGCTGAGTGGTTCAAAAAGAGATACAACGTAGATATTCATACTTCGCATGAAGTACAACGTATTGACCATAAAAAGAAACGTATTTACGGACTAAATTTGATTACTAGAAAGTCGTTTTCAGATGATTATGATGCATTAGTATTTGCAACAGGTTCAATTTACAATACACCGGCTATATTCTCTAATAGACAATTTGAAAATGTATTTCAAATCAAAAATGTTTCCAGTGGTAAAAATATTCACAACTTTATTAAGACTAATAAAGTAGAAAAAGCTGTTATTGTAGGTGCTGGATATATTGGGTTAGAGATGGCTGAACAATTACAGAGACAAGGAATAGCTGTTTCGTTACTGCAACGAGGCAACCATCCAATGTCTCATTTAGATTGGGATATGGCTATAAGAATAGAGAACGAAGTAGCAAAACAACAGATTGATTTTAGGCCAAAAGAAACGGTTGTTGAATTAGTAGGTGAAGAACAACTAACTGCTGTTAAGACTTCAAAAGGGAATGAATTATCAGCCGATTTATTTGTATTGGCAACAGGAGTAAGGCCAAATACAGAATTGGCTCAAACCATAGGAATAGAGTTGGGCAAAACGGGAGCAATTAAAGTAGACAATAGAATGGAAACCAATTTGAAAAATGTCTATGCAGTAGGGGATGTAGCAGAAAGCTACAATCGCATTACTCAACAACCAATCTATCGTCCCTTGGCTTCGACTGCGAACAAGATGGGTAGAATTGCTGGTGACACAATTACTGGTGGCTCTTTACGATTTAAAGGAATATTAGGAACCGGTATTTTGCGCTTTTTTGATTTAGCCATTGCACAAACGGGTCTTACTGAAAAGGAAGCTCTTAAAGAAGGATTAGAAGTTGCCGTTTTATACAATATAAAACCAAATAAACCTGATTACATGGATGGCAAAGAAATGGTCATCAAAGCAATAGCAGATAAAAGCAGCGGTAGAGTTCTGGGTGCCCAAATTATCGGTTATGACGGAGTAGATAAAAGAATCGACGTGCTTGCTACGGCTATTTCCTTTGGAGCATTGGCGGAAGAACTGTTTGATTTAGATTTAGCTTATGCACCACCATTTTCAACAACCAAGGATCCCGTTCATTATACTGGAATGGCCTTAGATAACGCGGTGAAGAGAAGAGCGCCTTTGATGTCCCCGATTGAGTTAATTGAACGACAACACAGAAAAGAAAAGTTACAGATAATTGATACAAGATCCAAAAAGCAATTCGAAAAATCAAAGGTTAAAGGAGCTATTCATATTCCATTATCTGATTTGAGGACACGCTACGATGAGTTAGACAAGAATGTTTTGACAATTACGTACTGTAATAAAGGTGTTACCGGGAATGCTGCACAAAATATACTGTTAAACGAAGGATTCAAACACGTGTACAATCTTTCCGGAGGAAACAAAAATTATCAAGAAATTTATGAGAATATTGATTAAATAGTAAATTGCTGAGGTAATATAATTTATGTCTGAAGAAAAGAGAGCCGTTGCTAGATTATTTGGGATGTCACTGGCATTTATTCTAGCTAAATTACTAAATTATCCAATTAGTATTGGAATATTTATCAACTTTATTACGCTAATTTTGGTATTCTATTTATTGGCCAAAAGGAAAGAAAAACAAAGTAAGAAAAAATAAGGTCATGTGGTCAATTGACCACATGCCTTTTTACAGTATAAAAGTTAGAGCGACTTCTAATTTAAGAATTGTTTTACGAAAGGAAAAAGTATATGGAATATGCACTTGAAATAACGAATTTAAAAAAAATCTATGGAACAGGTGTTGAGGCATTACGTGGAATTGATCTCCAAGTTGAAGAGGGTGATTTCTATGCCCTTTTAGGGCCCAATGGTGCTGGGAAGTCGACAACCATTGGTATTATTACTTCTCTTGTCAATAAAACATCTGGAATGGTAAAAGTTTTCGACTACGATCTTGATAAAGACTTAGAAAGAGCAAAGCAGCAAATTGGTCTTGTACCACAAGAATTCAACTTCAATCCATTTGAGACTGTTCAACAAATTGTAGTGAATCAGGCAGGTTATTATGGTGTTCCGAGAAAAGAAGCATTGAAGCGCAGTGAGAAGTATTTGAAGCAATCAAATTTATGGGAAAAACGTAACGAACGTGCTCGGATGCTCTCTGGCGGGATGAAGCGCCGGCTGATGATCGCTCGAGCACTAATGCACGAACCAAAGCTATTAATTTTGGATGAACCAACCGCTGGGGTGGATATTGAACTGAGACGTGAAATGTGGTCCTTCTTAAAAGAATTAAACGAAAATGGAACCACTATTATCTTGACCACTCATTATTTGGAAGAAGCTGAAATGCTTTGTCGACACATAGGGATCATTCAATCAGGAGAATTGATTGAAAATACTAGTATGAAAGAACTTCTATCCAAATTACAATTTGAAACATTTATTTTAGATCTAGCACCTCATGATGCAGTTCCTAAGATAGAAGGATATACGTATTCTTTAGAAGACGATCTGACTTTATCAGTGGAAGTTGAACGAAATCAAGGAGTAAATGATATTTTTAATCAACTCAGTGATCAAGGGATGAAAGTTTTATCGATGCGGAATAAATCTAATCGTTTAGAAGAGTTATTTTTGAAAATCACCGAAGAAAAAAGATTTTTGGAGGAAACCAATGCGTGATATTTATCTTACTGCTTTAAAAAGTCTTGCTATTAAGGAAACTAACCGTTATCTACGTATTTGGGTACAAACTCTGGTGCCACCAGTTATAACGACATCGTTGTATTTTATCATTTTTGGGAAAATGATTGGTGGCCGAATTGGAGATATGGGTGGGTTCACTTATATGGAATTTATCGTACCCGGATTAATTATGATGTCAGCAATCACAAGCTCATACGCTAATGTATCTTCATCTTTTTTCTCTCAAAAGTTCCAAAAAAATATTGAAGAGCTATTAGTTGCTCCAGTACCAACACATATCATCATTTGGGGATTTGTTATTGGTGGGTTAGGACGAAGTATTCTCGTAGGATCACTTGTAACGATTATTTCCTTATTTTTTGTGCCACTTAATGTTCATTCATGGATTATTGTTATTCTCACGTTATTAATGACTGCAATATTATTTTCATTAGCTGGTTTGATAAACGGTGTTTTTGCTCAATCTTATGACGACGTATCGATCGTACCCACCTTCGTTTTACAGCCGTTAACTTATCTAGGAGGAGTATTTTATGCGATATCGATGTTGCCCCCATTCTGGCAAGGTGTTTCAAAAATAAATCCAATTGTTTATATGATCTCAGCGTTTAGATATGGATTTTTAGGAACAACCGATGTACCAATAGCTATGTCGATTACAATACTTATTTTATTTATTGTTGTTCTTTATTCTATTTGTTACTATTTAGTCGATACAGGTAGAGGGTTAAGAAGTTAATGCTTTTACAATGATATCCCATTTAAAAGCTACAAATTAACATCGAATAGTTGTTTTTTTGAAGATCAGTCACAACTGATAAAAGCAATATCAACATTTAGAGCTTTAATTGTAGCTCTTACGTAGAATTTACTCTTTTTCCTAAAAAATCTACCAGTTAAAAGAAATTGGATTATCGAAGCTCACTAAAACTTAGTTTATTTGAATTGAATTTGTGAAATACTTTTAGGGCTTTTTGTATTTGAATAGTAAAACTAATGTGATGATGAAATATAGTTTTCTCCGCCATTATTTGTTTTTCTCCGCCAAATAAGATAAAATGGCGGAGAAAAGAGGTGAATGGCGGTGAAAGAATTTGATTATCATGAGTTGAAAAAGCTCTCTCTTAGTCATGATTTGCTAAATATGCTGACCAAGATTCATGATTATAAGGGGAAACAAGAACTGTATATTGCCACAAAACCAGAGATTTTAGGCAAACTGACAGACTTGGCTTTGATTCAAAGTACAGAGGCTTCCAACAAAATTGAAGGAATTGCAACAACAGATGGCCGCTTGAAGCAAATCGTAGCGGAAAAAGTAAAACCTCGTAATCGGGATGAAGAAGAAATTGCCGGTTATCGAGATGTGTTGAAACTGATTCATGATAGTTACGAGTATATTCGCGTCGTGCCCAACGATATTTTAACGTTACACAAAAATCTATATAATTACTCGGCTAAAAGTTACAAAGGTAAGTTTAAAAGTGGCGATAATGTTATTACGGAAAAAGATTTAGATGGTAACGAGCGAGTTCGGTTTGTACCAGCGCCTGCATATTTGACACCTGATTTAATTGATGAGCTGTGCTACCAATACAATCAAGCCATTCAGAAGGCTGAGATTGATCCCTTACTGCTGATTCCTTGCTTTGTTTTAGACTTTCTCTCAATTCATCCATTTAGTGATGGAAATGGGCGGATGTCTCGTTTATTGACATTGCTGTTGCTGTACAAGTCGGGCTATTTAGTCGGCAAGTACATCAGTATTGAGATGCTGATTGAAGAATCGAAGCAAACTTACTATGAAGCGTTACAGGCGAGTTCTGTGGGATGGTTGGAAAATGAACAAGACTATACGCCGTTTGTTCGCTATCTTGTGGGAATCATTTTGCGAGCCTATGAAAACTTCTCAGAGCGTTTCGAGATTATTATCAATCAGGAGCTAACACCAGCAGAGCGGGTAGTAGAAGAACTAGAGAAGTCTTTTGAACCTCTAAGCAGAGCTGACATGGAGAACTTGTTGCCGGATATTAGCCAGCGAACGATAGAACGGGCCTTGGCTGGGCTACAAACAGAGAATAAGATTCAAAAAGTCGGGCAAGGCCGTTCGACTAAGTATCAGCTAATAAATGAATTCAAATCGTAATACGATTCACGGGCCATTAATAGAAGCACAAAATCGGTAGTTTAAAATTCAATGAGGCTAATTGAAACTTGCATAACTAAAAATATTAGCTCAATACACTATTTGAAACTCGCTAAAACCAGTGAAAACAAAGTGTGAACTTTTTTAAATTAGTTTACACTTGTCAATAAGTGCTTATTTCCTTGGTATAACAGTGTTTGTACGTAGTTTTTCGATTGTTTTTCGTGTTTTTGTACCCCCCTGTTAGATAGGGGGGGTGAAACAACACTCGCGGGCTAGCGCCCACTCGTGTTCAAGGCGAACTCTTTACGAAGGGGAATTCGCTTGAGGCGAACCCCTCCGCAAAGAGCGCCTAACATTTGGAGGATTTGTTCTTTTATCTTTGACTTTGCAACGTTAAAAAGACCACATGGGTTTACCATGCAGTTTCTTCAATGGAAAGATAAAAAAGAAGTGTAGTAGATACTGATATGCTCTGAATTTGTCGTAACCAAATTGTCTTACGTTCAAAATTGGTTACGAATCGTGGTTACGAGTGCCTAAAATCGACTGAAATCCAGTACAAATCTTGAGGCGAAAAATACTGATAAATCAGCATTTTTGATATTCATTGATTTAAAATAACACAGTTGAACTGCCAACCAGGTCTTAAAAAAGCTCGTAAAGCTTCTCAATTCTCAAAACGTTAATTACTGGAGTCGTTGCGAATTTATTTGCTTACGAATACAGTATGGGACGGAGATTTTGCAAGAAATCGAGTACCATTCAACTGAAACGTTTCAGACACTTTCTCATTGCGAGAGAGTGTCTTTTTTTGTTTACTTGCTAAATAATTGCTATCGAATTGGATTGCTTAAAAAATATTACAGCAGGTCTATTTTTGCCGCTACGATAATCAAAAAATTGTAAATTCAGCACTTCAATCTGTAATACCAACAATTAAATACTATGTACAGCCGGTAAGATTGCGGATGTCATTTTTACTCAGATATATTTATAAGAGGCACTATCTTGCTTTACAAACTAGTTGAATATCTTTATACTGTGACTATATTGTAAAACAAGTTAGATAGGAGACGACATGGCTCAAAAATCATCATCGCAAATGTTAAAAGGAATTTTGTCTGGTAGTATTTTGATTCTTTTGGCTGAAGAATCTTTATATGGATACACATTAAGTGAAAAATTAGCAGATTTTGGTTTTGCGGAAATTCCCAAGGGAACAGTTTATCCGTTATTGCTTACTCTGGAAAAAAAAGGATACATTGAAGGACGTATGGAAGTTTCTCCGGATGGTCCCCAGCGAAAGTATTATTTTTTAACTGAAGCAGGAATAAAAGAAAAAAATAGCTTCATTCGGCAGTGGAAACAGCTAAAAAGCAACGTAGATTCTTTAATAGAAAGAGATGAAAAAAATGAAAACTGAAGATTTAATCCAATTAAATGCTGACTTGCAAACTAAGCTGACAAAAGTAAATGAAGAGTATTACGGTGATCTTTTGGTCTATGTGCGTACAATGTCTTTTTTGCGAGATGAGCAGCAAACAGAGGAAGTATTACTAAGTATTTTACAAGACATTTTAGATGCACAAAAAAGTGATATTACGGCTGAAGAATATTTTGGTAAAAATCCTAAAGAATTTGCTGACGAAATTTTGCAGCAGTTGTCCGTCAATCTTATAGATACGGGTAAGTTAGTCATTTATGCAATAGGGGCTTATTTTTTATTTTCAGCATTACCGAGCCTAATCAATCCAACGACTGCTTTTGATTTGGGAACTTTTTTTGTCACAGGTATTTATGTAGGATTTTTCTCGGTTGCAGCTTTGTGGTTGTTAGGAAAAAGCATCTATCAGTCACAACGGCCTTTCAAAGTGACGGCAGCGCTTCTTGGAGCTCTTTTATTTATCGGAGGAATAGCACTGAGTATACGCATCTCTACCCCGTTAAAAGTTTATTTTAATGGCTTATTGGGAAGTGTTGTTATTTTAATAATCGCGCTTATTATCGGGTATATTTTATCAAAGCAGGCTGACAAAAAACTTTGGTTGCCGTTTGTGCCTGTTTTAAGCACAAGTGCATTATTGGGTATTCTTTCTCGTGTACCGATATTTTCAAACTTCTTTGATTTTTCAACACAACATGGAAAAATTGTTCTCATTATTATGTTGAGCATTGCTTTGTTTCTTCAATTTATGTTGTTAATTTGGATCGGCCGCAAATCTAAGCAAGCGAAGTAGTCAGAAGAAAAGTTTGCAGTCAGCAGTGTTGATGCTTCTCGTTCAGTACAACATAATGCTTACATGTCTACACTAGAATCAATGATTTGCTATGTTTATAAAAAAAGTGATCAAGATTTTGAGTGGGGAAATTTGTTAGGTGATCGTAAAAAAAATCGAAAAAGATGGGGAGACTTTGCAGGTTATCTGCTCTTATTCAATACCTTAGGAAATCGCTAAAAGCATAAGAAATATAAAGTCTAAAAAGCTAGTATTCTTTAAAACGGCTGAAGGATAATAAAAAGTTTGTACTGAAATAATTAACTGATCTCCCAAGTCTCATAGCAATACTAAAATTATAAAGAGCCGTATAAATCAGATATTTGAAATTATAGAATTATTGGAGCATACAGAATATAATCGCATCGAAAAAAACAACAAAAGAAAAGAGTTAGAGGGAAAGTTCATGGACACCAAGAGCTTATGATTTGGATAGATACAGTTCAAGAAGAATTTGAGAGTGGCAAATTGATTAGATAAGACGTTGTACTATTTATGCTGACTTTTATTTTAAGAGCTTGTAAAATGAGCTACCTCACTTGTTAGGCTGAATAAGCATTCAAACTAGTAGTCAAATCTCATGTATATTCAGAAGAAAATTGAAATTGATAAAGTGCCATATTTTGATACGATAAAATAAAGTTTGTATTTTTATTGTATTTAGTTGGGATGTTTTTCAGATAGTATTCTGGATTGGTACATGGAACATATTTTGTTCTTATTTCAATAACTCCTGCGTGATTCTTTTCTAGAAAGTAATCCGGTTGCGAGTATATTGTTAGGTTACTATTAAAGTGTGGAACAATTGTCATGATGTTTTTTTAAATAATTTAAGGGTGAATATTATGAAAAGAATGAGATATGCTGCTATGTTAAGCGCAACTTTATTATCCTTAACATTCTTAGTAGGGTGCAATACTCATGAAAAACAAAGTATGTCTAAAATTTCTAGTGATACTACAACTGCTACCAAGAAAGAGGATACTTCTGATTCAAGTGAAACATTAGAATCTAGCTCAGCTACCTCTTTAAAAACTTCTACCAGCGACTCCTTGGAATTTACTAGTGAGACTGAAAAAGACATACAGTCCGTTAATGTCAAAGAAATTCTATCTACTGATAACGTTCAGAAATATGTAGACGCTTACAATGAGTTTACCATGCAAGGTAACCCTTTTCCTCCAACTCAACGAGGGCTCACTGTAAGTAATGAAATATATTCTGCATCTGGATTAGAAGGTACTGAATATGGTGATAGATTTTGGGGCATAATTGATTATTATGGGAATGCAGTTGAGCAAGGTTGGATTTCGCAAGAGCAAGCTAGTCAAGCAAAAAAAGAAGCTATCAACAAGCTACAAAGTGGGGCATATGCGTTACATTCGAAAAATGAAACGCAGCAGGTTACTGCTGAAAATGCAGCTCAATATGCAGAAAAATTTAATCAAGAAACTTTAGGCTGGGCATTACAATATATGCAAACAATACAAGATAGTGAAGAAAATTTTCAGGTATATTTTATCAGTCAAGACCCTACTGAAAAAGCAAAAAAGGGCTATTTTCTAGTAACAAAAGATAGAATGGTATCCAGATATTCAAACGGTGGGGGAGTATTATCAGATCCAATAGAGGTAACTTTACCTTAAAAACTTTTGCAACATTTTGGAAGCGTTCTTATTGCGAGAGAGTATCTTTTTTGTTTGCTCACTATATTAAAAATAAGGTAACGATTGTTTAACTTGAGAAATAATTTAGCTTAGATAAAGTAAATTTAGTTTCTTTTTTATCGTGTAGACCCCCAATATGAAGAAAAGTATCAAGCATAGTTTCGCTTTTTTTTTTAACGATATTTTTTTGAGGTAAACTGAAACTAGTAAATTTAAGCAAACGTGAATGGAGGTGTCATCAGATGACGGAAAAAAATTATGGCGAAACCTTTAGAAAAATCCGTAAAAGTAAAGGTTTTACAGTTAAAGAAGTAACTGATGGAATTGTAAGCCCGCAATTTTTAAACAAATTTGAAAAAGGCGATTCAAAAATAACGGTTGATAATTTAACACTACTGTTAAATCGAATCTTTATGTCATGGAAAGAATTCATGCAAATTCATGATGGCAACACGCTTGATCAACTTGAGAAATTCAGTAATGTGGCAAATCAGTTAATCTATTCAAAAAAGTACTATGAACTTGACCAACTTGCTAAGCAATTTGAAAAAGCATACGAAAGTGACGGATTTGCTAAAGATCTTCATCTTAGCCTAATTATAAAAGCAGGGTTTTATTACAACATCAATAAAACCATTTCAGATCAAGATATTAAGTCCATACGTAAGCATTTGCAGCAGATTGATAACTGGTATGAATATGAAAACTTTATTTTTGGTAGTTTTATTCATTTTTTTGCCAGCAGAAGATGTGATGCTTTACTACAAGCGCGTAGCCAGAAATTTTGAGCGACAAAGAAAAGAGCATATCGATGATAGGCCAGAGACAGTTCAATTAATTACCTTTATCGTTAGTTTTTTTGTTGATCGTCGAAGACTAGATTTGGCGCAAGAAGTGATTAATGAATCAAGAGAATATATGGAAGTAGATGATGATCCGACCGATCTCTTTTATCGTGTCATCTATAAAAGTAAAGTAGCCTTGATTAAAATTTTGCAAGGAAATGTAGCGGAGGGGAAAGCTGAATGTGAGGGATATATCCAGGCGTTGAAATTGATTGGTAATTATCCGACAACGATCAATAGTTTGTTTATAGATTTAAACAAGGCATTGTCAGAGGTGAATAACAGTCAAAATGGAACCAAATAGGAAATTGTATTGTCTCAATTAATCGAGTAATGCCCAACAATAAATGATAAAGGCATTGCAGAAACAAAAATAAAATAAATAGTGTGTATGTTAACTACTTTTTGAAATGCTTTCTGACTTTAAGGTCAGGAATTCTTGTATGGAATAAATGGTTTCACATTTAGAAAGAGTATCGTTTTTAGAAATCGTAAGGTATTGCTAAAAAGTAAGTGAGGAGATTGTGAGATGGCAGAGTTAAGCGGAAATACTGTACCAGGGATTACAGAAAAAGAGTTTCAAAATATTAATAACTATATTTGTCAATCAATAGATTCGGGAAGTTATTACTTATTGAAGGGTGGTAGCGTAGACGCAGCTGATGCAAAATTTGGTAATCCGAAAATTACAACAAATGTTGTGATGCGATATGCCGGATTTTTTGGAAATGGAGCGGACAAAGGTCCAAATTGGATAAAAAAATTCAAGCAGAGTCATCCTGCTATTAGCGATGATGAAATTTATGATTTGTGGGGAAATTATTTACATAATCTATCTTCGTATTATATTGAAGGAGATAGATATATTGCAAGTCCAAGTTTCCGATCTGTACTACTAGATTATGCACAACAAAAAGCAAATGCGACTACGACTACACCTTACCGACCAGATTTATCACCGCGAAGATCTAATAATGCAAGACCAGAAAGTACAAATAAGGCTGAAGAAGATGGTTCTCTGGCAGTGGTAGGTTGTGCTGGTATTTTGATTATTTTGGTAATTATTTATTTTGTTTTTATTAGATAAAATTATTGAGATGTAAAGGAGAATTGGTATGAATAAAAGAGCTACAGAATTTGAAAAATGGTTAAGGTTAACTGAACAAGCGAAATCCAATAAAGCTGAAGTGATTGGCAAGGGCATTAGTAAATTAAATATTCCAGGTGAAACAGAAGCTGATTTTTACAAGCTGGATACTGAAGAAGCGGCAAAAGAGAAGATTGCTTTTTATCGGCAACAACCAAATTGGCAAGAAGTAAATAAGGCTGTCAGCAACGGCTTATTTTTGGCAGTTCTAAATCACTATAGTGAATTTATGAAGGAAAGAGAATTTGTTACGAAAGCACAAGCGCAATTTGAAAAATGGTTACGTGATAACGACTTAGCAAAATCGAATAAGGCAGATGTTATTACAAAAGGAATCTATAAATTAAATATTCCAAATGAAACAGCAAGCAAATTTTTTGCTTTACCAACGTCGGATTTGATCGAAAATAAAATTGCCTTTTACAAACAACAACCGCAATGGGATGAAGTAAATAAAAGCATGAGTAATGGCTTATTCCAAGCTGTTTTAAACCATTATCTTACGTACAAACGAAGCTAAAAGTTTAGTAGAGTAAACGCTATTGTTGTTTATGAAATAGTCTTACTGAGAAATTATTTTAGGTGTTGATTATGCTCCATACAAAGGCAAATCAATCCTAGCTACGCTACAAAAAAATATTGTAAAAAAACGTTGAGGATTGACCTTTATGCAATTTTGGTTGAAATTCTTACAAAATCAATATGTGTAACAGACATCTCCAATAAATGAGATGTCTGTTATTTATATTTGTTTAATTTATTTTTTTTTAGTTGTGAAAGTAGGCTCATTGCTGCTAACTGTCTTTTGTGATTGAAGAAATTTTTACAAAAGGAAAAGTAGGACAAAGGTTCTATCTTTCGATTGTGGCTCACAGCCAGAATTTAGTCTGCAATTTGCTATAATAGAAGAAAAGAAGAGGTGGAGGGTTTAAGATGTCAGAAGAATTTTCACCAAAGGCTGCTTTTGAATCGATTCGGCAACAACGCTATGAGCCAAGTCGTTTTTTTATGGACTTTCATATTGCTGGGTTTGCTTATTATGATGGCTTGGAAGTTATTGAGAATTTAAAGATAGGAAGGGTGGTAAATTTAGTAGGCGAGCCAGATAATCCTCGTGATCCTGAAGCAGTTGCTATTTATTATGAAGGGAAAAAATTAGGTTATATTCCTAGCAGTAAAAATACGATGTTCAGTACTTTTTTGTATTTTGGACACAGTGATTTGTTCGAGGCGCGCATTCAAACTGTCAATCTTGAAAACCATCCTGAACGACAATTCCGCGTAGTGGTACGAATAAAAGATAACCGCCAAGAAAAATAACAGCGTTAAAAGCTCTTTGATCTGTGTAGGCAGGATCAAAGAGCTTTTATTCTCGCTGGAAATGGGAGTATTTATAGGTAAATGTTATAATTTATGTATGCGCTGTTATTTATCAAATTTAAACTCTGATTAGAGAAAAAAACTTTAATCGGATTTAGTTTATGTTAAATCTTATTTTATAGTTAGTAGTAATGAGGAGGCAAAGCGATGTCAAAAAAGGAAAAGTTTATTAACGAGATGGAAAAGATTCTAAAAGATCTTGGGGCACAAACAAGGGGAAAGAAGTCAAATAAGCTATACGTTCTACGAAAAGCAGTTCATGAGGATCTTACAGTTGATGGAGAAAGTAAGCAGAATTTTATTGGGTTTATTAGAGCAGGTCAAGCAGAAAGCGGGCCGTACGCTGGGCTATCATTAAAGGTTAACCCTGGGATAAATCATTACCGTATTTCACTGGATATAGGTAGTTTAGGCTTTGGAGATGACTATCAACTGGCTGCGACTCCTGGTGTTAAACGAAAATTTATGCGCTTGCAAAAGGATCTAATGAATTATGCTAAAGAAAAATCTTCAGGAAATGATGCTGCCAATTTTCCCTTGAAATGTTTTTGTGCAGTAGACTTTACAGATGATAGTGAAAAGCAGTATTTAAAGAGTTTAGAGGCTGAATATGTTGATGATAAAATTGATTCACACACACAAGACCTATTTGTTGTAATGGTAGAAAAGCCAAATTTCGATGTGATGGAAAACAAGCAAGAGTGGGAGAAAGAAATTTTTTGGCGAGTATTTAAAGCTGTCGCGGCAGTTTACGCCGAAGTAAGAAACTGGCCGAATACGAGGGCGCAAAAGAAAACAGCAACGGACTATTTAGAAGCAATATGTTTAAAAAAAGACAATACAATTGATGAGATCACAGAAGTAAAGAATTTACTTGAGAAGAGAAAATATGTTGTTTTACAAGGAGCACCAGGAACTGGGAAAACTCGGTTAACAGGTAAACTGCGCTCCGATTTTTCAGATTATGTATTTACCCAGTTTCATGCGGAAACAAGTTATTCTGATTTCATCGGTGGTTACCAGCCGAGTGTCTTAGGTGATAATGTAGTATATCGCTATGAAAATGGACCGTTACTACAGGCGATTAAAAAAGCTCAGGAAAAGTCTAATGAAAAAGTATTATTGATTATTGATGAAATTAATCGCGCTAATTTAAGCAATGTTTTAGGAGAGGCGTTCTATTTATTTGAAAAGAGTGATGAGGATACACGAGCTGAAATTTCTCTGGGAAAACAAACAGATGGACAACCAGAATTTAGAATTAAACAATTGCCTGAAAATTTATATGTTGTGGCAACAATGAATACTTCAGATCGTTCTTTAGCGGTAGTTGATTTTGCTTTGAGAAGAAGATTTATGTGGTATACATTATTCCCACAATCTTTACCAAATAATACATTCCATTTAGAGCAGTTTAACAAAATAAATGAAATTTTTGAGATGTATGCTTCTAGCGAGGAATTGTTATTACAACCAGGACAATCTTATTTTATCGCTGATAGTGAAGAGGAGATGAAAGAGCGAATAGAATATGAATTGCTACCTTTAATCAAAGAATACTTAAATTTAGGCTTTTTAACAAACGCAGCAGATCATTTCAATCAATTTTTCATTGAAGAGATTGATCAAACGATCGATCTATAAGGAGAGTGGTGGCTTTGGGAAAAGATCAGTCTATGCCAGCAATCCTAGCGACGACGTTTGATTCTTTTGAATATGTTTTGCCAAAAAAAGCGATTAATGATAAACGTTATATCAATGAATCTAATGCCAGTTTTATTAGTTTGAATCGTGATACGCTTGAATTTTTAGGGATTCAGCCGGTTTTAAATGATAAAAAGATTGTTTTAGAAACAAGCACTTTTGTAGGTGCTGCGCCGCTTAGATTTCCTGGGAAAATTAGTAAACCGCTAAGCGATATTATTATCCGTCCGCGGTATAATGCAGAACAATCACTGGATTGGTTTGCCTGGATATCTGAGCTGGCAGAATATAGCGACTACGAAATCAACCTTGAAAGAAACGTCCAATTGAAATTAACACGAACAAATGGAAGTAAGCCACCGAAGTTTATTTTGGCAAAAGATGTTGTAAATGCCTTTTATCCTGTTTTACAAAAACAATCTTGGTATCAATTTGAGAGCTTGAAGGTGGTCCTTCAACAACCAAAAGGTAAAATTAACTGGTCAGAGTACGCTCGAAGGTCCTATCAACCGGAGAAACGGTTAGAATTTCCAACGACATTAAATAGATTATCTCAGAATCATCAAGAATTTGAACGAGCACTTTCAATTTTAAAGGAATCAATTCGCTTATTGCGCGGTAATGAAGCCCCACAAAATATCCGAATTGGGATGGCAGAGAAGTTGAATAGAACAAGTCATTTGCTGAATAATTTTAAACAGGTTTCAAATTCAAAGTTAGTAACAGAAAAATTTTTTATACAGCAAAGTGATGCGTTGGATGTTCAAAAGTTAAAAGTTATTTTGAATAATTATATTGAAAACTTTAAAGAAGATAAATATGCGTGGCGCGTTGATTTCTCTGAATTGTTTGAAAGATATGTGCAAAAGATAATTAGTCAAGTAGTGATTATTTCAGCACACAATGAAAAAATTAGCCGTTTTGTTGAAACAAAAAAAAGAAGTTCCAATAAAATTTTGAAATTATTACCTAAATATTTAGAGCCTGATTTAGTTGTAGAAATCAATGATCAGATAATAGTCATTGATGCAAAGTACAAATCTTATTTTTATCCCAGGTCGCAATCTGTCACGCTAACACAAAGAGAACGACTTAGAGCGGATGTTCATCAAGTGTTAGCTTATGCAAATTTGAAGAACGCTAAAATAGGTGTTCTGATAGCTCCCACTGCTGACGTCGATTTACAAGTTGAAGTTGTTAAATACGCAGGAACGAAAATTGCTGTCATTGGGCTACCAATTGATATTAAGAAAATTCAATATCTAAGGACAAAACTGCGAAAAGTCTTAGAAGATTTAGTTAAAGATTAATCATCCAAAATTTTGATGTGAATATGGCGATAGTAAAACTTGATTTAGTCAGGTGTTATTGCAATGTAAATAAAACTTTAAAATGGGATTGCAATATAAAAAAACAAGGGTAAATTTAAATGTGAAGATAATTGTTTTACAGACAATTGGATACTATAAGAAAAATTGAGGAGATTGGGAAATGGCAGAATTAAATTCAAAGACACTGTACCAAGCATTATGGAATAGCGCGGATATTTTGCGTTCAAAAATGGATGCAAATGAATATAAAAATTATTTATTGGGTTTAGTTTTCTATAAGTATTTATCTGACACAATGTTATATTCCGCAGCTGAACTATTAGAAGTAGAAGTTGCTGATTTAAACGAGGCACAAAAAATTTACGAAGAAGCTTTTGCAGATTCAGAAACCAAGGACGATTTAATAGAAGAGTTAAAATACGATTATTCCTATGCTTTAGAGCCCAACTTAACCTTTACGGCGTTAGTGGCAACGATTCATAAAGGGCGTTTCCAACTAGAAGATTTGGCGCAGGGGTTTCGTAATATTGAGCAAAGTAGCGAATTATTTGAAAACTTGTTTGAAGATGTCGATCTGTATTCTAAGCGCCTGGGTGCAACACCGCAAAAGCAAAATCAAACAATTTCTGCTGTGATGAAGGAATTGGCGACATTAGATATCGCTCACGAAGGGGACGCTTTAGGGGATGCCTATGAATATCTGATTGGTCAATTTGCATCTGATTCTGGCAAAAAAGCGGGTGAATTTTACACGCCGCAACCTGTTTCAACGTTAATGACGCGAATTGTTTTATTGGGAAAAGAAGATCAAAAAGGCTTTACTGTTTATGATCCGACAATGGGATCAGGTTCGCTGTTATTAAATGCAAAAAAATTCTCCCATGAACCGAATACAATTAATTATTTTGGGCAAGAATTAAACACATCAACTTATAACTTGGCGCGAATGAACATGATTTTGCATGGTGTCGAGGTGGGGAATCATCACTTACGCAACGCCGACACTTTGGATGGTGACTGGCCGACAGAAGAGCCAACGAACTTTGACGCAGTACTAATGAACCCGCCGTATAGTGCCAAATGGTCGGCAGATGCAGGCTTTTTAGAAGACCCGCGTTTTTCTAGCTATGGTGTTTTGGCGCCAAAATCTAAAGCGGACTTTGCCTTTTTATTACATGGTTATTATCATTTAAAAGATACCGGCGTTATGGCAATTGTTTTACCTCATGGGGTGTTGTTCCGAGGCGCTGCGGAAGGGAAAATCCGCAAAATTCTTTTAGACAATGGGGCAATTGATACGGTCATTGGCTTGCCAGCGAATATTTTCTTTAATACAAGTATCCCAACGACAGTTATCATCTTGAAGAAAAATCGCACCACCAAAGATGTATTATTTATTGATGCTTCAAAAGAATTCACAAAGGGTAAAAATCAAAATGTATTAGAACCCGAACACATTAATCGGATTCTTGAAACTTTTCAAAAACGAGAAGATGTGGACAAATATGCTCACGTCGCTGCGTTTTCTGAAATTGTTGAAAACGAATATAATCTAAATATTCCAAGATACGTGGATACTTTTGAAGAAGAAGCACCAATTGACTTGGGAGAAGTAACAAAAGAAATGCAAACAGTTCAAACACAAATTGAAGATGCTAACAGAGAACTAGCAAAAATGGTACAGCAGTTAACAACAGATGAACCTGCGCTACAAGCTGACCTAGCACAGTTTCTCCAATTTTTAAAGGTATCAACGACACAAGGCGGTGAAAACCATGCCTGAAAACAAACCAGCAATTCGTTTTAAAGGATTTGAAAATGATTGGGAACAGCGTAAGTTGGGGGACATAGTTACTAGGGTAACAAGGAAGAACACAAACTTAGAATCAACCCGTCCTCTAACTATCTCAGCGCAGTTTGGACTGGTTGATCAAAATACCTTTTTTAACAAACAAATTGCTAGTAAGGATGTCAGTGGGTATTATCTTTTAGAAAAAGGTGAATTTGCATATAATAAAAGTTACTCCAACGGCTATCCGTGGGGGGCAATTAAACGCTTAGATAAATATGATATGGGTGTGTTATCGACCTTATATATTTGCTTTAAGCCTGTTGATATAAATTCAGATTTTTTAGCTTCATATTATGATACGAATCGGTGGTATAAAGAGGTCTCCAAGCATGCAGCTGAGGGGGCAAGAAACCATGGCTTACTTAATATTGCGGCATCAGACTTTTTTGAAACAGAACTCGTAGTACCTGCGAATCAAAACGAGCAAGAACAACTAGCTAACTTTTTCAAGACGTTAGACAACACCATCACCCTTCATCAGCAACAATTAGAAAATTTGAAAAAAACTAAAAAAGCTTACTTACAAAAAATGTTTCCGAAAAACAATGAAAAAGTTCCTGAAATAAGATTTGAAGGATTTGCTGACGATTGGGAACAGCGTAAGTTGGGGGACATAGTTACTAGGGTAACAAGGAAGAACACAAACTTAGAATCAACCCGTCCTCTAACTATCTCAGCGCAGTTTGGACTGGTTGATCAAAATACCTTTTTTAACAAACAAATTGCTAGTAAGGATGTCAGTGGGTATTATCTTTTAGAAAAAGGTGAATTTGCATATAATAAAAGTTACTCCAACGGCTATCCGTGGGGGGCAATTAAACGCTTAGATAAATATGATATGGGTGTGTTATCGACCTTATATATTTGCTTTAAGCCTGTTGATATAAATTCAGATTTTTTAGCTTCATATTATGATACGAATCGGTGGTATAAAGAGGTCTCCAAGCATGCAGCTGAGGGGGCAAGAAACCATGGCTTACTTAATATTGCGGCATCAGACTTTTTTGAAACAGAACTCGTAGTACCTGCGAATCAAAACGAGCAAGAACAACTAGCTAACTTTTTCAAGACGTTAGACAACACCATCACCCTTCATCAGCGTAAACTTGATTATTTGAAAGAAATGAAAAAAGGATTATTACAAAAAATGTTTGTATAGAAGGTGCACTTTGCACCTTCTATTTTATATGCCAGCTAGATAGCGCATGATTTTATCGTTGTCTTGATTTTCAAGTTCTTGGATGATATGCAGATAAGTCTGTTGCGTTGTTGTCATGTTGGAGTGGCCAAGTCTTCTAGCAACGCTGGCAATTGAAACTCCCGCAAAAAGCAAAAGAGAAGCATGTGTATGACGTAGACCATGAATTGAAATTACAGGGATATTTGCACAGCAACAATATTTTTTTAAACGATTATTAATCGTTGAATTATAAATACGGTTGTCAACAAAAATTGGCTTATCTGAAGGCAGTTGCGTAATAAGTTGAGCAAACTGCATCATTGTTTTCCAATCGACAGGAATTTTCCGCTTAGAAGAAAAATTTTTAGTATCTTGAAATCCACCATTTTGGCTTTTATAGTTCCACGTCTTTGTGACGGAAATCGTTTGGTAAGCAAAATCAAAGTCTGCCGGCGTTAATGCTAATGCCTCAGAAAAGCGCAAGCCGGTCTTGGCAATTAATAGAATTAGCCAATCTTCATTGATATAGTCAGGAAGAGTTAAGGTATCAAGTAGTTTTTGTAAATCAAATTGGCTAATATATTTCATTTTCTTTTCTCGAGGAATTTTTCCTTTGATAACAACTTTTCTTGTGGGATCACTTGGCAATAATTGATCATCTAAAGCGTCGATAATAGCGCCCTTTAATTGATGGTGGAAATCCATCGTTGTTTGTTTTTCATGAGACAAAGCATATTGATTCATGATTTTTTGATAATTTTTCCGATCTAGTTCTGAGAGTTTCAAATGTGGTGAAATCTTTTTCAACCATTGGTAAGACATACGATATTTTGCCAAAGTAACGTCTCTCACTGCACCAACTTTGTACAAATCAATCCATTCTGCATAGTATTCGTGAAACAAAACAGTCGATTCTTTGAACATAACAAACGCCTCCTTAAAATTTATGTATATAAATCAAATTTTCCAATTCGCTGATGAAGGGTGATAGTGTCGTCGAGTTGTTTGAAGAAGATTCCTATTTTTTGTTGTTCATCATAACTGGGAAAGTAAATTTCCAAATTTTTAACAATCGAACCCGATAGATTTCCTTGACCACCTTGAAGATATTTATCGATAATACTTTGTTTTTGTAGTCGCAACCATTGCATAATAAAACGAGAATTGTAACTTTCATTTGGTTGTATTGCAAGAATTGCCTGATTGATAGCTCCTTTTATCTGCGAAATACCAACCTCTCCACTTGTTGCCCCATATAAGGCATAAAGAATATCTCCAATTTCAACCATTTTTGCAGATGATTCTTTTAATCCCTCATCAGTTAAGAATAGTTCAGTCTGACTACTATTAATTTCTGCTGAACGAATGAATGGAATGTTTCCTCCATAGTATGCTCGATTATTTGCCAAGGGTGTTCCTCCAGAATATGAATCTGTTACTTCCCCCAACTTACGCTGTTCCCAATCATTCATTAGCTTAATTTCTATCCAACATTAAAAAATAACGCTAAAAATGATACCGCTTTTTTTATGTGGTATAATTTTTTTGAGTATATAAAGTGGGTGGAAATAATGACAAAGTTTACTGGAGAGCAGATATTAGAAGATACATTGATTCAAAAATTAATCACAGGTGAATCACAATGGGTTTATCGGGACGATTTACATACAGAAGCAGAATTGTGGGCGAATTTGCGGCAAAAGTTGGAAATTAATAATCAAGATGTTCTAAAAGGCGTGCCATTGACGACGCAAGAATTTCGTCAGATTCAAAATCAGTTGAGTTTCCCCAATTTTTACGAGGCAGCACGTTGGTTGGCTGGTGAAAATGGCGTGGCAAAGGTTCAAGTGCAACGAGAAGACGCGGCGCTTGGGACAATTCGTTTGCGAGTGATTAATCGCCAAGATGTGGCAGGGGGAATTTCTTCTTATGAGGTTATTAATCAATTTAAGTCAGAGAAGCGGAAAATGGAAGATCTTAATCGACGTTTTGATGTTACGTTATTGATTAACGGACTGCCAATGATCCATATTGAATTAAAAAATCGGCGCCATCCATATATGGACGCTTTTCGTCAAATAAAGAAATATGTTCGGGAAGGAAAATTTACAGGGATTTTTTCTTCTGTGCAGATGTTTGTGATTTCCAACGGGACAGATACACGCTATATTGCGAGTGCACAAGATACAAAGTTAAATGAACAGTTTCTAACTAAGTGGGTGGATAAAGATAACAATCCAGTCAATGATTATTTGGAGTTCGCTGAAGAAGTGTTAGCAATTCCAATGGCTCACAAGATGGTGACGCAGTATACGGTAATTGACAGTGAGAAAAAAGCGTTGATTTTACTTCGGCCTTATCAGATTCATGCAATTGAAGCAGTCAAAGTTGCTTCTAAGCAACATAAATCTGGCTATGTTTGGCATACAACCGGTTCTGGTAAAACATTGACTTCTTATAAAGTAGCGCGGAATTTATTACAAATTCCATCTTTGAAGAAAACCATATTTATTATTGACCGCGTCGATTTGGATCAACAGACGACCTCTTCATTTACATCATACGCTGAAAATGACACGATTGAAATTGATGGCACAGATAATGTGAAGGACTTAATTAAAAAGTTACTCTCAGATGAGCGCAATGTTTTGGTAACAACTATTCAAAAGCTAAATCATGTGATGAAACGTTTTTCTGGTAAGGAAGGGACAAAACGTTACGAGCAGATGACGCAGTTGAAGGTAGCTTTTGTAGTAGATGAATGCCATCGTGCAGTAAGTCCAAGTAAGAAAAAAGAAATTAGCGAATTTTTTGTTCAATCTCTTTGGTATGGTTTTACTGGCACACCGATTTTTAAAGAGAATGCAAAGAAAGAACAAGGAAATCTCCCTCGTACAACGCAGCAACTTTATGGGGAACGACTTCATGAATATACAGTTAAAGAGGCCATTCATGATCGTGCAGTTTTAGGCTTTCAGGTGGAATATAAGTCGACTTTTTCTGAAGAAGAATTGGATCGAACGCTTATCCAATTAGCTGGTGAAAATAAGTTAGATGTGGATGCGTTAGAGCTGGAAGAAAAAGAAGCAAAACTACCGAAATCGGTTTATTCAAATGAAGAACACATGTTAGCGGTAATTGACTCGATTTTGAACAAGTCACGAAACAAATTGGGTTTTCGTAATGGTTCAGGCAAGACCTATAATGCAATTTTGACCACCTCGTCTATTTCTCAGGCACAACGGTATTATGAACTTTTCCAGCTAGTGAAACGTGGAGAAACAAGTATTACAATCGATGGAGCGACGATGCGTACTTTGCCAGACTTTCCGAAAGTGGCGATTACCTATTCAATTTCAGAAAATGAGGAAGCTTCAATTACAAATCAAGAGAAAATGAAGGCTGCTCTAAAGGACTACAACAAAGAATTTAATACAGATTTTACGATTGAAACAATGCGAGCCTACAATCGTGAGGTTAATAATCGACTGGCACGAAAAAAAGAAGCCTACTTAGCGCGGTCAGAACAAATTGATTTAGTCATTGTGGTAGATCGGCTTTTAACAGGGTTTGATGCCCCCTGTTTATCGACCTTATTTATTGATCGGCCGCCAATGCAACCCCATGAGTTGATTCAAGCCTTTTCAAGAACGAACCGTCTCTTTGATAAAAATAAAAAGTACGGTCAAATTGTAACGTTCCAAACACCGAAGACTTTTGAACAAAAAGTAAAAGAAGCCTTGGTTTTATATTCCAATGGTGGTGAAAATTATGTATTAGCGCCTGATTGGGAAGAGGCGAAAGATAATTTCTTAAAAGCCTTAGAAAATTTACGTGAAGTTGCCAATCAGCCTAGTGCCATCCAAGTGGATAATTTGAATGCTGCTGAGTTGAAGAAATTTGTAAAGGCGTATCAGAAATTTGATCGGACTTATGCAGCAATTCAAGTTTACACTGACTTTGAGCCAGAACAAATCGGCACAGAGTTTCCCATTCAAGTAAGAGAAATTGAAGAGTATAACGGTAAATATGTGAATGCGATTGAAGAATTACGTGGAGGTGATGGTCCCGAGGTAGTTGATATCGATATTTTCTACGAATTAGCAACTGTCAAAACTGAAGAAATCAATTATGAGTATATCTTGCTGCTGATTCAAGCTTTCGTACCTAGTGGCGATGACGAATATGAACTAGTGGCAAAAGAAGATCAAAAGGCGACAGCAGAAGTAAATCGCTATATTGATGATTTAGCAAAAAACAACGAAAAACTTGCAAGTCTGATCCGTAAGTTGTGGCAAGATGTCATTTTGAACCCGGAAAACTATCGGGATCAAAATATTTCCAATATTTTGGAGACCATGATCCAAGACAAACAATATCAGATGGTCAAAAATTTTTCTAAAAAATGGCAGGTTGACGAAAGTGATGCACGTTATCTGGTGGCAAACTATAATCCGAAGAAGCAACATCAAGTTGGCGAAAAAGAACTTGTCCGTCCTGAAAACTTTGAACGCTACAAATCAACCTCAGGACAAACATTATCAAGGATAAAATATCGCAAGCAAGTTCGCAGTGATTTTAATGAATTAATGGAAAAAGAAATTTTACCGTTACAAAAGCGGTAAGTAGTTGCAATTTATAGAGTGGAGAAATCCACTCTTTTTTTGAAGGGATATTCATTTCCCCTCTCCATATTTTTCCACTATAATCAACGTATCAAAGTATGTTCCCATGAAAAACTAAGAGGTGCAGTCAGTGAACTGGCAAGCGTTGTTTGAACCACAAATTTTATTTTGTGGTGAAGAATTATTTGAAGAAGATAAAGTAATTTCATTTGAAATAAAGGGTAGTGAGATTTTTGCTGAAGTAGAAAGTTCTGCGGGGGAAGTCTACTACGAAGTTTATCTTCGTTTGGATCAGACAAAGCAGAGTCTAGTAGCGATGACTTGTGATTGTCCCTACGCAGAATCTGGTCGGCACTGTAAGTACGCAGCGGCGACGGCCTTTTGTTTTTATGCGACAAATAAAAAAGAATACTTACAGCAAGCTTCTTATGAAGAAGTTTTGTCTTTAATTCGTAATGTAGAGGGTAGTGAATTACGAGCATTTTTATTAGCTGAAATGGCTCACAATGTAGCATTGCAGGCGGCTTTTTTACAACGCTTTGGTAAAAAAATCGGCCTACAGGTGAGAATCAATTTGAATTTTACCGCGAGAAAGTGCAAGATATTTTTGATACGTATGCTGATTATGATGGTTTTATGGATTATGAAGTAACGGGTGAGTTTGAAGCTGATATGACTGATTATCTAGCAACAGAAGGGGAAAATTTGATTGCTAGTCGAAATTTTGCGGCGGCTTTTGAATTAGGGCAAGCTAGTTATGAATTACTGCACGAAATTGATATTGATGATTCTAATGGCGTGATGCTGACAATTCTGACTTATATCACTGAATTGTGGGAAGAAGTCATGGAAATTGCTACTGCTAAAGACATAGAGCCTTTTTTTATCTGGGATACCCAACGATTAAATAACAAAGAAGACTTTTTTACAGAAGACTTAATTGCGGTTTTGACCAATTTAGGTGAAGAAAAATCGGAATTTGCTCTTAGAATTGTCAAATTTGCGGATGAGAAAATGCAACAGATAGAAGCAGGGGATGAGTTTGCCTATACTTTTGTGCTGTGGTTGGAAATAAAGTTGAAATTTGCGGCCAATGAAAAAGAACGTGAAAAAGTGTATCAAAAATATTGGGATTAACCTAACGTGCGGAATTTTAAGGCAGATATTTTATGGGAAAAGGGCAAATTGTCTGAAGTTGAAAAATTATTACAGGAAAATTTAGTAATTGATCAAGCTGACCCATACTGGTTGAGTGAGTGGCACGAACTATTGAAAATATTGTATTTGCAAATGCAGGATATCCCGAAGTATGAAGGGGAGTTGTGGGCATTACTGTTAGTTCACAACAAAGGTTCTGAATCGATTTTCCTTGAAATGAAAAATCATTTTGGGGCTGAAAAATGGCCAGCGGTAAAAGAAAAAATTTATCAAAAGTTAGCAGATTCAAATGAGATTGAAAAGCTATTCGCACTGGAAGCAGATTGGCGTTTGTTATTGGACCACACGAAACAAACGGGGAATTTTGAATTAGTCTTACGACATGCGGAGGAAATTAAAGCAGCGTTTCCCAAAGAGTTAATTCAAATTTTTACTGAGGTCATTAGAGCAGAGGCAAAAACAGCCGATATGCGGCCGAAGTATCAGCAAATCGCGCAAAAATTACAGAAATTGAAAAAATTACTGGTGGCATTGTGGCAGCCAGTCTTTTAAAAGAGGAATTACTGCAAAAATATCCTCAGCGTAGTGCCATGAAAGATGAATTGCGTCGTGTGTAGAGATTTATAATTAAGAGGTCATAATATAGACAAAGTCCCAGACCAAATCAAAAAATAAAAAATTTGATTCAGTTTGGGACTTTTATTAAAAAAATTATTACCTGAACAGTAGACTCTAGTGCTATTTATTTGGTTCAACTTCTTGGTAAAAGTTATTGATTGCTTGTTGGTTATAGGCAAGATAGTCAAATTTCTTGAAAGAACCCTTAAAGTTGAAAATGCGTAACATTCCTTCGTAGATATCTTCTGTTTCAGTACCGTTAGTTAACATGCCATAAGTCTCATCTTTCCCGATGACCTGGACGTTGGCAGGAATATTAGAAGCTAATATTTTCATGCCCAATGTTAGGCTTTCTAACAATACCATGGGTTGCCCTTCATAAAGTGAAGGTAGAATAAAGACGTTTGCCTGCGCAACAAAAGCAAATGGATCTTGCATGTGCCCTTTTAGAAAGACGGCGCTTTCCAGTTGAAGTTCAGAAATTTTATCTGCTAGTTGTGATTCCAAAGGTCCTTTTCCTAATATATACAATTTAGAATCCGAATGTTTTTGATGAAATTTAGCAAATCCTTCTATTAATTTTATCTGGTTTTTTTCAGGTGAAAGTCTGCCCATCGTTACAAAATTAAAACCTATATCCATCTCTTCTTTTATGTTTGCCAAGGACTGATTTGTTGCGATTGATTCGTTTAATCTTTCTCGATAAGTTTCCCAAGGTGTTAAGTCAATATTATTAGTTTCGGTATAACCAATTACTTGCCCATTGACAAGAATACGCGCATAGGCTTGCCCGTCGACAAATTGTATTTCATTTATGAAAAGGGGCGTGTTTTTATAATCTGACAATACTTCTTCTAATATTTTTGAACCAGTAGTTTTTGGTGGCTCACTATAAAGGAGTTTATTTGTCGAACTCGAATTTACGAGACCGTAAATTTTAGTAGTCACTAAGGTATCAGAAAAGCCTATTCTTTTTTCTTTATCAATTTTTTTTGTGCGATTATTAAAGTATAAAGCAAGTGGAGAACCTGAAATCAATGTATGTGTTCGAGTCAAGCATCTGACAGCAATAAAGCCAAGTTCTTTTCCTAAATAACGAACTCGATAGTAATTGCCTTGATCGGTTTCCCATAATTCAGTTGCTTCAAGGTATTGGCCTTTAAAATATTCTAATTTTGTAAGTGCCTCACGAGGTGTGCCATCCAAATTTAGATGCTTCCAAATGCGGTAAGAAAGGTAACGAGAAATTGTACCGATTATATGAATCTTCTTATGATTAATTACATTTACGGGACGTTCAACCAGTAGATTGCTCTCAATCCAACCAACATACATACCATTTATTGAAACTTTACTGTACGTTAGATCGTCTAAGGTGCATTGCGCAAATTCTGAAACTTTATCTGTTTTTTTGATAGTAAAGGTTGTTGCAGTATTATTTTGAATAGCCGACATATTTTTATAAACAGTTATTTCACCATCACGATAAAAAGATAAAAACCTTCTATCAACTACAATATTCTGAATATCCGTACTGCTTGGCAGACTAAGTTGATTAGAATCTTCTTTTGATTCTAGTATTTTTTCAATGTTAATCGTATTAACAACATAACCCATTTGACTATCTGTTATATATCTTGCAAGCTTTTCTTTGTTAACATCCATTGTCATAGGAGAGACGCTTAATAAGCGATTAAATTTATAATAGAGAGTAAAGAGTGCGGTTAGATTTCTTAGCATTGGCATTTTACCGTTCACTTCACGATGCGCATCTGCATACAAGTCATTATGCATGAAGGCACAATACTTGTCAGCTTGTGCACCGAGAATATAACGTCCCCAAAAATAACTATAACCGCTAAAATCAATGGCAGTATCGAATTTCAAACTAGCAGTTAAACGATTTGTTTCTCTTCGATAGCCAATTTCAGGATAATTATTTCGTCTGTTATCTGGAACGCCACGAGCCATGAATTCTCGATTTATACGTCGTTCTTTTTTTGTCAAGATATCAATTCCAAAACGGAAAAGAGGGCGAACATTTTTATTCATACGATTGTAATTGTTTTCTACTTCTCGAGAAGTAGGAGGATTACCAATAACCGTTACATCGTATTTGCTATAATCAATATTGTTTGTCAAATTAAGAAAGCTTGTTGTAATTCCGTTGTCTTTCATACCACCAGGATAAAGTAAAAGTTTGGTTTTATTGGAGTCTACCTTTCGTACTCTAATTTTGTCAGATACCTGCTGTTTAAAGATATAGTCAATATAACGTTTTGTAGTTTTACCATCGTCATAAGGAACCATCCTTTTTTTCAACTGAAGATATCTTTCTTTATAAGGAGCAGTACTAGCTTCAATGTTTTCAATTAAGTGAATGAGTTCTGTGAGATTTTCTGCAGCGGGTCCAGGTAATTCATCATCTTTCAGATACATGCCACGTTCATATTCGTATAAATCTTTGTCCCAAACATAAAATAAAATTGGTTTATCCGTTACCAAATAGTCAAAAAAGATAGAGGAGTAGTCTGTAACCAATAGATCAGTTGCAGCTAATGCTTCATTGGCATCTATATAATCGGAAACTAGGTAATCTTTAATTCGATCATCTTCGCTAACAACGTCAAAAATGAAGGGATGAACTTTAACCAAGACTTGATATTTTTTTTTGAATTTATTGGCTAAAATCAATGTTTCATTAATTATTTGTTCAACGTCATCATTTGCTTGATTTACATTCTTACCTTTCCAAGTGGGTGTATAAAGAATAATTGGTAGGGTCGAATCTACTTTTACACCGTAACTATTAATTTTCTTAATAGCTGTTTCTCGTGACAGGTTAATTGTTTGATCAATTCGCGGGTAACCACCCTCTAAAACTTCTCCTGGGTAAATACCGTCTAATTTATAGCCTTTAATAAAAATATCGCTAGTATGAGCATTGGGAGATAATAGATAATCTGTCATTAAAAAGTTACGTAATACATTTTGAGATGCAGAAATGGAAAAGGGAATGTCAAATCCCATGTATTTTAAAGGTGTACCATGCCATGTGTTAATGTAAACTTGACCAGACCGTTTGCTGAAAAAAGACTCGAAAGTTGAATTTGAAATTAAGTATTTTGCACTTAGTAAAGCATTAACATAAGCGATGGTCTCTCTAACAACAAAGGTAACTTTATGACGTAAGTTTTCAGGTATAATATTTTTGATACTATCTTCATCTTTGTTAATAACCCAAACGTGCTGGAATTTTTCATAAACTGGTTGATTAGCCAAATATAAAAACATTGCATAAGGAGAGTCGACGATTGATTTACCATCTCTGGTCTCATATACAATTTTATTTTCATCTATGGGCATAGATTCATAATTTTCGGCATAATATAGTCGCATTTTATGATTAATTGAGGGGTTTAAATGCGAATAAATTTTTTTTATCTTTGTTTTCAACATAATCTCCCTTTCTTATTGTCTTGAATATCCATTCTCAAGGACTTTTGAGTGCTATTGAAATAGCCACAAACCTCTTATAGTTTACACTATTTCTAAAGTAAAAGAAATGTATGGAAAATCAGTAATAAATTGAAACTTTCTCAAATCATGGTAGACTAGAAATGTTCTAAAAATAGATAGAGGATAATTATTCAGAATAGGAAAATATTATGTCGATAATTACGAAGTTGAAAAATAAAATAATGTCGCCTCATGAATTGCGTTATTTAGCATACCGAAAAAGAGCGATTGAAAAAGATACAATCTTATTTGAAGGTTCGCATGGGCGTAACGTTGAGGGACATATATATGCACTAGCAACATATTTGAAAAAAAATTCAAACTATAAAATTGTGATAGCTGTTAAAAAAGGCGCTAATATTCCTGAAGAACTCACAGATAATTGCGTTCAACATATGAGTAAACAATATCTTCTTTATTTGGCAACCGCAGAAATTTTAATAAATGACACTTCTTTTTGGTCTTTTTTTCATAAACGTAAAGAACAAAAGTATTATATTTTTTGGCATGGAACGCCTTTAAAATGTCTTGGTAAATCAACACAAGTACAAGGTTATGGTAATGTACAGCGTAATTTAGCTGCTGCAGATAAGATATTTATTAATAATGAGTTTACTAAAGAAAAGTTAGCAAAAGATTTTGGGATTGAAAAAATTGTTAAAAATGAATTTGTTGTAGGCCCCTCACCACGAAATTCATTACTATTTGAAGATAATAATGTGGTTAAGGGACGGATTGTTTATATGCCAACGTGGCGAGACAATCGTAGTGATACAGATGAAATACGTACACACTTACAAGAATTAGATAAATCATTAGGACAAGAAGAAGTTTTTGTTAAGCTACATCCTTATGAAGCAGATCAATTAAATATTGAAGAGCTTAACTTAAATCATATTAAGCCTTTTCCAAAAGATATTGAACTATATACTTTTTTGGCGACAGCAGAAAAGCTAGTAACCGATTATTCGTCAATAATGTTTGACTTTGCGGTTACAAAACGGGATGTTATTTTATTCACGTATGATCAAGATGAGTATGAGGCAGAACGGGGAATGTATTTTTCAGTAAATGAATTACCGTTTAAGCAAGCGAAAACAATTTCTGAATTGGCACAATCGTTACTAGAACAAACAGTTACGACATTTAATCACATTAATAGTGAATTTAACCCGTCTGATTCCAAAAAAGGTACACAAGAAATTGCCGATTTCTTATTTAATAATAAGGAAACGAAAAGAATCAAGCGTTTTTTTAATTGGAACGGTAAAGAGAACGTTTTAATTTATGCCTATAAATTTGATAATAATGGTATAACAAATTCTTTATTAAATTTGCTTGCTAAAGTTGATTTGACTAAACGAAATTATATCATCACATGGCCAGAGGGTTTAATTGACGACAATCGTGAAGCTGTAATCAAAGGGCTTCCTAACGATGTCTTCACTTTTATTGAGTCTGGTAAAACTCAGGCAACATTTTCTGAAATGTGTCACACGTTTGCTTATATGGCTGAATTTCCAACAAATAAAAAGTTAGTAGCAAAAATGTATCAAAGAGATTTTGATCGTATTTATCCGAACGTAAATGTTCATACCTTTATTCACTATCCTGGTTACGACCGATCTTATGCAGTTTGGACTTGGGCGTTGCAGTCGCTTGGGATTAACACAATGATATTTGTTCATACGGATATGGAAAAAGAATTTCAGATTAATAAACACTTGAAAAAAGAAATTATATATGAAGCATATGGAAAAGCGAATCATGTTGTTTGCGTCTCTAATACGATTGCTAAAAAGATAAAAAAAGAAGTTCCTAGTGCAAATATAACAACAATGAATGTTCTATTGAATCCAGAGCGGATCAAGATATTGGCACAAAAGCCATTTGACGAATCAATACCTGTAAAGTTAAGAGATGATTTTTCTTCGCCTGATGTCAAAGTATTCATTAATATTGGACGCTTTTCAAAACAAAAGGGAATTGACCGGCTTATTGCGGCGTTTAACCAGCTGTCTCCTGATGAAAATACGCGCCTTGTAATCGTGGGAAGTTATGGTCCTGAAAAGGAGACGATTCTTAATCAGATCGCAATATCAAGTCGAAAAGAGGATATCTATTTGTTCTCTCAATTGGATGCACCTTATAATTTGGTAAAGGCTGCAGATGCCTTTGTTTTCAGTAGTCGTTACGAGGGATTCGGTATGGTGGTTTTTGAAGCACTGGCTGTGAATACGCCAGTAATCATGACCGCCGTTCCAGAAACGGTAGAGGCTTTAGGCGATCAAAATGGTGTAGCGTTAATCGTCGAAAATAGTACGATGGGTATTTTACTGGGTTTAGAAAAATTTTTGGCTGGAGAAGTGCCAATGATAACTTTTAATTTTGATAAAATGACTGAAAAATCACTTGAGGTCTGGGAAATGCTGTTTTAATTATAAAAAGTTCTGTCACAGTCAACCTTGACTATTGACAGAACTTTTTTATAAACAACCTAGAGAAGCAACATTCTGCTATCTATTTTTTTCTTTGTTACATTAATTTTTTAGTGGATATGTTTTTCAAAGTATTCGGCAATTACTGAAACGATTTTTTTACTAGCTTTACCGTCTCCATAAGGATTTTCAGCATGAGCCATTCGGTCATATTCAGAACTATCTGTAAGCAAGGTAGAAACTGCATCATAAACTAATTTTCTGTTTGTTCCAATTAATTTAACTGTCCCCGCCTGAATGCCTTCAGGTCGTTCGGTGGTATCGCGTAATACTAAAACGGGTACACCTAGAGAAGGAGCCTCCTCTTGAATACCGCCAGAGTCAGTTAATACGATATGACAACGAGACAGAATGTTTTGAAAATCAACGACGTCGAAAGGCTCAACCAAGTGTATTCTCGTGTTATTTCCCAATACTTTTTTTGCAAGGTCACGTACAGCAGGGTTTTTATGCATAGGGAATATAATTTCGACATCTTCAAAATCATGTGCGATTTCTTTTATTGCGGTAAATACATTTTCCATTGGTGTACCTAAATTTTCTCTTCTATGCATAGTTACTAAAAGACGGCGAACACTTGAACCATTGCTTGAAAGAATAGGGTTCTGATAGTTTTCTGAAATAGTAAATTTCATTGCGTCGATAGCAGTATTACCAGTCACGTAAATGGCATCATCGGCTTTATTTTCTCTTAGTAAATTTTCTTTACTCTGTGAAGTAGGAGCAAAGTAAAGATCTGAGAGGTCGTCTGTCATTTGTCGATTCATTTCTTCAGGGAAAGGAGAATACTTATTCCATGTACGTAAGCCGGCTTCTACATGTCCAATAGGTATCTGGCAGTAAAAGGCTGCCATTGCTGCGGCAAATGTTGTGGTTGTATCACCGTGAACTAAAACCATATCAGGATTTTCTTTTTTTAAAATATCACCAAATCCATTAAGTACGCGAGAAGTAATATCAAAAATAGTTTGCCCTTGACTCATGATATTTAAATCATAATCAGGATCAATATCAAAAATATCTAGTACTTGATCTAGCATTTCACGATGTTGCCCTGTGACAACAACTTTAGGATCACACCAAGTCTGACTCTGCAACTCCTTAATAAGTGGTGCCATTTTGATAGCTTCTGGTCGTGTCCCAAACACGCTCATGATTTTAAGCTTGTCCATTTACATACTCCTTGTCTACATATTGAAGTTTAAAAATACGAGATTCTTTAAGAGAATAGCACGCAAAAAAAGAAAAATCAATTTTAAGAAAGCGCAAACATTAAACTTTTGACTTCATTGAATTCTATATAAATATAACGTATAATTGTTCGATGATGTAAGTGAACTGAAAGAGGGGTATCCATGATTCAACCAATATATGAGAATAGACTTATCGCGGATTGGTCGTTGTTAACAGATACAGTTTTAGAATTTAAATTGTTAAATTCTAATGAAATATTTAACGTTGATTTTGCCCAAATGGTGGGCAAAGTTGAGGTTTTTACAAGTAGCACTTATAAAGAAACTTCATTTGAAATTATTGGTGTTTTTATACTCTCACAAGTGAAACAATATATTTTTATTGAGAATGGCAAGGTTTTTGTTGCAGACCATATGTCTATCGATGATAGCGGTCTTAAAGTAAACATAAATTTTTTTGATGAACGTTTCTACTTAGATAGCACAGCAGCACAGCTTTCAATCAAAGATAGTAAATCTGATTGGTGTTATTTGGTTGATGAAAAGATTTTCTTCTTGAAGAGCGCACAAGAAGATGAAAAGATTTTTGTCGATACTCCTATTTCAGGAAGTGATAATCCACATCTTTTCTTTAGAATTACAGTTGACAAATACAATGCTTTTTTTGAGGTTTATCGCAACTCCGCTAGATATGTAATGAAATATCTCAGATATAGAACTCTTTCTGAACAATTACCCAACTTTTTAAGGATAGATTGTTTAACTTTTAATAAGATAAAAATAACTTGTGAGAATGATGAATTTATAATTTCAAGAGATAGACTAGGGAATGGTAGACAAAAGATAAGTATTTTGAAAAACCATAAACTAGATCATCCGTTATTCTTTGAAATAAATGGGAACATGTTTGTGATAGAAGCAATAAAAAATACGTTGTATATTCAACTTGTAAAAAAAGATGATGGACTTATTAAGAAATTTTCTCCGAGGGCTATGAGAGTATTTCATTATTTTGTTTGTTTTGGTTTATTGAAGTATAAATTTGATGTTATGAGCTTAGACTTAAAAAAGGTAATGACAGGATACGGATTACATGTAGGAAATGTACACAATTTTCGGGGAGTTTTTTTCTTTGTGGTTGATTTAAATAAGATGGGTAAGGTTACGAGCTTTCATAATCGTTTATGGCTAGGCGAGTTTATACACAGATTGAAAAAAAGTGATATAGAAGATGCCCAGAATATTTCAATTGCTAATTATAAAAACAACTCAATATTAATGAGGTTCAATAATCAAGGCATGCTGTCAGTCTCTGTTGTACCAAGGAGTAAACAGTATGAACTATTTAATCGATTGAAACAAAACGTTGCATATTATCTTGTAAGAGCACGAAAAAGAATCTTTGGTTACAAACCAAAAATTAATCTTTATTTTGAAAAAGATTGTAGTCGGGCAGAGGAGTCTGGTTATCGAGTATTTCAAAATGTTATGTTGCAAAAAAAATTGGAATCGCAAAATTTTTATATTTTAGATGAAAGAGCAAGTTACTTTGACGTAATAAAAAAGAAATATCCAGATAACTTAGTAAAAAGATTCTCATTTAAACACTATTATCTACTTTTTTCAGCTACGAATTTGATATCAAGTGAATTGAGTAATCATGTTGTGGAAGTTCGTGTTTTAGTAGAAAAGCTTACAAAAAAAATCAATTCAACGCCTTTATATTTTTTACAACATGGTATTATGTTCGCTAAACCTGTTGAAAATCCAATGGCAAGAGGATTTTATAAATCCGATATGAGCTTTACTTTAACTAAAAGTGTGATTAGCTCAGATTTGGAAGCAAGAGAGTTTTACAAGATGGGGTATAAGGACTCTGAATTAATGAAAACTGGTTTAGCTACTTTTGATTATGCAAAAAGAGATAGTGATGCTGATAAAATCGTATATATGCCTACCTATCGTTATTGGGAAGAGAAAGCTATCATTAATGGACAACTTAATGAGACAAGTTACTTTTACTCAATTATGGAAGTAGTTAGAGAATTTGAAAAAAATGGATTAATTGATAGATTGTTAATAACACCGCATAATAAACTTTCTGAATATATCTTGAATTATATGCCAGAATACAAACATATCATTTGTGATAACCCTAGTATTGCGTTAACTAAAAGTTGTATTTTTATTTCAGACTATTCTTCTGCTATTTATGATGCTATTTATCGTGGTGCATATCCGATATTTTATTGGAAAGACTCAGAATATCTGATTAAAAATTATCAAGCTACTCCTCCTGTAAATGTGGATAATGCTCCTGGAGTAATAGCGTGGGATGAGAAAGAATTAATGACCAATGTTATACAAGCCATTAAAAATAATTATGAAATCGAGCCGGAAAATCTAATAAGGTATCGAAGAATTAATGAATTTTATGATGGGAAAAACACTAAAAGAATTATCGAAGTCTTAAAAAAGGATAGTGTGATTTAATTTTTTTAGGAAATATAAGTATAGTCTTCTGTTGGCTTCCAATACAAAACTGCTAGTTTATTGGAAACCAATGAAGGCTATTTTTCATTCCAAACCAACGAATATCCCTGTTCTTTTGCGTAATAATTATTACGCAAAAGTTCGCGCTAAAATTTTTCAAAAAGATTCTGCGTCAAAAATTTCCGCCCAAATTTCCCAACAATATTTTCTCATGAAAATTCTGCAACAAAACACCGCAACGTCAAAATTTCTTGTCAAAAATAACTTCCTCTAAAATACCTTCCGCAAGCAATCGGCTGCTAGATACTTTTGGTTTACTTCGCCTGTTTGCCACAAGAAATCTGCTAATAATTCAAAATCTTTAGCCGCATAATTGTGCTGTTCTTCAAATGTGAAGTGGCGCAAGTTTTCGGCGGCTTGTGGTGTATAGTGGGCAACTTTTATCGCTTGAGCGCACTTTTCAGTAGCTGATAGGGCGTTGAAGTCTTGGGCAGCGGCTTCTAAGGCGCGGTGGAAATTGGCAACTGTTTCGCCATTGTTATCATAAAATTTACGATCAAAGCACCACATCACCATATTTTTGTTTGAATTTTTGGAGTGCCATAAAATTTCAGTATCGGGCTGACTTTTTAAGATGTCTGTGATAAATGGTTCGATGGCAACGAGGCCGTCAATTTTCTCATTTTGCAGCAGGTCCATCCGCTCGTAGGTGTTATCGACCCACACGATTTCAGGCTGGTTGAGGATGTTTTTTAAATCATGAGCCATAAAAAAGGGAAACAGTCCTTTACGGGCGACCCCGATGCGCAGCCCTTTTTTGGGCGCGTCTTTTTTTACTAGCAGTTGAATGGTGCGGGTCAAATCAGTGGTGACGACAGCGTCTTTTCCTTGCTGGCGGTAGTTAAAGTAAAAGGTTAAATCCCCCATCATAGCATCCACATCATCGGCGACAAAACTGCTTTTTTGTGCGAATTGGAAAGTTTCGGCAATCGTTAAGTCAACGGGGACACCAAATTTTTCAAAGTAGCCGAGTTTATCGGCAAAAATTACAGGTAACACGAGGGGATTGATTTTATTTTGAACCAAACGGATTTTTTCCATTATAAGTACTTCCTTCCCATGATTTGGATGAAAAATAAAAGGCTCATCCAAGTGTTAAAGTGATAAATCAACAGTAAGGGGCGAGGGCCATATTCTTTGCCCATTTCAGGGTAAACAGCCGGAATTTTCCAATAGTCTTTGTACCAACGTTGCCAGCCTTGGCGGTAAAAAATCAAACAGCCGACTAAAAATTGCCACCAGGGAATGGTTTGCGTTGCCAAAAGAATTACCCAACAGCTAAACAAGAGCAAAAATTCAGGTATCACAAGTAAAATGGCATTGCGAAAACCGATGACGTGAGGCAATGTTACCCGCACGCCGCGATCTTTTTCGTAGTCGCCCACGTTATTGGTGGACATTAAAAAGACGGTTAAAATCATGGGAATTACACTATATACAAGTAGCTGCCAACTGCCACTGCCAATTTGCACCCTAGCTGCTAAGTAACAAGCAAGGCCACCGACAAAAAAGCCAGAGACGATTTCTCCTACTGGATAAAGCAGGTAAGGTTTTGGACCTAAGGAATACGTAATTGCCGCCAGTAAACCAACTAATCCCCAAGCGAGCAGCCACAAATCTTTGGTGAGAAAAACCAGCAGCAGACCACAGCTGCCGCCAAGGGCAATCATGAGGAGTAAAACAAAGACAGCATCCAAAAATTTGGCATCGCCACGAACCAAGCCCTCGCTCCTTTTGTGGTGGGTAAAGGTTGCTTCATTTTCTTCTTTGGCTAAATAAGCGCGCATTTCATTGGCGGTATTGGCGACAATATTAAAGCAAAAGCCGGCAATAAAAAATAAAATCACGTATAAAAAATGGATTTCTCCTGTCAAATATGCGCCAAAAAAGCTCCCGCTTAAAACCGGCAGTCCGGTGGCAAAGCCAGTCCGCACTTCCATGACAGTATAAGCACGTTTTGAAAAACCGTGTAAATAGGTTAGAACATTCAACTTTTGACACCTCCTGCCAAACTTTCATAAATATATTTTTGCAATGCTAAAAAGACCAGTAGCATCGGAATAATGCTTAAAATCACCAAGGCACAAATCACTTGCCAGTTGGTTTGATTAGGGCCCATAAAGCGGTAAAGGGCAGTAGCAACTGTCCCGTGCTCTGAACCAGGTAAATATAAAAAGGGAATATAAAAATCGTTGTAGATGCTAATCATTTTTAAAACGATCACTGTGCCAGTGGCTGGCCGCAATAATGGAAATAAAATTTTGCGATAGATTTGAAAATAACCAGCCCCTTCTAACAGTGCCGCCTTATCTAATTCAACGGGGATTTTTTCATACATTTGCAAATAGACGTAAATCATGACAACATCTGCTCCCAAATAAATTACAACCGGGGCAATTAGGCGATCGTAAAAACCTAACGCGGTGATAATTTTAAAAGTAGAAATTTGGGAGACGACCATCGGGACCATCGAAATTAGAAAATAAGCCCCAATCACCAGCTTTTTAAAAGGAAAATCAAATCGATTTAAAACATAAGCGACCATTGAGCCAATTAAAACACTGCCGCAGACACCGCAAAAGACTAAAATGAAGGTGTTGATAAAGGCTTGGGGCAGATTGCCAGTGGTAAAAGCCAGCCGATAATTTTCAAAGTGCCACTGTGTTGGCGGGGTAATTCCGCGGGTGGCGTTAAATTCTTGGTAAGTTTTAAAAGAGCCAAAAAAAACGGTCAAAAGCGGATAGCAGCAAATAAACAGCCAGGCAATTAAAAAGAAATATTTACTAGTTTTGGCAATCATTCGCATTTATTTCTCCTCCTTTTGAAAGCGTTGCTGGGCTAAACTTAAGAAAATCACAATGAAAGACATTAAAACTGCTAGACTAGAGCCTAGGCCGACTAATTTTTGATCAAAGGCGACTTTTATTGTTTGGACTAAAAAAGTCGCGGTTCCATTGGCACCATTGGTCATAATCAAGGGGATTTCAAAGGCGGAAACAGCCCCAATGGTGAGTAAAATAAAGTTCAATTTTAAAACGGTGCGAATGTTTGGCAAAATAATATAGCGGGTTTGTTGCCATAAATTGGCGCCTTCTAAACTAGCAGCTTTTTGATACACTTTAGGCAGACCTTGAATGGCGGCAAAATACAGTAAAAAACTCGTGCCTAAATGGCGCCATAAGGAAATAAAAGCTAATGTATAATTGGCTACCGCCGGATCCCCCAGCCATAAGCGAATAAATTTGCCTAAATGTAAAAACTGCAAAAGCTGGTCAAATGAGCCGTCTGGTTCAAAGAACAGGCGGAAAATCAAAGAAGTGGCCACACCACTGATCATAATGGGAAAAACAATCACAGCCTTAAAAATATTTTTGCCGTAGGTTTTTGTCGACAATAAAATGGCTAAAGCTAGGGCTATCATGATTTGTAAAAGACCAGAACCTAAGTAAAAGAGATTGGTTTTAAAGGCCTGAAAATAAACCGGGTCCTGCCAAATGGTGATATAGTTTTTAAAGCCGACAAAGTTTTTTTCAACTGAAAGTCCGTCCCAATCGGAAAAGCTGTTGTAAATTAACGTTCCAATCGGCAAGAGGCCAAAAATTAGTAACAATAAAAGCGGTAAAGAGAGAAAAAGCAGAATGGTCTGCTTTTCCTCTCTTTTTAGGCTGCGCTTATTCATGGGCTTTTGCTGCAGCCTCCCATTTTTTCTCTAGGCTTGCGACATAATCTTGATAGCTTTCATTTTGATCAGGGTATAATGCGATGTTTACAGTTTTTTGTAAAACATCCGTTAAGCGGCCAACACCGACTTCATTTGCAATAGCGCTATATGTGGCTTCAATAGCAGGGTCTGTTGCTGGGGCGGTTAAGATGACGTTGTTTTCTTTAATCGCTTTTTGCTGGCTTTCATTTAATTTGGCTTTAACAGGTGTCATGCCGCCCATATCTTTGGCAAAACCAGAAGCAGGATCAATGAAAAAGTCTAGGAAAGCTTTGGCAGCGACTTTATTTTTAGAATTTTTGTTAATGCCAATCACAGAAGGTGCACCAAGAGCTAAGCTGGTTTTACCAGCTAATAAATGTGGAAATGGCATAATGTTGATGGTATCTTTGCTTAATTTTTGAATTGGGGCGACATCTTGGGAGCCACTCATTAGCATGGCGATTTTGCCATCCGCTAATTGTTGTTGTGCTTGTTGGGTTTCTAGGGTAACGGGATCTTTTTCAATTAAACCAGCTTTTGCTAATTCGTAAATAACATCCATGACTTCCCGAATTGGTTGCCCGTCTTTAAAGGCAGTTTTACTTGTCACCATTTCTTTTTTGAAGTCTTCACCACCATAAGAAGACAACGCACCTGCCCAAACAGCTAAACGTTGGTAATTGGTATAAAAGGCAATCGCACCAGTTTTTTCTTTAATCATTTTAGCGTCTGCGATTAATTCATCGGTTGATTGGGGTAATTTATCAATGCCGGCTTTTTTGAAAACTGCTTCATTGTAAATTAAACCCAATGAGTTTAAAACAGTCGGCAAGCCGTATGCTTTGCCGTCGTAATCGGCTTCAGTGACGTCCAGATAATCTTTTTCCATCGCTTTTGTTGTGCCTAGCTCTTCAAAGTATTTACTGTAATCTTGTGGTTTGCCTGCCATTGAAAAAGGCACAAAAACGACGTCACCATAATCTTTGGTGTTCATGCGATTGGCGATGTATTGATCGTAATCAGTGCCAGCAGACTCCCATTTAATGTCTGTAATCTCAGGATATTTTTTCTTAAAATCTTTTTCCATTTGATCATAGAGTTTATCTGCATCTGTACGATTGGTGACAACGGTCAATTCACCGCTGACTTTATCGTTTTCTTTTGTGTTTGCTTCTTTAGAATTGCCGCAGGCTGCTAAAAATAAAGTTGCCGCCGCTACTGCCATCCCTAAATAAATTTTCTTCATGTTCTTTCCTCCAATAAAATAAAAATAAATAGCTGTTTGGTCAGCTAAAATTTACAAATCAAAAAAGAGTAGTTTGCTGGTATCAAAAGTAAAATGAACGCGTTGGCCCATTAAATTGCTGGTATCCTGGTATGTTTTGACTGAAAGTATGCTATCTTGCCACGCAAGCTGTAAAATACTGCTGCCCCCATAATACCGAATTTCTGTGACGACCCCTATTTCTAAAGGAGCCGTAAATTCACCATCTTTGTGTGAAATTTCACGAATATGAAGATACTCACTGCGAATGGCGACTAATTTTTTTGACTCCTGGGGAAATTGCTGCTGCAATTTTTGCGGCAATTTACTAAAAGGAAATAAATTAATCGCAGGGCGGCCAATAAATTCTGCCACAAAACGGTTCTGGGGTTTTTCATAAACTTCGTGGGGTGTACCAACTTGCTGGATAAGGCCGTCTTTTAAAACAATGATACGATCGGCTAATGACATGGCCTCTTCTTGGGAATGGGTGACAAACAAAGTCGTCGCCTGTAATTTTTTATGGGTAGCTAAAATTAAATCCCCCACTTGATCTTGTAATTTGGCATCTAAATTGGATAAAGGTTCATCCATTAAAAATAGCTTGGGGTTACGCACGATTGCCCGCGCTAAGGAAACCCGCTGTCTTTGTCCCCCAGATAAGTTTTTGGGCAAAACATTTACTACCTCTGTCAAACCTAACTCTTTTGTTACCCAGTCTAATTTTTCTTGTCGTTCTTTTTTTGCTGTTTTTCGAATTTTCATGCCAAAAGTAATGTTTTCTGCCACCGTCATGTGGGGAAATAAGGCATACTCTTGAAAGACTAACGCCATATCGCGGTCTTTAGGTGCCAATTTTGTAATTTCTTGGTCAGCTAAAGTGATTTGCCCGCTACTGGGTTCTTCAAAACCGGTCAAAATATTTAAAAGCGTCGATTTTCCACTACCGCTGGGTCCAACGATGGCAATAAATTCACCTTTTGCCACATCTAAAGAAAAATCTTGCAGCGCTTTTGTCTTTTTATGGGGATAAAGCTTGCTGATATTTTGGATTGATAAATAACTCACAGCACAACCTCCTGTTAGCTGAAATTCGCCTCACCAAGCTTACACTTTTTTTGTTTATGCGTCAAAATACGACAAGCAAAATAAAATATGTATGAAAAAAAACTGAGAAAAAATAAAAATATATTGTCATTTTATTGCGTAGTTAGTTGTAGCGAAGAATTTAATGAGTAAAAACACGCTACACCAATATAATTGCGGTGCACTAAGATGAGTAGCTTTGAGGAATAGCTTTTTAGTAAGAAACGGAGATTTTCAAAATTTTTTGCGCAAATCACAATCCAAAAGATGTTGGATTACACCTCAAGCTTCAAGAAGTTTTCACTTATGGCCAAAGAAGCTCCTTTTAGCACAGCATTTATACGCAAATAGGAATTTCAGACAAATGAATGTACCAGCACTTTATCTGCTAACCATTCGCCGAATTCTTACAACCTTTTTTTACAAAGTTTTCCATGTTAAGATGAGTGACAAGAGAAGCTGAATCAAAAGCCGTAAAAAGTAGTGAGAAGAGGATTATACGTGGATGTTTTAACACAATTATTAAAAGAAAAATTTGGCTATGAAAGTTTTCGCGCAGGTCAATTGGAGTTAATTCAAAAAGTTTTGAAAAACGAAAATGTGCTGGGAATTATGCCAACTGGTGGCGGCAAATCCATTTGCTATCAGCTGCCGGCTCTTTTATTAGATGGCTTGACGTTAGTTGTATCTCCTTTAATTTCTTTAATGAAAGACCAAGTGGATGCATTAAATGAAATGGGAATTGCGGCAACTTTTGTCAACAGCAGTCTGTCACAAGAAGAAGTGAGTGTGCGGCTAAAAGATGCTGCTTACGGAAAATATAAATTGGTTTATGTGGCACCGGAACGATTTGAGATGTTTTCTTTTAAGCAATTGTTGCAACAAGAAAAAATCAGCCTCATTGCAGTGGACGAAGCCCATTGTATTTCCCAATGGGGGCACGATTTTCGCCCCAGCTATTTGCAGTTAGCAAAAGAGATTAAAGCATTGCCTCAAAGGCCGGCAGTTATTGCGCTAACGGCTACGGCAACGCCCCAAGTTGCGGCAGATATTGAAAACAGTTTAGAAATTCCAGCTAACAATAAAGTACAAACCGGCTTCGCGCGGGAAAACTTGGCTTTTCAAGTGGTAAAAGATGCCAAAGACAGCTATTTATTAGAATACTTACGGGTCAATGCCAATCAAGCGGGTATTATTTATGCCAGTACGCGAAAAGAAGTTGAGCGGGTGTATCACTTGTTGAAAAGCAAAAAAATTGCGGCCGGCTACTACCATGGCGGTTTAACAGAAGCAGCCCGCACTAGAGCACAGGAGGCTTTTTTATTTGATGAAATTAAAGTGATGGTAGCAACCAACGCTTTTGGCATGGGGATTAATAAAAGTAATGTCCGTTTTGTCATTCACGCGCAAACGCCGGGAAATATTGAATCTTATTATCAAGAAGCAGGACGTGCAGGGCGAGACGGCTTACCCAGTGAAGCAATTTTGATGTATGCGCCCCAAGATTTACAGGTACAGCAATTTTTTATTGATAATTCCGATATGGAGATTGATTATAAGCAAAAAGAATATTTGAAATTGCGGGAAATGAGTCAATATGCCCATACTGAAATGTGTCTACAGCGGTATATTTTACGCTATTTTGGCGAAGACGGTCCTGAGTGTGGACATTGTAGTAATTGCTTAGACGAACGGGCAGTTGAAGAGATTACCTTAGATGCGCAAAAAGTGTTGTCTTGTGTAAAGCGCATGGGAGAACGCTTTGGTAAAGCATTAATTAGCAAAGTTTTGACCGGCTCAAAAGATCAAAAAATTACCCAATGGCATTTTGAAAAGTTATCCACCTATGGATTGATGAAAGACTGGAGTCAAAAAGATGTCAGCCAATTGATCGACTTTCTAACGGCAGAAGGCTATTTAACGCCAACGGAGGGACAATTTCCTTTGTTAAAAATTTCAGCTACAGGTAAAAATGTGTTGTTGGGTCAGCAAAAAGTGATGCGCAGAGCACAAGTAGTGAAAAAATTGGCACCAGATAATGAACTATTTGAAAAGCTGCGGCAATTACGCTTGGAATTAGCCTCAAAGCAAAATTTACCTCCTTATGTTATTTTTTCCGATAAAACTTTGTATGAATTAGCAGAAGTTCAGCCCCAAACTACATTAGAGATGTTGCAAATTAAAGGGGTGGGAGAAAATAAATTGGCGAAATATGGCGAAGCCTTTTTGGAAGTATTACAAAAATAAGCTCTGTTTATAACGAAGTAACCAAATTTGATTTAAAACTCTGGTAGCAACATTTTGAAAGTAAACAAAAAAGTTCCCATTTTGACTTTTTAGTTCCTATCTTTAAAAATGTCACCTACAGGAGTTTTTTTGTTCAAAAATCTTAATTTGTGTAGTAATGAAGGAGTATAGAGATACTTTGCGCTTATTTTTGAGAGCGGATCATCGATAGAGATTTTTTTTAACGAAGTTTAGCTGTAAAAAATTTAGTGCTTTATGAAAAGTAACAGCATAAAGATTGCGATAATAGAAGTAGGGGTGTAGAATAGTTTTCCGCTTACAAATAGCGACACAAATGCAAATTTAGGAGTGGTGTTCGCATCGACACACAAGCAGAAGAAATGTATTTGAAAAAAGTTTATCACGCCTTGCAACAAGAACAAGAAAAATTGACTGAAACTTTAGCACAAGGGCAAAGTGCTGGGATTGCTGCTTTACAAGAGATGGCCCAGGATGTGCGGTTAAATTTTGATAATTTTGCTGATAATCTGGATACCTATGCCCAATTGGAAATGAAAAATCGCGAAATTGACCAACTGAACTTAAAGCAAGAAACCGCAGCAAATCGCCTCGCGCAAGTGGAGCGTTTATTGCCCCAAGCCTATTTTGGTAAAGTTGCGGTGGATTATTTCGACAATGAAAAAAGCCAGCCTTTTTATATTGGCATCAATGGTTTTAGTTCGGAGAATGAAAATTTAGTTTATGATTGGCGTTCTCCAATTGCTGAGTTATTTTATAATAACGTTTTGGGGAAATCCCACTATTTGGCTAATGGCGCAGAAATTTTTGTTTCCATCGATTTGCGGCGGCAGTTTGTCATTGCCTATGATCAGTTAAAGCATTATTTTGATACCAATATCGCTATTGAAGACGACGTTTTACTTGCGGCACTAGAAAATAGTGCCACTGAGCAGATGCAAGCTATTACAGCCACGATTCAGCAAGAACAAAATGTTATTATTCGTGATCTGGCTGCTGAAATTATTTTGGTGAACGGTGTTGCAGGAAGTGGAAAAACTTCTACGATTATGCAGCGGATCGCCTATTTACTTTATTCTTTCCGCCAACAAATTAGCGCCGATGACGTGTTGATTTTATCCCCCAATGATAAATTTATTCAATATTTAGCTAACGTCTTGCCGGCCTTAGGTGAGAAAAATCCTCGGAATTTGACGTGGCGTAAGTTACTGGTGTGGCAGTTAGATAAAGAGTTGGAAACAGAAAGTGATTACTTTGAGCGGATTACGAAAAATGACGTTTCTGACCAAACAGAAATTCTCCGTAGTCGAAAATTTGCTGAATTTGTTGCCAGTGGCAGTTCTATTTTGCAACAGGGGAATTATTTTCAAGCAATCACACTAAAGAAAAAAGTGATTATTAAAGCAGAGTTATTAGCCGAAATGTTTGCTACGACGCCACCAGAGGCAAGTTTTGGTGAGCGACTTCAAGGGGTAGCAGCCAAATTAAATAGTTATTGGCAGCGACGTTTGTTAAAGCAAGCGCAGAAAAAAGCGTGGCAAGATCGTCTCTTAGCCTTATCGGAAACGCAACAACAAAAATATTTTGGACACCTATTGCAAGATGAGTCACCTAAAACACTACAAAAATATACACATAAGCTGTTGCAACAAAAATTTGCTGCTGTCACGGCACAAATTGCCGACTTTTCGTGGCTCCAACCAGAAAAAATGTTGGCAGATTTATATCAAGCCTACACCAATGAAACCTATTTGGCCGCAAAAGTAATGACTGTCGATGAAGCGACGATTGCGTTATTCATCCAACACCGCTTTATCCAAGCCAGCCCGCTTAGCCGGATGCAATATGTTTTAGTAGATGAAGTGCAAGATTATACACCGGCGCAAATTTTTCTACTAAGCCAATTGTTTAAAGCCAGCCGTTTTACTTTAGTGGGAGATAGCAACCAAGCAATTTTTAATACAAATACGGACTTTGCGACGATTGCGGCGATCTTTGAAACTTCTAAAAGACAAGTTACCCGCTATGATTTATTAAATAGCTATCGGTCCAGTGGTGCAATTACAGCCGTCTTCCAGCAATTAGCAGCCCAAGAAAACTTTACTATTGTGCCTGTGCGTCCCAAGGGTAAAGCAGTGACAGTAAAACACCTCGCCAAACTTTCAGATTTAAGAAACATAATAAATGAAATGAAGCCTGTGACGATTATTACGAAAACACAAAAAGAGGCCGATGATTTAACTAAATGGTGGCAAGGTCAAAATGCTGCTTTAAAAAAAGAAGCTAAGGCAAGAGCAGAAGTCACCATTTTACCAATCAGTTTGGCTAAAGGCTTGGAATTTGATCGCGTAATTTTGTACAATACCATAAAAGAAAATTATGCTAACGATCGCGAACGTAAAATGCTATATACGGCAGCCTCCAGAGGAATGCAGGAGCTTACGATTACGTATTTTGACGGATTAACACCATACCTTAAATTTCTAGCCTAAAAAAATCCACTGTAAAAACACGTTTAAGTGCTTTGACAGCGGATTTTAAATTTTTTTTAAATTCTATCCTGTCTTGTTACTTGCGAGCTTTCCGGTGCATTCAGCTTTTCTATGATCTAGCTTCATGCACCAGCTCTCTGCGGTAACAAGCCAAAATCTTGAGAAATTTGGGAAACAATATATCAAGATCCTGTCTTGTTACTTGCGAGCATTCCGGTGCATTCAGCTTTTCTTAGATCTAGCTTCACAAACTAGCCCGCCAATAAATAAGCCGAAATTTTTAAAAATTTGAGTAGCAATTTTCAAAAATCCCGTACTTATTTTTTGCGGACTGCCCAAGTTTGTTCAGCTTTTCTATGTGTCCAGCTTCATGAACTAACTCTCAATGACAATAAGTCAAAATTTTAAGAAATTTGAGGAACAATTTATCAAAATTTCGTCTTATTGCAAGAGAGTTGAACGAGTTCATTCAGCTTTTCTATGATCCAGCTTCATGAACCAGCTCTCTGCGGTAACAAGCCAAAATCTTGAGAAATTTGGGGAACAATTTATCAAGATCCTGTCTTGTTACTTGCGAGCTTTCCGGTGCATTCAGCTTTTCTTAGATCTAGCTTCACAAACTAGCCCGCCAATAAATAAGCCGAAATTTTTAAAAATTTGAGTAGCAATTTTCAAAAATCCCGTACTTATTTTTTGCGGTCTGCCCAAGTTTGTTCAGCTTTTCTATGCTTCGGCGTCAAATTTTACTGTGACGTTGCCGTTGATGGCTTTTGTATAGGGGCAAATATTTTCGGTTTCTGCCATATATTTTATGGTGTCTTCTTTACTTAAGCCTTCAATTTTGCCAATTAGAAGGACTTCTAAATGCAAGGTGGTAAAATCTGGCAAGTCGCCAAGCAAGCTGACTTCGGCACGGATCTCACGTTTTTTATCACCTAAACCATCACGTTCTAGTGGAAATTGCATTGCGCCGTTAAAACATGCGGAAAGACCAGCGGCAAATAATTCTTCAGGGTTGGTATAACCTTCTTTTTTTACACCTGTTGTTAAGACATCCAAAGACCCTGTGACAGATTTACTTTCTCCTTCGCGACCACCTGTGTTAATCACTGTTGAAGTTGACATTTTTTTCATCTGTTTTCCTTCCTTTCAAAAAATAATGCTTTAAACATTTGCAACGATAAGGCGTTTTCACCTTCAAATTAACCGTATCACGATTGTAAATAAAAACAAAATGAAGTGCTTGTGTTTTTTTGTTGCAAATACAATAAAAATATTTTAAGATAAACTTATCGCTAAACTGAAATGAGGAAAAATATGACGGATATTTTACGTGATTTAGGTAAAATTGCGCGAGCACTAGATTCTATCGCGAATATTGAGTTTAAGGAATTTGCTTTAACCCGCGGGCAATATCTTTATTTGGTTCGGATTTATGAAAATCCCGGAATCATTCAAGAAAAACTAGCCGAGATGATTAAAGTCGATCGTACCACAGCAGCCCGGGCCATTGGGAAATTGGAAAAGAATGGTCTAATTGAAAAGCAGCCGCAATCTGACAATAAAAAAAATAAATCACTTTTTGTGACCAATAAAGGAGCAAAATTGGCCCCAGTTATTCAGGCGGAAAACCAATATTCCAATAAAGTTGCATTAAAAGGATTTAGCGAACCAGAAATGCAGCAATTGGCGGCCTATTTGTCACGGGTAGAAGAAAATATCGCTTCAGAGTGGGAATTAGTGAAAAAAGGTGTGACACGACAGTATGACAGTGAAGATTAGTGCAGTAAAACAAGCAGAGCTTCAAACGTTAAAGGAAATCAGCGAGACGACGTTTAAAGAAACCTTTGCAAAAGATAATACGCCAGCAGATCTCGCTATTTTTTTGCAGCAAAATTATAATTTGAAACAACTCCAACAAGAGCTGGACAATGGCGATTCCTTTTTTTATTTTATTTATCAAGACGCGCAATTAGCTGGTTATTTAAAGCTAAATATTGGCGAGGCGCAAAGTGAAAAAAGTAGCAGCGAAAGCTTAGAAATTGCGCGTATTTATATTTTGGCGGCTTTTAAACGGCAAGGTTTAGGCCATGAGCTAATGCAATTTGCAGAAAAGGTAGCAAAAGAAAAACAGAAAAAAGAAATCTGGTTAGGTGTCTGGGAATACAATCCAGTAGCAATTGCTTTTTATAAGAAAATGGGGTTTGTCAAAAAAGGAGAACACGTTTTTACGATTGGCACAGATGATCAAACAGACTGGGTCATGACAAAATATTTGAATTAAAAAATCTTGGAGGGAAATAGATGAAAAAAATTATTGTAGATGAAAACTTTTGGGAGCTCTTTCCTGAAGCTGAAATTTTTATCGTAACGGCAAAAGAAATTAATAATCAGGTTAATGAAGAAGATGATCCGTATTTTTCTGATTTATTAGCAAGAGGCAAACACGATGCGCAAAAATTTTTGACGGCAGACTCTTTTAGTCAAAATGAAGTCATTCAAGAATGGCGCCAGGCGTTTAGCCAATTTAAAACTAAAAAAGGTGCCCGTTCGTCAATTGAAGCTTTATTAAAACGGGCGAGCCAAGATCGTACGTTTAATCCCATTAATCCTTTGGTGGACTTGTATAACAGCGTCTCATTGAAATATGCCGTTCCTTGTGGAGGAGAAGATATCGCCTCAATTTCAGGGGATTTGCATTTGGGTAAAGCCAAAGGGGGCGAAAGTTTCAAACCGCTGGGAGCTAACGAAGATGCCCCGGCGCTCCCTGAAGAAATCATTTATTATGATGAAGTTGGTGCTGTTTGTCGCTGTTTTAACTGGCGAGAAGCCCAACGCACGATGCTACAGGAAAATACAACGGACGCAATTTTGGTCATTGAAGCGATCAATGCGCAACAAGCTATGCGGGCTAAGATGGCGGCGGCCGAATTAAGCCAGCTGATAGAGGGCTATTTTAAAGTTAAAACAACTACCGCAACGTTAACTAAAAAAACACCGGAACAACAAATTTAATAAAAAAACTGTAAAGGATGAAAGTGGCAAGCAATTGTATTGCCAGCAAGTAATTTCTTTGCAGTTTTTTTCTTTTTTTAAAGATAAAAAGGATAACTATCGTATTATTTGCAAATTTTTATCAAGCTAGCTAAAATTTTTAGTGAGAAGTGATAATATTCACAAAAAAGTGTTTGACTTTTCTGACAATTCAACTTAGAATATAACACAACCAATTTTATATTTTTGACGGTGAAAAGAAGAGTAGTAAAAAAATACTGTAAAGAGAGCCTTTGGTTGGTGAAAAAAGGACAGTTACTTTTTGCGAAACACATCTTGGAGTTGCATGTTTGAAAAAAGTAAAAGATGCCGGGTTAGCCCGTTACAGCTGCGGTCATTGTTGGATGACTAGACAAAAAGGCTGACGACTAAAAGTGCCAAGATACGCACATTTATGAAAGCAATAAAATGCACCGTTTGTTAGCTTGATCGCTTGAGGTCTATCTTTGGATAGATAAATTGAGGTGGAACCACGCATTTTAGCGTCCTCTGACTTTGTCAGGGGGCGCTTTTTTTCAACTATTAAAGTATAAAAGTATAAAATTTTTGCCAGGGGAGGGAATTTAATGGAGATTCCAGTAAATATTTTGCGCCAAGAAGAATTAGCAGCTTTAAAATTGCGGGCTTTATATGAAAAAGCAAACTTTAACTTGTTTTGCTTAAATAGTTTTGAAGAATACAACTTTTATTTGGAGAAGAAAAATTTTTTAGCAGATGACGATGTGATTAAATTTAATGCTGCTGACGGGAGATTGTTGGCTTTAAACCCCGATGTCACGCTATCGATTGTCAAAAATACACCAGCAAATGAAAGCAGGCGCCTATATTACAATGAAAATATTTATCGCCATAATCGCCACACGAATGAATATCAACAAATGAATCAAGCCGGCATCGAGATTATTGGCGACGTGTGCCGTAAAGCCGAATTAGAAGTGATTCAACTGGCGATTGCATCTTTAGAAGTAATTGGTCAAGCAAAATTGGAATTTTCCCACAGTGGTTTAGTAGCCGCAATTTTGGCTTTATTTCCTGATAACCTTCAAGGAGATGTTTTCAGCAGTATTAAAAGTAAAAATGGCGAAGATTTGAAAGTATTGGCGCAAACGGCCAATTTAAAAAAAGATATGACGCAAAATTTGTTAGCACTTTTGCGTTTGAGTGGTGAAATCAATGAGTGTTTGAAAATAGCTTTGGAACTAACTAAAGGCTTGCCGCAAGCGCACCAAGCGTTATTAGAGCTAGAGGAGTTAGCGGCAGCATTACTAAAAGAAGAAGTTACGCCCCGTTTGTTATTTGATTTATCGACAGTCAACGATACCAATTATTATAGCGGGATTATTTTTCAAGGCTTTGTCCCGCAAGTGCCACAGGCGATTTTATTTGGCGGTCGTTATGATGGCTTGCTGCAATCTTTAGGTAAAACACAAGCTGCGATAGGTTTTGGCATTCATTTAAATGCCATTGGCAATAAACAAGATAGTCTAAAAAGTGAACAAGACGTCATCAATATTGCGCTGCCAAAAGGGCGAATGGGAGAAAAGATCTATCAAATGTTCCACGATGCCGGTTTGTGTCAGGAAAATTTGTTGGATGAAAGTCGGAAGCTGATTTTTACCGATGAAAAAAAACAGCTTCGCTTTTTCTTAGTGAAGCCGAGTGATGTGGCTAGTTATGTTGAACACGGTGCTGCGGATATCGGGATTGTCGGTCGGGATATTTTATTGGAAACAAAAGCGAATGTTTTAGACGTTTTGCGTTTTGCGATTGGGCAATGTGATATCGCCATTGCTGGTCCTAAAAATTTTCAAAAAGATACGAGTCGTCCGCTAAAAGTGGCGACCAAATATTCCAATATCGCGCGAACTTATTTTAGTAGCTTAAGCCAGCCAGTGGAATTGATCTATTTAAATGGTTCGATCGAATTAGCACCTTTAGTGGGATTAGCAGATGTGATTGTGGACATTGTCGAAACCGGCACCACCTTAAAAGAAAACGGCTTGGCTGTTTTGGAGAAGATTACGGATTCATCGGCCCATTTAGTTGTAAATAAAACATCTTGGCGCTTTAAACAAAGGCAGATTAAAGAAATCATTCAGAAAGTGGGGGCAAAAAATGATTAAAATTTTACCAGAGTCAGAAGTAGATTTAGCGCAAATTACCACGCGCACAGCTGGGAATACCGCTGAATATACGCAAGTGGTACAAACAATTATTGAAGACATACAAGAAAATGGAGATGCGGCATTAACGGAATATACTAAAAAATTTGATGGCGCAGTCATTTCTGATTTTAAAGTAACCAAAGCAGAAATAAAAGCGGCTATGACAGCGTGTGACCCCGCCTTTTTAACTGTTTTAAAAAAAGCACAACAAAATATTGCCGCCTTTCACGAAAAACAAAAAGAAAATGGGTTTATGCTCGAAAAAGAAGGTGCTGTGATGGGGCAGCGGGTGATTCCCTTAGCTAAAGTGGGTGTCTACGTGCCAGGGGGGACGGCTGCTTATCCCAGCACCGTTTTGATGAATGTCATCCCGGCTAAAATCGCCGGTGTCAAAAAAATTGTGCTGGTGACGCCACCGCAAAAAGACGGAACGATTGCTCCGGCAATTTTAGCCGCTGCTAAAATTTGTGGCGTTGATGAAATTTATAAAGTCGGCGGTGCCCAAGCTATTGCAGCTCTAGCCTACGGGACCAAGACCATCCCGGCAGTAGATAAAATTACAGGGCCGGGGAATATTTATGTCGCAACTGCTAAACGCCTCGTATACGGCCAAGTCGACATTGATATGATTGCCGGTCCGAGCGATGTTTTAATTGTGGCAGATGAAAGCGCGAAGCCGAATTTTCTAGCGGCTGATTTATTAGCCCAAGCCGAACATGACGTAAATGCGCAAGCCATTTTAGTCACTACCAGTAATGAAATTGCCCACGCCACAGCAAAAGAGATCAAAAAACAAACGGCAACTGCGCCGCGTAAAGAAATTATTACCGCGTCTTTGGCAAATAAAGGTTGCATTATCGTAGTGTCAGATTTAGCGGCTGCTTTAGCGATTGCCAATGAAGTGGCACCAGAACACTTAGAATTGTGCATTAAAGAACCTTTTGCAGCTTTAGGTGCTATCACGAATGCGGGGAGTGTTTTTTTGGGCAACAATACACCCGAAGTTTTAGGTGATTACTTAGCAGGCCCCAATCACACGCTACCAACTGAAGGAACCGCGCGTTTTTATTCTCCGTTATCCGTAGCAGATTTTCAAAAGCGTTCCAGTTATTTATATTACGGAGAATCTGCCTTACAAGCAGTCTGTGACGATGTGATTTTATTTGCTGAAACGGAAATGTTATTTGCCCATGCAAATTCTATGAAAGTACGAGGGGGTAGTCGATGAATTATTTTGCAGCAAAACTTGCAACACTTGCGCCTTATGTTCCCGGTGAACAGCCACAAGTTGAAGTGATTAAGCTAAACACCAATGAGAGTCCGTATCCACCGGCCCCAGCTGTTAGTGAGGCAATCGCAGATGCAACAAAAACTTTAGCCCGCTATCCCGATCCTGATTGCCAAAAACTGCGGCAAGCCCTAGCGCAGCATTTTGCCGTTACACCAGCAGAAATTTTTGTCGGCAATGGCAGTGATGAAGTTTTGGCCTTTTGTTTTCAAGGATTAATGAATGCAGGCGTGGCTTATCCTAATTTGACTTACGGTTTTTATCCAGTTTTTAGCCAACTGTATGATATTGCGGCAAAAGAAATTCCTTTAGCACCGGATTTCAAATTGAATTTAGCGGATTACAAAGATGAAACAGGAACCGTAATTTTTGCAAATCCCAATGCACCCACAAGTCTGGGTTTACCAGCAAAAGAAATTGCCGCTTTTGTGGCAGAAAAGCCAGAACGGCTCGTGATTGTCGATGAGGCTTACGTGGAATTTGGTGGTGAATCTATGATTTCTTATGTGAAAGAATACGAAAATCTTTTAGTTGTCGGCACTTTTTCCAAGTCGTGGCAATTAGCAGGAGCCAGATTAGGCTATGCTGTGGGGCAACCAGCCCTGATTGCCGCCTTGAATAAATTGAAATTTAGTTTTAATCCATACAGTATTAATACCATGACCGCCGCCGCCGGCATTGCCGCGTTAGCTGATAGTGCTTACCACGCTAGCTGTTTAACGCAAATTATCAGCGAACGGAAAAAAACGGCCGCCGCATTAAAAAAACTAGGCTTTACCGTATTGGCTAGTCAAACCAACTTTTTATTTGTCACCCATCCTAAAATTAGTGGTGAAGTGATTTATGAAAAATTAAAAGCACAGCAGATTTTTGTACGCTGGTTTAATCAGCCCCAAATTAAAGACTATATCCGCATCACGATCGGCACACCACAGCAGATGCAGCAATGCCAAGTGGCAATTGCCCAAATTATAAAAGCAGAAGTTTAAGTTCAAATAAAAATGCAGGATACAAAAGGAGGCCAAAAAAATGCGTCGTGCAGAAATTATCCGCAATACGAGTGAAACAAAAATTAAGTTGAAGCTAAATATCGATGGCACCGGTCAGCAAGTAATTAAAACAAAAATTGGTTTTTTAGATCATATGTTGGAATTATTTACCCGTCATGGTCGCTTTGATATTGAACTGGAATGTGATGGCGACATAGAAGTTGACGGGCATCACACAACAGAGGATATCGCCATTGTTTTAGGACGAGCTTTTTCAGAAGCTTTGGGCGATCGACGAGGAATCAAACGCTATGGCAGTATGATTTTGCCTATGGATGAGACGCTGGTGATGACCGCACTAGATATTTCCGGACGAGGCATTGCTTGTTTGAACGTGCATATTCCCGCTAGCCAAATTGGCGGCTTTGATACGGAATTAGTGGAGGAATTTTTTATCGCCTTTGCTAGAGAGCTGGGAGGTGCCATTCACTTGCAACAATTAGCAGGAAAAAATAGTCACCATATTGTGGAAGCTTGCTTCAAAGGTTTTGGGCGCGCATTAGCAGAGGCCTGTGGGATCAATGAAGTATCACCAGATGAGATTCCTTCAACAAAAGGTACAATTTTGTAGGCAATAAATCGAGTTGTCGTAAGTTCAAACAGTTCGGCATTAAAAAAGTCAATTCAGGTGACCAAAACCGTCACATAAATTGCCTATGTATAATGCTCACTGTTACCCCGAACTTGGGACAACATCTAATAAATCGAGTTGTCGTAAGTTCAAACAGTTCGGCATTAAAAAAGCCAATTCAGGTGACCAAAACCGTCACATAAATTGCCTATGTATAATGCTCACTGTTATCCCGAACTTGAGACAACATCTAAAGGGGGGAGAAGTTTTCGTGATTGCGATTATTGATTATGGTGTGGGGAATTTGTTTAGTTTGCAGAGCTCGTTGCATTTTATTGGCGCGGATGTGATCGTCACACGTGATGTGGCAAAAATTCAACAGGCAGATAAAATTTTATTGCCGGGAGTGGGGGCTTTTGGCGATGCAATGGGGAAATTACAGAACAGTGGTTTGGCAGACGTAGTGAAAACTGAGGCACAAAATGGAAAGCCATTGTTAGGAATCTGCTTAGGGATGCAGCTGCTTTTTTCTGAAAGTCATGAGTTTGGTGTTCACAAGGGTCTGGATTTAATTTCTGGCAGGGTGGTCTCTTTGAAGTCGGTCTTTGACAAGCAGCAAATTGAATTAAAAGTACCACAAATTGGTTGGAATAAATTAGTTCTAAAACAAGATTCACCGCTATTAAAATATGTAGCACAAGGGGATTTCGTTTATTACGTCCATAGTTATTATGCCAGTGAGTGTGACAAAAGTGTGGCGGCTTTTAGCGATTATGGGGTGGAAATCCCAGGGTTGGTACAAAAGGGAAATGTTTTTGGTACCCAATTTCATCCTGAAAAAAGTGGTGAAGTGGGCTTGAATATTTTACGGGCATTTACGGAGGTGAAGGGATGATTATTTTACCGGCAATTGATTTATACGACCGCAAAGTTGTACGACTTTATCAAGGAGATTACGACCAGCAGGAAGTTTTTGGCGCTGATCCCCTTGAATTTGCCAAAAGTTTTGCCATAGCGGGTGCAAAATATTTACATTTGGTCGATTTAAATGGGGCCAAAGAAGGCACGAAAAAGCAATTTGATTTGGTAGCAGAAATTGTACAGCAAACGGATTTATTTGTTGAATTAGGCGGCGGTATCCGTAGCGAAGCAGATATTGAAGATTGTTTGGCAGTCGGCGTAAAGCGGGTTATCTTAGGAACGATCGCACAAAAAAAACCAGAATTTGCAAAAGCTATGATCGCCAAATACGGTGAAAAAATTGCGGTTGGTGTCGATGCTAGAGAGGGAATGGTGGCTGTTAACGGTTGGCTTGAAACCACCCAAACAGACGCTTACACGTTTTGCCAAGAATTAGTGGCAGCAGGTTGTCAGACGATTATTTATACAGACATTGCTAAAGACGGTACTGGCGCGGGGATGGATATTGCTGCCTATCAGAAATTAAATCAGTTGGGCTGTAATATTGTAGCTTCTGGTGGTGTGGCAACAATAGAAGATATCAAAGGACTTGTTCAAGTAGACACATATGGCACGATTGTCGGAAAAGCTTTGTACAGTGGACAACTGGATTTAGCGGCGTGTCTTTTTGCCGCGGAGGTGAAAAAATGATTGCCAAACGAATTATTCCTTGCCTTGACGTGCGGGATGGCCGCGTAGTAAAGGGTATTAATTTTGCAGGAATTAAAGATGTGGCGTCGCCGGTAGAGCTGGCAAAAAAATACGATCAAGCAGGCGCAGATGAGCTAGTTTTTTATGACATTACTGCTTCAGCGGAAAATCGCGGCTTGTTTACTGATATTTTGCAAGCGGTGGCCAAACAAGTTTTTATTCCTCTAACGGTTGGCGGGGGCATTAATACAGTTGATGATTTTGATCGGGTATTAAAATGCGGCGCCGATAAAGTTAGCGTTAATTCAGGGGCAATCAAAAATCCGCAACTGATTGCTGACGGGGCACAACGTTACGGTTCCCAATGCGTCGTTTTATCAGTGGATGTAAAAAAAGTTGCGGACAAGTGGCACGTTTTTACCAAAGGTGGCAGAGAAGATACCGGGATTAATGCTTTGACGTGGATTAAACAAGGAGAAAAATTAGGCGCTGGCGAATTGGTCATTAATTCGATGGATACCGATGGCGTGAAAACAGGCTTTGATTTGGACTTGTTGCAGGCAGTGGCCGATATTTCCCAATTGCCGATTGTAGCTTCTGGTGGTGCAGGTAGTAAGGTTGATTTTTATCAACTATTTCAAAATCCGCGAATTGATGCGGGACTAGCAGCTTCTATTTTTCATTATGATGAGATTCCAATTCCAGTGTTAAAGCAATATTTACTAGAGAAAAATATTCCAATCCGCAACTGAGAGGGGACAACCAAATGGAAGTAAAAAACTTGAACTTTGACGAAAATGGCTTGATTCCTTGTGTGGTACAAGACTTTTATACAAAAGAGATACTGACGCTAGCGTATATGAATGAAGAAAGTTTACAAGCCACATTGAAAGATCGGCAAATGACTTTTTTCTCCCGCAGTCGGCAAGAATTATGGCGCAAAGGAGAAACAAGTGGTAATAGACAAACGTTGATTTGTTTAAAAGCAGACTGTGACCAAGATGCGTTAATAGCAGAAGTAATTAAGGCAGGACCGGCTTGCCATACGGGGGCAGAAAGTTGTTTTAATGAACTTTTGTTTAAAGACAGTGCCCAAATAAATATTTCGATTCCAGAGCTTTACGAATTGGTTTTAGGGCGTAAAGAGGCACCGCAGGAAAAAAGTTATACCAGCTATTTATTTGCCAAAGGAAATGAAAAGATTTTGAAAAAAATCGGTGAGGAAGCAACAGAGGTGGTTATTGGCGCGATGAAAGAAAGCAAGGAAGAGACAACTTATGAAATTTCTGACTTGATTTATCATTTACTCGTTTTAATGGCCAATAACAACATTACGCCAGCTGAAATTATGGCCGAACTTTCCCGTCGTCAAGTGGTGGATCAAAAGACCAAGCAAGAGACGATGAAATAAGGGGGTGCGGCAATGTTTTATTCAAACGCCCATACTCACAGCGATTGGTGTGACGGAGAAAATACCTTAGCGGAAATGGCGCAAGCAGCTGAAAAGCTAGGCTTTACCGATTTAGGTTTCACCAGTCATTCACCAGCTCCTTTTGATCTTACCTGCTTAGGTGTGAAAGACGAAAGTGCCTATCAAAAAGCCGTACGCAGTTTAGCTGAAAAAAGTTTGCTACAGATTAGTTGCGGATTGGAATGGGATTATTATAGTAAGACACCGATTAGTGGCTATGATTATTTTGTCGGTTCTGTCCACTATTTGCCCCCGCGAGCAGGTGTGTATCGCAGTGTGGATGATACGCCGGAAAATTTTGCTAAAACTTTACAGGAGTGGTATGACGGTGATTTTTTAGCTTTGGCGCAAGATTATTACGATTTAGTTGTAGCACATATTACACAAAACCAGCCCAAAATCGTTGGTCATTTTGATTTGGTTACAAAATTTAATGATACGTTACAGTATCTAACCGCTAAAAATCAAGATGCCTATGAACAACTTGCTTTAACTGCTTTAAAAAAAGTTGTTGCAGTTATTCAAAAATATGATGGTTTGGTGGAAGTCAATACTGGTGGCATGAGTCGAGGGTGGAAAAAGCAGGCGTATCCGGCCAAATTTTTGTTGAACTATTTAGCCAGTGAAGAAGTGCCAATCATAATCACCAGTGATACACATCAAGTAGACACTTTAGCATATGCCTTTGAGGAAACGAAAAAGATTCTACAGTCAGTTGGCTTTAGCAGCAGTTGGCAGTTAAAGGAGCGAAAATTTGTCCCTGTAGCCTTTTAATAAAAAGCAAAAAACCCTCCAGCAAAGTTAGTATTTTTTGCTGGAGGTTTTTTTTTGGACAGAAAATTTCGTATCTTTTTTAAACTAGTAATAACTGATCGTCTTTTAAATTTTCACCGCTATTTTGATGAAACAGCGTCATCAAATCAGGTACTGTCAATTGACTTTTCTTTTTGCCGGCAATATCCACGACAATTTTGCCTTGATGGAGCATGATTAAACGATTGCCGTAACGAATGGCGTCTTTCATGTCATGGGTCACCATGAAAGCCGTCAGTTTTTCTTCCTTAATTAAACGCTCTGTCAGATCCATAACTGTCGCTGAAGTTTTCGGATCAAGGGCAGCCGTGTGTTCATCTAACAAAATTAATTCGGGACGTTGTAAGGTCGCCATGAGCAGCGTAATCGCTTGGCGCTGACCGCCAGATAATAAACCAATTTCTGCATTTAAACGTGTTTCTAAACCTAGATGTAGCGTGGCTAATTTTTCTTTGAAAAATTCTTTTTGCTTTAGTTTGACGCCCATTGAAAAGCCGCGGGAATGGCCACGTTTCATGGCTAAAGCCAAATTTTCCTCCACTGTTAAACGAACAGCAGTCCCCATTTTTGGATCTTGAAAAACCCGACTAATATCTTTGGCCCGTTTCGTAACAGACTGGCGGGTAATATCAGTTCCATTTAACATAATTTTTCCAGTTTCAGTTGGAATTGTGCCTGCAATGCTATTTAAAAGCGTGGACTTACCTGCGCCGTTTCCGCCGATAATGGTAATAAAGTCGCCTTTGTTCATGGTTAAGTTGATGCCTTTTAAAACGTGATTTTCATTAATTGTGCCCCGTTCAAAAGTTTGCTGTAAATTTTGGATTGCTAAGACTTCACTCATGCTTTTTGGCCTCCTTTACCAGCTTTTGGCAGGAATTTTTGGCGGAATTGTGGCATTGCCAGACAAATAACTAAAACGATAGCCGAGGCAATTTTTGCATCCCCTGGTTCGACGTTAAATTCAAAAACAACCCCTAAAATTAACCGGTAAATAATCGCGCCTAAAACAATTGTTAGCATGCGCACCAATAAGGTTTTATTGTGGAATAAAACTTCTGCGATGATAATGGAAGCCAAACCGATAACGATCGTTCCCACGCCAGAATTCAAGTCGGCAAAGCCGTTATTTTGCGCTAACAAAGCGCCAGAAAGTGCAACACAGCCGTTTGAAAGCATGTATCCAATCATTTTCATATTGTCGGTATTGATTCCGTTTGCCTCACTCATGGCCAAATTATCACCGGTCGCACGAATTGCCAACCCGATTTCGGTGCGGAAAAATAAAAATAAAATGAAGACAACCAGCAACGTAAAAGCAGCACCGGCAATAATGACGGCATTAACTTTTTCAATGCCTAAAGCTTGCAACCCAGAAAAAACGGTTTTTTCCCCTAACAATGAGATATTGGGTGCACCCATTACGCGATTGGTAACGGAATAAAGCCCCGTCATGGTAATAATCCCCGCTAAAAGAGCAGGAATTTTTAATTTGGTGTGTAAAATCCCTGAAACCAAGCCTGCTAAAACACCGCCTAAAAATCCTAATAGACTAGCTGCAAAAGGGTGGATACCATTGGTGATGCTAATTGCTGTAATACCCGCGCCTAAGGGAAAACTTCCCTCGGCTGTTAAATCGGCAATATCTAAAATGCGGTACGTTAAAAAGACGCCGATACCTAACAGTGCCCACAATACTCCTTGAGATGTGGCAGACTGCACTAAGATAAAAATCGTGTCTAAAATATTCATACACTTTCCTCAAATCCTAATTATTTTTATTCAAAAATTTGTTGCTTTAGTAGAACCACCTTTGCGCATAAGTGCGTAAGTTCCTGGAGCTCTTCCAATTGTCCAGCTTTATAAACTAACTCTCGGCGACAATAAGCTAAACGCTTAAGAAATTTGAAGAGCAATTTATCAAGCGTTTAGCTTATTGCTTGAGAGCTGTGCAAGTTCGCAAAGCTTTTCATCATGTCCAGCATTACGAACTAACTTCCTTCGGTATTAAGTCAAAATTTTAAGAAATTTGAAGAGCAATTTATTAAAATTCCGTCTTAATACTTGAAAGTTAAACGAGTTCGCAAAGCTTTTCTAGTTGTCTAGCTTCAAGTGCCAACTCTTTGGGAAAAATTCAAAAATTTAGATTCTGATAAAGAGCATCAGAATGCAAATTTCTGATATTTTTCCAAAGAGCTAACCGGCCCTTTCAGCTTTTCTAGTTACTCTGGGGTTTTGATGGATGCTGGGTCGATGCCGATGGCTTTGGCCATATCGTCGTTGATTACAAGTTCTAATTTTTTTGCTGTTTCAACTGGCGTAGTGCTTGGCTTTTCATCGCCCTTGAGAATTTTTGCTGCCATTTGCCCGGCTTGTTTGCCTAGTGATTTATAATCAATGCCAAAGGTTGCCAATGCGCCGCCGTCTACTTGTTCTACGGAACCTGCGATAATAGGTGTTTTCGTTTGTTTTGCGACTTCGCCGACAACTGCTGCAGCAGAGGCAAAGGTGTTATCAGTGGGAACGTAAATGGCATCGACGTCTTTTGCCAAGCTAGTTGTGACTTGCTGTACGTCATTTGTAGTGTTGGCGGTCATAACTTTTACTTTCACGCCGGCATCTTTTAAAGCCGCGTTTGCCAGATCTGCTTGGATTTTTGAGTTGGTTTCGCCGGCGTTGTACATTAAGCCAACAGTTTTCGCTTCTGGGACGATACTTAAGAGTAATTGAATTTGTTTTTTGATTGGCACCATGTCAGAAGTACCGGTAACATTTCCTCCTGGTTTTTTATCACTGGCTACTAACTTTGCCTCTTTTAAATCGGTCACAGCTGTTACGACGATGGGGATATCACTGGTCTCGTTAGCCAGAGATTGTGCCGCTGGGGTAGCGATCCCTAACAGAAGATCAGGTTTATCTTTGAGTAATTTTTCACTCATACTTTTTAAGTTGTCCTGATTATTTTGGGCATTTTGATAAGCTAAGGTCAAATTATCGCCTTCTTTGTATCCACCGGCAGCCAGGCCTTCTTTAAACCCATCATAAGCCGCATCCAGCGAACCGTGTTCCACCAATTGTAAAACACCGACAGTTACGCCATCTTTTTCGCTAGCCTTCTTTTCTGTTCCACATGCCGCTAAAGTTAAGGTTGCAATGGTTAATAAACACAAGCCCAATTTTTTCATTTTCATATTTTTTCCTCCTATAATATCTGATTTTTGCTAAAAGGTCGGTCACTGTAAAAAAGTTGTGAGTAAAAAAAAGCCATCTAGACACGTGGGTCTAAATGGGCGGGAAAACTTCTTCATAATTTTTCGCGACCATTTAGTTGAAATGGCCTGCTAAAAAGCTCTAGCCATCATAGATAAAAGCAAGTTGTGCCTGCTGTCTCTATGATGTTCACAGTGACAGCACTATCTAAAATAGCTAAAGTAGAAAGTATTTACATGATTTAATTTGCTGTTCATAAAAATCCCTCCACTTTTTGAATTAGTATCAGTATAAGGGAACATAATTAGCAAAGTCAATAATATTTTTGAAATTTTCTGAATATTTTTGCGAAATAAATTTCGCAGATTTTTTTAAACCAACATCAAAATAAAATTTTTTTGTTTTTTGAAGAGTATGAAATAATAACTAAAATTTTCCGATTTTTTCCAAATTGCTGAAAACAAAATAAGGCCGGAAATCCTTGTGAAAAACGTGCTTAGCGCTACTTAACTCATTTTCCAGGAAAAAGAAAAATGAGAAAAAAATAAAAGAATCTCTCATCGAACTCTATAAACTTACTGTTATGAAAAATGCTAGAATTAGCATTGCAGGTAAAAATAAAAAAGGGAGGATTTCCCATGATTGAAGTTATCGATCTTAAAAAAGTATTCGATAATGGTTTTGAAGCGTTAAAGTCTGTAAATTTCACCATTGAAAAAGGTGATCTGGTTTGTTTGTTAGGTCCAAGTGGCTGTGGCAAATCGACAATTTTAAATTTGATCGCAGGTTTATTAAGTCCTACTGACGGTGATATCCGCTTTGCGGGTAGCTCTGTAGTAAAAACAGAACCTAAAGATCGTAATATCGGTTTTGTTTTCCAAAACTATGCCCTCTATCCCCATATGACTGTCTTTGAAAATGTGATGTTTCCATTAACGGTTGGGGATAAAAAAATGCCTAAAAATGAAGCGATGAAGATTGCGGAAAAATACATGGCGTTAACCAACATTGAAGAGTTGAAGGACAAAAAACCTGGTACACTTTCTGGAGGACAACAACAACGGGTAGCCATTACCCGGGCTTTAGTACAAAATCCAGAAGTTCTATTATTAGATGAGCCATTGTCTAACTTAGATGCCCGCTTACGTTTGAAAATTCGCGAAGAAATCCGTCGCTTGGTTAAAGAAGTCGGGATTACAACGATTTTTGTTACCCACGACCAAGAAGAAGCACTATCGATTTCTGACAAGATTATTTTGTTAAATGAAGGTGTAATTCAGCAAAATGATGACCCCCAAAATCTTTACCTAGAACCAAATAATTTGTTTGTAGCTAAATTTATTGGTAATCCAATTATCAATATTTTGCCCGTCGAAGTAAAAAATGGCATGATGCACCACGATGCTTTTAGTGTGCCAGTTGATCGTTTTATGGCGGCCCGTTTTAAAGAAGAAATGCCAGATGGCGACTACTTTATCGGAATTCGTCCAGAAGATGTATTGCCAGTAGATGGCGCCGGTGCTTTTCAAACAGTTATTGCCGGTGTTGAATTAATTGGCCGGGAACGTATTTTAAACTTTGATATTGATTCCCATCACTTAAAATCGATTGTCAGCATCGAAGAAGATATTCAAGAAGGAGCGCAGCTGACCTTTGATTTTGCTTACCAAAAAGCCTTTATCTTTAAAGCAGATGGGACGCGAATCTACTAATGTTTAAAAAAAATCATTATAATCCTGAAAATCAGCCAAAAGCATGGCTCTTCCTTCTGCCTTCGCTAATCGTCATTATGATTTTCAGCATTTATCCATTGTTCCGTTCGCTCTTTATGAGTTTTCAAAAAGGGACGCTAATTAATCAAGAATATGCTGGGATTGAAAACTATCAAAAAGTTTTATCTGATCCGGTATTTTTTAAGGCTTTAAAAAATACCGCATTATATGCCTTTACCGTTGTTCCAATCGCATTAATTATCGGTCTGGCGATTGCCTGGATTATTTTTGAAAAAGTGAAACACAAAAGTTTCTTTGAAACGTTGTTTTTCATGCCTTATGTCACCAGTACGATTGCGATCGGGATTGTTTTTCGTTACTTTTTTAACGGCTCCTATGGGATTATCAATTTTCTTTTGAGTAAAGTTGGTATTCCAGCTATTAATTGGTTAGATGATGTGGACATGAGCATGACCACGTTGATTATCTTTGGTATTTGGACTAGCTTGGCGTTTAACATCATTATTTTATTAGCTGGATTACGGAATATTGATCCAGAACATTATAAAATTGCGAAGATGTTTGGGGCCAAAGATGGTGAAATTTTCCGTCGGATTACATTGCCGCAATTGGTTCCAACTATTGCCTTTTTGCTGACGGTTAATATTATTGGCGCTTTTAAAGTGTATACCCAAGTTTATGCATTGTTTGCCGGGCAGCCCGGGATTGCCAAAAGCGCGACGACCGCCGTTTATTATATTTACGATAAGTTCCACATTGCCGGTCGTCCCGGCATTGCCATGGCAGCGACTGTCATTTTATTCTTAGTTATTTTGTTCTGTACGTTTATCCAACGTCAAATCATGAAGAAAGTGGGGGAGTAGCGTGAAAAAAGTCGTAACCATTGTGGCGTTAGTCTTTTTAGTAGTGCTAGGCATTATCACCTTGTTCCCATTTGTTTACATGGTTTTAGCAGGGCTTATGACCTATAGCGAGGCTACGAGTATTCCGCCGACCATTATCCCAGAAAAATTCCAGTGGGCTAACTATGCAGCGGTCTTTTCAAAAGCACCATTTTTACAATATTTTATTAACACAGTTTTTGTCTCTTTGGTGACAACCATTGCGACCTTGATTACTTCGGTTTTGTCTTCCTTTGCATTAACTAGTTTGGAATTTAAGTTTAAAGGTTTAGTTGTGGGGATTATGGTGTCCTTACTGATGGTACCTTATGAATCAATCATCTTTACCAACTACAATACGATTGCCAAAATGGGGCTATTAAACAGTTATGCCGCTTTAATTATTCCTTTTTTAACAAGTATTTTTTACATTTATTATTTGAATAGTTACTTAAAAGGAATTTCAAGTACCTTTTATAAAGCAGCAAAAATTGATGGTGCTTCTGATTTAGAATATATTTGGCGTATTTTAGTTCCAATGTCTCGTCCAGCGTTAGTGACTGTCGGGATTTTAACATTTATTTCCAGCTGGAATTCTTTTTTATGGCCATTACTTGTGACTAACGAGAAAAAATATCGCTTGTTAAATAATGGACTTGCAGCCTTTACGACCGAAAGTGGGAGCGATGTGCATTTGCAAATGGCAGCTGCAACATTAACCGTAATTCCCATCTTAATTATTTATTTGATTTTTAGAAAAGAAATTATTCGAGGAGTGGCAAAAAATGGTATCAAAGGGTAAAACCACCATCACTTTTCATAGTGGTATTTTAACCATCGGCGGTACTATTATTGAGGTCAGCTATGAAGATGCGCATATTTTCTTTGATTTTGGTACGGAATACCGACCAGAATTGGGCTTAAAAGACGATAGTCTGGCAACACTTTTGAAAAATCGTTTAGTACCAGAATTAAAAGGTGTCTATGATCCGCGGTTAAATTATACGTACCACGGCGAAGATGAGCAAAAATATAATGAGACGGCAGTCTTTTTATCCCATGCTCATTTGGATCATTCTAAAATGATTAATTATTTAGACCCTGAAATTCCCTTATACACCTTAAAAGAAACAGCAAAGATTTTACAAAGTTTAAATCGTAATGGCGACTTTCTCATTCCTTCACCTTTTGAAAAAGCTAACTTTACCCGTGAAATGACCGGCCTTTTAGCCCATGATGTGGTGGAAGTTGGAAAAATTAAAGTAGAATTGGTGCCAGTGGATCACGATGCCTATGGCGCTTGCGCATTATTAATTCATACACCAGATGCTTTCATTACTTATACGGGTGATTTACGGTTACATGGCTATGACCGTCAATTTACGCTGGACTTTTGTCAAAAAGCTCGGCATACCGATTTACTAATGATGGAAGGCGTCAGCATTAGTTTTGATGAAAGAGACAATGAAGATATCAAAGTTTTCAGCGAAGAAGATTTAATCGCGCAACTTGTGACACAAATTGCAGCAAATAAAAAGCGTCAATTGACCTTTAATGGTTATCCTGCCAATGTGAAACGCTTTGAACAAATTATTAAACAGTCTCCGCGCACGGTTGTTTTAGAAGCCAATATGGCAGCTTTGATGCAGGATGTTTTTGATATGAACGTCCCATATTATTATCCGTTAAATTCTGATGCTACTATTTCTAGCCTAGATTCAAAACTAGAAATTTCTTATGAAGAACTACTGGCAGATGACCACAAATATTTGTGGCAAGCCGTAGCAAACTTCGAAAAATTACAAAGCGGCGGTCTGTATTTCCACATGGACGCGCAGCCTTTGGGGGATTTTGATCCCAAATATCAAGTCTTCTTGGATTTACTCGCCTTGAAGAAAGTGGAATTTGTCCGGCTGGCTTGTTCAGGACATGCTTTTCCACAAGACCTCGATGCCATTGTTTCAATGATCGAGCCTAAAATTTTGGTTCCAATCCATACGTTAAAACCAGAAAAACTGGAAAATCCGTATGGCAAAAGAATACTTCCCACCCGTGGGGAAAAAATCACTGAGTTCAAAGGAGAGTAAGAAATGAAGTTCAAAAAATTGGGTACAGCAGTATTGGCAACTGCCGCAGTTTTTGCATTAGCAGCATGTGGCAACGGTTCAAAAGAAAGTTCTAAAGGCGACAGCGACAAAATCGTAACGTCAATCGACAAAGACACAACGGTTACATTTTGGCATGCAATGAATGGCGCACAAGAAGATGCTTTAACAAAAATTACCAAGGATTTCATGAAAGAAAATCCAAAAATCAAAATTGAATTGCAAAACCAATCACAATACTCAGACTTACAAGCAAAAATCAACTCAACACTACCTTCACCAGATGATTTACCAACAATCAGCCAAGCGTATCCAGGCTGGTTATGGAACGCTGCACAAGATGATATGTTAGTGGATTTGAAACCTTACATGGATGACAAAACCATCGGCTGGGGCGACCAAGAAGCAATTCGCAAACCTTTATTAGAAGGTGCGCAAATCGAAGGTAAACAATACGGTATTCCATTTAACAAATCAACAGAAGCTTTGGTTTACAATGCTGACTTGTTGAAAAAATATGATGTTGCAGTTCCCAAAACTTTAGCTGAATTAAAAGAAGCATCTAAAACAATTTACGAAAAATCAAATCATGAAGTTGTGGGTGCGGGCTTTGACTCACTAAACAACTACTATGTTATCGGGATGGAAAACAAAGGGGAAGACTTCACCAAAGACTTAAAATTTGATTCTAAAAAATCAAAAGAAGTTATTGATTATTATTTAGATGGCGTGAAAGATGGTTACTTCCGTATCGCAGGTTCAGACAAATATTTATCTGGCCCATTTGCAAACGGTAAAGTTGCAATGTTTATCGGTTCAATCGCCGGTGAAGGTTATGTGAAAAAAGATACTGAAGGTAAATTTGAATATGGCGTTGCACCACGTCCAGAAAAAATTAACTTGCAACAAGGTACTGATGTTTACATGTTCAACAGTGCAACTGCGGAACAAAAATCGGCTGCTTTCATGTATTTGAAATACTTGTCTTCACCAGAAGTACAATTATACTGGGCTGAACAAACCGGCTACATGCCAATCTTGCAATCTGTCTTGGAAAGTGATGAATACAAAAAATCACCAAACACGAAAGTACCTGCAATCTTAGAAGATGCAACCAAAGACTTGTTCTCGATTCCAGTGAAAGAAAATGCTGACCCTGCTTACAATGAAGTTCGGGCAATCATGGAAAATATCTTGTCTAACCCAGACAAAGATACTAACAAATTAATCAAAGATTCTGTGCCACAATTACAAGATGCGTGGAATCAATAATTTATAGTAAAAAGCTCCGCTGACTTGTTTGGTTAGCGGAGCTTTTTTTGTCTTATGTCCTAGAGTTGGAGGGTTCCTTTAGCTTTTTTTCGCTAAAATCTAGTGTTTTAATTTCTAAGAGAACAATTGGTCTTCAAGTAAAAATTTTTGTATTTTATGGTATGATGACAAAGGAAAAACTTTAAAAATTTCAGTGATTGTATAGGCTACAAAGGTTTGATAAAGAAGCAAAATTACCGATTTACTATTGCTCGCTAAGGATCAATTTTTTTGTGAATGTCTGAATACTAAACAAACTCTTCGTGCTAAATACTGACAATAAGGCGTAATTTAGCTGAATTGTAGCTTATTGTGAAAAAGTTTGTAAATCTTTTATAAAAAAATGTGGGAAAGGAAGAAAAAATGAAATTAACTATTTTAGCCACAAGCGATATGCACGGCTACATTCAACCAACCAACTATGCGGAAAAAGGAGCAGACTTACCTTTTGGCACGGCCAAAGTTGCGACTAAAATGCAAGAACTAACAGCAAAAGCAGATGGACCGGTCGTTAAAATTGAAAATGGTGACTTTATTCAAGGTTCACCGTTAAGTTATTACGCCGCCAAACAAAAGCAAGACCCAGTAGAAATCACGAAAGTCATTAATCATATGGGCTATGATGTGGGATTGTTGGGAAATCATGAGTTTAACTATGGACTACCTTATTTAGAAAAAGCAATTAAAAGCTATAATCACCCAATTTTGGCGGCAAATGTTTTAGACAAAGATGGCAAACCTTATTTTGGCGATCCCTATGTTATTTTAGAAAAAGCGGGCGTCAAAATTGCGATTTTGGGTGTGGTGACACAATATATTCCCCATTGGGAGCAACCAGCAACTGTTAAGGATTTAACTTTTAAAAGTTTAGTGGCAACCGCTAAAGAATACGTGCCCAAATTGCGCGAGCTAGCTGATGTTGTTATTGTTTCTTATCATGGTGGCTTTGAAAAAGATTTAGTAACAGGTGAAGCGACCGAAATGTTGACTGGAGAAAATGAAGGATATGAATTGTTGCAAACTGTCAGTGGCATTGACGCTTTTGTAACAGGCCACCAACACAGAGAAATTGCTACGGTGGTTAACGGTGTGCCGGTCATTCAACCAGGATTTCGGGGAAATTACATTGGTAAAATTACGTTAGATTTAAATAAAACTGGTGACAAGTGGCAAGTAAGCAATCCTGCTGCTGAAATTGTGGCGACAAAAGATGCAAAGGCGGATGGAGAAGTTGTTGGCTTAATTCAAGAATTGGATCACGAGTTGGAAAATTGGTTGGATCAGCCTGTGGGTAAAGTTCAAGGGGACATGCACATCACTGATCCAATGGGAGCGCGAATTAGTGAACATCCGTATATTGAATTTATTAATCGCGTTCAAATGTGGGCCAGTGGGGCTAAAATTTCGGGTACAGCCTTGTTTAACAATGAAGGAAAAGGCTTTGGTGAAGTTATCACGATGCGAGATGTCATCACCAATTATATTTATCCGAATACATTAGCTGTTCTAAAAATTACCGGTGCAGATTTAAAAGCAGCTTTAGAACAAACGGCAAATTATTTAGTGTTAGAAGATGGCCAAATCGTCTTTAACCCGAAATTTATTGATCCAAAGCCACAATATTATAACTACGATATGTATGAAGGTATTGATTATGCTATTGATTTGAGTAAACCTTATGGTGAAAAAATCACGAAATTACAATTAGCCGGTGCAGATATTTTACCTGATGACAAATTGGAAGTTGTCATGAACCAATACCGCGCAGTTGGTGGGGGCAACTATGCTATGTTTAGTGCAGATAAAATCGTTAAAGAAATTCCGCGGGATATGACAGAAGTAATTGCCGAATACTTGCAAGCCCATCCTGTTTTAAAAGCAGAAGTAAACCATAACTTTAGTGTGAAATGATCACAGCATAAAAGTCTCACGTTTTTGTTTTTCCCACCTGTTTAACAGGTGGGAAAATATTAAATGTGGGGCTTTTTGTGTAAAGAAAGTATATTTTTTACAAAAAAAGTATTGCGTGACTGCTTAGTGCTTAGTATTACGAACTAACTTGCGGCGACAATAAGTCAAAATTTTAAGAAATTTGAGAGACAATTTATTAAAATTCCGTCTTAATACTTGGAAGTTAAACGAGTTCGTAAAGCTTTTCCATTCCAAGTATAAATAGTTGCTTACTTTTAATAAGAGAGTTAAGATAAACACGTAATTTACAAGAGAGAAGGAAAGTCTTATGTATCATACAAGTAATGAAGAACATCCTATTGATATCGTGAATATTGCCTCATTGGAAGGCCGCGTGAAAGAACGCATGGAAGTTGGCGCTTTTGGTTACATTCGTGGCGGTTCTGAAGACGAATGGACGATGAAAGAAAACACTGCTTCTTTTATGAATAAAAAAATTATGCCGCGTATTTTACAAGGTATTGATCATGCAGACTTATCAACAAAATTGTGGGATATTGACTTGAAGACACCAATTATTCAAGCGCCTTCTGCAGCCCAAGGTTTGGCTCATGAAAAAGGTGAAGCGGATACCGCAAAAGGGGTTGCTGCTGCGGGTTCTATTTTTTCAATTAGTACGTACGCGAACACAACCATTGAAGATGCAGCTGCTGCAGCTCCTGATGCACCACAATTTTTCCAATTGTATATGAGTAAAGATGACGGCTTCAATGAATTTATTTTAGACAAAGCTGTTAAAGCCGGTGCTAAAGCAATTATTTTAACTGCCGACTCAACATTGGGTGGTTATCGTGAAGAAGATATTATCAACCAATTCCAATTTCCACTACCAATGCCTAATCTAGCTGCTTATTCTGAACAAAGTGCAAGTGGTAACGGTGAAGGTAAAGGAATTGCCGAAATTTATGCGGCTGCAAAACAAGGTTTAGTTCCAGAAGATATCAAAAAAATTAAAGATTTAACACACTTACCTGTTTTTGTTAAAGGAATTCAATCACCTGAAGATGCAGATTTAGCGATTAAAGCCGGTGCAGATGGTATCTGGGTCTCCAATCATGGTGGTCGTCAATTAGACGGCGGTCCTGCTTCTTTTGAAGTTTTACCTGCTATAGCAGAAGTTGTCGACAAACGTGTGCCAATTGTATTTGACTCTGGTGTACGTCGTGGGGAACATATCTTTAAAGCTTTAGCTAGTGGTGCTGATCTAGTGGCTATCGGTCGTCCCGTTATTTATGGTTTGAATTTAGGTGGGGCTGAAGGCGTGAAATCTGTCTTTGATCACTTAAATAAAGAATTATCAATCACGATGCAATTGGCTGGTACGAAAACAATTGCAGATGTAAAGAAAACAAAATTAATTGATTAATTTTGATACGTGGCTGTAATGGAAATATTTAACTTTAAGAATAAGTGTATTCTCAAAAAAGGTTCTTATATTTTGTTTTGATCGCAATTACTTTAAGCAATTACAAGTAAGCCAAATTTTATCGCTTAAAAAGCTAGGACAAGTTATTTGTTCTAGCTTTTTTTTTTTGCAGTGATGGGCAGCAAAATGAGAAAATAGAAAGCTAAAAAAATAGTCAAGGAGGTAAGTAGCTGTTTTAAAATAACTGTTGATATATAACCAGGTTGTTGTATTAAATTGATTTATTCAGATGCGGTAGGCGTTGTTTTCTGCTAATTTTTATTACGAGTGTCATTTTTCGAACAAAAAAAGAAAATCGCATTGTTTGAAGTCTCTTGAAAGAACATGCTAAAATAAAAGGGAGTAAAATGAGAGAGGGATGAGAAAATGAAGTGGAGTATGGGATTGCTTTTAACTTTACTAGGTTTTCAAATGGCAATTGTACCGCCGGAAACTGTCGATTCATCACAGGTTGAAACAAAAAAAGAGACGGTTACAACGAATGTTTCAGCCGGTACTACTGAAAGTTCAGCCTCAAAAGAAAGTGAAGAGATAAGTGATGCAACTGCAAGTAGTAATGTGATTGAACCAGATGGAACAGAAACAACAGATGCCAATAATTTGCCCCGCGCCCAACGGAAATTACCAGAAATTAAAAGCTCTGCTCCTCTGCAATCACCTTTAACTGCTGCACAAAAGGCACAAATTAACGCGTTACCAGCAGTAAATGAAGCACAGCTCAATCGCAATCTTTATGCGCGGAGTAGCACGACAATGACGACAGAGCAGCAAAAAATTGTGACCGAAGTAAAGCGTCACTTAAATAAACCCTATCGTTGGGGAGCAGCCGGTCCCAATGACTTTGATTGCTCTGGGTTAGTTCAATACGCTTATTTGAAAAGTTTAAATATCCCCTTACAGCGGGTGACTTACCAACAAGAAAAGCAAGGTACAGAAGTTGCGCGAAGTAGTGCAAAAGGGCAAAATTTAAATTTGAAAGCAGGGGATTTACTATTTTATGGTCCCCGGAATGCCACGACCCATGTGGCGTTATACATTGGAGACGGACTTGCGATTCATGCCCCTTATCCGGGTCAGCGTGTCTCTGCTTTTGCCATTCAATATTTTTATCCAGATTTTGCTCGTCGAATAATCAAAGATGAACTGCCCGTTATTAAAAATGGAACGAGTATTACGATAAAAAGTGGTGCGTTGAGTTATTCAGATGGCAGTTGGATTCAAAGTGCTGATCGCAATCGGGCCTATACAATTACCGGGTATAAAAAAATTACTGAAAAATGGGGCAGCCGCAAAATATATGCCGTTAAAGAATCCAAAAAATGGCTGTATGAGTTAGATGTTCAACCGCAAACGAGTAGCTATGGATTACTAGGCAACGGCACCATTTTTAGTCTAAAAAGTACGGCGGGTTCGTATCAAAGTGGCGGTAAAATTACAGCAAATGACAAAAAGAGTGCTTTTGTGATTGACAGTGTTCGCTATATCCCCAAAAAATTTGGGAGCATTCGCGCCTATCGTGCCAAAGGGAGTAATCGTTGGTATTACGAGTGTGATGTGACACGTCAGGTTAGCAGCTATTCACAACTTGGAATAGGCACAGTGTTTCGCTTGAAAAAGACGGCGGGTTCGTATCAAAGTGGCGGAAAAATTACGGCAAATGACAAAAAGAGTGCTTTTGTGATCGACAGTGTTCGCTATATCCCCAAAAAATTTGGGAGCATTCGTGCTTATCGCGCCAAAGGGAGTAATCGTTGGTATTACGAATGTGACGTGACACGTCAGACCAGCAGCTTTAAAGAGTTAAAAGTCGGGACTAAAGTTGTGACGACTAGCCGCGCTACGCATTATCAAACAGGTGGCAAAATTACAAGTGGGGATAAGAATAAAGTCCACCAAATTGAAAGAATGCGTTTGATTCCCAAAAGAGGCATTCATATGCGGATTTATAAGATGAAAGGCTCAAGCCGCTGGTATTACGAAGGGGATGTGGCTTTACAAATGAGTAGTTTTAAAGTGCTAAAAAAAGGACAACGGTTAAATGTTAAAACTTCAGCGCGCTCTTATCAAAGCGGCGGTTGGATCTTGAAAAGCGACTATAAAAAAACTTTTACCATCAAAAATGTACGAGATATTCGCAAAAAATATGGCAGCATTCGCGCCTATCAAGTTAACGGTAGTAACAAGTGGTATTACGAAGCAGATGTTAAAGGGAAGTAAATCTGGTGAAAATTAAAGAAAGACAGAAACAAAAGTAGGATGACTTTTGTTTCTGTCTTTTTTTTGCTCTAGTCGTAATGCTAACCAATAAAACAGGAATTTTGCTAGCTTTTAAAGTCGATCAGCTAGTTGACGAACTTTAGCTTTATTTGTGAAATTTTTATTTATCGTTGTTCTTTTTAATGGAAAAAGTCAGTCAAAGTTAATAAAAATATTTCTTTATTTTGATTGGGATAACAAACGCTATTCATAGCGGAGAAAATTATTTTTGTTGATAAATTGCAATATTCTAGATGATAATAATTTTTTAACGATAATAATTATCGTTATTTTGTCTAGAAATGATTATTTTTGAAAAATAAAGAATTGCTAAAAAACAAACTTTTTATTAAAAAAACGGGAGTGATTTTATTCACAATTAAATAAAAATATGGTAGATTTTTATATAACAACCATTATATAAGATTTGTTTTTTACAAAATGAGTAAAATAAGCAGTTCTTATTATGCTGGATAAGCAAGCGAGACGGGAGGCGAGGATTCCAACAAATTTAAAAACAAGCAAGACAATTATATTTTGACCGCAAATCAAAAAGTGATTTGCGTTATTTTCGTTTTTACTGAATTTTTAGCAGCATAAGAAAACGAAATATTGTGGGGGAATAACATTTTTTTGGGAAATAAGGGAGGATGCAATTATGGAAAGAAAACAAAAAAGATTTAACTGGATAACATTTTTGACAATCTTGTTGACGCTTTTTCCGTTTGGGGAGGCACTTTTTAGTGGCGGAGCAGTTTTAGCGGCAACAGCAACAGATAAAACTATGCATACTGTTTTTCAAAATGAAGCAGGTAATGCCCGAATCACCTATAGTGTGGATGAAAAAAATAAGGAAATACAGTGGTTGATAGATTACAACAAGGCTGCTAGTGAATTACCCCGCGCCATTGGTTTTTCACTTAAAAGTGGCAACGAAGAAGTGACACCAACGGCAATTCAAAGTAATGCAGGTGACATCTTTACTTATGCCGCTGGTTTTTTACAGACCACTGCTGAAAAAACAGCACAATTAGGCCATCAAGTTGCTTTTACTACGCCATATCGACATCAACTGACGATTACACCGCAAATTTTGGCTTATGATTTAAAAGGTGGAAAAACAGATTTATTAGCACAAACCACACCGCTAACGGTAACACTGCCAGCTCTGTCTGCCAAAAAAGAAACGCAGTCAACCAGTAAACCTGCAGAAAAAGGCAATGAAAACAATAGCACAAGGAGTAACGCCAAAAATCAGGTGCTACAACGCGCTACAGCGCGTACAAAGGAAAAAGGCAATGAAGCCAATCTGGTGGACTTAGATACAGGAAATTTTTTAGGGGATAATCAAACAATTTTATTGAATGCTACTTTAAAAGACGATCAAAATCAGGAAATTAAAGATGGCGATAGCATTGTGATTGGTCAGAATATTCTTTTGGAATATAACTGGCAATTACCTGAAGGTCTGCGTAAAGAAATGCTGGGTTATACAGCTAATGCAGGGGACAATGACTTTCAAGGGGATTATTTTACTTTTAAATTACCAGAAAATTTCCACATTCATCCTACAACAGCTGATCAAACAATTTCAGGCGAGTTAAAAGATGGGCAGGGGATTTGTTTTGGTCGTTTTAATATTCAAGCAGATGGAACGGTAACTCTTCATTTTTCCGATAATATTGAAGGACGCAACGATATTTCCGGTACTTTTTATGTCGCTGGTACTGTCAGTGACGTAAAAGGAAATACAACGGGAAATGTAGAGGTAAAAGTTCCCTTTGTCCAAGAAGATAGCGATACGACAGTTCATATTGAAGAACCTGACTACAAAGCTTTGGAAAAAACTGTTGGTAAAGTAAGCTATGGCAGTAGTGAAAAGGCCAATGTAACGTGGACAATTATCGGCAATAAATATGGCACAGAAATGACAGCCGGTAAAATTACAGATACATTACCTGAACATCTGACGTGGACTAAAATTACGGTTTATGAATACGACGTAGCCGATGTGAAGCCTGATGGAACATTAAATGGTACCGGCAAAGATGTTACCAAGTCGGTTGTCATTGGCAGTGACAAAACCAAAGTCGCTGTGGACTTACCAACGCCGACAAGTAAAGTTTATAAAGTTGTGGTAGCAACAGAAATTGATTTAACAAAACTTTCTTTGGATAAAGTAGTGAGCACTGATGGAAAAAAAGTGACTTATACTAGCCCAGATATTAAAAATGAAGCACACTTAACTGCAAAAGAAGGTTTAGATTTGACGGCAGTGGCCTCTACTACTGTCGTGGGCAGTGCTACTGTGACGAAAAGTTATGTGGAACAATATGGCGAGATTATTAACTGGAATATTGTTTACAAGCAAAAAGATGCCAGTTTGCCAGCAGTCGATATTTATGAATTACCGGATGGAAATCAAGATTTTTGTACCAAAGATGGAACACCAATTACAACGGCAAAGCAGCTGCAAGATTATTTACAGGAAATAACAGTACCCAAAACACAAGTTACCGTCAGACAAGATGCCGGCAAATATGTTATTACGATTCCAAAAGGAACAAAAGGACAAGTGAGCATTCCGATTTACACCAAATTAAAAACAGGTACTACGGTAACTTCAGTAGCCAATACTGCTTCTTTTACTGATAATAGCGGCAGTAAAGGCACACATCATTTAACCAGTGGGGTGGTAAAAGAAGTCAATGGTAAGGCTGTTGACTTTACGAATAAAACCATTCCTTGGGCAATTACGATTAATAAAAAACGCAGTGGTAAAAATGATGCAATCAAATTGGATAAATGGTCAATCACCGATACATTGCAAAATGACATGTATATTCCAGCTAGCACTGCAGCAGATTTAAAAGGAAAAATTACCGTTACCCGTTATGACAAGAATAATAAGTTGGTAGGGTCATTTACTAATTTTACCGTTACCATCGATGAAAAAAATGCCAATGGTGTTACTAAATTTACCGTTAGTTCTACGCTAGAAAAAGCTTCTGATGATTATTTTATTATTCGTTTTAAATCAAATTATGAAACATTAGCCGATACGATGGTGAATCAGGTTGTTTATAACTATTCAAGTAACGGCGTAAAAGGCCAACAAAATGGAGAAGGTAAATATGAACATAAAAGCTACTACAATATTGATTTAGATAAAGCCGGCACGTACCGCTATGATAAGAATACTAAAAAACACTATGTAAATTGGGGCGTGACGATTAACGCACAAGGGCACTATTATGGTGAAGATGCACAGGTCGTCGATGTCTTAAACCCCGGGCAAACATATGTGGAAAATAGTTTTAAAGTCTATGTTAAAAAAGGGGATAACTTTGAAGAAGTTACAGAAAATCCACCTTTGAAGCTGCAAAATGATAATGGAAAGTTAACGATTACCGGTTTTAAAGCTGGCGAGCAGACAATTTATAAAGTTACGTTTGATGTAGTAGTAAAAGATTTAGAAAATGAAAGCAATATCCCCTCTGGAATCGTGAAAAACACAGTGCAATATAGCGATCGTAATAATGCAGAGATCAAAAAAGACGCACAGCTTAGTCTAGACAATAACAAAGCCTACGTTACCAAAGAAAAAAATGCGGCAGGGGTCGTGACAAATGATCCGGATTACCCGGGTAAAAAGATTACAGCCTATCAGGTAACAGTAAATCCAGCGGGCTTCATCTTGTACAACGTGAATGTTGCGGATGAACCAAATGAATTTTTAAATCTTATTCCAGCAAGTTTTAAAATTATGGACGATAACTACGAGTTGAAATTAAATCAAGACTACACGGGGAGCGTTACACCGCGAGGTTATATTATTACACTGACAGGTCCATATGAAAAATTGGAAAAAACATTACAAATCACCTATAAGGCAGAGGTCAATCCAATTGGACAACCGGGAAAAGAAATCCAATTGAAAAATACTGTCAAAGTAACAGGTGATAATATTACGCAAAAAGAAATCACAGATACAACAGAAGATAAATTCAAAATTTCAGATGCTGGTGGGACCGCACAAGGTGTTACCCATAAAATCACGTTGCACAAAGAAGATCAGCATAGCCAAGCAGCGCTGGAAAATGTTCGTTTTGATTTGTATCGCAAAGGATCTGACGAAGCAATTGATACCAAGCAGACAGATACTTCAGGAAATTTGACATTTGAAGGACTAACTTATGGAGAATATATCATAAAAGAAGGCCAAGCATTAAGTGGTTATTATATCAGTCCAGAATTAAAAGCAGGAATAAGCGTAGTAATCAAAGAAAATGGTAATTCTCAAGCGCAAACCATTTCTTTGAGCTACACAAATGAGCAAGTCGGAAATTTAAAACTGATAAAAAGTGATGCCGGAACAAAAGATAAGAAATTAGCAGGTGCCGTTTTTGCCTTGTACCATGCAGATGAAAAAGGCAATGCCACAACCCAAGTTACAGAAGATGCGCATGGTAAAAAACTAGGTGCAACGGATACCCATTATTTCACCACGCAAAATGACGGTACTATTTTGGTCGAAAATTTACTTCCGGGTAAGTATATTTTTAAAGAAATTACAGCGCCAACAGGCTATGAATTACCGCAAGATTTGTATAGCACAGTGGTGCAAGTAAAAGCTGACGCAACGCAAACAGCAACTGTAACCAAGACAAATGAAGTTTTAAAAGGTACGATTCAGTTGAAAAAAGTTGCTGAAAAAACGTTAACAGCATTGCAAGGAGCGGAATTCACCTTAACGAGTGAGCCCCTTCAGACACCTGTAGTTAAAATGAGTGAAGCTGATGGTAGCTTTGGTTTTGATTTAGCATATGGCTACACTTATACAATTACGGAGACAAAAAATCCCAATGGTTATAAAGGCGATTTTGTCTTAACGCAAATCGCTTTAAATGAACAAGGAAAAGTGACAGTGGCAGGTAAAGAATTAACAGATGCAGTTTACTCTGTGACCAATAAATTAATCACGACTGAAATTGCCGGTACTAAAACATGGAATTTAAAAGGCAATGATGAAGCGGGCGTCATGCCAAATGAAATTACAATTCAATTGGAACGAAAACAAGCAAACACACCGGATGCAAATTATCAAATTGTTGATGAAGTTAAGACAAATGCGACAAAAGGGTGGCACTATCAATTTAGTAATTTACCAGTTTATGATGTTGATGCCGCTGCTGGTGTGAAATTTAGCTATCGGATAAAAGAAGCTCCCTTAGCTGGTTTTGACAGCCAAGTTACAGGAACTTCACTTACCAATACTTTAAAGACTCAAAATATTAGTGGTGAGAAAACTTGGGATGATTTGGCTAAAAAATATGCGGTCATACCAACTTCTATTACGGTGAATTTAGAGGTCAGTTGCGATAATGGAAAGAACTGGCAAGCTTTCAGACGCAACCAAGCTCCTGTTAAGGCAGTCGTGAAAGCGCCGAAGTGGGCCTATAGTTTTACCGATTTACCGTTGTATGATGAACAAGAAAATCGCCTCACTTATCGGGTGAAAGAAGATGTTCCTACTGGTTTTGTAAGTCATGCCAATGAATACAATTTGCACAATGAAATGGAGACGACAGAAGTTAGCGTTGATAAAATTTGGCTTGATCAAAGTGATCACTATGGCATGCGCCCAGATGGACTAGACTTTACGTTAAAAGTCAAAGTTGAAAAACAGTGGGTAGATTTTGAAGATGTTTTTAAAGTTGACAAGAAAATCACCTTGCATAGCAGTGATAGCGATAATATTTGGCATGGCACATTTACCGATCTGCCAAAATACGATGCCGCTGGAAGTTTGATACAATACGGCGTAGCCGAAAATTTAGTGGGGATTAAAGAAGCCTATACCCCGCAAGATGAAGAAGCTGGAGCCGACCATTACGTAAAAGAAGTTGCCGAAAATGGAAGGGTAACGTTTACCAATTGTCTGCGGGAAATCTCAGTGAGTGTGACTAAGCAATGGCAAGATTTTGATAATCAATTTGAAAGTAGACCCGAAATTGTAACCTTTGAATTGCAGTCTTGGCCAGAAGGAACACCAGAAGCATTAGCCCAAGTTGTAAAAACGCCGACAAACAAGACAGGCCGTTATCAATTAAGCGGTCCAGATTATGGGACGGTGACAGTCAGTGGGTTGCCAAAAGCCGATCATACGCAAAAAACGTTGCATTATAAATTTGTGGAAGTAAAGACTGCCGCTAACTATGAAGCTATAACGAATTTTTCTGCTGATGGCAGTCAAGTGATTACAAATCAGCTAATTACCACCAGCGTTGCAGGAAAGAAAACGTGGCAAGATGCCAATGATGCGGCAAAAGCTCGTCCAACCCAAATTAAAGTCCAACTTTTGCAAAATGGTCAAGCTCTGAATGGTGCAGCTTACAGGAAAATTGTGACCGCTGCTAATGATTGGCATTATGAATTTAGCGACCTGCCAAAATTTGATCCAAATGGCAAAGCTTATGTTTATTCCGTCAAAGAATTGGATATCCCGACCGGTTATGAAGCCATTGTCAAAGACATGGACATTACAAATTACTTGCAGAAGGTGACCTACAATGTCCAAAAAGTTTGGGTCGATAATAACGCAAGTAGTCGACCAGATAAAATTTCTGTCGCGTTAACTGCCAATGACCAAGTAGTGGCGACTGCTGTTTTGTCTGCTGATAATTCGTGGCAGTATACGTGGGAACAAATGCCGCAAATTGACGAAAATAATCAGGTGATCAACTATCAAGTTGTGGAAGTTGAGGTGCCAAATGGCTATGGTGTAACCTATGCACAACAAGGAAATGATTTTGTGGTAACCAACACGTTGTTGACTACGCCGGTTGTACCTACTACACCAGTAATACCAACAACGCCTACGACACCAACTAATACACCAACTACTTCACTGCGGGCAAGATTGCCACAAACAGCGGGCACACTATCTGATACAACAAGCACAACGACGCGCCGCCGTTTACCAAATACCGGAAGCAAAAATACTGCTTTACCATTTTATGGTTTACTAGTATTGCTTAGTGTTGCTGCTTGTGGCTGGTTTGTTTACCGTAGAAAAATATAATCATGTAGTTAAAAAACAGTACCTACTAGGATGTAAACAGTAATTTTACTGCTTACTTGGTAGGGCTGTTTTTTTTATAAGCTGCTAGTTGTCAGCCAGTCTGACTGCAAGGGAGCCTAAAATATTTTTTTAAATATTAAAAATAACGCACAATAGCTCCTGGCAGTAGCATTTCTTGTCAAAAACAGGTAACATGAATTTAATGAGAGTATACTTTGACAAGGGGGAAGGGATATGAAAAAACTTATTTTAACCACAGTTGTATTGAGCGGGTTAATTTTAGCTGGCTGTCAAAACAATAATGACAAAAATAATAACAATGCAAGTAGCGAAAGTACGACGGTAACCTCAAGTGTAGCAACAAGTGAAAATCAAACTTCAAGTAGCAAAGTAGAATCAACAGTTACTGATAAAAATGGAATTATCATGCCGAAAAATGAATTGTTTGAAGAAACGTTAACTAAATTTAAATCTGCCCATACAGAAGCGATTATTACCAACTTTAAATGGGAGGCGCAAGGGCCAACCGGTCAAGTTGAGATTGAAGGCGAAGACAGTAGCCAAGAATACAACATGATTTTTGATCATAGTGGCAAACTAATCGGCGATACCAGCAAAGTTAACGATGATAAAAACTGGCAAGAAGATGAAGTGAAAACCGATGCGGTGTTGACTTTGACAGATGCAATCAAAAAAGCACAAGAGCAAGCGGATGGATCAATTACTTCTGCTGAATTGGAAAAAGATGATGGTGTGACCAAATGGGAACTAAAGATATTACACACCAATCAAGAAATTGAAATTACACTGGATGCACAAGGTGGCAAGGTTTTAAGTAAAGAAATAGATGATTAAAGCCTAAGACTGTGACTATTTGTTGCAGTCTTTTTTTTATTTTGAGAAAAGTACAAAATTTTTTTACAGTAAGAATAACGGGACCTAATCAAAAATACGAAAAAATTCGCGCGATTTTTCCAAAGGATAAGCTGTGGCATAATTTTTTTGTGCCAGAGACCTTTCGTCAATTTTTTCTAGGTGTAAAATCTTTGGAAAACAGCATTTAGACTAAATTGTCATGATTTTTGCAAATATTTGTTATAATACGTAAAAAAGGGGGGAGTCCGTTGGCAGAAATGCGAAAAAAACGCCTGATGCAAGTAGAAAATCAAGTAGTATTGCCTTTAAGTCAGGAGTTTTTAACCAAAAATAATTTACAGGCTGACAGTATTGTGAATGTCGATGAAGCACTATTAGCACAAGCTTTGACGGAACTTTCCAAAGAAGATATTTTAGAAGATGTCTTAGCAAAAGTGATGAACCAATATGCAGATGAAGAGGAAAAAAATGATGGAAATTAGACAAGCGCAACCAGGGGACTATCCGGCTATTTACCAACATGTACAACAAGCTTTTAAAACAGCGCAAGTATCCGATGGGACAGAGCAAGATTTTGTTGAAGCTTTGCGTAAAAAGACAACATTCATTCCTGAATTGGAATTTGTAGCAGTTGAAGAAGGTAAAATCATTGGACATGTTATGTTAAGTGAACAAGAGGTAAAGACTGAAGACACCCATACGCGCAACTTTTTACTGTTAGCACCATTAAGCGTCGACTTTAATTACCGCAATCAAAAAATTGGGGGAGCTTTGATGGAAACGGCATTTAAAAAAGCTGTTGCGCTAGAACGTCATGCTGTTTTTTTAGTGGAAAATCCAGATTACTACAGTCGCTATGGTTTTTCTCAAATTCAAACTTTTGGCTTGAAAAACAAAAGCACGATACCTGATCAATTCATTTTAGGGCAAGAATTGGTTCATGGTGTTTTGGCTGATATCAACGGAGAATTGGAAATTAAAGAATAAGGAGTGGTTACAATGCCCAAAACACGAATTGAGGCATTTACCGATGCGGTTATTGCGATTGTAATGACCATTTTGGTTTTAGAATTACATGAACCAAACGGCAGTACCTGGCGTGCTTTTGCTGGGGTGGAACATCAATTTGCGATTTATTTAATTAGCTTTGTTTCTTTAGCAGTTTATTGGAATAATCATCATCATTTATTTAATATCGTCAAAAAAGTTGATGGCTGGGTCTTGTGGGCGAATAATTTATTTATCCTCATGATGACGCTATTCCCGTTTGCGACAGCTTGGATTGGGGATTATCCGACTGAGTTAGCGCCGCAATTGTTGTATGGCTTGGTTATTTTCGGCACGGATCTGGCGTATTGCCTGCTAGGCTTTGCCTTAGTGCGGGTGAATGGTAAAAATTCAGAAGTCGGAAAACTTTTTGCCCATTATCCAAAGATCAAAATCACATTGGTCATGAACATCATCGCCTTATTAGCGGGCTGGTTAATTCATCCTGTCAGCGTTTTAGTGGTAAATGCGTTGATGTTGGTGATGTGGTTTATTCCTGAAAAGAAAATTGAAGAGTTGAGTCATTTAAACGAAAGAAAGTGATGAGATGTTTGAAACCTTTGCACAGTTAAATTTGCATGTCACGGAGATGCCAGTGGAGCTGGAAGATAATTCTCCTGTTTATCGGGGGTTTCTAAGAGAACTGCCCCAAATTGTCGGTGAAGGACATTCCCGGCAAGAATTGTACCGGCAATTGGCTGAAGGGTATGCAGCATATCGGCAAAGTTTGGTTGAAGAAAGTCGCGAAGAAGCGCAAACCACGTCATTATTAAGCGCCGAACAACTGTTAAAATATTATGACGGGGAAACTTTTGACGGTTTTTCTATCGATACGAAGGCGTAACGCTAGTAAAAAATGTAAAATATATGCACTAGCTTTATCCAGCAGTTTTTTTACCTTAAAAAGTAAGCTGTCCTCTTGACCAAGCTGGTAAAAGTCAGTACAATGACTTTTGTGAATATTTTCAAATCGTACAGATAACACGTTTTTGACGTGTCGAGAGAGAGGCGGTTTCTATTTCGGTAGAAACTGCTTCTCTTTTTTTGGGCTTAAGGGTGACTTTTTGTAAAGCTAACAGCGCATAAATGCTCTGCGTGTAAATTTGAAAGCCAACCTTCCTCAGACAGCTCAAGTTTTTGTACTTATTGGAGAATTAGGAGGAATTTGATGGAGAAAAAAATTCACTTATTATTAGCTGTTTTGGCAACTGGGATGATGTCCTTTGCCGGTGTTTTAATTGAAACGGCGATGAATGTCACCTTTCCAACTTTAATTAGCGAGTTTGGGATTACGACGGGTCAAGTACAATGGGTAACGACGATTTATTTGTTGATTATTGCAATTATTGTGCCCTTTTCAACTTATTTATTGAAAAACTTTCAAATCCGCACGTTGTTCTTGGCGTCCAATCTTTTATTTATTGCCGGACTTTTGATTGATTTTTGGTCGCCAAGTTTTCTAGTATTACTGGCTGGACGCCTATTACAAGGTATTAGTACGGGGATTGCGTTACCGCTAATGTTTCATATTATTTTAACCTATACGCCAATTGAAAAGCGAGGTGCAATGATTGGCATTGGAAATTTAACTACTTCCATTGCACCTGCAATTGGGCCGACTTATGGCGGTGTGTTAACTTCAGCTTTAAGCTGGCATTATATTTTCTTATTTTTAGTGCCGGTCTTATTGCTTTCTCTGATTTTAGGATTATATGCGATTCCGGCAATGGCAATCAAAAAAGGCGGCAAGTTGGATCTTTTCAGCATGGCGGGAATTATTTTGATGTTCACGGGCTTTTTATTGTTCTTAAATCAACTGGGCTCATTATTTAGTATCATTCCGCTTATCGTGGGACTTTTAGGCTTAGCTTTGTTTTATCACCGAGCTACAACGGTTAAAGAGCCGCTAATTCGTTTAACTGTTTTAAAAAATAAAGGCTTTCGTCTATTTTTATTAGGCTTTTTGGTTTGTCAATTTCTACTGTTGGGAATTTCTTTTGTCTTACCCAATTTTGTCCAAATTGTAATGGGCAAAGATGCTTTTATAGCTGGACTTGTGATGTTGCCAGGAGCTGCTGTGGGGGCTGTTTTAGCACCTATTTCTGGACGAGTATTGGATAATTATGGGGCTAAAAAGCCAATTCTATTTGGTTTAACCTTGGTGACAATTGGCTGGTTGGCCTTGACGCTTTTGTTACGTACACCAATTTTACTGGGCTTTGTGGCAGCTCATGTATTTTATATGATTGGCATTGGTTTTTCTTATAGCAATATGATGACAACTGGCATGAGCCAAATTGAAACAGAAATGTTTGCAGATGGGAATGCGATTTTCAACACACTGCAACAATTTTCCGGTGCTGTTGCCACCGCAATTGTGGCAACGATTATTAATTTAGCGCAAAAAAGTCAATCAGATTACCAAGCTGGGACTATTTTAGGTTCGCAGCTATCATTGATTTTTCTATTTGTTTTAGTTGTTTTCGTCTTTATCGGCTGTCTACGCTACTTTAAAGCTACGGCTAAATAAAAAAACTGGGCACAAACTCGGCGGCCAAAATTTTGGCGCAGCTTGTGTCCAGTTTTCATTTTTTTAAGACGATAAGTCAAAATTTCAAGAAATTTGAAAAACAATTTATTGTAATTCCGCCTTATTGCTAGCGAGTAAAACGCGTACAAAAAGCTTTTCTATCTGTCTGGCTTTTTGAACTAACTCGCTGTGACAATAAGTCAAAATTTCAAGAAATTTGAAAAACAATTTATTGTAATTCTGCCTTATTGCTGGCGAGTAAAACGCGTACAAAAAGCTTTTCTTTATTCAGGCATAATCAATTGATCGATTTTTTTTAAGACGATTGCTAGGGCGTGGGTAACTTTTGAACGGGATAGAATATAAACCGTTAAAAGAGCGCCGCCAACTAAAAGTAAGCCATGTAACAAAGGATTCTGAATAAATTCGCCTAATTGAACGACCGGAGCAATCAGATAAATGTGCAGCAGATAAATTGCCAAAGTATTTTGGCCCCAAACCGTATAAAAATGCCGCTTTTCGGTTGCCATTACTAAAAAAGCAAAAACAAAAGCAAAACCTAACGCATAAAGACACATGTCAGCTAGGATATTTTGCCAGAGGGGGATTTCAAATAAGTCATAAGCACGATCACCCCATAAAATTTCTGGAGGCAGTTGGGCTTTTACCCAAATAAAAGCAGTCACCAATCCTAAAATTACCACTAGTAATCCTAATACGCGTGAAAAAGGGAAACGCCGTAGTTTTTCAATCATTTTCCGGTCGGTATAATAACCGGCCAAAAAGAATGGGAGAAAACCTAGCGTACGAGCCATGGCCATGTAAGTACCAAACTCTGTTAATAAACCGGAAAAAATACCGACGATAAAACTAAAAAGTAAAACATGGCGTACTTTGATTAAATCAGGTAAGAGCAGTCGCCAAATGAACATACAATACAAGTACCACAGCGTCCAGCCGGGATTTAAAATAGTAATCGTTTCAATTTTACCCATTAATAACAAGATGATACTTAAAATAAAGTTCAAAATAAGATAGGGAATCAAAAAAGTTTTGACCGCGCTTTTGCGCCCCTTTTGTACCCGTTTGGAAAAATAACCGGAGATAAAAATGAAAACTGGCATATGGAACAAGTAAATAAAAACGTAGAAGAACTCTGCTGTTTGGTTGTTTAACCGAAAGTATTCCAAAGCGTGACCTAAAATCACCAAAAAAATTAAGACACCTCTTAAATTATCAAAAAGCAGTTCTCGTTGTTTTGAAATAATGGACACCTCCTAGTCCGTCAGTTATGCTAGAGATAACACTATTGTACCACTTTTTCAAGGAGGGATGAGATGCGTTATTCGGCAAAATTTGTCAAACAGGTTTTTAAAGTAATTCAAATGAAAAAATTAGTGGGGATGTCCATGGTGGCACCGCCAAAGCGCCGCAATATCAATATCCGACAGTTAGAAAACAGCGACTTGCCGCAAAAGCGCAGTGAAATTAGTGGTCGTGAACTGATTACATTATTTCCACCCCATGTGACCAATAAGCATGTGCTTTATTTACACGGTGGCGGCTATGCATTAGAAGCATCGCCTTTTCATAAACAAATTCAAGAACGTTTTGTTACACGCTTTAATTTAAAAGTAAGCTATTTTGACTATCCGCTAGCACCAGAAGCGACAGCTGTCCAAACCCTAGCGGCAACAAAGGAAGCTTTTTATCACCTGCGTTACTTATATCCAGATGATGCGTTTTATATCTTTGGAGATTCTGCTGGGGGCGGTTTATCAATGAGTTTAGCGCAGCATTTACGGGATGAAGCAGCTGCAAAACGGCCGAAAAAATTAGCGCTAGCTTCCCCTTGGTTAGATGTTTCCGTGAGCGATCCCCGCTCTAGTGCACTAGAAGAAAAAGATGTCTTGTTGGAAAAAGATCTGCTAACTAAAGCAGGGGCGACGTATGCGGGGAATTTAGCTGTCGATGATCCGTTAGTCTCACCGATTTACGGGACGTTTGAAAACTTAGGGGAGCTTTTAGTCATTAGTGGAACAGATGAAATATTGTATCCTGATGTTTTGCGCTTAAAAGAAAAAGTTGCAAATGTTGCTGGGACAACGTTAAGTTTAGTCATTGTTCCAGAGATGATGCATGATTTTGTGGTTTATCCTTTGAAAGAATCGTTGCAGTATGTTGATGAAATGGGCGAGTTTTTTGCAGAAGATAAATGAAAAAAGCTAGCCAGACGACCTTTAACTCTTAAAATAAAAACTGCCGCAAGGAATTTTACAGTTTTCCTTGCGGCAGTTTTAACTTTGTTCTCTATGAAAAAGCCATTTTTGCAAATTTAGCGCTTATGGTTTAGGGCAGAAGGATTTCCTTTAGCCTTTTTTTATTAGTTTGATCAGGCTCTTTTTGGCAGCATTTTTTTCATTAAGTCAAATTGAGCAGCCAATTGTTCGTGGGTAATTCCGCCAGTAAGTGCCATGACGCTCATCCCTTCAATGACGAACATGAAATTTTCAGCAATGGCGGGAATCTTTTCATCTTGTAAAACACCCTGTGCGACCCCTAATTCTAAAATTGCCAAGATGGTATTTTTCGTTGCGGCAAGTTGTTCTTGCTGAAATTTATGATCAGCAGCCGTTTTGTGGGTGAAATAATACTCGTACATCGAGCGGAGTAGACTGTTTTCCATTTGATTTAAAAGGCGATCTTCGTGGCTTTCAAAATAGTCATTTAGTAACTCTTCAAAAGGCGGATTTTTAGTAATCGCGTACCGAATATCATCAAATTTACGATTAGAGCGCTGTTTAATAACTTCCATAAAAATTTGATCAACCGAATCAAAGTATAAATAAATACCGCCTCGACTGATACCAGTTGCTTCGATAATATCCTTCATCGTCACATCAATTAAGCCTTTTTGGCGAAAAACTTCTCGGGCATTATTTAAAATGGCTTCTCGTTTTTGCCGTTTACGTTCGGCGTTGGATAAATTTTTCATTTTCTCACCTCAAAATTAGTGACACGCGTGTCATTTTCTTGTATAATCACTTCAATGACACTAGTGTCATTATAATTGAATTAAAAGGAGAACTCAAATGAATACGAAAAGTAAAAGTTATCGCATTGCCATTCGTGCTATTTTGACTGCTATTATTATTTTACAAGCAATGGTGCCATTTTTAGGTTTTATTCCATTGGGGATTACGAGCTTGACGATTATTCATATTACAGTCATTGTCGCAGCAATCGTTTTGGGAACCAAAGACGGGATGTTTATTGGTTTAGTGTGGGGAATTTGCACGATTATCCGGGCCTTTACTTCACCGACGACCCCTATTGATACAATGGTCTTTACCAACCCGATTGTTTCAGTCTTACCTCGGATTCTTGTTGGTTTGGTGGCGGGGGTTTTATTCCATTGGTGGTATAAGAAAAAAGGCAATTTATATGTCGCCTCTATTTTAGCTGCTATTGGGGGCACGTTAACCAATACGATTTTAGTCTTAACTTTTATGGGGACGCTTTACACAGGACCGGTTGCCTCAGCTTATGGCGTTGATCCCTCAGGTTTATTAAAAGTTTTGGCGACAATCGTTGCAACAAATGGTATCAGCGAAGTGATTGGTGCGGTTATTTTAACTCCGATTTTGGTCAAAGCGATTTTTACAGCAACGCATTTAAAACCAGCGTATCATTCATAATTAATACGAAGAAAACAGCAGGATGATTGTAATCCTGCTGTTTTTTTCTATCAGGAAAGTAAAAAAATTCAAGTACTTGAAACATAAATTGCAAAAAAATGTGACGCTATTTTGTTAAAATCACTGCTTTTTAGAAAGTTATCAATGAAATTACCAGATTTTAGGGCTGATGCTAGGATTCATGTATAAAAATTGCTATCATGAAGAAAAGCAGTCGAAAAGGAGTCGAGATGAAAAAGAAAAGTGTATTATTATTTTTACTAAAGTTGTTTGGGTTGAGTTTTGTGGGCTGGTTATTCTGGTTGTTTATATTTGCTATCTTCACTCCAGAAGAAGCACAAGAAGTTTCTGAAGTGTTAAGTAAACTTGGCTTAGTTTTAGGTTTGTGTACAGGCTTACTTATTTCCATTGGGTTAAATTACAATCAGGCAACGAAGAAACGACAAAAAATTAAAGCGGCTAAAAGTAATATTTTAATCGTAGAAGAGCGGGAAGATTCTTTATTGGACAAGGCCAATAAAGTGGTTGAAAGATATTTGGCACATGAAAAAGAAATTCTGATAAATAAAGAGGAGCCGACTACTTTTACAGTAACGGGAGCATTACAGTTTCAAAACTTTATTGAAAACCACCCTCAAACAAAAGCAAATGCGCATATATCGGAATTACTCAACCAAATTAAAGATTGCGAGAATACACTTGCGAATTTCAAAATTAGGTATAATTCGGATGTGGAAAGCTACAATTCCCTTATAAATAGTATCCCCCTGTCAGTATTAAAGGGTGTATTCCATTTTGAAGAAATCGCGTATTATGAGCGCGACCTTGAGTCAGTAACGTTAACCGATGAAATGTTAGATTTCTAGAAAACTTACGCTTGCATCTGCGCTATTGAAATAATGTCCTTTTTTAAGGAGAAACCTATAATTTTGTTAATAAAAAGCACGAAAAGTTTAAACAGCTTTTCGTGCTTTTTACGTATATTGACTTGATCAACTAGTTTTCTTCGATCATTGTTGCTTTAATACCAAAACCTGCTAAAATGCGGGCTGCCGTATAGGTGTTTAAGCCTTTGCGGAAAGTTAAGTAAACTTTTTTGTCCGTTGGAATTTCAGCGATACGTTCCCGCAACTGACTTAAAGGAATATTAGCTGTTGCTTCTACGCTACCACTTTTGGCTTTGCCGGGTTCTCTCACATCTAGGAAATAAGCATTTGCTAAATCTTCTTTGGAAATCGCTGCTACTTGGATCGTTTCGGCCACTTTGGTCACTTGGTTAATGCCCACATAACCGGCAATATTCACGACGTCACGAGAAGAAGAGTAAGGTGGTGAATAAGGGATTTCAAGATCTGGCAAATCAAAGACAGACAAGTTTCCGGTAATGGCAACAGATAGTTGACCAATCCGTTTGTCGACACCTTTTTTACCAACTGCTTGAGCGCCTAAAATTTTTCCAGTTTGTCCGTCAAAGATTAATTTCAAGTTTAATCGTTCCGCACCGGGATAGAAATAGGCGTGGTCAAATGGTGTGATAAAAATTGATTTGTAATTTGTGATACCGGCAGCTTTTAGCATATGTTCAGTTAAACCAGTATAGCTAGCAGTATAATCAAAAATTTTCGCTACACCACTACCAAGGTAACCACGATAATGAAGATCGGCACCATTGATGATGTCAGCTAATAAATGGCCTTGGCGATTAGCTGCACTAGAAAGCATACTTGGTGTTGGTAACCCAGTTACGATACTTGTTGTTTCGATAATATCGCCAATGGCATAAATGTCTTCAACATTTGTTTGCAAGCGATTATCAACTTTTACTTGCCCAGTTTTTGATAATGCGATACCAGCGGAGGCAGCTAATTCATTGTTTGGTGCCACGCCGGTTGCAAAGATAATCATATCTGTTTTTAGGGTATCGCCATTTGATAGGTGAACAGTGTGACCGTGATCACTGATTTCTGTGACCGTCGTATTTAAAACGACATTTAATCCATGTTCAATTAAATGATCATAAATTAAATCAGCGATTTCTGTATCATAGGGGAAAGCAACCTGTGGTAATTGATCAATTAACGTTACATCTAATCCACGTTCTTTAAAGTTTTCGGCTAATTCCAAGCCCATTACGCCGGCACCTAAAACTGTCACGCTTTTTGGATTTTCGTTATTCAAAAATTCCATGATTTTATCAGCATGGGTTACATTTCGTAAAATGAAACCATTTTTAGCTTCGTCGGCACCTTTAATTGGCGGAAGTGTAGGACGAGCGCCTGATGCCAAAATCAAACGATCATAATTGTCGATTTTTTGGGTATTATCAGCCAAATTTTTCACAACAACAGTTTTGTTAACCGGGTCGATGCTCGTAACTTCATGTTCAATTAAAACATCGATATTATTTTTTTCTTTTAATTGTGCGGGTGTCCGTTCAATCAAGCTATCGCGATCTTTAATAACACCGCCTAAATAATAAGGTAACGCACAACTAGCAAACGAAATATTTTCACCACGTTCATATAAAACGATTTCATGAGTTTCATTTAAACGACGTAAACGAGTGGCAAAAGAAGGTCCGCCAGCTACGCCGCCAACAACGATAATTTTCACAAGAAAACAGCTCCTTTTTTCTGACTTACTTGTATAGTAACTGTTTTTTTTAAGGGTGGCAAAGAAAAACACTTACCAAAAATAAGCGTCAAAAGCTTGCTGCAATGCACTTTATGCGCATAAAAAAACCACCAAATTTCAAAAGAAAAATGGTGGTTTTTGCACAAAATCAAACGAGCTTGAAAAGCTAACATCGTGAAGTTTGTTACGAATTATAATTTGCGTTTAAAAGCATAGACAGGCATTAAGACACCAGCCACAGTCCCGATTTTTTCTTCTTGGAAAGTATAACCTTGTCGTTGCCAAAATTCTTGTGCCCGCGGATTATTTTTCAAAATACCCAACCGAATTTCGGTGCCCCCTGCTGCTTTTATTTGTGCCATAATTTGGTCATGCACGTGTTTTCCAATTTCTTGATCCCGCATTTTGGGCGTAAGCAGCAATAGGCCAATCATCCAAGCTTTTGGCGTGGGATGATCTTTCACAAGATCAAGAACACCGATTAAACGATTTTGATTGTTAAAAATGCCGTAAAGTGTTTTATCTTCTACTTTTTTTTGAGGGGGCAAAGATGTGAGTAAATCTTGTGCTTCTTTGGCTGGATTTGATTGTCCAGTAGCCAGCGTCATATAATCACTAGCTTCTTGACAAAGTGTAGTAATAGCTGGTAAATCTTGGTTGGTTAAAATTTTTAATTTGTAATCCATGGATTATTAAACTCCTTTGGTATAGAAAAAAATAAATAATTCACTTGGAATTATGAAATAAACAATAAGCTTTATTCTAACATGGAATTCAAAAATTATAAATAACGAAGAATTTGGAAAGAGAAAATTTGAATAGGAAAAACGGTTGACAATATTAATAAATGTCAACCGCTTTTTTATTATCTGAGTTTAATTTTAAAAACCATTTTTTCGACAGTTTCGCTTTTAATGTCAGTTTTTACACCAGTTTTGTGGGCTTCATCTGTCCAAAGTAATAACATATTTTCCTTATCGGTCCCGCTGTTTAAGGTAATGAAATGATTACTCGCTCCTTGTAACAAATAATAATCATTTTCCTCATGGTATTCACTAGCAGTTAGTTCTTGTGAGTCCTTTAGGTAAATTCGTTCGGTTCCTTGTAACATCAAGTGAAAATCGATTTCTTTTCGATGTGCTTCCCAGCTTCTATTTGTAAAAGTATCTGTTTCATATTTTAGATATCGTACTAATACTTGTTCGTTTAATTTTTTCTCTGTGAATTTCCATGGTTCTCTTTGCCATCTAGTAACAAACGCATGAATTATTTTGAGTTGCGCTTGTATTTCGCCAAGTTGATCAAGTTCTTTGATGTTCGTTATTAACAAAAAAATCCCTCCATAAAATTAGAATGTTCTAATCTCAAATCGGATTAGAAATCGTTTACAATGTAACCAAAGAAAATGATTTTATCAACGCTTTTATTGTGTAAAATTATTTTCATGAGAAAATCAGCGTGGAATTTAGCCACGAAAACATAGATAATAACCGTTATAGAAAAATATTTTCATCAAAAAATAATACAAGAAAATAATTATCGTGGTATATTGAATTTATCAAATAAATGGAGGCGCTATCATGGCACAATTAATAACAGCATTATTGGTACCTTTTGATGCAGAAGGTAAATTGATGGAAGACAGCTTAAGACAAGTAGTTGAGTACAATATCACTGAAAATAAAGTAGATGGACTATATGTTGGTGGCAGCACTGGAGAAAATTTCATGTTGGATATCACAACTAAAAAAAACATCTTCAAAATTGTAAAGGAAGTTGCTGCAGACAGAATTGAATTGATCGCTCAAGTTGGGTCGCTAAATATTTATGAGGCAAAAGAGCTAGCTGCTTATGTTGTCAATGAATTAGGTTATCGAAAAATTTCTTCAGTGACACCTTTTTACTATAAATTTGATTTTGAAGAAATTAAAAATTACTACTTTGAAATTGTAAGAGACGTTGAGGCTGAACTAATTGTTTATTCTATTCCAGCACTGACAGGAGTTAATTTCAGTGAAGATCAATTTGGTGAGCTTTTTGAAAATCCAAAGATTACAGGAGTGAAATACACAGCAGGGGATTTTTACTTAATGGAACGTTTGCGTAGCCGCTTCCCAGATAAGTTGATGTATTCAGGTTTTGATGAAATGCTTTTACCAGCAGCAGCTGTAGGAATTGATGGTGCAATTGGATCCACATTTAATGTAAATGCCAAACGTGCACGTCAGATTTTGGAGGCTGTCGAACAAAATGATTTTGCAACAGCGCGTAAAGTACAAGCGGAAACAAACGATTTAATTCAAAAAATATTAGATAACGGATTGTACAATACACTGAAATTAATGCTAACTGAAAAAGGTGTTGAGATGGGCTATTGTCATTTACCAATGAAACGCTATACAGAAGCCCAAGTTGAGGTGGCTAAAGAACTTGTGAAAGACTATATGTAATTTGTTTTGGGGGAATAAGTAATGAAGAATGATTTTCTATCTGAAGTTAAAGGCAATTTAATTGTATCTTGTCAGGCTTTACCAGAGGAGCCGCTCCATAGTCCGTTTATTATGAGTCGTATGGCAAAAGCGGCGTTAGAATCGGGGGCAAAAGCAATTCGAGCGAATACAATTGCCGACATTCAATGTATTAAAGATGCTAATGAAACATCTGTAATTGGCATTATCAAAAAAGAGTACGGTGACAATCCTGTGTTCATTTCGCCGACTTTAAGGGAAGTTCGTGCTCTTTGCAGTATTGGCTGTGAAGTTGTAGCAATGGATGGTACATTGCGAACACGACCAAATGATGAAAAATTAGCAGATATCGTAGCGACAATTAAGGAAGAGTATCCTGCAATCTTATTGATGGCGGATTGTTCAAATTTAGAGGATGCCAAGTATTGCCAAGAGTTGGACTTTGATATTATTGCTACTACGCTTCATGGTTATACAGCAGAAACGAAGGGACAAGATATCGCTGATAACGATTTTGCTTTGATAGATGAGATGACAAAAGTGATTCATAAACCGATTATCGTGGAAGGTAACATTGATACACCACAAAAATTGGCGGCAGTTATGAAAAAAGGCGTCTGGTCGGTTGTAGTAGGTAGTGCGATTACCCGGCCACAGCTGATTACAAAAAAATTTGTTACTGCACTTGAAAGTTAAATTTAGAATTCGACGTATTTTGCGCCGAATTCTAGTTGAAAGGGGATAAGAAATTGGAAAAAGCACAACGCTTAGATGTCGGAAAAAAAACGAAGACAAAGAAAAAGTTTCGCGGTATTGATAATCCATATTCCGGCTATGCCTTTATTGCACCGCAAATTCTATTGATGTTGATTTTTATTGTGTATCCAGTTTTAAAAGGCTTTAAAATGAGTCTCTATGAAGTATATGGTATGGATAAATATTTTGTCGGTTTGCAAAACTTCATTGATTTGTTTCAAGATCCAATCTTTGTGAAGTCGATTTTTAATACGATTTTCTTTGTCGTTGCGATTGTCGTGGCTACAATTGTTTTTGCTTTATTTGTAGCGACCACGGTTTACGATAAGAATCCTAAATACGTATCATTTATTCGAGGGAGTTATTATTTACCAGTAATTGTTTCAATGGTGGTTATGAGTATTATTTGGAATTTCTTGCTTAATCCTTCCAACGGTCTGATTAGTTATGCCTTAAACAATATCGGTATCGAAAATGTTAACTTACTAGGAGATAGCCGAACAGTAATGCCAGTAATTATTTTTGTTACCTTTGTGGGAAATGTAGGTCAAGCTATTATTTTGTATATTGCTGCTATGATTGGACTACCAGCAGATTTATTTGAAGCTGCACAGTTGGACGGTGCTACTAGATGGCAAAGAATTCGTCATATTTTAGTACCTTTAATGCGGCCAACAACTATTTACTTAACAATAATCAATATTATTGCAGTGTTGAAGATTTTCGTCGTTATTCAATTATTAACTGGAGGTGGACCTAATAATGCTTCTGTGACAATGATGTATTACTTGTACCAAAACGCCTTCATTTACAACAATACCGGTGCAGCTTCAGCAATTGGTGTTTTAATGTTTATTATCGCAATGCTGTTTAGTTTACCGCAGTTAAAGACATTTCTAAAATCAGAAAAATAAGGAGGTCATCTCGTGTTAGCCAAATTAAAACGAATGGAAAAATTTGATCTAATTACCAATATTATCGTTTTTTTCCTAGCGCTATGCTTCTTGCTGCCACTTTTTTGGTTGTTAACCAATACCTTTAAAACTTCGCCAGAAATATATAAAATGCCACCGGACATATTACCTAAAAAGTGGTTTACCGGCAACTTAACCGAATTATTTCAAGGTCAACCGGCTTTTCAATGGATTTGGAATAGTTTTATTGTCTCATTTCTAACAAGTTTATTCAGTGTATTAATTTCTGCTTTAGCAGCTTATGGTTTTGCAAAATTACATTTTAAAGGTCGGACAGTACTTTTTATTATGGTAATTGCTTCAATCATGGTGCCTAAAGAAACATTTATTGTTCCATTGTTTGATGTGATTATTGGCTTAAACTGGATTGATACCTATCAGTCGATGATCGTGCCCAACTTAGCGACTGGTTTTGGTACGTTTATGTTATATTCCTTTTTTAAAGATATCCCGGAATCTTTACGAGAATCTGCTAAATTAGATGGGGCTAACGAATGGACAATTTTCAGTAAACTTATGCTCCCCATTGTAAAACCGGGAATTGGTGCACTTTTTATTTTGAATTTTGTTACGGCATGGAATGACTATTTATGGCAATTACTGATGGCTCGCAGCAAAGAAATGAAAACGCTAACGATTGGTGTAGCCAGTTTACAGCAAGATATTAACCCTAATATTGGACTTCGAGTAGCAGGAGCTGCAGTAGCAGCTTTACCAATGCTTATTATCTTTATCTTATTTCAACGATACTTTACGAAAGGAGCCACTGCAGGCGCGGTTAAAGAGTAACAGTGCTTGTGACGGAGAAGATTATTATCATGAAAAAAATGTTTTTAAGCTTGATAGCAGGAATCGCTCTTTTTAGTATGGCTGGTTGTAGTTCCGCTAATGCCAAAGCGCAAAATGAAATTGATGTGTGGTTAACACCGCAGTGGAAAGGTACTTATAGCGCAGATGAAAAAAATGCGGATTACGATAGTTTCTTGAAGACAGCTGCCAAGATGTATGAAAAGTCACATCCTAATGTCAAAATCAACGTCCAAGTAGTACCTGGGGATGAGCGGGATAGCAAAATGAGTGTGGCTACGCAAACAAATACGTTGCCAGATGTCTTTTTTGACTCTACCTTTGTGTTATCCACTTTTGCACATCAAGGTCTATTGGAACCTTTTAACGCTGTAATTGATAAAAATAATGAAGCTGATATTTCTGATGCGATTTGGAATAATGTTCAAATTGACGGGAAAACATATTTTTATCCGTTTGCTCAAAATCCTGGCACATTAGCTTATAATGCAGACATGTTTAAAGCTGCTGGTTTAGAAAAGTATATTGGTGGTGAACATGAAATTGCAACATGGACAACCGATGAGTTCTATCAAATTTTGACAAAATTGAAAGAAATCAATAGTAAAGTTGCCCCATTGGGATTCTTTTGTAAGAATAATCAAGGAGATACATGGAATATGATGTATCTACGAATGTTTGGCAATCAATTCTTTGATGAAAAAGGTGAGCTGGTTGTAAATGAGGAGTCCGGTGTAAAAGCGCTAAGCTTTTTAGAGAAACTAAAAGAAGAAAAATTAATTGCAGCTGGCCCAGAGTCTCTAGTAAGTAATGATGTAAATGCGATGTTCCAAAATCAGCAAGTGGCCGTCAGTTTTACTAACGCAATGTTATTTAACGGGATGTTAGGTGCGATGAAGGATAGTACGGTAGAAAGGTTTGATACTAGACTGGCCAATGTGCCAGGAAAGAGTACGCCAGTTTCATTTACCTACGTACTTGGTTCAGGTGTCTTTAATACAAATGGAGAAAAACGAAAGGAATTGGCACAGGATTTTGTTAAGTTCTATTCAGAAAATAAAGAATTGGTAGAAGCAAGTACCAATTTCTTGCCAGTCCGTAATAGTGTCGCGGACGAACATAAAAAGGATTTACCTTATCTAGATGCATACTTAGCAAACGATAAGTATGTAGTGAATTTTTCTAATAATAGTCCAGGCTATGCTGAAATCCGCAATGCTTTATATCCAGAATTGCAAGCAGTAATGACTGGTGACAAAACACCACAGGTTGCTCTAGATAATTTTGTGAAAACAGGCAATAAAGTTATTGATCGCGGTTTACGGCGATCAAAAGCACTGGAAAATAAATAATTTATAAGCCGGTAAGTCTACTGACTTACCGGCTTATATTACTTTTTTATGAAAGGAATTTTCTAAATGACAAATTATTTCTGTATCGATATCGGAGGTACGAGTATTAAAAGCGGTGTCTATAATGAAAAAGGAGAGGCAATTTTCTTAAATAAAGCAACGCCTTGTCAAAATACTGAATCAAAAAATATGATTTTGGACACCGTTCTTGACTTAACAGAACGTATATCAGTAGAATATAGCATAGCCGGTGTGGCAATTTCCAGTTCTGGTGTGATTGATCCTGATAAAGGCGAAGTGGCATATGCTGGTTATACTATTCCAAATTTTCAAGGAACAAACTTCAAAAGGGCAATTAAAGATAAATTTAATTTACCTTGTGAAGTTGAAAACGATGTTAATTGTGTCTTGTTAGCTGAGGCGTGGCAAGGACAATTATTGGAACAAAAAAACATTGTTTGCTTAGCAGTCGGAACTGGTGTAGGCGGTGCTGTTTATCAAAATGGTGAGCTTGTGCGAGGAACGAGTTTTTGTGCCGGAGAAGTTGGCTATTTAAATGTGGATGGCCATAAATTTCAAGATTTAGCCTCAACAAATGCTTTAACTAAGCGAGCGCAACAAGTTCTAACAGAAGAATTGAATGGACATCAAATTATGGCGTTAGCAAAATCAGGAAATGAACAAATCTTGCAAGTTTTAGATGATTGGTTAGAGGATTTGGCGAAAGGTATTAGTACCATCATGTATCTGCTTAATCCCGAACAGATTATTTTAGGCGGAGGAATTATGGAACAGATAGACTTTATCCAACCGCGTCTAGAAGCGAAAATTACTGAACAGTTAATTTCGCCAATTTTTGGGGAAAGTCTGTTGTATTTTGCTAAACTAGGGAATAAAGCCGGAATGGTAGGCGCATTGTATCACTTTTTAGCAAGACAAATTAACTAGATGGTTTACTGACAACTAGAAAAGGGGGCCGGTAGCATGGATATCTTACAAACGATTCAACAAAAATATAATGAATTATCCGATAAAGAAAAGGCTATTGCCAATTATGTTTTACAAAATGATAGTAGTCTACAAAATATGAATATTACGAGTCTTTCCCAAGTAACTGGTGCCTCAACTTCAACAATTACACGTTTTTGTCGTAAAATGGGGGCAGTTTCTTATGTCGATATGAAAATGAAAATCAACTCCATTTCCAATCAATTTGAAGTGAAACAAGATGACTATTTTGATCAGATTTATTATTACTATAATAAAATTATCGATCGAACTAACAAAAGTCTTGATAAAAAATTGATTTATGAAGCAATTAAGAAAATTAAAACAGCAAAGCGAATTTATATTTATGGATTAGGGAGTTCCGGTTTTACTGCAGAGGAATTGAATCTACGGTTTTTAAAAATGGGAATGACCGCTCGTTGTTTAACAAATACTCATTTAATGTTAATTGGGAGTCGATCATTGACGGAAGATGATCTAGTTATTGCAATTTCTTCATCAGGCGCTACAGATGAAATTGTAGAGACTTTAGATATTTGTAAAGAACAAGGTGCTGGAATTATTTCCATTACTTCTTTTGCAGATAGTTATATTTCTGAAATCAGTGATATTTCACTCGTCGTTTTTAGCAGTAATTTTGCTGATGAGAAGAAATTCGTGAACACGCAATTTGCTATTATCTATTTACTGGACATCATTACAACAATTTTGATGAGTGGTGAAGAAGAGTATGAAAGAAATTATGAAGAAGTAGATGAGATGATGACAAAACGCAACCGTCATGATAAACACAATATTACTTCTAAAAGTCATTCTATTAAATAAATAAGCGAGAGAATCAGACTAGATTCTCTCGTTTATTTTTATGCTCATCCTCACAATAACTCCCACAATTTTTCTAACGCAGGCAGATAATTATCACTAGCAGGGCGTAACGCCGTAATTTCATTATGGAGTTTTATTTTAGAGACGGAGATTTCTACCAGTTCCTTTTTTTCTAGTTGGTTAGCCACTAAAGAGTATGGCAATAAGCTAATGCCCATTTTCTTCTTGCTGGCGGCAATTAAGCTAGCCGAGTCAGTACTTTCCCACAGAGGATAGCACCGTAGTCCTTTTAGCGTTAGGAAGGCTTCGAAGGTTTCTCTTACAGCTGAGCCGCGCTCTCTTAGCAGCAAGGGCTGATTTAAAAGTTCCGGCAAAGTCAGCTTGCCAGTTGCCGTGGGTAAAAAATTTGGTGCCGCCACAAAAACGAGGGGGTAGTTCGCAATTACTTTTTGCTGATACTTTTCACTGGGAACCCGCCCTTCTAAAATGGCTAAATCGACTTTTCCTGCCGCTAATTTCTTAAAGCAATCATCAGCAGGAGAAATATGCACAGTGATTTTTTGCTGCGGTAGTTGTTTTTTGAACTGCTGCAATACTTCAGGCAAGGTGATTTCACCATATGTAATGCAGGAAGCCAGCCGCAAAGGTGCGCTTTGTTCCAAATTTTGTAGTTGTATTTCGACTTGCTGAAATTTTTCGACCAACGGCGTAACAGCAGTCAGTAGCGTATTACCGGCCGCGGTCAGTTCGATTTTACGATGGAGGCGTTCAAATAAAGGGATGCCTGCTTCTGCCTCTAAATCTTTCATGGTATGGGAAATGGCAGATTGGGTCATAAAAAGTTTTGTAGCCGCCCGGGTAAAACTTTTTTCTTTTGCCACAGTATAAAAAATTAAACATTGACGATATTGCATCAAATTCACCTCATTTTGCATGAATTTTACTCATGTTATTATGCAAATAATAGCATTTCACACATGTGAAAACAAACCCTATACTTAAATAATGATAGGTAAAAATGACTGAAATTTTATGAGGTGAAAAAATGGAGAAGTTGAAATTTTACGCATGGATCTGCCGCGTTAATTTATACATTAGCGCCTTTACCTTTGGTGGCGGTTATGTTGTGGTACCCATGATTCGTAAATTTTATGTAGATGAAAAAAAATATTTTTCCCAAGACGACTTGATGGAAATGGCGGCGATTGCTCAATCTTCACCAGGTGCAATTGCGATTAATTTAAGTGTGTTAGCAGGAAAAAAAGCAGGCGGCTATGCAGGAGCGATTTTAAGTGCTGTTTGTGGCATTATTCCTCCTATTGTGATTCTCGCAGTGATTTCCAGTTTTTATGTTGCCTTCAGTCAAAATCTAATGGTAATGGCCGTCTTGCGGGGAATGCAAGCTTGTGTGGCCGCGATGATCGTGGATTTGCTCATTGATATGGTGCAGTTAATTGTGCAGGAAAAACAGCTACTACTAACCATATTAATTCCTTTTAGTTTTATCGCCAATGCCTTTTTTCAAGTCAATGTCTTAGTGATTTTAGGCATTACGGCGGTCTTGTGTTTCGCAACAGTCTACAAAAAGGGGGAGTTTTAAATGTTGGAACTTTTTTGGCGCTTTTTAACCATTGGCTTTTTAAGCATCGGTGGTGGTTATGCGATTATTCCGTTAATCCAAGAACAAATTGTGACTGAACTTCATTGGCTGTCAGAAAAAGTTTTTACCGATATTATTACGATCTCGCAAATGACGCCAGGACCTTTGGCTGTGAATACTTCAACATTTGTGGGCATGCAGCTCTTTGGTATCCCAGGGGCTGTCGTGGCCACGGTCGGCTGTATTGCCGGCGGAGTGGTTATTTCCTTAGCCTTGGCAGCCTTTTTTCAAAAAAAGCGAAAATCAAAACCTGTTCAAAGCTTACTTGCTGGTTTAAAGGCAGCTTCGGTTGGATTAATCATGTCAGCGGGGTTAACGATTTTATTGCTAACACTTTTTAATAATAGTGATTTGGCGCGTTTTAATTGGGCCAAATTGGATTGGATTGCCTTAATCTTAATGGCAATTTCACTTTTTATTATGCGAAAAACTAAAATCAACCCCATCGTACTAATGATCGCTGCCGGCATCATCGGCGGCCTTGTTTATAAGTAGAAAAGTTTTACAGAGTCGCACAACTCCCAAGTGGTAAGGGCTCATTTTAATAAATTGCACCTCAAATTTTTTTAAATTAGAGCTTAATGCCGTAGGGAGTTCGTCTGTAAAACTAGCCAAGTAGAAAAGTTTTACAGAGTCGCACAACTCCCAAGCGGTAAGGGCTCATTTTAATAAATTGCTCCTCAAATTTCTTAAAATTAGAACTTAACGCCGTAGGGAGTTCGTGCGGCTTTTCTTATATTTGGTAGTTTACCTGCAGTGAAACGGTTAAAATAATTCACCAAAGAAAACGCCTTTGAAAAAGGAAAGACTCAAAAAGATCAACATTAAAACGGTAAACTGAATCGGCACACCTTGTAAAAGTCGTGGAATGGGTGCGATTTTAAGTCGCTCTAAAATACCCGCAGAAAACATACTGACAACTAAAAAGAACAATAAGCTAAGTAAGTAGGTGTACCAAAAATCAGAAGAGCGGTCTATTTGATCTACAGGTACGAGCGCCAAATTTAAAATCAGCGGTAAAATCACAAGACAAGATTGTAACGTAGTACCTATTTTTTTCTTTGTAAACATGAGGATAACACCACTTGTTAAAAAGCTCATCAAACCGACTAAAAACGGGAGCATCACTACTTTATTACTGCCATTTATTCCGACTAAGTGGTAGTAGAGCGAAAATAAACTAGCGCCGCCCAAAGCAGCAATTACAATTAAACAGGTGAGTTGAATTTGTTTTAAAAACGGAGTAGTTTCTTTTTTACCGACTTTTGCTGGGGTTTGATTAACGACAAGTTGAAGTACTAAAATAACGAAAAAACAGGTTAAACGTAAAGGTAAAGTCATTGCTTTTGCCTCCTATCTTCTTAATTTTAACCCAAAAGGCAGTCCAGTTTGTTCGCCTAAAACTCGGCGGCGCAATAAGCGGTCAATAAGTGGTGTGGCACAATTCATAGTTAAAATTGCATAGCTGACTCCTTCGCTTGTCGCACCCCAAAAACGAAAGACAATAATCAAACAGCCAATGCCAAAAGCATAGAGGCATTCGCCAAATTTTAAAGCAGGGCTAGAAGCGTAATCGGTAGCCATAAAAATGGCACCTAATAATAATCCGCCGCCAAACAGGTGCCCGGTCACTGTTTGCCACGGTGCCAAACTACCGTCGCCAGCAAAAAGCCAAGCGCCGATAGCAACAGTGATTAAAATAATGAGGGGAATGTGGAGTTGAATAATTTTTTTGCGCCATAAAACCAAGCCCGCCACTAAAATCAGCAGACTACTGGTTTCGCCAATTCGACCGCCAGTCACCCCTAAGAAATTTTGCCACAATTGGGCTGGACTTAATGTTTCTGTTTTCATCTGTGCTAGTGGTGTCGCTTTGGTAAGAACATCTGGAGAGAAATTGGCAAATGGTGGGTTGGGCCAGCTGATTTTAAACATATCTTGGAAAAATAAGCCGACTAATAGTGCACGACCGCCCAATGCAGGATTTAAAAAATTATAACCTAAGCCCCCAAAAAATTCTTTTACAACAATAATGGCAAAAACAGCGCCAATCACAGGGAAATACCAAGGGGCAGAAGGGGGCAAGTTCATGGTCATTAATACAGCTGTCACAATAGCGCTCAAATCCCAAGTTAAATCTTTTTTCAAAAATTTAAACCAGATGATCTCACACAATTGGGCCGTAACAATTGCGATTAAAAACAACAGATAAATGCGCCAACCAAAGAAATAACCAGCAGTAAGCACAATTGGCAGTAAAGTAATTAAGACCCATTTCATAATTTCTCTGGTGGTGGTATCTCCGTGTAAATGAGGGGAGTCGGCCATTTTTAATGAAATTTTATTTGTTGGCATCTGCTAGCGCCTCCTTTTCTTGCTTAATTTCACCACTAGCCTGCGTAATATTGGCTGCTAAATTGCGTCTAGCCGGACAAACATACGTACAACAACCACAGTTAATACAAGCTGTGGCCAATAATTGATCACAGGTAAATAAATCGCCACTTCGATAAGCTAGATCAATATTTTGCGGTTCTAAGCGAACAGGACAAACCTCTACGCAACGATTGCAACGAATGCACGGGGATTCAGGGTATTTACCATCGTGGGCTTCGTTAAAAACAATGATGCCGTTACTACCTTTTGTTAAAGGGAGCGCTAAATCTGTGACGCTTTTTCCCATCATGGGTCCACCGTGAATAACGCGAGAAGGTGTTCCGATAAAACCGCCACAATAGTCAATTAAGTCTTTCACTTGTGTACCAAGTGGGAAACAAATTACTTGTGGCATTTTAACATCGCCGCAAATAGTAACGTAACGATGGGTCAAGGCTTTTCTTTCATCGACACTTTCTGAAATCGCAAAAGCCGTGGCTACGTTAATCGTAAAGGCACCCGTTTCAACCGAACGACCATCAAGAGGAGACTCAGCAGCGATTAAAGTTTCCAAGAGCTGTCCCTCACCGCCTTGAGGATATTTCACTGGCAGTGGGATGACGTGGCAATTGGGGATTTTTGCAGCAGCTTTTTTCATCGCTGTAATAGCTTTTGGTTTATCTTTTTCGATGCCGACTAAAATCGTTTTAGCACCTAAAATTTCTCTGGCAATTTCACCGCCGCGCAAAATTTTTCGGCTTTCTTTTTGCATTAAAAAATCGTCAGACGCGATAAACGGTTCACATTCAGCACCATTCAAAATGATCGTTTGGACATCGATATGACTAGCGGGATTTAATTTGACGTGAGTTGGAAATGTTGCACCACCAAGACCGACAATCCCGGCTGCCCGGACAGCTTTTTCAAAAGAAAAATCAGGAGAAATTAAACTTTCAGCAGTATTTTTAGACGGATCTCGTTTGATTACTGCGGCTGTTTGTGTTTTGCCACCAAGTGCAGGTACTTCGCAAACAGCGATGACTTTCCCAGTAACAGAAGTATGGACATGGCCGCTAATATCGGCAGAATTTTTGGCGATAATTTCTCCTTTTGTGACAAAGTCGCCGACCTTTTTGATTAATTTATTGGGAGATCCGATATGTTGATCAAAGGGGATAACGACTTTTTCAGGCTCAAAGTAGGCGACGTTGTTTTGCTTTACTTGAAATAATTCTTTTAATTTATTCGTACTGGCGTCAAAAAAGAAACCACCAGAAAATTGCTTTATTTTCATGCTTGTCCCTCCTTTTGAAAACGCTATATATTTATCGTAACATAAGGAAAAAAATCACAAAAGAAATATGGGAAAAACCAAAATGGTGAAAAAAGCGCAAAGCCGCCTTAATAAAATCTTAAAAAATAAAAAAGTATTGCTGAAATTCGGATAGGGCAAGTTTTAGATAAAAGTTATTTCAACTAAAAAAGAAAGCGGATACATATTGTTTGAAGTGTGTTTCCTTTATTCTTTATACTGAAATTAGCGAGGTAAATGTAAAGTGTTACGATTTACCTGACCTTAAGTAAAACAAGTTAAATAGGAGGAGATTCGGTGAAAAAACCTGCAGAATTACTGGATGACAAGTATTTGTTGTACATTGATGGAAATTGGACCCAAGGTGTTAAAGGAGAAACGTTAACTTCTAAAAACCCCAGTGATGGTACTACTTTAGCAACTTTTATTAGCGCAGAAGAAGAAGATGTGGATAATGCGGTAAAAGCTGCAACAGCAGCATTTGCTACTTGGAGTGTGACCAGTGTTGAAGAACGTAGTAAAATTTTGCTAGAAATTGCAGACGTCTTGGAAGCAAATGCAGAAAAATTGGCGTGGATTGAAACTTACGATAACGGAAAACCATTGCGGGAAACTAAAAATGCGGATATTCCGTTGGTTGTCGATCATTTCCGTTATTTTGCCGCACTTGTTCGTTCAGAAGAAGGTACGATCAAAGAGCTAGATGAGCATACACTGACGATGGTTTTAAAAGAACCAATCGGCGTTGTCGGACAAATCGTGCCTTGGAATTTCCCTTTATTAATGGCAGCGTGGAAAATTGCGCCGGCATTGGCTGCAGGAAATACAATTGTCATTCATCCTTCGTCCTCGACACCCCTTAGCTTATTAGAAGCAACAAAATTAATAGGGCCACTGTTGCCAAAAGGGGTATTAAATGTGATTACAGGCAAAGGTTCAGAGTCAGGGAATTATATGTTGACTCATCCTGGTTTTGCCAAAATTGCTTTTACGGGTTCGACTGAAGTAGGCTATCAGGTCGCAAAAGGAGCTGCTAAAAATTTAATTCCAGCTACGCTTGAATTAGGTGGAAAATCAGCCCATATCATTTTCAGTGATGCGAATCAAAAAAGGGCTTTAGAGTTTGCTAAAAATGGTATTTTAACCAATCAAGGCCAAGTTTGTTCTGCTGGGAGCCGTTTATTAGTACAAGCCGATATTTACGATGATTTCATCGCTAAGTTAGCAGAAAGCTTTGAAGCAGTAAAAGTGGGCTTGCCTTGGCAAGAAGATACGGTGATGGGATCACAAATTAATGAAGGACAAGTCGAAACGATTTTAGATTATATTGACATTGGCCAAAAAGAAGGGGCTCGCGTCGTCACAGGTGGAGATCGTTATACGGATGGTCCTTTGTCTCAGGGGGCATTTGTTAAACCAACAATTTTGGCCGATGTTACAAATGATATGCGCGTCGCCCAAGAAGAAATTTTTGGTCCGGTAATTGTAGTGATTAAATTTGAAACGGAAAAAGAAGCCATTGCGATTGCGAATGATTCAGATTACGGATTAGCTGGGGGCGTCTTTACTGAAAACATCAACAAAGCTTTCCGTGTAGCGCGAGCTGTTCGCACAGGAACGATGTGGGTCAATACCTATGGAGAGCTGCCGGCAGGTACACCTTTTGGCGGTTATAAAAAATCGGGAATTGGACGAGAAACCTATAAAACAATTCTCGATGCCTACTCTCAAACCAAAAATATTTATATGCATATTGAATAAGTTAGATTTTTAGTTGATAGTGTGAAAAAACGACCTGCTTTCTTTAATAGAAAGCAGGTCGTTTTTGCCTGTTTTGATTTTTAGCGTAAACTTTTTTGACTAATCTTTTTTTCCAGCTGTATAAATTGGCAAAAAGCCGTCTAAAAATTCGATTGTTAAAGGTAAGGCCGGTCCCTTGTCGCCGTCGATACGACTATAAATGGACTTTTGTTCCAAAGATTTGACAGTAATTTTTTTTGGTTTCAAATAAGTTAAAGTATTATTTTCTTTTTGACGCAAGTTACCAGTCAGTACAAAAAATAGCAACTGAAATAATTTTCCTAGACGCATATTGTGCAAGATACTAACATGAAACGCGTGGGGACTGGAAGCAACGTAATCGATACCTCCAACTAAGTGCGTGGTGGTGAGTAAGAAAATCCAGACTTTCATTTTTTTATCGAAATTTTCGGCTTGAATGTGAACATGATAAGAAGCTTTTTGACTAATCTGCTTTAGACCTTTTAATGGATAAATCAGTAAGCCAAATTTTCGCTTTTCACTTTGACGAACTTGGTTGGAGATATCTGCTAACGTACCGAAAGTCAAGGAGCTAACGATCGCTTTTTGACCGTCTTGGCAAGAACCGATCCCGACATGTTGTAGCTTTTGCGCTAAAATTAAAGAAATTGCCTGATCCAAATCTGTAGGGATTTCCCAACGAGTAGCAAAATTATTGATTGTCCCACCGGGAATAATCCCCAGCGGAATCGTTTTGTTTGCTTGTAAGAAAGCCGTGGCTACTAGGTTTAACGTTCCGTCACCACCAATTGAAATCAGCGCATCGTAATCTGTTAACGAGTTGCGAATTTTTTTGACGGCTTCTTCTGGATTGGGTGCAGTCAAAGCTTCAGATGTATGACCTGCTTTCTTTAATTTTGTGGCAATTTTTTTTGCGGTTGCTTCATTATCGCCACGTCCTGCAGTTGGATTATAAAAAATAGCATAATGCATTGCTATCACCTCTTCTTAAGGGTAACACTTTTTAGCTGGAAATAAGGAATAAAAGCGCCTAAATTTACTTTTTAATCAGCTTATTAAAATTCTAAAGTATTGAAGCCAGCACGCCTATTGGCGAGTTTCTTTCACTTCATTTTTATTTGGGGTGACAAAATCGCATAGGCGTGCTACCGCCAATTCTTTTGTATCTAAGCATTCCACGATGGCCACATTCTGATATTCCTTCACAAAAATAACTTCATGGACACCTTCTAAACCGACTATTTTAGCTTGGCATGTTTTTTTCGCATTCATGTTTGTCATTAGGCAACAGTCCTTCATTTTTAGGTAGAATAACCCATTTAGATAAAATAATCGAATGATTCGTCTTATAAGCGGCAAAATTACGAATTATTTATTTGAAATTTGAGCAGATTGATTTTTTGTCGTGGGAAAAAAGCGTATGATGAATAAAAGTAGCTATTTTAAAGTTAGCTTTTGACTATAAAAAGGAGGCAAGAAAGCGAGAAGATGAAGAGAATTGGACAGTGGTTGTTGTGTGTAATCGGCGTTGAAGCCGTTGGGATTTTATCAGGATTGCTAGCGGGGGATATTGCGGCTACCTATGCAAAATTGGACACACCGCCGTTTTCACCACCGGGAAATATTATTGGAATTATTTGGACAGTTTTGTATGGCCTAATTGGAACGGCGCTATTTTTCATTTTAGAGGCGAAGACAAGTAAGAAAGTGAAAAATCGCGCCTTATTTTTATTTTTCCTACAGCTACTATTAAACTTTATTTGGAGTATTGTGTTCTTTGGCGCAACGAATTTTTGGGTGGGCGTAGTCATTGTTTTATTGCTATTAGCAGTAGTTTTGGCTTGCATCATTTACTTTTATACAATTCAAAAGCTGGCGACGTTTTTATTTACCCCTTATTTTATCTGGTGTGTGTATGCCGCATACTTGGCTATCGGCTTGGCTATCAAAAATTAAAAAAATGAGGAGAAAACTACTGGATTTAGCAGTAGTTTTTTTTGTCCGTAAACCTCCAGTATACCCGCCATGGGTATACTGGAATTTCGTTGGAGTGTTATTTTCCTAAGTAAATCAGGCGCTTGGTTTGACAAAGAGCCTTTTCTACTATTAAATATACCTATTAGGGTATATAAGGAGCGAAGCGATGTTTTCTTTTTTTTCAAAGATAAAAAATATTACAACAATAGAGTTAGCAACAAAATTAGCCGATAACATTGTATTGTTAGATGTTCGGACGCCGTCTGAATACCGGCAGGGGCATATTGCAAAAGCAAAAAATGTTCCGCTAAATAAAATTGCGGCCTACAAAGAAAAAACAGATCAAAGAATTTACGTGATCTGCCAGTCGGGCATGCGTAGTAAACAAGCAGCAAAACAATTAAAACAAAAAGGCTATGACGTAATCAATGTTAAAGGCGGCATGAATCAGTGGTCTGATAAAGTTAGAGGAGGAAAATAATGAAGGTAATTATTGTAGGGGGTGTTGCTGGTGGTATGTCAGCAGCAACAAGACTTCGCCGCTTGGATGAAACAGCAGAAATTATTATTTTGGAAAAAGGCCCCTTTGTGTCTTTTGCCAACTGTGGCCTGCCCTATTATGTTTCAGGTGAAATAACAGAAAGAGAAGCGTTGCTTGTGCAAACGCCCGAAAGCCTGAAAGCACGCTTTAATCTGGATGTTCGCCCATTTAATGAAGCAATAGCAGTCGATGCCGTAAAAAAAGAAGTAACAATTCAAAATCAAAATGAAATCTATCGTGAAAATTATGACGTTTTAGTTTTATCGCCGGGGGCAAAACCCTTCATCCCACCAATTACAGGACTGAAGGAGGCAAAAAATACATTCACACTCCGCAATGTACCAGATTTGGACAAAATCATGCAGGCGTTAACACCTGACGTAAAACGGGCAACGGTTATTGGTGCAGGTTTTATCGGTTTGGAGATGGCGGAAAATCTACAAAAAGCCGGATTAGCAGTGACAATTGTGGAAAAGGCACCACATGTTTTGCCACCATTCGATCAAGAGATGGCAAGTTTTATTCAAAAAGAATTGGTGGAAAATGGGGTTAAAGTGATTACGGGTCAATCAGCAGTAGCATTCCAACAAGCCGGAGAAAAAATTATTCTTGAAGATGGCAGTAGTTTGACAACTGACATCACAATTTTATCTGTGGGGGTTCAACCAGATACGACGCTGGCTAAAGAAGCCGGCATTCAATTAGGTATGAAAGGTGGCATTATTGTTGATGAAAATTATCAAACGAATTTAGCGGGAATTTTTGCAGTGGGAGATGCCGTTGTGACAAAACAACAAATCACCCACGCAGATACGTTAATTTCGTTGGCCTCACCGGCTAATCGGCAAGGGCGCCAAGTTGCCGATGTAATTTTTGGTTTGCCTCGCAAAAACAAAGGAAGTATTGGAACCGCAATTGTCCGCGTCTTTCATTTAAGTGCGGCAGCAACTGGACTTAGTGAAACAGGCACCCTACAAGCAGGATTAGATTATGAGGTTATTCATATTAGCGGGAAAGATCATGCCGGCTATTATCCTGATGCGACTGAATTAACTTTGAAATTAATTTTTAATCCTAAAACGGGCGCTATTTACGGGGCTCAAGGTGTGGGAGCCAAAGGTGTCGACAAACGCATCGATATTTTGGCGACGGCAATTAAAGGCGGGCAGACTATTTTTGACTTACCAGAATTAGAGTTCACCTATGCGCCACCTTTTGGCTCGGCCAAAGATCCAGTCAACATGTTGGGTTATAGTGCTTTGAACATCCTAGAAGGCTTCAGTCAAAATATTCAATGGCATGAACTTGCTGAGGAAATGAAAAAAGGCAAGCTATTATTAGATGTCCGGAATAAAGCAGAATTAACTAAAAATGGAAAGTTTTCACAAGCTGTGAATATTCCTTTAGATACATTACGGGATAATTTAGCACAACTGGATAAAGAAAAAGCCTACATTGTAACGTGTCACAGTGGGTTACGCAGCTATATCGCCGAGCGAATTTTAAAGCAAAATGGCTTTGATGTGGTAAATTTAGATGGCGCTTTTGCTTTGTATAAAATGGTCAAACCAGAGGAGATTGAATATGAATAAAACAATTACAAATGATGAATTTGCTAAATTATGGCAAAATGTAGCTCTTGTGGATGTGCGAGAAGACGATGAATTTGTCGCCGGACATATCCCTGGCGCCCAAAATATTCCGTTAAGCCAATTAGAAAGCCGCTTTAAAGAATTAGACAAAGACACCCATTATTATGTTATCTGTCATTCTGGCAGACGTTCGGGACTAGCATGCGATTTTTTAAGTCAAAAAGGCTATCATGTGACGAATGTTTTAGGCGGAATGGTGGAATGGAGAGGGGAAATAACCGATGGCCACATGTGATAAAAACATATTAAATCGTTTAAAGCGCACGGAAGGTCAAATTCGCGGCATTCAAAAGATGATTGAAGATGAAAAAGAATGTGTGGATGTGATTACCCAATTAAGTGCTGTCCGTTCTAGTATTGACCGCGTCATGGGCATTATCGTGGCAGAAAACCTAAAAAATTGTTTGGAAAACCCAACAACGAATGCAACAATTCAGCAACAAAAAATTGATCAGGCCATTCAAATGATTATTAAAAAATAAAAAAAAGCGACGAACCTACCACTGTATGAAGATTGCCTTCAATAAATACAGCTTGTAAGTTCGTCGCTTTTTAAATGAGCTTTTAGAAATACTAGGTCCCACTAGGCCTGACTATAAAAGTACGAAGAAAACCTTTCGAGTAGTCTAGTTTTTAAAACTTTCCGAGCGTTCTAGTTTTAAATCTTTTCTTAACGCCAGCCTAATTCTGGGGCCACATCTTTAATGATTGTTTCCAAAATATGCATGTTATATTCAACGCCTAGCGTATTTGGAATCGTGATTAGGACAGTATCGGCTTCTTTGATTGCTTCGTCTTCAGCTAATTCTTTTACTAATTTGTCTGGTTCACCAGCAAATGTCCGACCAAAAATGGTTGGATTGCGGTGGTAAGCCAAATAGCCAACGGAGTCTTGTTGCGGTTGTCCGTCTTGGCCGAATAATTGACGATCCAAGTCCGTTGTAATTGGTTGGATTGAGCGAGTAACGAGGGTACGTGGTTCAAAATCGTGACCAGCTTCTTTCCAAGCTTGTTTAAATGCACGTAATTGATTAGCTTGTTGTACATGGAAAGGCTCGTTACTTTCATAATTTACCAAAGTAGAAGATTGCAAGTTCATTCCGTGTTTCGCTGCCCAAATCGCAGTTTCTTTTGAACCAGCACCCCACCAAATACGTTGACGCAAACCTTCTGAATAAGGTTCAATCCGCAATTTACCAGGTCCTTGTGGGAACATCGGTTGAGGATTTGGTTCGGCAAAATAATTGCCCTCTAATAAATCAAGAAATTCTAATGTCCGTTCCCGCGTAATTTCTTTAATTTCATCTTCGCTATAGTCATAGCCAAAATATTTCCAACCATCTAAAACTTGTTCTGGTGAACCACGGCCCACGCCAAGTTGCACGCGTCCTTGGGTAATAATATCTGTTAAGCCAGCATTTTCAGCCATCATATACGGATTTTCATACCGCATATCAATTAGACCGGTTCCAATTTCAATCTTGCTTGTTTTAGCACCAATTGCTGAAAGAAGTGGAAATGGTGAACCAATTTGAGGTGCAAAGTGATGAACGCGATAGTATGCACCGTCAATGCCGATTTTTTCGGCTTCAACAGCTAATTCAATCGATTGCAAATAAGCATCTTTAGCGGTCTTAACCAATGACCCCCGGTCCATCCAATGACCAAAACTCAAAAAACCAATTTTTTTCATGATGGATATCCTCCTTTATTTCTTTTATCAGCATAACCTTGCTGATAAATTACCATGAGTTTACTACGATTTTTTTTAAAAGACGAATAATTGTGCCGGAAAGAAAAATATTGCGAATATTGATCGAATTTCATATTTATTTTTTTAGAAAATGCAACATTGAGTGTAGTAATGTTTACGCAAAAAATAGTTTTTCCAATCAATCTTTTTTTTATCTTTGTCGGAAAGATTTGATTGGGGACTATAGCGCAATAGTACCCGATATATTTTGCGAGTTTAAATAAATGCAGGAATTAAAGTGATGCTTTTTATAAAATTATCATTTTTTTTTGTAAATCTATGAATTTTTGAAAAAAAGGAGGGCGTGTTTTTTTTATTTTATTGATTTATTTTATTAATTTTGAGAAATGGGTTTCAAGAATTTTTATATACTAAAAATGTGGCCTAAAAAAATTAGGTGTAGGTAAAACTGGCTTAGGTCGTTGGTTTTACTAAATAAACAGACGGAATATAAAAAGGAAGAGGGGGAACGAACATGTTTGGTAAGAAGAAAAAGGATGATTTGTTGGCTGAATTGGAGGAATTAGGATTTCAGAGTGACGGTGATGACGAAGTGGTTTCAGAATTAGAAGCAAAGAATACTGCACTCAGCAAAGAAATAGAAGCGTTGAAAGTAAAAAATGAAATGATAGAAAAAGAAAAGTTGACTTTAACAAATGAAAAAGAAAAATTACAAACTACTATTGAGAATATGGAGAACGAGTTAGCTTCTGTTCAGGCAATCCCAGCTGATTATGATGGACGTGTGGCAGAAGTGGAGCGATTAAACCAAAAGATTGAAACACTTAAGGCGGAGAATAAACAGTTAACAAACAATTTAGAATTTGCGAGTAACCGCGCAATGGAACTAACGCAACGTTTGGAAAGTCACGAACTTAAAGCCAGTAGTGAAGATAAAATTGATCCAATAGAGTTAACTGAATTGCAAGTGAAATATCAAAAAGTTCAAGAAGATTACCAACGAGTAAAAGAAGAGTTAATTTCGTCAAAATCCAATTCAGTACAGGATGAGTTAGAACTTACAAAAAATGAATTAGCAGACGTTTTAATAGAAGCAAAGTCTAAAGCTAAGGAAATTGTGCGAAAGGCTGAATTTGATGCTCATGACATAAAAATGAAGTCCGAAGAAGAATTAGATGAACTAAAGCAAGGTTGTATTCGTTATCAAAATTATATTGAAAAAATGCGGGATGAATCAATCGTATTGTTGGATCAATTGCTACAACAATCACAGCGCGCAACAAAATAATAAACAAAGTGAGGGGGATATCCATGAAAAAAACATTCGCACTTTTAACAGGTACATTTTTTGCTGTTTCTTCTTTTACAACGTTCTTTGCAGAGCAGACAAAAGCTAAAAATCTTGATGAAGATTTTAGTAGTCAAGATGAGAAGGGTGAAAACGATAAAATGGAAATTCCCCTCGTAAGTAGTGAAGCGTTAGATAAAACAGATGAAACAAAAGAATTAGATGAAGCAGAAAAAGAGGATGAAACGGCTGAAGTGAAAGAGGATCAGGATTCTTCTGACGCAATGGAAGAATCTCAAGAGGAAACAAACGAGTCGACAACGGAATCCGAAGAACCCGAAGAATCCGCTTCATCTGAAACTACAAGTGTTACAACGGAACAGTCGTCTGAAACAAGCAATGAAGGTGATAAAACAACATCTGATTCCAATTTTAATACAAATTCACCCCAAGTTAGTTCACCAACTGCCATTGAAAAAAATAGCCCGGTATCTGCTACGAAACAAAGTGAGGGTTCAATCGCAAAGAAAACGACTAAAGTAACGAGTCCCAAAAGTAAAAAAGTTGGTGCTTATCCATCATCTAAAAAACAGGCTTCCTTCATACCTACAAAAGTTACAAACAAGTCAAGTGGAATCAACGGTAACGAGTACATCGGTGAAAATAGTTACACTTTTTCACCCAATTTCACAACGCAACGCTTTGTTCAGGTTATTGGGGAAGACGCTAGGCGACTAGGGCAAAAGCACGGATTATACGCATCGGTGATGATTGCGCAAGCAATTTTAGAAAGTGCGTCAGGTAATAGTTCGCTTGCAAGCCCGCCTAATTATAATTTATTTGGTATTAAGGGAAGCTATCATGGGACAAGTGTTAATTTTGCAACGCAAGAAGATGACGGAAGTGGCAATCATTTTACTATTCGAGCAAATTTTAGAAAGTACCCTTCATACAAAGAGTCATTGGAAGATTACGTTCATCTGATTCGGGGGGGATTGCCTTATAATCATGGCTTTTACAGTGGTGTGTGGAAAAGTAATACACAAACATATCAAGATGCCACTCGATTTTTAATGGGGCGCTACGCAACCGATACTAGTTATGCTGCAAAGCTGAATGGTTTGATTAAAGCCTACAATTTGACCATTTATGATACACCCAATGGAAAAATTGAAAATATTGCTTCTACTATTATTTTAAGTGAAAAAAATGAGGTAGCAGATGTTAGAAATAGAAATACTACACCAACCAAAATACAAAGGAAACAAAAAGAAACAAGAAAAATAGAAAACAAAGCAACTGTGTATCACGAGGTTCAAGTGGGTGAATCATTGATTTCAATCTGTCGCTTGTATCAAGTTCCGCTTAATCAAATTGTTTCACACAATGATTTAAGCAGTTACCTTATAACAGTGGGACAAGTACTAGATATTGGTAAAACAATTCGGCTGAAAGAAGAAGAGAAATTAGATTATGCAACAGGATATTTTGATATGAACCTTGAGCATTTTAGTAAGCCAGCAGGAAAAGATCTGTTTTTGAGATTGAACACACCCTTTTTCAAAAATTATTCCGTCAAGGCCTACAGAGAACGTCCTGCTGGTTTTTATAGTGTTCAACGTGGTGATACGTTAGCTAAGATATCAAAACGTTTTGGGATATCGGTTCAGTCGCTACGAAGATGGAATAATTTAAATAGCTATTTAATCTACGAAGGACAACAACTGCGGTTAACACCTTGGTTGAATGATCCGCTTAGCCAAGGTTTCATCACTATTTAGTGATTGAAAATAACGCCCATTGCCTTTCTCCAATGAGCAGAAATTAGTATAGAAAGGAGTTGAGAATTGAATGAAAATAGAGAAAAAATTGTTTGTTGCAATAGTAATGATTGTTGGGTTGTTAGTGGTAGGCAATTCTGTGAGTTGGTTACACCCGTTGTTTGCACAAGAAAAGCAAACAGTGACTACTTTTGAAAGTTCTAGCATGTTAAGTTCGCCAATTGAAGAAACGTTAAAAGCTACCAGTGAAACAACAGAAACTAGTGGAAATATAATAGAAGGTTCTGAAAACTCGGATAATCTTACTAATGAAGATGAAAAATCTTTGCAAACAGATAACGCTATTCAGCCATTGAATATTGGCGTTCAAGCTGACGAAGTGGTTGCTGAAGTCACAAACTGGGCAGAATTAGTTAAAGCATTTGGTACAGTTACTGTGGATCGTATCGTTGTTAAAAATGACTTTGCTATCCCAACTGATTTACGGGAAGGGTTTGCATCTACTGCAGAAGCTAACACCTATATTGGACGAGATTATTCAACTTCAAGCGGAGGAGCAACCTATCCCAGGATGCAGCCCGCTGGTATAGCCAGAAAGCTAGTTGTCGATTTGAATGGTAGCACTATCGATTTTGGTGGTGTATGTATTATTTTTCGTGATGCAAATATAACCGGAGCCGGTAGTAGAGGAAATTGGGATATTACTTGGCAAAATGGAACTATTTATCATGGAAACTTCTATGGCTTTACGACATTGAATGATTTGAGTAACAATATTCAACAAAATTGTAAAATCACGTACAAAGATTTGACGAATATTGGAAATCAAATGATTCATTCTCCTTATACGGATGTTGAGATTCAAGGCCAAGTTTCTACTAAACAAGAAAGTCCATTTACCTCAGGCCTTAGAACAGATGCAGATGGAAACGTTATTTCATGGGAAAATAATGCAACCAATCAGTATAACATGCTTATTACCAATTTACATGTTGCTGAAGATGCTGTTTTTGAGATGAGTACTTTACAGGCTGGTAATGTTCGTTTAGAAAACAATGGTTCCCTGACCATGGGGAAAAACTCAAAAATGGAAATTGTTGCTTCTCAAGTAGGCGGAGCAGATGAGTATCAAGGTGTAGCGCTTGACTTACAAGGAAGTATCATCATGGATGAGGGGGCAAAGCTAGATATTGTTCCTAGGAAAAATGATAGTGCTATAACGTTACGGAATTCGGGAAATACTGTGCAAATCGGTAAAGATGCAGTTTTGTCGGTGAGATCTGACGGACACACAAGTAATGGTGATGGAACCACAACCAATATTATTAGGCTTCAAACAGGTGCGAAGCTGACTGTGGATGAAGGCGGTACTCTTGATGTTCAAGCTGTAAATATGGCCAATTCAAGTTCTAATATCATCTATGTAAATGGGACAGGAACCTTCGAGGTGAAAAAGAAAGGGATATTTAATGTTGTAAGTGATAGTACCAATAATTCTCAAAGCTTACTTTATTTTTCAAACAATAGTTCTACGTTCCGGTTCGCAGATGCGCAACGAGTAAACTTGCAAAGAACAGGGACAATTGGGAGTGGAAGTAACGGATTAATAAATATTGGCGGCAATGGCGGAATACTGGGTGTTGATATCCAGAAAGTGAGCCGTTGGAACCAAGGAAATTTAACTGATACTCCTACAAAGGTTTGGACACCAATGTATGGCATGGAAATCTCTTATAATAGTCTAGTTTCAACTGTTAAAGAAGCAACCTCCCTCACTGTAGATGCAGCAAATACGTTCAAGAGTGAGTTTAAAACAGATAGCACCCAACGTGTTTTGTTTGAATACATTCCTGACGTAAACGTTAGCATCAACAGTGTAGCAACCGATAATGTCAATGATGATTCCTCTTATGTTATTCGAGGAAATACCAATCCGGGTGCGTATGTTCGTATTTGGGATGAACCGGTCAATGATACGGTAGAGGCGGCGATGGATCCGGCTGATAACGCAATTGCAAGTCCAGCTGAAATGGATTCACCTAATCAAGATGAGGAGCTTGATTTCACAAGCAACTTCACTCTACAGGCGGATCCTGTAACAGGTAATTTCGAGTACACCATTCCTAATGGTAAAAAGTTAGTGGCTGAAGGAAAGGTGAAAGTATTTGCTTTCTTAGAAGGTAAATATGATGAGGCGGAACAAACAGTCTTAGATAGGACTGCGCCAACTGCTGATCCGAAGTCTTACTTTATTAGTGTCGGTGATGCTGCACCTGATCCAAGTCTTTTAGTAGAGAATGTTCAGGATACCAATCCATTAGAACAAACCTTTACTTACGCTTATGCTAAGCCAGATGAAGTAAATGCATTATTAAATACTCCTTCAGAAGAAGGACATAATGTAGATATCATCGTATATGATAACGCTGGTAATGGGGGTACGATTACTTCTAAATTAATTATCTGGGATCTTGGCGAAGAGCTAAAAGGTGAGGACTTTAGTGTTAAATCCAATGATGTTTCTGGTAAAACAGAAGAGGAGTTGAAACAACTCGTTCGCGATCACGGAAACTTGTCCGCTTTCAAACTATTTGAAGGTGCCAAAGTCGATTTAACTGATCGAATCGAGATTACAGATTTAGGTGGTCTTAAACAAACGCCTGGTGACTATACCGTGACACTTAGTGTTGCTGCTGATCCAAGTATTGGGTTAGATGCACCATTATCTGCAACACTCGTGGTAACCGTTAGCGATGATGTTCCACCAACTGGAACAGGCAAGCCAACACTAGTACCACTTGATAAGCCAGAATATATTACTGGGGCAGATTTAAAAACCTTCTTATCTGAGTACAGCGATAATGTTTCGGCTAACGAAGATATTACGGCTGCCTTAGTTGATCCTGATGGTATTGCAGATTTAGTTGCAACAGTTGGCGAGAAAACGATACAGATTACTTTAACAGATGAATCGGAGAATACGAGTGAGCCAATTGATGTTCCAATTCATGTCGTTAAAGGAGAAGTGAGCGGTGATGTCGCAATAACAGGACAAGATTTCCGTATAGATCGAAGTGAATGGGAAGAGGCTGACGCTAACAATACCTTGAAAGATTTCATCCTAAATAAAGGAGAAGTTCAAGCTTTGGAAATGATTGGCGGCGTAGTTACTCCGGTTACTGATTTCGATAAAATTAGTATCGATGATACAAACGTTACTGTTGATAGCGGTCATGAAGAACAACCGATGGAGATTATTTTAACAATTGATAATGGCAAAGATCATATTTCTCAAACTATTAAAGTTACTTTTAACGATAAAACTGCACCAACAGCTGATCCAAAACCAACGGATATCAACATTGGTAATGTAGCTGCCATACGGGATAGTGATCCGAATGTTTTTCTTAGTAATATTAAGGACAATGTCAGTACTGAAGATAAGATCAAAGTAAGCTATACTGCAGGGCAAGATTTTGCTGTGATGGTTGAAACTCCTGGTAAGAAAGATTTAAAGATTGATATTGAAGATGAGGCAGGTAATAAAGCAACGATTAATGTTGAAATCAATGTCTTTGATAATAGTCTTACCATTCGTTTTGTAGACAGCAAGGATAAAGATATTGTGACAGCAGTTGTGATAAGTGACAAGATTCCTGGAAATAAAGTAGACCTAACACAAAATCAAGATGTTCTTAGGGCCTTAAAAGATGCAGAAGATTTGAATTATCAGCTTTTAACAAGGCCAGACGATGAAACAGAAGTCGAAGTTACTTCAACTGGAAAAATTGTGAAATACGAATTTGATGGTACGTTGTTTATTTCATCTTATCCAGAGGTGCTGGATTTTAAAACACATGAAGTCTGGTTTTCTAATATACGTGTGGATAAGCCACAATATCAAAATCCATTAGTGATTTGGGATAATCGCGGGACAAAAGCAGACTGGACCTTAACAGCTACTTTAACCAAAGATTTTACGCTTAAAAATGGTGATGAGGCAGATCCTAACTTTGTTTTAACAGATGTATTAAGTTATCAAGTAACCGATGAAGAAACAAGTGCAGTACTATTGCATGATCAAGCCGAGCCTGTTTTTACAGCGAAGCATACCGAGGAGCAGGCAGAGTATAACATCAGCGATACATGGACTGAAGACGGGGCAGGGTTGAAATTTGAAACACCTGTTTCTAAAGTGAAAAAGCTGGGAGAATATCAAGCTGAAATTCTTTGGACATTAGGGGACGCAAGGTAGAAAGGACGTGAGAAAAAATGAAACGAAGATTTTTTAGTCTTAAACAAAATGTAACAACTGTCGTTATTTTTCTTGCGTTTTTCGCATCCTTTAGTGTAGCGAATGCTGAAGAACAAGGTCAGAAATCTCAAAGTGTCACAACAGAAGGCGTAATTATCTTTGAGGAAGGAACCGATGAAGTACAAGATTCCACAGGACAATCTCAAAGCATTACACCCGTGGTAAAACCAACTGGTACACCAAAACCAGTTGGTAAAAGTTATCCTGCGACAGGTGAAATAGTGAAAAAGAGCTTAATGTATCTAGGCATTGGATTAATCGCTTTATTCTTCTTGTTATTCTGGAAAAAACGTAAAAAGGAGGAGGACAAAGTATGAAAAGAATCATTTTACTGTCTTCACTACTTTTATTCACGCTTCCAGTTACAGCGCAAGCGCAAAGCGATGGAATAGGTACAGGAAAAATAGAGTTCACAGACAAGCAACAAGTAGCAGATCCAGAAAATCCAACCATACCGATAAAACCGGAAAATCCTATTCCACCTAATTCCAATCCCTTGCGTTTAGATTATGTTCCAAGTTTAAATTTTGCAACGCAAAAAAGTGATGGAAAAGATCAAATGTATGCCGCAAATGCCATGATGTTTGAAGATGAGACGACACCTCGGGCGCAATTCATTCAAGTGACTGACAGAAGGGGAACAAATGCTGGTTGGACTGTAAGCGTGAGACAAGAAAAGCAATTTGCAACAGATGAAAAAGTTGAATTGGATGGTGCGATGCTTTCTTTTGATTACTCTTGGGCAAATGGCTCTGATGAAAGTCGAACGCCAATTGTAAAAAAAGACATTATTGAAATGAAAATTGGTGAAACACAAGAAATAGCGAACGCTAAAAAAGGTACGGGGGATGGAACTTGGTTTATCTCGTTTGGCGCTTCCCAGCATAACTCAGCTGGTGTGGCGAATACTTTGGAGCCAAGAAGAGATAGCAACAACCAGGTGACTATTGATACTAGATATAATAAACCGTTATTTTTTAACTCCGCTGTTCAATTATCGGTACCTGGAAGAACTAAAAAAGTTATAGGTAAGCCTTACAAAACGGAACTGACTTGGATTTTATCTGAGTTACCATAAAAAATTGGAGGAAAAGAAGATGAAAAACATTACAAAATTAACTACAGCAGCATTATTGGGAACAATGGCATTAGGCGTGGTGGCTCCAGCAGCACATGCAGCAACAGATGTAGCCGGGAAAGGATATATTGAATTTAAACAAGAGAAACCGGAAAATCCTGATCCAACACCAGGGGGGGAAGATGGGCCAGAAATTACGGAACCAACACCTAATCCAGATCCCAACCCATTGAAAATCGTTTCTGTAACAGAAATGGATTTTGATATCAATGAAGTACCAGTGGGAAATGCTGCTCGGTCTTATGATGTTTTGCCATTTGAGACAACGAAAGTTGCTCCAGAAGGAGAGGAAGAAACTCCTCTCAAAACAGCACACTTTGTTCGATATATGGATGTTCGAGCTGATGGATTTGAAAACCACCATACAATTAAAGCAGAATTAACCCAACAATTTGCTCATAATGATCATTCAGAAAAATTTTTAGATGGAGCAACATTATTGTATAAGAAAATCACATTAGAAGCAGGAAATGGTACGGCTGACACGAATACACCATCGGCTTCAGCTGTAGAAGATGCGGCAAGCGCAGAAATTAAAGAAGGTACGCAAACGACAATTGTAGAAAATAAAGAAGCGGGTAAAGGCCGGGGTGTTTTCGATATTATTTTTGATAAAAAGGACGATGAATCAAAATACACTAAAAAAGATTATAAAGGCGTGTCATTAGAGGTACCTGCTGCGGTTAATATGCTAACAGGAGTCTATACTGGTGAAGTTACGTGGACAATTGAAGATGCGCGATAATTAAGAAACATAGTTTGATCTATCAGACGACTGCTTTGTGTGGTCAGTATGAAAGCAGTCGTCTGATTAATGACTAAAGGGGTGTGTACCATGAATAAAAAGGCCTGGGTGGGAATAATCTTAGTCTACATAATGGGATTATTTCTTGGAAATACGATAGTTAGCTATGCTGCTGATAGTGCTGAGGCTCAAGGTGGTTTTTCATATGAGGTTGTTCGACCGGAAAATCAAATTGATAAAGGTGTCGGCTACTTTGATTTGAAAATGGAGCCGGAACAAAAACAGACTGTCAAAATAAAACTGCATAATACTGGAGATAAAGAAATTACTATTTTAGTGGGTGCCTATGGAGGAAAGACTAATAGTAGTGGTGTAATCGAGTACAGCAACAATGCTATTGAAAATGACAAGTCGTTGAAGTATCCTTTTGAATCCGTCGTAAAAGTACCCAAAGAAGTTAAGTTAGCTGCAAATTCTTCACAAGATTTAAATATTGACATCACTATGCCAAAATCTGAATTTGATGGTTACATTGCTGGAGGCATTTTACTACAGGAAAAAGATGCAGAAGGTACAAAATCACAAAGTCAACAAGGGATGGTTGTTAACAAGTTTGCCTATCTAACTGGGATGCTATTGAGTGAAAAAAATCCAAATACAAATAAAGAAGAAATGAAATTAAATCGCGTTTATGCGACGTCAAAAAATCATCGTAATGTAATTAGTATAAATTATTCAAATATCCAGCCCATTTTTGTAGATGATATGACAACAGATGTTCAAATCATGAAGGGAGATTCAAATGAAGTCGTATATGACGCTAAAAAATCACAAATGCGGATGGCGCCAAATACGATGATTGATTTTCCTGTTAGCTTGGAAGGCTCGGAGATGATACCTGGAGATTATCGTGCTAAAATATTAGTAACGACAGAAAAAGGCGGACGCTGGGAGTGGGAACAAAAATTTACCATTACTGATGAAGAAGCAGATAAATATAATGCACGGGATTTGACTTTGGTTCAAGATCCAGGCCTTAATTGGCGGCTGATAGCAATGATTGTCGGTGGTTTACTAGTATTACTACTTATCATCTATTTCATTGTTCGCAAAATTAACAAAGAGCGTGAAAAGAAGAAATTAATCGAGCGAAAGTTAGCTGCAAAAAATAAAAAAAGATAGGAGCGAGGAGTGATGGAACTACTAGACTGGCTTTTTATAATCCTCCTCTCCCTTGCAATTTTTGCAATTATCTTTATGTTTATTTCGATTGCTGCTTGGGTAACCAACCAGCAGAAATTAAATAAAGTCAGCGCAATGAAGCCCAGCAAAAAACAACGTCGGGCTTGGTTGCGCTATTGCGTTGATTTGATGGATAAGGTAAGTAAAAATCGAAATAATGTGATTTTTGCTGTGATTTTTTCAATAGTATTCGCAGGTGGAAGCTATTATATCCGCTATTACCAATCCACAAGCTTAACGGCAACGGATTCTGAAAATGTTGTTCAAGGCTACTTCATTGTTCAAGAATTGGAAAAACAGTTAAAAGAACTATCAACCACCAGTAACGAAAAAAAAGCGCAAAGCACAATCTACGATTTATCTTCTCGTTTAGTTAGTTATGGTTCGAATGTTCCGGAACCTCGTTTAGGAAAAGATGAAAAATTGGTATTGAAACAGTTGTATACACGAATGAAGCAGTTGGGTATCAATTTAGCCGGACTTTCCATCAAACAGCTAAAAAATAAGGAAGTTAATTCCGGCTATTTAAACGACATTAAGCGAACGCAAGCTGCTCAAGAACAAGTTTTTAATCACTTTAAAGTAGATAAATCAGCCCTCCAACAAGAATAGGAGGGAACTGATGAAAAAAAGATTAAATCAACAACAATTACAACTACTTGCGCAAAGCATCCGGAAAAAAAGGCGCAGGCGCTACCTTCAAGATTTATTTGTTACCTTTGGAATTTTTGTTACAGTGGTTATGGGAGTATTCTTTATTTTTTTTCAAATACAGACAGTGAATGACTTCAGCATGTTGCCAAATTTGCAAGCGGGAGACAGGTTGATCTTAGGAAAGTATAAGGAGATTGAGCGGTTTGATATCGTTGCTTTTCAAGTTCCAGGAAGAAAGCAACAATCGATTCGACGTGTTATTGGTTTACCAGGAGAAGAACTTCGCTATCATGAAGATATTTTGTACGTAGGTACGCGGGAAATACCCGAACGCTTTTTAAGTGATGATTTAGTTGCAGCAAAAGATAAAGCGTATCAGCTGACACCAGATTTTACTACCAGTGATATTAGAGGTGTAAAGAATCAACGAATTCCCGCTGATTATTATTTAGTTTTGGCGGATAACCGTAGTTTTGGTGTTGATAGTCGGGATTACGGATTAGTACCAAAGGAAAATATTCTTGGTGTTGGCGCAGCAATATTTTTACCAGTTTCCCGTATGACGCAATTGTAGGAGTTGAAAGTTATGACAGAAAAAAAACAAGAAAACCCTCGAATTGTGTCGCAAGTGGCTTCAAAAAAAAAGATGCGAAAAAAATTGACCTCAGAGCAAATAGAGCTAATTTTGCAGCGTCGGCGAAAAGAACAAATACGAAAATACTGGGATCTATTCTTACTGTTAATGACAATAGTAGTGTGTGTTCTTTTCTTAATAAATGTTAAAGCGCATCAAATTGTTGGTGAGTCTATGATTCCAACGCTTCATAATGGAGACCGAATTTTAATAAAAAGAACACAAGAAGTCCAACGCTATGACATTGTGACGTTTACACCAGACGGCAATGACTCACAAGGCAAGACTTATATTAAGCGTGTGATTGGTGTTCCAGGTGATAAATTTGTTGTTCAGGGCTCAACTTTGTATTTATTTAACCAAAAAAATATTGATACAGAGTACGATGCTCTTCGATATTCAGTTAACTTGCCGGATAGTACGCAGATTTTTGAATTAGATAAAAAACTTGCTGACAATTTACGGAATCAGACACAGATTCCTAAAAATGCTTATTTTGTATTGGGGGATAATCGCAAAAACTCTGAAGATAGCCGTATTATTGGATTTGTACAAAAAAACGCAATCGAAGGAGTTATGAAATTACGTTTTTATCCATTCGATAAAATTGGCTGGGTACACTGAACAATATTTTAATAGTATGATAATTTAAAATACAGAACTTTTGAGACTAGGCTAATGAGCTTAGTCTTTTTTTTATATTGAAATTAATGTTGAAATAGTACATCAAGTGTATTATAATCGCATCTAGTAAATTAGATGTACTAAATTAGTGAGGAGAAATAGTGATGGATAATTTTATACACGCTTCAGAAGAAATCGCGCTTTTTTGTCGCATGAATGTTAACGTGAAAAAAAATTTACCAATTCGTTCTAGTGAGATGGGAATGTTGATCTATTTAGTTAAAACAGAAGGAGAGAAGACACCCAATGCAGTGGCAAAGTTTTTTAATGTGACAAAAGCGATGGCCACTAATATGACGACTTCTTTATTAAAACAAGAATATATTGTAAAAGAACAGTCGATGATAGATAAGCGCAGTTTTAGCTTAATTCCAACGAAAAAAGCTGTTGAATTAGTGGAGAGCGCATATACAGAATACTTTAAAACAATGACATTGTTGCAAGAAAAAATGGGAAAAGAAAAGTTTGCAGAATTTATTGACTTGTTAGAACGTGCTAACGAAATTTTAGTGGAGGAAAAAAAGAATCATGAGTAGAATTTTAGTAACCGGAGCTTCGGGAAATGTCGGCAAGTACGTCGTAGAATATGCATTAAAAAATGGCCAGCAAGTGACAGCTGCCGGGACACATCCAGACACGTTAACAAAAATGTTTGGCAATAATGAAAATGTCCGCGTTGTCCCCTTTGATTTTATGGATGAAAAGACCTATGCAAAAGCGTTGCAAGATGTACAAGCAGTCTTTATCATGCGCCCGCCTCATTTAGGCAATCCCGCTGATTTATATCCTTTTATTGATACATTAAAAAACAGCGGTAAAATCAAATTAATTAGCTTTTTATCATTGATCGGGATTGAACATAATCCTGTGCCTCCTCATTATAAAATTGAAAAATATATTGAAAAATCTGGCGTCCCTTATTGCCATATTCGCCCTAGTTTTTTCATGCAAAATCTAAGTGGTGTACACGCTTTTGAAATTAAACATTTCAATAAAATTGTTGTACCAGTTAAAAAAGCATTAACTAGTTTTATTGATGCTGAAGATATTGGTGAATTGATAGCAAAAGTTTTGACTAACCCAGCGAAGCATCAAAATACAGCGTATGCCATCACAGGTAGTGAAGCGATCGACTACGATCAAGTTGCAGACACATTAAGTGAAGTTTTACAGCGCAAAATTTCTTACGCTAATCTTGCGCCACGTTTGGCTAAAAAATATTGGATCACCATTCGCGGACTAGACAAAGAATATGCGACAGTGATGGGGATGCTTTATATGATGACACGCCTAGGAACAGCTAAGAAAGTCACGGATACATTTAATGTCATCATGGGTAAAAATCCTCGCAGCTTTGCAACGTTTGTCAAAAAAAATGCTGCCGCTTGGCAATAAAGAAAACTTAGTGATCACTAGGGAATTAAATAACGAAAAAACTTATATGAAAAAATCGGATAAGTTTTTTTATATTTGAAATTGTAATGAAGAATCAACATGATCAAATAAATTGTACGGATAAATTATTTACAATTCAAAACTGTCACTTTTCTTTTTATATGGCAGGCTTTTATTTCGATAATTGGATAGTTTAACATACAAGTAAATCAAATCATCAGGCAGTTTGTATTAATGAAAAAAGGTCTTAAGTCTCTTTACTTTCTAGTCAGGATACAGTAGTATTACAGTACTGAATAAAACAAAGAGGAGATTGTATATTATGACTGCATCCATGAAATTGCGTATTGAACTTTTGAATAGCTAATTAAATAAATTCAAAAGTCTTGGAAAGAGCGATTTCAAGGGATTAGTGTGTACTTTTCCTGAATATAGAAATCAAAGGATAGTCCTAGACTATCCTTTTTGTGTACTCTTTTTCCCGAGAAGAAAGAGAAGGAAATTAATGGAAAACTTAGCACTTAAACTAACGAATATCCGAAAAAATTTGGGTACAAAAGAAGTAGTAAATATACAAGAATTGACAGTTTATGAAAATAATCGCATTGGTATTATTGGTGATAATGGGACGGGAAAATCTACTCTGTTGAAGATAATACAAGGCGAAATAGTACCAGAAACCGGTTCTATTCAACGGGAAGTATCTTTTAGTTATTTTTCACAAATACCAAAAGGAACAAAGGTCATTGATTCTGAGAGAATGGATTGGGGGCTTGTTAGTCGCTTTAAAGTTCCCAAAAATGAAATCAACACATTAAGTGGTGGTGAAGAGACCAAATATCGCTTAGCTCAGACCCTATCTACCTATCAAATGGGTCTGTTACTAGATGAGCCAACCACTCATTTAGATCGTAATGGGGTTGACTATTTAATTGAAGAGTTAAGATATTATTATGGCACACTTATTTTTGTTAGTCACGATCGCTATTTTCTAAATCAATTAGCAACTAAAATTTGGGAGATTAGGGATGGTCAAGTTACCGAGTATATTGGTAATTATGATGCCTATAAACAGCAAAAAGAAAGCGAGAAATTAGAGCGGCAAAGGGCGGCTAATAACTATACTAAAGAAAAAAAGAAGTTGGAAGCTGCAATTTTTCAAAAAAAGAAGCAGGCAGCCAATTCTGAAAAAGTATCTGCCAAGAAAAAAAAGCAGAATGTTCGACCTGACCGTCTATCTTCTTCAAAGCAAAAAGATACTGTTCAAAAGGGGCTTCAAAAATCGTTTAAGTCAATGGAATCTCGTTTAGCCCAGCTAGATGAGCCTATCCAACCCGAGAGCAAAAAGCACATTCTATTTCCAAAAGTTAAATCAGTTGAAATCCATAACAAATTTCCTATACGTGGAGAGCAAGTATCTTTAAAAAAGGGAGAGAAGAGTTTGTTGGAGAAGTGTGATTTTCAGTTTTCCTTGGAAAAGAAAATTGCTATTGTTGGGGACAACGGGACTGGAAAAACAACCCTATTAAATCATATTGTATCAAATGGAGAAGGCATTATTCTTTCTCCCAAGGTCACCTTTTCAGTGTATCGACAGATGGATTATAAATTTAGTGAATCAGAGAGTATTTTGTACTATTTAATGGAGCGTACTGAATATTCAGAAGCAGTTGTTCGAAGTATATTAAGTAATTTAGGATTCTCTCAAACAGATATTGGAAAACCATTGACTTCTCTAAGTGGGGGTGAATCAACACGGATTTCATTAGCTACAGTTTTTACTATACCCTCCAATGTCTTGATTTTAGATGAGCCAACTAATTTTATAGATTTGACAACGATTGAAGCATTGGAAGAATTAATAAAGGCATATGCCGGAACGGTCCTGTTTACTTCTCACGATTCTCATTTTGTTGAGAAATTGGCAGATGAAGTATATATATTAAATAATAAGCAATTAATATTAAAAAATTGATGTTTTTTTCCTTACTGTCCGATTTTTTCGACAAATGGATTGAGTTCAAACTGAAAAAAATATAGGAAGAGTTTACAGAAAATGACCTGACTCCCAGAAGTTAGACCAAAAATCTAACTTCTGGGAGTCAGTATATTCAGCGTGATCTTTTTTATTTAAAGGAAGATTCATACTAGCATAAGCGATAGAAAAACAAAGCGGAGAAAGCATTTGCTTCTATAAAAAGAAGGGAGAACTAATTACTATGAAGAAAAAATGATTTTATTTTCGACGCTCATTTTGTTATTGATTTATCCATATCAAGTATTTGCATCAAACATGGAAAATAATACTGCAAGAAAATTACTTAATCAGGCAGAGTTAGTTGCAAGCATAACTAATCTGAACGAACAAGAAAAAGAAGTAATTAAATTACAAGAGATATTAGAAAATTATGATGTAGATATCTCCGAATCGTATTGGACACCAGAAAAAAACGAAGCGTTGACACGTGGTTATGGACAGTGGCATGATTTAAGGAAAGGTTAAAGGACTAAACGATTACAAAAAGGCTCAAAAAATTTAAAAAATATGAATGCTGCTCGTTCAAAAATTAAAGCTCGAAAATTAAATATGAAGAAAGCGACTGATATTGTAATTGCAATTGGAATATTTATTGCTGTAGTTGATTTTGCAATTTTCGCTGCTTCAGCAGTGGCTAGTTGGGGCGCGTTTTTCTTAGTATTCATATAGATAAGGAGAATGTTGGTAAATGGAATATTTTGTTAATGATGAACACTGGGATATTGAGGGTTATTCTAAAAATTTAGAACAGTTATCAAAACGTTTGGGTACTTCATATCAATTCCTAAAAGATAATTCTTTTCACGACTATCGATTAGTAAAGATGGAAGTAAAAGAATTAGAAAATTTAGTAATAGAAGTTAATCTGTGTTTACGTAATCCTTATGAAAATATTGACTATATTATTAGATGGAAAAATATCAAAAAATTTTCTTTTCAGTATGATTACTCAAAGTACAAATTTTCCAATTTGGATGATTATGTTACGGATGATGGATATGGGACTGTTGCAGAAGATGAGATCACCGCTTATGATGAAAAATATTTACAACATGAACTTCTTTTTACTTCGAGAATGAAATTACATTTAGTGGGTGAAAGTATTGAGATAAATCGGGTATAACTACTAACGTACTAGAGCTTAATATGACTATGATTGTGTAAAAGTTTAGAGATATAGGTGATCCTTTTTTTGCTCGGGTAAGGCTATTTGTTAGTTTAAATTTAGCCTAACTTATCTAATAAATCCGACAAGTTTTGGCACTATGTTTATATTTATATATATCTAATAATAATCTCAAAATTTTATGTTGGGGAGGCTCATAAAAAAGGATGAAAATAATGAAGAATAAAGGTATGATATTAAGTCTGATACTCAATGTTTTGTTGATAGGTACAACGATTACATTCTTTGTCAAGGCGAACGACACTAAGGTAATGTTAAATACAAAAATCCTGAGTTCTCATACTTATATACCAAAGCGTGATTCCAAAAAGTGGGATAGTAGTAATCCTAAAGGGTACTATCTGTTCACTAAAGATGATCAAAGTATTGAAGTAACCACTTTTCAAGAAAAAATAATTCTAAGCTCAAAGTATAAGTTTGTTGGTAATGGTGTATACGAGCTTTCTGATTCTAAGGGATATATTATTGCAAAGGATAAAGGACTAGATATTTATTTAAAAGAGAGTAATCCCTTAGTATTTGAATCTTATATTATTTTTGATAAATAGGTTATGCGTATAAATTATTTCTAACAGGTATAGTTAGCGATACTGTTCATACTACGACGACCATCTATCACCTCTGAAATGATAGGATATTTTTCTTCTGGAGAATAAAGACTTCTCTTAGACATACAAAAACTCCCTATAAAGTAGATTTGGAAGTTTTGTTTTTCCTTGTCTACTTTATAGGGAGCATATCAGACAACGTTCTAGGCTTATTTTTATTTCCACTCAATTACAATTGTTTTCTTTGAGAAGTCTATAAATAGCACACTCATAGGATTGCCATGAATCTAACAAAATTGACGGTAGATTTTGATGCTAAATTTAGAGTTGGTCTTTGGATTTGGAACATTAGAATCAAAACCAGCGGATTACTTTTCCGAAACGTTTGTAATTGATTAGAAAATTATTATATAATGATTAGTAGTTGTGTGGAAAATTAAAAAAGGAGAAAGATATGAGAAAAATAAAAAGTTTTCCTAAATCATTTTTTGTAGAAGAAAAATATCGCGCGAAAATGGTCAAAGGGAAAAAAGGTTGGGTTATCAAAGGTATGTTGTTTGCGACTTTGCTTGGTGGAGGCATGTTGGTTACAAACTCTACACAAGCAAATGCCGCTGAATGGGTTCCAAATTCAGTTCAACAAATTTCTAATCGGATACAATATTGTTTGCTTTGATAATATTAGGGCTAGATAACGAGAATAAATAGAAACTACTAAAAAATTAAGAAGATAGGATATTACTTTTACTGTTGATTTCAATTCTACAGTAATACGCTGGTATTCTGTGAGTTTAAAAAATAGAAATGAGGATTTTAAATGGAAAAAAGTTATCTTGTTGGTAGCCGCATAAATAAAAATATTTCAAGAATTAAACCTAGTGGGTACTTATCTTTTCAGTTTGATTTGCCGTTTCAGTTACCTGTTCCTAAGGGAATTAATTTAGGATCGACCTATGCGAAAAAAATGATTATTTGTAGGGAAAAATATCGTGAAATTAACGAGACTACAAAGCAGTATTATTCAAGCATTGAAGTTGTGAGTTTTCTATTAAAATCCGGTAGATTAGATTTTTCTGATGATCTTTTAAGCGATTATCTGAATGATTCTATAGAGTTTATAAATAACACAATAGAAAGTATTCTTAACTATCATCAATATACGGAATTAAGAGAAATTTCGAGATTGGATTTACCACAGCATTTCCCAGTATTTTATTTACCTTCATCAATAATTAATGAAAATAAAATTCGAACGATGATGTTTGTAAACAAGGAGTATGATAATTCTCTTTTTCCTATACCTATGTTGAATGTGGAGCAACTTGAAGAAGTTGCCAACTTTTTGGAGAATAAAACAGATGAAGTGTTCTTATCATCAACAAGATATCATAGTAGAGGAAGGTATGATATAGATCATGGATATTACCAAGAAGGTCTAATAAAATTGCAAACAGCAATGGAGATCTTTCTATACACAGTTACAAAATTCATTATGATTCATGAAGGAGAGACCAAAAAGAAAATTTCTAATGTTATGAAGAGGACTAATTTTAAGAATTTAATTGATCAACATTTAGCTCCTTTTTTTAAAAAAAATGGACTTTCCTTTGATCGAGAGAAAAACGGAACTATTCTGAATGATTATTGGAGATTAGTATATTTATTAAGAAATGAAGCTGTTCATGAAGGGAAAAAAATATTTGAAGAAGATGCGCGTAGAGCGTTAGATGTTGTAAATAGTTTCATTAAAGAAATGGTTGATACTATTCTCAAAAGTGATTTTAAGACCTCGATTTATGATTTTTCCAACTTTATAAGATAACATCAGTAAAAACAACTAAGCCTACACAATTAATCAAAAGAAATGTCAAAGGAGATCGTTTGAACATGGATTCATATTATATGCCTGATGATTTAGGAGTTTCTTTGGAGAATCTGTATGCTCTGGAATTGAACTCCCAAGATAAAGAAATTTTTGAAAAGTATGTCGAGATAACGAGATACGTGCAAGAGGTAAATAGTTTATTCCTTATTTTTAGATGTAACTTAACTAATATTCTTAATACTTTTGAATTGAGATTAAATGGTGCTTTAAAAAGAAATAAAAATATAGGTTTTACAGAGGATAGTTATATCTTGGTAAATGCATGGACAAACAATTATATTAGTTCTGCGCGGACATTAACCGAATCAATAGAGAAATGGCTCAAAAATAACGATGTAATACTATTCAATAAATTCAAAAAAGATTTTCTTAGTAAAACCTATGATGAGAAATTTTCATATCGTTTTTTTAACCAAATAAGAAACTTTACACAACACGGACACCTAGCAGTTGATTTTGATTTGGAAGGGAAATTTTGTTTTGATTTTCGTAAAATTTTAGACGTAAAAAATTTTAGTATTTCAAGTACGATGAGTAAAGAGTTGGAAAGTATAAAAAAAGAAATACGCGAGACTTACGGAGATGCTCCGTACATTTCATATGTGCGTACTATTGCTGAGTATAATTTAGCTATCACAAATATTTATAATAGTTTTCTAAATGAAATTGAACCTATTTTGAATGTTAGAATAACAAGTTTGAATGATTTATTGAAGGATGTGACAGATGATCTGTCTGCGAAAAATTTTGTAAAAGACAATCTCTTAATTTATGATTTTGAAGAAGAAACAGGTATTCTACATGTTCTTGACATAAAAGAATATTTCAAAAGAATATTTTTGAGCATAAAAGAGGAATCATGTAAAATCTTAACTCAAGAGAAGAAATTTTTACAAGAAATAGAAATGAAAAGTAAGAAATAGCTAAGGTTTGTAAACTTTATCGTAGAATTGAAATAAAAAATCCTTTGTCAGAGTGACCGACAAAGGATTTTTTGTAGGGAAAATGGTAGGGAACCATCTCGTTTTTAATGAAAATCAAGCATTTTAATAGTTGAAAAACGTTGATTTATCGGCATTCCCCATCCATATTCTGTTAGCTCTTTATTCCCACTCTGTTTTAAGGGTATGGCATATAAGCGAAAATGCTGTAATATCAAGGATTTTGGAAACGTATAAAATCGAATAAATTATATTTAAAAAAATAAAAAGTGCAATAAAAGTGCAGTATTTGCACCTAAGCAGACCTGATTAAATTCGAAATGGAATTCTAAACTCAATATTCATTTAAATGATAGACGTTCATAATGAGCGTCTATTTTTTATGCTTTGAAAGGTTGTGATACTAACAAATTTTTAAATGAATAAAGTAAGCCAAAAATATTTTATGTGAGAAAGGAACGATACACTTATGGAATTAAAATATGTCATTCCCAATATGGAAAAAACATTTGGTCAATTAGAATATGCTGGTGAAGGGAATATTGAACAACGTCGAGTCAATGGCAGACCAACTATTCTCTCTCGTAGCTACAATTTATACTCAACGATTCAACGAGCAGATGATATTGTTGTCATTCTTCCCTCCGAAGCTGGCGAGAAACATTTTGAATCCGACGAAAAAGTCAGACTCATCAACCCACGTATTACCGCAGAAGGTTATAAAATTGGCAATAGAGGATTTACCAATTACATTATGCACGCAGACGATATGGTGAAAGCTTAAGAAAGGAAAGGTGAAAAAATATGAGATTAGCAGAAGGTATTGTGATTGAAAAAGACCAGACATTTGGCACATTGAAATTTTCCGCTTTACGTCGTGAGGTTCGTATTCAAAATGAAGATGGTTCGGTTTCCGAAGAAATTAAAGAACGTACCTATGACTTAAAATCAAAAGGACAAGGACGCATGATACAAGTCAGTATCCCCGCTTCTGTTCCTTTGAAAGAATTTGACTACAACGCAGAAGTGGAATTAATCAATCCTGTGGCAGATACCGTAGCGACGGCTACTTTTCGAGGGGCAGACGTTGATTGGTACGTGAAAGCAGACGATCTTGTATTAAAAGGACAGACAAAACCTCATCAGAAATATAAAAAAGAAGCGTCCGAAAGTGAAAAATAGGTGTTGCTTATGACAAACACACCATTGATTTTGAAAGAAATTCCGAAAGATGAAGCCATTTCTTTTATTCGGCAATACCATTATTCAAAGATACTCCCTAGATTGTGTAAATACTTTCTAGGGATTTTTTCAGAAGAAAAATTATTAGGCGTTGTGGAATTAGGCTGGGGTACGCAACCCCTACAAACCATACGCAAACTCTTTCCCGACAGTTCCCTTCAAACCACAGATTATTTAGAAATTGGAAAGATGTGTTTTCTTCCAGAAATGAATCAAACCAATTATTTTGGCAGTCAAGCTCTTTCAGCTCTAATTAAGTGGTTGAAAGAACATACGGACTGTCATTTTTTATATACATTGGCAGATGGAATTGAGGGAAAATGTGGCTATGTCTATCAAGCGTCCAACTTCTTTTACTGCGGGTATTTCAAGACAAGTGTCTATCGTGATAAACAGTCATGGGAAAAGATACACCCTCGAAGTGCTCGCCTTTTATTAGAGGAAAATGCTCGTTTTGAACAGGTAGAGAAAAAGCATTGGCTTTCCCAGGCATTTTGCGAATACAAAGGGATTGAGAAAATCAATGGACGCATGTTTCGCTATCTCTATCCGTTGACAAAAGAAGCGAAAAAACTGTTAGGACACACGCTCTATCGACGTCATTATTATCCGAAAGAAAAAGATTTACGCTTTGAAAAGCGAATCGCTTATCGGAAATATGAAGCCATTTCTCAACCAACTTTTGATAAACAGGCTCGTATCTACAATACACAATTATTTTGATAGATGGAAAGGAGGATTTTTATGCCATTGCTTCATGACAGAGGAAAGCGAATCAAAGCCAACGATAAGGACTTGGTCTATCATTTTGTGCTGATTTCATTGCTGATAGTTTTTCTAGTCGTTCTACTCCCTTTTCATTGGAGAACGTTACAATCGGTGAATTGGCAAACAGTTCAGTTAGATACATTTTTCTATCAACTGCATACGCCATACTTTTGGAGCAGTATTCTCACTGCTTTTTTTGTATGCGGACTCATCAGCTGGCTCTATTATCACTATCGCATAGATTCTATAAAACAGTTAGAGCACCGTCAAAAGTTAGCTCGTATGATTTTAGAAAACCATTGGTATGAAGCCGAAGAAACTCAATCAGAGGGATTCTTTAAAGACTTATCCAGCAAGAAAACCAAACAACGAATCCGCCATTTTCCTAAAATGTATTACCGAATGAAAGATGGACTGATCCATATTCATGTAGAAATCACTTTAGGGAAATATCAAGATCAGCTCTTGCACTTAGAAAACAAACTAGAAACAGGCTTGTATTGTGAATTAGTGGAAAAAACGTTGAAAGATTCTTATGTAGAGTATGTTCTACTTTATGACACCATTGGCAATCGAATTGGCATTGAAGATGTGGTAGCTCAAGATGGACGTGTCAAATTGATGGAATCGGTCTATTGGGAGTTTGATTCTCTCCCTCACATGTTAATTGCTGGGGGCACGGGTAGTGGAAAATCCTATTTTATTCTCACATTGATTGAATCTCTCCTGCATACAAATGCGAAGCTTTATATTCTCGACCCTAAAAATGCTGATTTGGCAGACTTAGGAGCGGTCATAGATAATGTCTATTACCGTAAAGACGATATGCTGGCATGTATTAGTCAATTTTACGACGATATGATTGCCCGTAGTGAAACCATGAAGCAACACCCGAACTACAAAACAGGAGAAAATTATGCGTATCTTGGTCTACCTGCGAACTTCCTGATTTTTGATGAATATGTGGCGATGATGGATATGTTAGGTCGTGATAGTGCACAAGTTATGAATAAACTCAAACAAATTGTTATGCTCGGACGACAAGCAGGCTTCTTTTTAATTCTTGCCTGTCAGCGTCCAGACGCAAAATATTTTAGTGATGGTATTCGAGATAACTTTAACTTCCGTGTGGCTTTGGGTCGTATGTCTGAAATGGGCTTCGGTATGATGTTTGGAAGCGATACACAAAAACAATTTTTCTTAAAACCCATCAAGGGAAGAGGTTATGTGGATACAGGAAAAAGTGTGATTAGTGAGTTTTATACACCCCTTGTACCAAAAAGGTATGATTTCTTAGGAGAAATAGGAAAAGTCATTCAAAAAAAGCAATCTGAGCCTGTACCGCACGAAGTGAAAGGTACAGGTTCAGACTTGCTTTGATTGGTGTGGCGTTAGCCACGCCAATCCTTTAGCCCCCTCTACCTAACAGGGGGGCACAAATACAACTGAAAACAGGCAATTCTCATCAACCAATGTTGATGGTACAAGGAATTGCGGAAAATAGGAAAGATGTAAACTCAAGGGTCATAGTTTACATCTTTTTTAGATTGGAGGTTTGCGAATGGAAAACGAAAAAATTTGGATTAAGGAATTGAAAGAAAAGCGACTGGCTTATGGCGTTTCTCAAAATAAACTGGCGGTTGCTTCTCATATTACCAGACCTTACCTATCGGATATTGAAACAGGCAAGGCAGTCCCTACTCAACAGGTGAAAGAAGATTTACTGAACGCTTTGGAACGCTTCAATCCCGATAACCCATTGGAGATGTTATTCGACTATGTACGGATTCGATTCCCTACCAATGATGTGTCTCAAATTATCGGTGAGGTTTTACGCTTGAATATGGATTATATGCTACACGAAGACTTTGGCTATTATTCTTATCCCGAACACTATCGTTTCGGTGATATTGTTGTCCTAGTCTCTCATGATGTAAGTAAAGGGGTTTTATTAGAACTGAAAGGAAAAGGCTGTCGGCAATTTGAAAACTTTCTATTGGCTCAACATCGGAGCTGGTATGGTTTCTTTCAAGATTGCATGGAACATAAAGGTATTTTCAAACGCTTGGATTTAGCCATCAACGATAAAACAGGGATTTTGAATATTCCAGAATTGGCAAAGAAATGTAAACAGGAAGAATGTATTTCCGTCTTTCGGAGCTTTAAAAATTATCGCAGTGGTGAATTGGTTCACCGTGATGAAAAACCAGACATGGGAAACACCCTTTATATTGGCTCATTAAAAAGCGAAGTCTATTTCTGTATATATGAGAAAGATTATGAGCAATACGTGAAAAATGATATTGCCTTAGAAGACGCAGAAATAAAGAATCGCTTTGAAATTCGTTTGAAAAACGACAGAGCCACTCAAGCCATGAAAGATTTGTTGGAACATCAAAATGCAGAAAAAACAGCGTTTGAGATTATCAATCGTTATATTCGCTTTGCCGATAAGGACGAAACCAAGCGACGGAGTGATTGGCAAACCAATGAACGCTGGGAATGGTTTATCGGCAAAAATCGTGGAGCATTACGCCTAACCATACAGCCAGAACCTTATTCTTTTGAACGAACATTGAACTGGTTACATCATCAAGTCGCCCCTACATTAAAAGTCGCAAGCATTTTAGATATTCTCAACGGTACAACCATTATTTCCACCATGATTCATGAAGCCAAACTGACAGAAAAACATGAGAAATTAATTGAACAACAACATCTAGGCATGGAGGATTTGATTACATGAGCCTCTTAACAGAAGAATTAAAGAAGTTAGGGTTTCAAGCGTATATACAAAATACAGGGAAATATACGTCTCTCATTATTGAGGGAAAACGGCAAGCTGGTGATACCATCTATACCTATGATTTTTACAAAGTGAGCTTTTATAAGAATTATACCAGTCGAATAACTGTTTATGGAGAGCATTTAACTCCTTTTCAATTATTAAAGCGTGTAAAAAGCTATATCTACTATCGAGAAAAATATCTTAAGGAAAGGAGGACAATCACATGAATTTTGGGCAGAATTTGTACAACTGGTTCTTGGATAATGCACAGTCATTGGTATTGTTAGCGATTGTCGTCATTGGACTGTTTTTAGGTTTTAAACGAGAATTTTCAAAACTTATTGGCTTTTTGATTATTGCTTTAATCGCCGTCGGACTTGTGTTCAATGCAGCTGGCGTGAAAGATGTGTTATTAAACTTATTTAACCGAATCATTGGTGCTTAACAGATATTTTTCATGATAAAATAGGAAGTATATATTTTGTTATGAAAGGATCCATGAATATGTTTACAAATGATCAATTTAAATCTCTTTTAATTAAAACATTAGAAAGAAAGAGCTCTTCAAATTATTATGAAGGAGGTAACGAGATTGTTTCTAAAATGAAAATATCAGAGGTAACTTTAGATGAGACTAACGAGTTTACTTATTATAAAGGATACAAAAGGGATTGGAATACGCTTTGCACCTATCTTAAAATAAGAGCTCCTTTTGATGATTTAGACTTTTTTGAAAGTCATAAAGATTTGCTTACCCAGACAGCAAGCTCCATATATGATAAACAAGGTGATAATGTATTAGTGGATACTATTTTAGTACCACTTCCAGAGAATTACGAAGTAATTAACTTTAGTCAGTTGAAAATTAGTGATGTGATTTCACAAGCTATTGAAGACGCTGAGTCTTTCATGAGTAATGGTGAATATCAACGTGCCTTTGACAGAGTTCACACTGCTTTTCATGGATATTTAATTGAAATACTAAAAAAATATGAAATTACAGTTCCTAGAGACGAAAATCTATCTAAATTATATAGTAGGATACAACAATTAATTGAAAAAGAAATTCAACCTACTGAACTTGCTGATATAGTGAAGACAACGATAAGGTCATCAAATGGAATGATTAGCTCTCTTAATGAAGCAAGAAATAGGCATTCACTTGCACATCCTAATACAAATATTATTGGAAAGAGAGAAGCAAAACTAATAATAGGTATTTCAAGTACAGTTACAGATTATATTAGCGGATACCTTGATAAGTAGCGTCATTAACTGATTGCTACTTTTTTTTTGACTATATTTTATAAAAAGGATGTGATAAGAATTGGAATTGAAAGTCTATGTGGCAAATTTGGGACGGTATAATGAAGGTGAATTAGTTGGATCATGGTTTACTCCACCAATTGATGAGGAAGAAATGGCAGAAAGAATCGGTTTAAATGAGAACTACGAAGAATACGCCATACATGATTTTGAGCTTCCTTTTGATGTGGACGAATACACGCCAATTAGTGAAATCAACCGTCTATGTGAAGCCATTCAAGAAATCGAAGGTACACCTATTTATAATGAACTCAAAGAAATTCAAGGCATGTGGTTTAGTAGCTTGGAAGAATTACTGGAAAACAAAGAGAATATTCATTGTTATAGTGAATGTGATTCTATGGAAGATGTCGCCCGTTATTATGTGGAAGAAACAGGACAACTTGGTGAAGTACCTTCTAATTTACAAAATTATATTGATTATCAAGCTTTGGGACGTGATATGGAAATAGAGGGAAATTATCTTATCACCTCTCATGGAGTATTTGAGTATTCTAATTAACATGGATTACTCTAAACTAGCAATACTGCTATAATAATTTTATACGTTCTGAATTAAGGAGGATTGTTCAATTGGTAATAATAGATGTTTATGGGAAAATAACAAAAATAAAATTGTCAGATAAATTGAAACTATATATATCTAATGTTTCTGATGACTGGAAGGAAAGCATTATAGAAGACATGTTACAAGAAATTCGACAACAAAAAGTTGACATGGCAGATAATTTGAAAAGGTATGGTAAAACATTTCAAACAGAATATTCTATATCTTATTTGAAAGAAATCGTTCACGCCAATGTTGAAGACTATACAAAATATAATTTAGATTCTATTGAGTCATGTCTTCAATGCCTTGTTGATAATATGATATGTCTATTCTTTGACTATGAATATCAGGATATGCCTTTTTTTGATTGGACAAGCAATTGCTTTGATGGTCGTTTTTGTGAAGAGGATTACGCTGAAAAAGTGATGTATTTTAGTAACTTTGTAAATCATGATATACAAAATGGTATTCATATGAACTGCATTTATACAAGTAATATGAATCCTAAAGAGCATACTAGGATATTATCAAATCTAAGTTTTAGAATTGATTCAAACTTTAAAGGGTGCAGGACTACAGACGACTACATTACGGAACTTAAAAAAATGGGCAACCGAATTGATTCTATACTAAAATCGGAAAACGATTATTACAAATTAGATTATATTATGAACGGGATATATAGTGATAATAGTTATAATCAAAATCATTATTTAAAGACTTTTACTTTGTTAGAACTTGTATTATTAAAACCAAATCAGAATACAAATGAAATTGACAAATTACTAATACCTTATCTTGATAAGAAATATGGAGAGGTTTCGAGTGAAGTAGCAAAATTATTAAGACAAATGAGAAATAAAATCGGACATGGTGATTTCAAAGGTTTTAACGAAAAAGCAGAAAAATTCGCTCAAAAATTTATGAAACACTTTCATTTTGACTATACAGAATACAGTAGATTAAATTGGGTATTACTTCATACCTGCTGTCTTTTAGATGATTTACTCAGAATAACTATTTTTCAACAATTAAAAGTCACAAAATAATTATTATTTTATAGAGCAATCACCTATTTTGATTGCTCTTTTTCTATTTTTACGGAAAGGACGTGAAGACATGAAAAAAATAAGAAGTTACACCAGTATTTGGTCAGTAGAAAAAGTGATTTATGCAATTAATGATTTACAACTCCCTTTTCCCATAACCTTTACACAAATGACATGGTTTATCGTTTCTTTGTTTGTCGTTATAATCTTTGGCAGTTTACCACCACTTTCCTTGATTGACGGAGCACTACTCAAATACTTAGGGATTCCCGTTGTCCTCACTTGGTTCATGTGTCAAAAAACCTTTGACGGGAAGAAACCCTATGGATTTTTAAAATCTATTATTACCTATGCTCTACGCCCTAAAATAACCTATGCTGGCAAACAAATACGATTAAATAAAGAAAAAATGAATGAATCAATCACGATTGTAAGGAGTGAACAATTAAATGGCACACCCCATTAAATATATCGAAGATAATCTCGTATTTAATCATGATGGCGAAGTATTTGCTTATTATGAATTAATTCCCTATAATTACAGTTTTTTAAGTTCCGATGAAAAAGTTCAAGTTCATGATAATTTCCGTCAATTGATTGCCCAAAATCGTGATGGTAAGATTCATGCCCTGCAACTAGCAACCGAATCAAGTATTCGAGCGACACAGGAACAATCGAAAAAAGAAATCACTGGACGATTAAAAGAGATAGCTTACGAAAAAATAGATGAACAGACCGAAGCGTTAGTTTCTATGATTGGTGACAATCAAGTGGACTATCGCTTTTTTATTGGTTTTAAACTCTTGCTGAATGAACAGGAAGTATCGGTCAAAAATATTGGCAAAGACATTCAAAAAGCATTTGCGGAATTCTTTCATGGCGTGAATCACAAGTTGATGGGCGATTTTGTTTCTATGCCTATGTCAGAAATCGAACGCTTTTCTAAAATGGAACAGTTATTAGAAAGTAAATTATCCAGACGCTTTCACATTCGCCCATTGGGGAAAGATGATTTTGGGTATATCATTGCCCACCTTTACGGTCAAACAGGGATTCCTTTTGATGACTACGACTACCATTTACCCAAACGATATGAAGATAAAAAAGTGTTGGTAAAGAAATACGATATTATTAAACCCACTCGCTGTTTAATCGAAGAAAAGCAACGCTACTTACGGATGGAACAGGAAGATACTACCACTTATGTGGCGTATTTTACGATTAACAGTATCGTCGGCGAATTGGATTTCCCCAATAGTGAGATTTTTTATTACCAGCAACAACAGTTCACTTTCCCGATTGATACCAGCATGAATGTTGAAATTGTTGCTAATAAAAAAGCTCTGTCTACCGTTCGCAACAAAAAGAAAGAATTGAAAGACTTGGATAGTCACGCATGGGAAAGCGACAATGAAACCAGTACCAATGTGGTGGACGCTTTAGAATCTGTCGACGAATTAGAAACCAACCTAGACCAAACCAAAGAATCCATGTACAAACTAAGCTATGTGGTACGGGTATCGGCAAAAAATCTGGACGAGTTGAAACAACGTTGTGATGAAGTAAAAGATTTTTATGATGATTTGTCTATCAAATTAGTACGACCTTTTGGCGATATGCTAGGCTTGCATAATGAATTTATTCCCTCAAGCAAGCGATATATCAATGACTATATTCAATATGTCACGTCGGATTTTTTGGCTGGTCTTGGTTTCGGAGCTACACAAATGCTTGGTGAAAATTCTGGTATTTACGTCGGTTACAATCTCGATACAGGCAGAAATATTTATCTCCAACCCAGCCTTGCAAGTCAAGGAATTAAAGGCTCTGTGACGAATGCGTTAGCGTCTGCTTTTATTGGTTCATTAGGTGGCGGAAAATCATTCTCTAACAATATGCTGGTCTATTATTCGGTACTCTTTGGCGGACAGGCAATCATTGTAGACCCAAAAGCTGAACGTGGCAAATGGAAAGAAACCTTACCTGATATTGCCCATGAAATCAATATCGTTAATCTCACGAGTGAGAACGACAATAAAGGGTTACTTGACCCTTATGTGATCTTAAAACTCCCGAAAGATTCAGAAAGCCTAGCCATTGATATTCTCACGTTCTTAACAGGCATTTCCAGCCGAGATAGCGAGAAGTTTCCTGTCCTGCGTAAAGCGATTCGGAGTGTCACTCAAAGCGAACAACGAGGGTTGTTATTGGTGATTGATGAATTGCGAAAAGAAGATACACCCATCAGCAATAGTATTGCTGACCATATCGAAAGCTTTGTCGATTATGATTTTGCCCATCTGTTATTCAGTGATGGCAATGTCACCCAATCCATTAGCTTGGAAAAACAACTCAATATTATTCAAGTGGCAGATTTGGTCTTACCCGATTCCAATAGCTCTTTTGAAGAATACACCACCATGGAATTATTAAGTGTGGCAATGCTGATTGTCATTAGTACCTTTGCTTTAGACTTTATCCACTCTGACCGTTCCATTTTTAAAATTGTTGACCTTGATGAAGCTTGGAGTTTTTTACAAGTGGCACAAGGAAAAGCTCTATCTATGCGTTTAGTTCGGGCAGGGCGTGCCATGAATGCAGGGGTCTATTTCGTTACTCAAAACGCCGACGATTTACTAGATGAAAAGATGAAGAATAATATTGGCTTGAAATTCGCCTTTCGTTCCACTGACCTAGTGGAAATCAAAAAGACCTTAGAATTTTTTGGCGTGGACAAGGAAGATGAAAACAATCAGAAACGCTTACGTGAATTAGAAAATGGACAATGTTTAGTTTCAGACATCTATGGTCGTGTAGGGGTTATGCAGTTTCACCCGATTTTTGAAGAGTTGCTTCATGCCTTTGATACCAGACCGCCTGTGCGAAATGAGGGGGAAAAATGACACAAAAACAAAAGAAATTTCTTCACTATAGTTGGATAACGCTCCTTTGTGTGGGCGTTATTTTACTTTTATTAGGCACGCTGGGCAATGCAGTACAAGCAACAGGCTTAGTTGATGAAACCATTGATACAAGCAACGAGTATTCCAAGTATGGTTTAAATCATTATCAGCTTGATTATTATGTGGACAATAGCTGGGGCTGGCTGCCGTGGAATTGGAGTGACGGCATAGGGCAATCAGTGATGTATGGACTGTATGCCATTACCAATTTCATTTGGACGATTTCTCTTTATCTTTCCAACGCCACAGGCTATTTGGTCAAAGAAGCCTACGCCTTGGATTTCATTAGTCAAACGTCTCAAGCGATTGGTGAGAACATGCAGACCATTGCAGGGATTACACCGAATGGCTTTTCCAGTTCGGGTTTTTATGTCGGCTTCCTTCTTCTTTTTATTCTGATTGTTGGAATCTACGTTGCCTATACAGGACTGGTGAAACGAGAAACGACCAAAGCTATACGAGCTGTGTTAAATTTTGTGGTGGTGTTTATTCTATCAGCTTCCTTTATTGCGTATGCTCCCGATTATATTGCGAAAATCAATGATTTTTCCAAAGATGTGAGCACTGCCAGTTTAGATATTGGGACAAAGATTGTCCTTCCCGATACGGATAGTCAAGGCAAAGACAGTGTGGATATGATACGTGATAGCCTATTTTCTGTTCAAGTCAAGCAACCGTGGTTATTACTTCAATATGGCTCAACCGATATAGAAACCTTAGGTGAAGACCGTGTGGAAAAGTTATTGGCTACCAGTCCAGATACAAACAATGGTGAAGATAGAGAAAATGTAGTGATTGAAGAAATTGAAGATCATGACAATACCTATTTAACACTCCCGAAGACCATTTCCCGATTAGGAACGGTCTTCTTTTTGTTTGTATTCAATATTGGTATCTCGATTTTTGTTTTCCTTCTAACAGGAATCATGATTTTTTCGCAAGTGCTATTTATTATTTTCGCTATGTTTTTGCCAATCAGTTTCCTATTAAGTATGTTGCCGAGTTTTGATGGCATGGGCAGGCATGCCATTACCAAGTTATTTAATGTGATTATGACAAGGGCTGGTATTACCTTGATTATTACCGTTGCCTTTAGTATTTCCACTATGCTTTATTCGCTGTCAGCAAGTTCTCCCTTTTTCATGATTATGTTTTTACAAATTGTGACCTTTGCAGGGATTTATTTTAAACTGGGCGATTTAATGAGCCTATTCTCTTTACAAAGCAACGACTCTCAAAACATGGGCAGACAAGTGTTTCGCAGACCTCGTCAAATGATGAATCGACAAACCAGAAGATTTCAACGCAGTATGAGTAAGATTTTTCGTGGAAAAGCAGGGTCAACGAAGCAAAAGACAATGACAACAAAGCAGAATCAAACCAATAAAGCTAACCATACTCGTCAAAATGAACGGACTACACCAAAGAAAGAAACAGCACTTTCCAATGTGAAAAAGCAACAAGGCGGTATCGGGCAACGATTAGGTGAAAAGACAGCCCATGTATTGGACACGAAAAATCGTCTAGTCAATAAAAGAAAGCAGGCTAAACAACAGATACAGGCGACACCAACCCATGTCAAATATGCCCTTCATCAAGGAAAAGAGAATGTCACTCATAATGTAACAGACTTTAAACAATCTATGGCAGATACCAAAGCTCAACGCAAACAACAGCGTATGAACCAGCAGGAGCAAAAACGAAAGAACATTGCTCAAAAGCGTTTGGAGCTGGATAAAGCAAAAGAAAAAAGACGAAAAGAAAACCCATCATCTCCTGTTCAGAATAACCAGCAGCATGTTCGCAAGCGTCAGCAAACCGTCACGCCTGTTTTGTCACAAAACACTAAACGTGAAAATCATCAGCGACCATTGAAAAAAGAGCAAAAACAAAAGACACCACCGAAGCAATTCAATCAGAGGAAGCTAAATAAAAGAACGGATAAGCGAGGACAACAAACATGAAGCTAAAAATAACAGTGATTTGTAGTGTGGTCTTCTCTCTCTTCTTTTTTCTCTTATTATTCCTAGTCATTTTCTTTGCAGATGATACGGACAGTGGCGAAAACAACAAGGATTCTTCTATTTCACAAGGCGGTGTGACCGTTTCACCAGAAGTGTTGGCACACCGTCCGTTGATTGAAAAATATGGTAAGGAATATGGGATTGAAGACTATGTTTCTTATATCTTAGCCATTATGCAAGTGGAATCGGGCGGTACAGCAGAAGATGTTATGCAAAGTTCCGAATCTTTGGGTTTACCGCCCAACAGTTTGAGTACCGAAGAGTCCATCAAACAAGGGGTTAAATATTTCAGTGAATTATTAACCAGTGCAGAACAACAAGGAGTGGATATAGATTCTGTTATCCAATCTTATAATTATGGCGGTGGCTTTTTAAATTATGTGAGGAGTCATGGGAAAAAATATACCTATGAATTAGCCGAACAGTTTTCTAAAGAGAAGTCGGGTGGTCAAAAAGCAGACTATCCCAATCCCATAGCCATACCTGTGAATGGTGGTTGGCGATATAACTATGGAAATCAGTTTTATGTTCAGTTGGTTTCACAATACCTAACCGACACTTCCCCAACAGAATTTGATGATGAAACCGTGCAAGTCATTATGGACGAAGCCTTGAAATACGAAGGGTTTCCCTATGTCTTTGGAGGGGCGTCGCCTACCACCTCTTTTGATTGTAGTGGCTTAATACAATGGGTGTATGACAAAGCTGGCATTTCTCTCCCTCGTGTCGCCCAAGATCAGTATGACGCTACGCAAGAAATCTCTATGGAAGAAGCCCAAGCAGGCGACCTTATCTTCTTTCATTCAACCTATAATGCAGGCACATATGTGACTCATGTGGCGATATATTTAGAGGGAAATCGCTTTTATCATGCAGGCGACCCAATCGGTTATGGCGACTTAAGCAGTCGTTATTGGCAAGACCATCTGATTGGGGCTAGACGTGTTATTCATAACTAAGAAAGGAATGAATCAAATGATTATAAAAATCGAGCGAAAAGAAAAGAAGGAGAAACCAAAGAAATCTAAAAAACCGAGCAAGCAAAGAAAAGTTCCGATGATTAAAGTTGGCACGCATAAGAAATTAACCTTTGTTTTATGGGTTTTATTGATTGGTAGTGTCGGATTTGGAATCTATAAAAATTTTACTGCCATTGACACTCATACTGTCCGTGAAACAGAAATCATTAAACAGCAGATTGTCGATACCAACCAAGTAGAAAGTTTTGTGAAATCCTTTGCGAAAGACTACTTTTCGTGGCAACAATCCCAAGAAGCCATTGATAAACGAAATGAAAAATTGACCCATTATTTGACGGAAGAATTGCAGGTATTAAATGAAGAAATGATTCGTAAGGATATTCCTACTAGTTCTAGTGTGAACGATATACAGGTGTGGCAGGTTTCTCAAGTGAATGAGAACACCTTTGAGGTACTGTTTTCTGTTGAACAAGTTATTACCGAAGACAAAGACAAGGAAACTATATCGTCTAGCTTTCATGTGGTTGTCCATATAGATGAATCAGATAATATGGTTATTATCAAAAATCCGACAATGAGTAAGAAACCTCAAAAATCGGACTACCAACCCAAACAGCTAGAAAGTGACCATACAGTAGATACAGAAACGATGGACGAAATCACTAGCTTTTTAGAAACGTTCTTCCAGCTCTATCCTACCGCCACAGAAAAAGAATTGACTTACTATGTAAGTAATCATGTGTTACCTATGATTAACAAGGAATATGTTTTCGAGGAATTGGTGAATCCTATCTTTACCAGAAAAGATAACCAAGTAATCGTGAATGTCGCTGTGAAATATTTAGATCAAGAAACAAAGGCAACCCAAATCTCGCAATTTGAGTTGATATTAGAAAAACAAGATAATTGGAAGATTGTAAAATAACAAATATTGGTACATGATTACAGATACTTTGTAATCATGTACTCTTTTTGATAAAAAATTGGAGATTCCTTTACAAATATGCTCTTACGTGCTATTATTTAAGTGACTATTTAAAAGGAGTTAATAAATATGCGGCAAGGTATTCTTAAATAAACTGTCAATTTGATAGCGGGAACAAATAATTAGATGTCCTTTTTTAGGAGGGCTTAGTTTTTTGTACCCAGTTTAAGAATACCTTTATCATGTGATTCTAAAGTATCCAGAGAATATCTGTATGCTTTGTATACCTATGGTTATGCATAAAAATCCCAGTGATAAAAGTATTTATCACTGGGATTTTTATGCCCTTTTGGGTTTTTGAATGGAGGAAAATCACATGAAAATTATTAATATTGGAGTTTTAGCTCATGTTGATGCAGGAAAAACTACCTTAACAGAAAGCTTATTATATAACAGTGGAGCGATTACAGAATTAGGAAGCGTGGACAAAGGTACAACGAGGACGGATAATACGCTTTTAGAACGTCAGAGAGGAATTACAATTCAGACAGGAATAACCTCTTTTCAGTGGGAAAATACGAAGGTGAACATCATAGACACGCCAGGACATATGGATTTCTTAGCAGAAGTATATCGTTCATTATCAGTTTTAGATGGGGCAATTCTACTGATTTCTGCAAAAGATGGCGTACAAGCACAAACTCGTATATTATTTCATGCACTTAGGAAAATGGGGATTCCCACAATCTTTTTTATCAATAAGATTGACCAAAATGGAATTGATTTATCAACGGTTTATCAGGATATTAAAGAGAAACTTTCTGCCGAAATTGTAATCAAACAGAAGGTAGAACTGTATCCTAATATGTGTGTGACGAACTTTACCGAATCTGAACAATGGGATACGGTAATAGAGGGAAACGATGACCTTTTAGAGAAATATATGTCCGGTAAATCATTAGAAGCATTGGAACTCGAACAAGAGGAAAGCATAAGATTTCAGAATTGTTCTCTGTTCCCTCTTTATCATGGAAGTGCAAAAAGTAATATAGGGATTGATAACCTTATAGAAGTTATTACTAATAAATTTTATTCATCAACACATCGAGGTCCGTCTGAACTTTGCGGAAATGTTTTCAAAATTGAATATACAAAAAAAAGACAACGTCTTGCATATATACGCCTTTATAGTGGAGTACTACATTTACGAGATTCGGTTAGAGTATCAGAAAAAGAAAAAATAAAAGTTACAGAAATGTATACTTCAATAAATGGTGAATTATGTAAGATTGATAGAGCTTATTCTGGAGAAATTGTTATTTTGCAAAATGAGTTTTTGAAGTTAAATAGTGTTCTTGGAGATACAAAACTATTGCCACAGAGAAAAAAGATTGAAAATCCGCACCCTCTACTACAAACAACTGTTGAACCGAGTAAACCTGAACAGAGAGAAATGTTGCTTGATGCCCTTTTGGAAATCTCAGATAGTGATCCGCTTCTACGATATTACGTGGATTCTACGACACATGAAATTATACTTTCTTTCTTAGGGAAAGTACAAATGGAAGTGATTAGTGCACTGTTGCAAGAAAAGTATCATGTGGAGATAGAACTAAAAGAGCCTACAGTCATTTATATGGAGAGACCGTTAAAAAATGCAGAATATACCATTCACATCGAAGTGCCGCCAAATCCTTTCTGGGCTTCCATTGGTTTATCTGTATCACCGCTTCCGTTGGGAAGTGGAATGCAGTATGAGAGCTCGGTTTCTCTTGGATACTTAAATCAATCATTTCAAAATGCAGTTATGGAAGGGATACGCTATGGTTGCGAACAAGGATTATATGGTTGGAATGTGACGGATTGTAAAATCTGTTTTAAGTACGGTTTATACTATAGCCCTGTTAGTACTCCAGCAGATTTTCGGATGCTTACTCCTATTGTACTGGAGCAAGCCTTTAGAAAAGCTGGAACAGAATTGTTAGAGCCATATCTTAGTTTTAAAGTTTATGCACCACAGGAATATCTTTCACGGGCATATAACGATGCTCCCAAATATTGTGCAAATATCGTAAATACTCAACTGAAAAATAATGAGGTCATTATTATTGGAGAAATTCCTGCTCGATGTATTCAAGATTATCGCAATGATTTAACTTTTTTTACAAATGGGCTTAGTGTTTGTTTAGCAGAGCTAAAAGGATATCAGGTTACCACTGGCGAACCTGTTTGCCAGACCCGTCGTCTAAATAGTCGGATAGATAAAGTAAGATATATGTTCAATAAAATAACTTAGTGCGTTTTATGTTGTTATATAAATATGGTTTCTTATTAAATAAGATGAAATATTCTTTAATATAGATTTGAATTAAAGTGGAAAGGAGGAGATTGTTATTATAAACTACAAGTGGATATTGTGTCCTATTTGTGGAAATAAAACAAGACTACGAATACGAGTGGATACTATACTTAAAAATTTCCCTTTATACTGCCCCAAATGTAAGAACGAAACTTTAATTAATGTTCAAAAAATGAATATAATAACAATCAAAGAGCCAGACGCCAAGACGCAGAGCCGATAATTTGAGAAATGAAACTCTCATCTTATCGGCTCTTTTTGTTTATCTGAATTTTACTGACTAGCCTTCAATATTTCTTGCTTCATTGATACCTTTTGCTAGTGCTTCCATTAAGGATAGTTCTTTGTCTGTAAAGCTATCCATGTATTTTTCTATCTGTAGCCTTCGAGTGCTTTTTATCAAATTATCTGTAGGTAAGAAAAATTCATCAATAGACACATGGAGTAATGATACAAGATCATAAAGCACCTGTGTACTTGGGTGTTGCCCTTTATTTTCTATATTTGTTAAATAACGTGGGTCAATTTCAATGATTGTTCCTACTTGTTCACGGGTGAGACCACGTTTTATTCGAGCCTCTTTAATCGCTAGACCAACGGCTCTAAAATCGTATTTATCTTCTTTTTTACGCATAATAAACCACCTCTATACATTTTACTGTTCCTATCCAAGTGGAAACAGGTATAGAAAAACGTGTTATGTAGTTTGTGAGTTCTTTTAAGAGCGCTATTATGCTTATGAATGTGATAAATCCAATCTCAAATAGAAAGGTCGCTGATTTTATTTACCCATACAACTATATAAAATTTAGTTATGCTGCTAAAAAGTAGATAAAATTGGCGACTGAATGGAGGTCACAGTCGCCATGAAAAAGATACGTCACTATCTAATTCTCTTAATTAGGTTCTTATCAAAAAAACTTACCCACCTACACTAGATAAATATGACCATCAATGTGGTTTTACAAATCGTATAGACAGAACAATTGAAGCACATGAACAGAGAAAACAATCTGTTTATGTGTTTTTTTGGCTACTTCGTGAATATCTTTTAAGATTTTTCTTCACTTATGCAACAAATCCCCCTTTCGTGTCGGGACTTAGTATGAAGGGAGATAAAGAAGTACATGCCACTCCCTTTCACGACAGAAAGGGGGTGAAAAACATGAAACCATCTTCTTTTCAAGAAACCATAGAAAATCAGTTTGACTATATCTGCAAACAAGCCATTGAAGATGAACGGAAAGATTATTTCAAACATCTAAGCAGACTGTCCAAAAAAGAAGTTTCATTTTCTGAAATAGATAACTACCTTGTCACCTCTTTTTCTACGGTTGATACGTATGTCACTGATTTTCAACTATTCACATTGTATGGATTAAGAATCAATGTTGAAAGTGATTTGTTAAGCGAAGCCTTACGCCACCTTCCAGAGAACAAGCGGAACATCATTTTACTTCATTATTTTATGGATATGAGTGATGTGGAAATTGCAGAATTACTAAATGTAAATCGTTCAACAGTTTATCGTCATCGAATAAGTGGACTAGCCATGATTAAAGAATTCATGAAGGAGTGTAAAGAATGAAAACAGCCTATCCAAGGGTTCCCTTCCCCCTCATTGTAAAGGCGACAGATGGCGACGTGGAAGCAATTAATCAGATTGTTAAACATTATCGAGGGTATACCTCAAAACGTTCTTTGCGTCGCATGACAGACGAATATGGCAATTCTCATATGGTTATTGATGAAACCCTACGTGGCAGAATGGAAACAAAACTCATCACCAAGATTTTAGCGTTCGAAATTAAATAATCTCATTTTTTCGTGGAAGCGTGTTGAACCGTTCCACGCTTCCCGATTTGGGAGGTTTGTTATTCCATCAAAGCCTACTGTATGTTCAGTATGTTTTGATAGGCTAACAAGCCAAACGTTCTTTGACAATTGAATAAAGCCAATCGAATACGTTTCGATAAGAAAAGAGCCAACGAACTAACACGCCATGATCTATGAAGATAGCGAGCGATTCATGTTAAAACTTCGTAAACAATCTTTAGCAGGATTGTTGCCATGACTTTCTTATCGTGATAATGATACTCCCGTATAGCCACAGTCCGAGCGTTAGTAGCGTCGCAGACAATGGGTACGGCTACATGAAAATCATGCAGGGGTGAAATGCCCGTGAGCTTTGCTAGAGCTGTTCGATTGCTGGGATATTCTTCTCTTGTCAATGTATTATCATAAAAATATTTGATATAATTATAGGTGAATATTGGAGTTTTCCTAGCCTATAATGGGAAAGGAGTAATAATGATAACGGTCACAAAAAAAGATTTAGTTGAGCTAGGATATGGAACTTCTTTTTCAGCAGACATCATAAAAAAAGCAAAAGAATTGATGATTACAAAAGGGCATACCTACTATCAATCTCGAAAGTTAGATAGAGTCCCTCGTGAAGCTGTTGAAGAAATTCTAGGAATTCGGTTTTCAAATGAAAACAGGTCTGAGTAGTTTTTGCACAGTAAGGAGTAAAAACTATGGTTAAAGACCCAATAAAAAAAGCAAAGAATGGAACCTATTATTTTCGTGCAAATCTAGGTTATGATTCTAAAGGAAAAAAAATTCAAAAATATCGTAGTGGATTCACTACTAAAAAAGAAGCAAGAGAAGAATATTCAAAACTACTACTGATGAAACCAGAAGAATTAAGTGAGAATAAGGATAAAATGACGTTTAATCATTATATCTTTGAAATTTTTCTTCCATGGTATAAGACACAGGTAAAGCTCAGAACATATGAAAATCGCTTACCAACTATTAAGAAACATTTCTCTTATTTTGATAAAATGGCTGTTTCCGATATTGAGCCTATTGATGTGCAAAATTGGCAACTAAAATTATCAAAGAAATGTAAGTCTTCTTATGTGAGAGCTGTTCAAGGACTATTTTCAGTTGCTATGGATCGAGCAATTGTCCTTGGGATAACCACCACAAATCCATCTAAGATTATTGGCAATGTGAAAAAGCAAAAGTCTAAAATTGAATTTTGGACAAAAGAAGAATTTGAAAAAGTAATCTCTCTAATTTATAAAGAAGATTACTATCAACACTTTTTATTTATCTCTCTGTGGTTTTTATTTATGACTGGAATGCGAATTGGTGAAGCTACTGCCATTCAATGGGAAGATATTGATTTTGACTCTGGAGTACTAACCATCAACAAAACACTTTATTACAAGAATCAATCGGATTATAGATTTGTTGAACCAAAAACAAAGGCGAGTGTTCGTCATATTGTATTAGATGAATGTACTCTAAATTATCTATCCGAATGGAAGAAAGCACAACAAAATCTAATTCAGACAGACTTTGTAATGAGCTATAACGGTATTCCTACCCAAAAACATACGCTAGCACATGCTATTGAACGCTATGCTAAGCTGGCTAGTATTCATCGAATCAGAATTCATGGTTTACGGCATTCGCATGCTTCCTTGTTAATCAGTATGGGAGAAAACCCACTCATCATTAAAGACCGTTTAGGACATGAAGATATTGAGACGACTTTAGGAACGTATGGACATCTTTATCCTAACAGTAATTTTGAGGTAGCTAACAAATTAAATGGAGCCATTTCCTTTAAAGAAGCAAAACAAAATTATGATACTTCACCAAAGAATCAATTTACTGTAGACTACTTGCGAAACAAAGAAATGAAAAAAGTGCAATAAAAGTGCAGTAAAAAAATAAGAAGAGCCAGAAACCCTTGATAAACAAGGATTTCTGGCTCTCCTACAACTACTCCCACTCTACAGTTGCAGGTGGCTTAGAGGTAATATCGTACACGATTCGGTTTACGTGGTCTACTTCGTTGACGATGCGGACAGAGATTTTTTGTAAGACATCCCAAGGGATACGAGCAAAGTCTGCTGTCATGCCGTCGATTGAAGTAACGGCACGAATACCGACAGTGTAATCATACGTACGGCCGTCTCCCATTACGCCAACTGAGCGAATACCAGGTAAGACAGTGAAGTATTGCCAAATGTCACGGTCAAGGCCGGCTGCGGCGATTTCTTCTCGTAAGATAGCATCTGATTCTCGCACGACTTCTAATTTTTCTTCGGTTAATTCACCTAAGACACGAATGCCAAGACCAGGGCCTGGGAATGGTTGGCGCCAAACGATAGCATCAGGCATGCCAAGCTGTGTTCCTAATTCCCGCACTTCGTCTTTAAATAACGTGTTTAATGGTTCGATTAATTTAAATTGCATATCTTCTGGTAGACCGCCAACATTGTGGTGAGACTTAATGGTTTGTGCTGTTTCTGTACCAGATTCAATGACGTCAGTGTAAAGAGTACCTTGAGCTAAAAATGAGATACCTTCTTCACCGGCAAGTTTTGTTGCTTCGTCATCAAAGACATAGACGAATTCGTTACCGATAATTTTACGTTTTTGTTCAGGGTCAGAAACACCTTTTAATTTGTCTAAGAAACGGTCGCGAGCATCAACTTTAATGATGTTTAAGCCAAATTTACCGCCAAGGCTTTCCATTACTTGTTTGCCTTCATCTTTACGTAAAAGACCGTGGTCAACGAAGATACACGTTAGTTGGTCCCCAATGGCTTTTTGTAATAAGACGCCAACAACAGAGGAGTCAACGCCGCCGGATAATCCAAGTAATACTTTTTTATCACCGACAGTTTCACGGATCTGCGCAATTTGCATTTCGATGAAGTTATCCATTGACCAGTCGCCTTTACATTGGCAGACATCCATTGCAAAGTGACGCAATAATTCATTGCCGTATTCAGAGTGACGAACTTCAGCATGGAATTGGATACCGTAAATTTTTTCTTCTTTATTTTGGATAGAAGCGATTGGGCAATCTTTACTTGTTGCTACAACTTCAAAACCTGCTGGTGTTTGTGTTACCAAATCACCGTGGCTCATCCAAACGTTTTGTTTTTTCGGTGTACCGACAAAAAGTTCTGCGTCATCGGCAGTTACTTCTAGTTCAGCTTTACCGTATTCTTTGTTTAACGCGGGCTCAACCTTACCACCTAATTTATAAGTGATTAGCTGCATGCCGTAACAAATACCTAGAACTGGGATTCCCAATTTCAAAATCTCTTCATCAATGCCAAAGGCGCCTTCATCATAAACGCTGTTTGGTCCGCCGGAAAGAATAATTCCCTTTGGATTAATGGCTTTGACTTCTTCTGCGGTGATTTTGTGGCTCATCAATTCAGAAAAGACACCAAATTCACGAATGCGGCGTGTAATCAATTGGTTGTACTGGCTACCATAGTCCAAAACGATAATCTTTTCGACTGTCGGCAGGTGGTCAACATTTGTCACAGTTAAATCCCTCGATTCTTCAGATTATTTATTGTAAAGAAGTAAGCTTCTTACAAGCAGTTTAACAGGCATGAAAATAAAATCAATATTTTCGCAAATAGATTTCATCAATTAAATGATGGTTTGTTTTATGGAGAATTATATCTGCTCTGCTTCTAGTAGGCAAGATGTACTCTTCTAAATTCTTCAAATTCACATTTTGCCAGACGCTTTCAGCCATTTTAACCGCTTTTTTGCGATCGCCAATGGCAAATTGATAATAATAATTGGTTGGATCTAAAAAGGCGGTATCCAGTAATTGTTCAAAACGTTCCAAATACCATTGTTCAATTAATTCGGGCTTAGCATCGACAAAAAGTGAGAAATCAAAAAAGTCGCTAACGTAAATTTGTTGGTTTTGTGGTAGTTGCAACGTATTAATCCCTTCGACAATTAAAATATCTGGTTGTTCAATCAATTCAAATTCATCGGGGATAATATCGTAAACATTATGGGAATAAACAGGTACTTGAATGGAATTCTTGCCAGATTTTACTTCATTTAAAAACTGGATCAAACGTTCCATGTCGTAACTTTCGGGAAAACCTTTGCGATCCATGATCCCTTTTTGGGCTAATACTTGGTTTGGGTATAAAAAACCATCGGTTGTAATTAGTTGGACATTACGTCTAGGAAATAGCCGCGAAAGTAATGTTTGGACTAGGCGAGCAGTGGTTGATTTTCCCACCGCCACTGAACCTGCAATTCCGATAATAAAAGGTGGTGTTTTGACATAACGATGTAAGAAGAGACCTTTACTTAAGTTGAGTGATTCTGCTTCTTTCATATATAAATGAATCAAATGACACAACGGAATGTAAACATCCTCGACATCTTGCATCGATAGGCGGTCATTTAGACTCTTGATGCCATCCAATTCTTCTTGGGTTAAGGGCATATTGTTACTATTGTAAAATCCCTGCCATTCTTGACGGGAAATTTTGTAGTAATTCATTTTTTCCTCCATGAGCGACTCCTTTTGGCTATTTTTCAGAAAAAGCCAACAACATTTCCATAGCGGATATGACAATATGCGCTAGGACTTCGCGAACATTTTAACACATAATGGTCGCTATTATCAGTAAAAACACAAATAAATGCAGTTTAACGGTCTTTCTGCTAGTATAAAGATGGATGATATTTCAGGGCAAGCTGTAAAATAGGTTTACGTTGAATTTAAAAAAATTTTAAAGGAGCGAGGAACATGAAAAAAATTGTAATAATGGGCGATAGTATCGCAGCCGGTTTTTTTGAAGGGCAAGTCACAGACTTATTAAATGAATATGTGACAGATACACTAACAGGGATGGGCTTTCCAGATTATACGGTAGTTAATTTGGGAGAACGTGGTGCGTCAAGTGCTACAGCTTTGGAACAATTACCTAAAGCAGAAGCTGAAAATCCTGATTTTGTCGCAATTAATGTTGGCATTAATGATGCTATCAACAATCGTGAGAACGTGAAAGAATACGGCGAAAACTTGAAAAAAATGATTACGGCTTTTCCAGCTGAAAAAGTCATTTTAGTTGGCCCAAGCTGGGTAGATCTGACGATTAAAACCGCCGGAAATAAAGAAACACTCGTGAAATATATTGCAATGGCAAAAGATATCGCACAAGAAACTGGTGTGAACTACATTGATATGTATCATCATATGGAAGTTTACCCAGATCCAGCTGAATTTTTACAAAGTGATGGTTTACATCCATCAAAATTCGGGTATCATCTATTAGGAGCGCTAATTGCGCGGGATATTAAAAATAAACTATTAGGATGAAATTATGAGTGATCATTATTATACCAATCAACCCAATGCGGCCCACGACTTTGCTGAATTTGATTTTGAACTAAAAGGGCGCAGATTGCGCTTTGTGACCGATAGCGGCGTTTTTTCCCGCAATACAATCGATTATGGTTCGAGAGTTTTAATTGAAACCTTTACTGCTAATAATTTGCCAGCCGGAGCATTGCTTGATGTCGGCTGCGGCTATGGCCCGATTGGGTTGGCGATAGCGGCGACAACCGATCGCTTTGTTGAAATGGTGGATGTTAACGAGCGGGCAATTGACTTGGCATGTGGCAATGCGAGCCGCAATCAAATTGAAAATGTCGACATTCATGAAAGTGACATTTATGCAGACGTAAAAAAGACAAGCTATGCTGCAATTTTAAGTAACCCGCCAATTCGTGCCGGTAAAAAAGTTGTTCATGCTATCTTAAGCGATGCCTATTCCTTACTTATGCCAGGCGGCACATTGACTGTGGTCATTCAAAAAAAACAAGGTGCTCCTAGCGCCGAGAAAAAAATGCAAGCAGTCTTTGGCAACTGTGAAATTTTAACAAAAGACAAAGGCTACTATATTTTGCAAAGTGTAAAAGAAGATTAATGAATAAAAAGCAACTTTTCCCAGGAAAATTTAAATGGGAAGAGTTGTTTTTTTGCTGTAAAAAAAATAAACTTTTTCCTTGCTCTGAAACGAGTTTCATACATTATGCTCTAAATGTAGTTGGAAGAAAGCAAAGAAAGTGCTTTTTTATAATGTTAAATATGAAACAAAAAATAGGGGGAATGAAAGATGTTTACGTATGTGAAATTAACTAAAAATGGTTGTACCCAGCTTTATTATGTGCAAGTGGAAGTCTCAGCGGGAAAACTTAATTTACATGATGTCAGCGGCCTACAAGCACGCCAAATTTTATCTGAGAAAATTTGTGATTTAGATTGGCAAGTTTTTGATGAATATTATGGGGGACGACGTTTTTCATTTGGCAAAGATGAGATGAGTTGCCAAGTTTATGAAGCGGGGCTTGCTGTGATAGACTATTTATATAATCAATTACAAGTAGCTGTATAACAGGTAAGAGACGAGGTGGGAAAAGTGGCAAACATTCGCGATATTGCAAAACTAACGGGTTATTCGGTGACGACCATTTCACGGGTGATCAACAATCATCCCTATGTGGCCGAAGATAAGCGACAAAAAGTTTTGCAGGTAATGGCAGAGCTGGATTATAAACCGAATCGGACTGCGCAAAATTTAAGTAAAGGCCGGACGCGTAATGTGGGGGTCATTGTCCCTTTTGTAGATCATCCTTTTTATAATCAGTTATTAAAAGGCATTATGCGGGCCGCTTTTGCCCACCAATATAAAATTACATTACTGCCAACTAATTATGATAAAAAGCTAGAAAAAAGTTATTTAGAAGAGTTAGCAGCTAAAAGTTTTGACGGGTTAATCGTGACAACCAGAGCCAATCACATGGATGTTTTTTTACCTTATCTTAAAAAAAATAATATTGTTTTTTGTGAGGCTTCTGGCTTAAAAGAAATCAGTTATGTTGCCATTGATTTGGCTAAATCATTAAAAGAAAGCATCCTCTACTTAAAAGAACAAGGTGTGAAGCGCTTGGGGTTAACGCTAGGGCGCAGTAAGCGCATAAGTGGTAATTCTATTTTAACCATTGAACAAAGCCAAAAATACTTTCCTAATTTTTCAGCAGACAACATTTTTTGGGACTGTATTCATGCTGAAGACGGCATTCAAGCGGCAGAATTTTTTAAAGAGCAAGCAGTGGATGGAATTATCACCAATGGCGATGAAGTCGCTGCGATGATTTTAGCGCAATACCCTTCAGATGCACAGCCTTTGGTCATTGGTCGGGAAAATTTATTGGTGAGCCAACTCCTTCATTTTTCAACCGTTGATCATCAATTAAAGCAATGTGGCAAAGCAGCCTTCCAACTTTTTTATGATGAAAAAAAGCGCAAATAACAATTCCACATCAGTTGATAATTCGATAAAAAAGACCTCTGTAGTTTTTTCTATAGAGGTCTTTTTAGCTGCTGAAAATTTTGGGAAAAGTTTTTCATTACTTTATTTCCATGAGGTAAAAAGACATCAGAAAATTTGTCGCAAGAATAATTCACCCGCTATTTTTTTAAAGTAGATTTTGGTACACTAGGGCTTGTGGGGGGATTAAAATGAAGATGACCATTAAACAAATTGCGGAAATGGCAGGGGTATCTGTGACAACGGTTTCGCAAATTTTAAATAATAAGGGGACGCGCTTTAGTAATGAAACCAGGCAACGGGTTTGGGATATCGTAAATAAATATCACTATAAGCCTGATTTTTTTGCGTCTAATTTGATTAATCGTCGCTCAAAAACAATTGGGATGATTATTCCAGATGTGACAGATTTTTTCTTCTCAAAAGTAGTCGAAGGGGCAGAACGTTATGTTAATCCGCTTGGCTATATGATTATTTTGTGTAACTCCCAGCAAAGCCAAGAAAAAGAGATTACGTATTTAGAAGAACTTAGTCACCGTTCAGTAGACGGGGTTTTGTTTGCAACGCCGCATTTATTGCCAAGTGGCTATGAAATTGGGAGCCCAATTTATCACAACATGCCGACGATTTTAATTGATCGCGGGATTAACCAACGCAGCAATGGCCGTTTAATTGTCAAAGATTACGAAGGTGCTTATCAAGCCGTAAGTTATCTTATCGCACAAGGGCACCAAAACATCGGTATGCTAAAAGAAAGTACCGGCTATTACCAATTGCAAGAGAGGTTTAATGGGTATCGTCATTGCTTAAAAGATCACGGTATCGCCTATAAAGGACGCTATGTGGTAGAAAATGAGTTAACAGTAGCTGGTGGTTACCAAGCTGCTAAGGAACTATTGCGACAAAAAGAATTAACAGCTATTTTTTGTAGCAATGATTCGATGGCAATCGGCTGTTACCAGGCAATTTATGAATTAGGAAAAAAAGTGCCAGAAGATATTTCGGTGATTGGATTTGATGGCTTGAATTTGACGGAATACGTGACACCTCCGTTAACTACCGTTTTGCAACCAGCTTTTGATATTGGTTTTTACGCCGCTAAATTTTTAGTCGACGCAATCGAGTTTCCCAAACGACGAATTCCGAATAAAGTATTTGATACTAAATTAATTATTCGTGAGAGTGTGATGACCTTGACAAGTGAGGAGTAATACAGTATATTGCTCCTGTAAGCGCTTTAACAGGTTGGGGTTTATTAGGTAAACTGTTTTACTAAAGTGGTTTACCAATTGAATTATTGTTGTATAATAACACTGGACTTAAGGAGGAAAAGGCATGCGAATGGTCGATTTAATCGAAAAGAAGCGTGATGGTCAATTGTTATCTAAAGAAGAAATTGACTTTATTATTACAGAATACACAAAAGGTGATATTCCAGATTATCAAATGAGCGCTTTGTTGATGGCGATTTATTTTACAGATATGACAGATGAAGAAATTACGAACTTAACTTTAGCGATGGCACATTCTGGAGAAGTTATCGATTTATCTTCAATTGAAGGAATCAAAGTAGATAAACATTCTACCGGTGGGGTGGGAGATACTACTACTTTGGTGCTCGCACCACTGGTGGCAAGTGTGGGAGTTCCTGTTGCAAAAATGTCTGGTCGTGGTTTGGGCTTTACTGGCGGAACGTTAGATAAATTAGAGGCCATCCCAGGTTTTAAAATTGAAATTTCAGACGAAGAATTTATTAAAATCGTAAACGAAAGTAAAGTGGCTGTGATTGGTCAATCAGGTGATTTGGCGCCAGCGGATAAAAAACTTTACGCTTTGCGGGACGTCACTGCAACCGTCAGCTCGATTCCGTTAATTGCCAGCTCAATTATGAGTAAAAAAATTGCTTCTGGTGCGGATGCCATTGTTTTAGATGTTACGACTGGTGATGGTGCTTTTATGCGGGATATAAAAGACGCACGGCGCTTGGCCCACACGATGGTGCGCATCGGCAATTTAGCCAATCGTCAAGTAATGGCGGTTGTTTCGGATATGTCACAACCTTTGGGTGAGGCAATTGGAAATAGCTTAGAAGTCGTTGAAGCGATTGACACGCTAAAAGGCGCTGGACCGGCTGATTTAGTAGAAATGTGTTATGCATTGGGCAGCCAAATGGTCGTGTTAGCCAAACAAGCTCAGACGCTACAAGAAGCGCGGAAAATGTTAGAAGAAGCACTGACTTCTGGTAAAGCACTAACAAAATTCAAAGAGATGATTAAAAACCAAGGCGGAGATGAAACCGTCGTAGATGAGCCAGAACGTTTACTAACTGCCCAATATGAAATAAAATTGCCAGCTAGAAAAAGTGGTGTTGTCACAAAATTAGTAGCCAATGAAATCGGTATTGCAGCAATGCTTTTAGGGGCAGGTCGTAAGACAAAAGAAGATGAAATCGATTATGCTGTCGGTTTAAAATTGCACAAAAAAATTGGTGATAAAGTTGCAGAAGGTGAGGCACTACTGACCATTTACAGCAATACAGAAGATGTTGCCGCTGTAGAAGCGTTACTTTATCAAAATATTGAAATTGGCGCGACGGCCACTGAACCTCCGCTAATTCACGACATCATCACGAAATGATTGCCTTTTCAAGAATCATTTTTTGAATTGCGAGATACATGGTAAAATAGTCATAATAAAAGTTTTTAATTAAAATTTTGATTTATTTTATAGTTCAAAGAAAATTTAGCAATTAAAATATTTAGGGAGTTGTACAAAACATGGAATTAAATCGCATGATCGATCATACAATTTTAAAAGCAGACGCAACACAAGAAGATGTGTTACGTATTATTGAAGAAGCAAAACAATACCATTTTTATTCTGTCTGCATCAACCCAACTTGGGTAAGTTTTGCGGCAGAACAGTTAAAAGGTGAACCGACAGCTGTTTGTACGGTGATTGGCTTTCCTTTAGGGGCAAACACATCAGAAGTTAAAGCCTATGAAACAACAGATGCCATCAATAATGGTGCAGATGAAGTGGATATGGTAATCAATATTGGTGCGCTAAAATCTGCCCAATTTAAAAAAGTTCAACAAGATATTGAAGCGGTGGTAAAGGCAGCAAAAGATAAAGCATTAGTTAAAGTGATTATTGAAACAGCGCTACTAAATAACGAAGAAATTGTAAAAGCTTGTGAATTAGCTAAAGCAGCGGGAGCAGATTTTGTGAAAACTTCAACTGGTTTTTCAACTGGGGGGGCTGTGGTAGAAGACGTACGCTTGATGCGTCAAACAGTCGGACCAGAAATGGGTGTGAAGGCTTCTGGGGGCATTCATAATGAACAAGAAGCAATGGCAATGGTAGAAGCGGGTGCTAACCGGCTGGGTACTTCGGCTAGTGTAGCAATCGTGACTGGCTCCCAAGGCGGCGGCTACTAAAATTTGGACAAGTGAAACAAGATATTTCGATTGAATTTACTAAACGTCAATTACGATTACAATAGGTAAATTTGAGGTCAGGTGGAAAAATGAAAGCAAAAACAGAATGGATTAACGTGGCAACCGAAGCTTTAGATAAAGCCTACGTGCCTTACTCACATTTTCCGGTGGGTGCGTGTTTAGTCACCAAAGCAGGAAAAATTTATCAAGGTTTGAATATTGAAAATGCTTCTTATGGGCTAGCAAACTGCGCCGAACGGACTGCCTTTTTTAAAGCCGTATCAGAAGGCGAAAGAGAATTTAGTCATTTAGTAGTAGCAGGACATACACCAGAACCAATTTCACCATGTGGCGCTTGTCGGCAGGTGATGGCAGAATTCTGTTCACCAGAGATGCCCGTGACGTTAGTTGGCGATCATGGTGTGACAAAAGAAACCACAGTAGGAGAATTATTACCATATTCTTTTACCGATAAAGATTTTGACTAGTAACAACTGGTCGCTAAAACATGTTCATTCAGTCAATAGACTGTTGAAAAAAACTTACTTTTAGGGGGCTTTACAGAAATGAAAAAAGCAAAATTATTTGGTCTGGCAACAGTTGCGTTAGCATCCATTATGTTGTTAGGTGCCTGCGGTGGCGGCGGAAGTAACAGTACAGACAGCACTGGTGGCGGTTCAGATAAGGGCACAGATGCAAAACATAGTGCTGCAATCGTAACTGACATCGGCGGAATCGATGACCGTTCTTTCAACCAATCAGCTTGGGAAGGTTTACAAGCTTGGGGTAAAGAACACAATTTGAAAAAAGGTGTGGGTGGTTTTAACTATTTCCAATCAAACGACGCATCTCAATACACAACAAACATTGACAATGCCGTTTCAAATGGTTTCAAAACAGTCTTTGGTGTAGGGTATTTATTAACTGATTCAATCGGACAAGCAGCAGATCAAAACCCTGATAATAATTTCGTTATTATTGATAGTGTTATTGATGGCAAAAAGAACGTTGTTTCTGCAACATTTAAAGACAACGAAGCTTCATATTTAGCAGGTTATGCTGCAGCCTATACGACAAAAACAAATAAAGTCGGCTTCATCGGTGGTGAAGAAGGTGCTGTAATCGATCGTTTCGATGCTGGTTTTACGCAAGGGGTTAAAGATGCAGCGAAAAAATTAAACAAAGAAATTACAATCGAAAACGAATACGCTGCTTCATTTAACGATGCCGCTAAAGGTAAAGCTTTAGCAGCAGCAATGTACCGTGACGGCGTAGACGTAATTTTCCACGCTTCTGGCGGTACTGGTGCTGGTGTCTTCTCTGAAGCAAAAGAATTAAACAAAAAATCTACTGAAGCAGAATTAAAAGACAAAAAAGTTTGGGTTTTAGGTGTGGATAGTGATCAAGAAGCAGAAGGTAAATTCCAAACTTCTGATGGTAAAGACGATAACTGTACATTAGCTTCTACACTTAAAGGTGTAGGTGCTGCGGTACAAGATATTTCTAACCGTGCTTTAGAAGACAAATTCCCTGGTGGCGAACACTTGGTATATGGTCTTAAAGACGGTGGCGTTGACTTGACTGAAGGTTTCTTATCAGACGACGCAAAAGCAGCAATTAAAGAAGTTAAAACTGAAGTTGCTGACGGCAAAATCGAAGTACCAGAAGTACCAAAAGACGTTAAATAATTTATTTTTCAGGTCTTGTCTGTTTGACGGGCAAGACCTGATTTTTCAATTGATTTCTTTAAAGGTGAATTTGGCTTTACGTACATGAGGTAAAAAAATTCAAATCCAGCTTTAAGGAAAGCAATTTCCTAGCGGCAGCGCCGCAAAAATTTTTGCATTTATAGATAACGTATTCAATTTTACAAGTTGCGCAAGACGAAAAGTAAGGATGTGAAAAAATTTGGCACAAGAAGAGAAATATGTCATTGAGATGCGGCATATCACCAAAGCTTTCGGCGATTTCAAAGCCAATGACGATATCAATCTACGGGTCAAACCAGGCGAAATTCACGCTCTCTTAGGCGAAAATGGTGCCGGTAAGTCAACATTGATGAATGTTTTGTCAGGATTATTAGAACCAACTTCTGGTGATATTTTCATGAATGGACAAAAAGTAAATATTACCAGTCCGACGGCTGCCAACAAATTAGGTATCGGAATGGTGCACCAGCATTTTATGTTAGTGGATGCTTTTACTGTGACAGAAAATATCATTTTAGGTAGTGAACCAACAAAAGCTGGCGTGATTGACCGCAAAAAAGCGCGAGCAGAAATTATGCGCGTTTCAGAGCAATATGGTTTGGCTGTTGATCCAGACGCTTATGTCAGAGATATTTCGGTGGGGATGCAACAACGGGTGGAAATTTTAAAAACGTTGTATCGTGGTGCCGAAGTATTGATCTTTGATGAACCAACAGCGGTATTAACGCCACAAGAGATTGATGAATTAATTACCATTATGCATGGCTTAGTCAAAGAGGGTAAATCGATTATTCTAATCACCCATAAGTTAGATGAAATTAAAAAAGTGGCGGACCAGTGTACTGTTATTCGTCGTGGTAAAGGAATTGGTACCGTAACAGTTAAAGATGTTACCAGTCAAGAATTAGCTGATATGATGGTAGGCCGCGCAGTTTCCTTTAAAACACCGAAGAAAGATGCCAATCCACAAGAAGTTATCTTGTCGGTTGAAAATCTAGTGGTCAAAGAAAGCCGCGGTTTAGAGGCTGTGAAAAACTTAAGCTTGCAAGTTAGAGCAGGTGAGGTTTTAGGGATTGCTGGTATTGATGGAAACGGTCAATCAGAATTGATTCAAGCGCTAACGGGTTTACGCAAAGTTGAAAGTGGCAAAGTCTTTTTAGACGGCGATGATATCACCAATAAAAAACCGCGCCAAATCGTGGAAAAAGGCGTAGGTCACGTACCTGAAGACCGCCACAAATATGGCTTGGTATTAGAGATGACATTAGCTGAAAATATGGCGTTGCAAACGTATTACCAAGAGCCTTTAAGTAAAAACGGCTTTTTGAATTATGGTGAAATCAATGAAAAAGCGCGAGATTTAATCAAAGAATACGATGTGCGAACGACAAATGAATTGGTTCCAGCCAAAGCATTGTCTGGTGGTAATCAACAAAAAGCCATTATCGCCCGCGAAATTGATCGAAATCCAGACTTGTTAATTGTTGCTAACCCAACGCGCGGTTTGGATGTTGGTGCGATTGAATTTATTCACAAACGCTTAATTGAACAACGGGATAAATTTAAGGCTGTTTTATTAGTTAGCTTTGAACTAGAAGAAATTCTAAATGTTTCCGACCGAATTGTTGTGCTACACGCTGGGGAAATTGTCGGGGAAGTTACACCGCAAGAAACGAGCGAAAAAGAACTTGGTTTATTAATGGCGGGCTATTCTTTAGAAGAAGCACGGGCAGAATTAGCCAAAGAAAGCACACAAGGGCAAACGGAGGAAGTAGGTGAGGCAGTTGAATAATCGTTCTGAAAAAATCAGAAATCTCCTCGTACCGGTTATTGCGGTTTTACTTGGGTTTATCATAGGTGGCATTATTATGGCGGCCTTTGGTTTTAATCCGATTGCCGGTTATAGTCAAATGTTGAAGACCGCCTTTTTAAATCCGCAAACAGGTGCGATTAACCCGCGGAATATTGGGGAAATTTTTGTAACGGCGGGTCCGTTAATCTTCACAGCATTAGGGTTTTCGGTGGCAAATTCAGCCGGCTTTTTCAATATTGGTCTTTCGGGTCAGGCTTTATGTGGCTGGGTTGCTAGTATTTGGGTCGCTTTGGCCCTGCCTGATGCGCCCAAAATCGTAGTTTTACCTTTAGCAATTATTGTTGGGGCTTTAGCTGGTGCAATCGCAGCGGCAATTCCTGGTATTTTACGCGCCTTCTTTGGTACAAGTGAAGTAATTGTAACCATTATGATGAACTATATTTTGCTTTATACAAGTACCCATATTGTCAACAATGTGATGGACGAAAAATTGATGAGTAACAAAGGGGTCACAAAAATGATTGGTGCAAACGGTTCGTTACGAACGGACTTTTTAACCAATATTTCCAATCATTCTCGGTTAAACATGGGGATTTTCTTAGCTTTGATTTTCTTGGTGTTGGTTTATTTCTTAATGAAGAAAACGACATTAGGTTATGAAATTCGCTCGGTTGGTTTGAACCCATTTGCGTCTGAATATGCCGGCATGAGTAGTAAACGGACGATCATTGTTTCAATGGTCATTTCTGGTTGTTTAGCTGGTCTTGGTGGTGTGGTTCAAGGTTTAGGTACATTCCAAAACTTCTTTATTCAAGGAACCTCTCTATCCATTGGTTTTGACGGAATGGCGGTTTCGTTACTAGGAAGCGGCAGTTCAGTAGGGATTTTATTGTCAGCATTACTGTTTAGTGTCTTGAAACTTGGCGGACAAGGGATGCAAGTTGCAGGTATTCCATCAGAATTGGTGGATGTGGATATTGCCATTATCATCTTCTTTGTCGGCATTAGCTTTGTTATTCGCTTTGCATTAGCAAAATTCTTTGGGCCTAAAAAAGAAGTTGCTGTCGTAACTGAAGTGGAAGCTAGTCCAAGCGACCAGGATGAAGAAGGAGGGAAAATCTAATGAGTATTGATTTAATTGCCTCAATTTTAACCCAAACCTTGATTTATTCCGCTCCTTTAATCTTAACTGCATTAGGTGGAGTTTTCTCTGAACGCAGCGGGATTGTAAACGTTGGTTTGGAAGGTATTATGGTAATGGGGGCCTTCACCTCTATTGTCTTTAACTTGGAAATGTACGATCAATTTGGCGCAATGACACCGTGGCTGGGAATTTTAGTCGGAGGGTTAGCAGGGATTGTCTTTTCATTATTACACGCAGTGGCAACGATTAACTTTCGCGCCGACCATATTATCTCTGGTACTGTTATGAACTTAATGGCGCCAGCTTTGGCAGTCTTTTTAGTCAAAGCTATCTATGGTAAAGGACAAACGGATAATATCAGCGGAACACTTGGTTATTATAGTTTTCCAGTCTTAAAAGACATTCCAGTTATTGGAACAATTTTCTTTAAAGATACGTTTTTACCGGCATATGTTGCCATTTTGATTGCTGTTTTAGCTTGGTTTATTATTTTTAAAACAAAATTTGGTTTACGTTTGCGTTCAGTGGGTGAACATCCTCAAGCTGCAGATACGCTAGGAATTAACGTGTATTTAATGCGTTATTCGGGAGTGTTGATTTCTGGCTTTTTAGGCGGAATGGGGGGCGCGGTTTTTGCGCAATCTATTTCTGGTCGTTTTGCCATTACAACAATTGCTGGACAAGGTTTCATTTCCATGGCGGCAATGATCTTTGGAAAATGGAATCCACTGGGTGCGATGGGAGCGGCGTTATTCTTCGGCTTTGCCCAAAACATCAGTATTGCCGGTGCTAAATTGCCGATTATTTCATCAATTCCAGATGTCTATTTGCAGGCAGCACCGTATGTTCTAACAATTTTAGTGTTGGTAATCTTCTTAGGAAAAGCATCAGGTCCCAAGGCCAACGGTACCAATTATATTAAATCAAAATAGTTTGTTTAAGGGTGGGACTAAGGGACATTGTTGCTTTGTCCTGCTCTTTTTCTATGGATTCAAAAAGTTGTTTATAACTGCCAAATAGGGTGACTTCTAGTAAGATAGAGGTAGCTTAAAATTATAGAAAGTAGGGAATAAAATGTTTAAACGTGTACATTTAATCGTCATGGATTCAGTGGGTATCGGTCAAGCGCCGGATGCCGAAAAATTTGGTGATGTTGGAGCAGATACATTAGGCCACATTGCAAAAGAAGCTGGGTTAACTATCCCGCACTTGGAACAATTAGGTTTAGGGAGCATTCGCCCTCTAACAGGTGTTAAAGATGAAAAAGATCATCAAGGTTATGCCACTAAATTAGAAGAAATCTCTGTGGGCAAAGACACAATGACTGGCCACTGGGAAATTATGGGATTAAATATTAAAAAACCATTCCGCGTTTTCCCAAATGGTTTTCCCGATGAATTATTAAAACAAATTGAAGATTTTTCTGGGCGTAAAGTCGTCTGCAACAAACCTTATTCCGGCACAGAAGTAATTAACGACTATGGTGAACACCAAATGAAAACTGGGGATTTAATCGTGTATACTTCTGCAGATCCAGTTTTACAAATTGCAGCCCACGAGGAAATTATTCCTTTAGAAGAATTGTATCGTATTTGCCAATTTACTCGCGATATTACAAAAGATGAACCTTATATGATCGGCCGCATTATTGCACGTCCTTATGTAGGTGAACCTGGTAATTTTACCCGCACAAGTAATCGTCACGACTACGCCTTAGATCCGTTTGGTAAAACGGTCTTAGATTCATTAAAAGATAACGGCAAAGATGTCATTGCTGTGGGTAAAATCAACGATATCTTTAACGGCCAAGGTGTTACAGAAGCAATTCGCACAAAGAGTAATATGGACGGTGTGGATAAATTATTAGAAGTAATGAAAAAAGACTTTACCGGTTTAAGTTTTACAAACTTGGTAGACTTTGATGCGTTGTATGGTCACCGCCGCGATGTCGTGGGGTATGCACATGCCATTGAAGATTTTGATTTGCGGATTCCAGAATTATTGGACAATATGGCCGATGATGATTTGTTGTTAATTACTGCCGATCATGGTAACGATCCAACTTTCCCTGGTACAGATCATACCCGTGAATATGTGCCATTACTTGCTTATAGCAAAAAAATGACCGGAAAAGGCGCATTGCCACAAGGTTTTTATGCTGATATTTCGGCAACTATTGCAGAAAACTTTGCTGTACCGGCAACAGAAAACGGCCAAAGCTTCTTAGCTGCTTTAAAATAAAATTTTTAAGACAAACTGACGGTGGGAAATAGTATTATTTTTTGCTGCTGTCAGTATTGCCTTTGTTAAGTTTTAAAACATTACACAACAGGTTAATGCAATCATGGGAGGTCTTTATGACAGAGATTTTAGCACAATTACAAGAAACGACAGATTTTATCAAAGAACAAGGTGTAAAAACAGTTGAATTTGGCTTGATTTTAGGTTCTGGCTTAGGAGAATTAGCTGAAGAAATTCAAAATCCAGTGGTGATTTCCTATAATGAAATTCCTCATTTTCCAGTTTCAACAGTCGTGGGACATGCTGGTCAGTTGGTTTATGGCGATTTGGCAGGAAAAAAAGTTTTAGCGATGCAAGGGCGTTTTCATTATTATGAAGGCAATTCGATGCAAACAGTCACTTATCCAGTCCGGGTGATGAAAGCACTTGGCGCACATTCTGTGGTTGTGACCAATGCGTGTGGTGGTGTGAACGAAACATTTGCACCCGGGGATTTGATGTTAATTACAGATCATATTAATTTCATGGGGGCAAATCCTTTAGTTGGTCCTAATGAAGAAAGTATGGGACCACGATTCCCAGATATGAGCCAAGCTTATAGCATAGAATATATGACAGTGGCAAAAGAAGTCGCAAAAGCGGCGGGCTTACATTTAAAAGAGGGTGTTTACATGGGCTTTTCTGGTCCAACTTATGAAACACCAGCTGAAATTCGGTTTGCTCGCACAATTGGCGCAGATGCAGTCGGAATGTCAACCGTGCCAGAAGTTATCGTAGCGGCTCATAGTGGCTTAAAAGTATTAGGTATTTCTTGTATCACTAATTTAGCTGCGGGCATGCAAAAAAATCTAAATCATGCAGAAGTGGTGGAAACAACAGAGCGTGTGAAGGCAGAATTTAAAGCGTTAGTGAAAGAAACACTAGCAAAATTATAAAAAAACTGTCAGAATAATTTTAGCAATAAATAATTATCACCAACGAAAAAGGAAAGGAAGTTATTCATGAGCGTTCATATTGAAGCACAGGCCGGTGAAATTGCCGATAAAATTTTATTACCAGGAGATCCATTACGGGCAAAATATATTGCCGAAACTTTTTTAGAAGACCCGATTTGTTACAATAACGTGCGGGGAATGTTAGGTTATACCGGTATTTATAAAGGTGAGCGGGTATCCGTGCAAGGAACTGGCATGGGGATGCCTTCTGCTAGTATTTATGCCCATGAGTTGATTAACTCCTATGGTGTCAAAAAATTAATTCGCGTTGGGACTTGTGGTGCGCTATCAGAAGATGTGCATGTGCGGGATTTGATTATTGCCCAAGCGGCTACGACCAGCTCCTCAATTGTGCAAAAGAATTTTCAATCTTTCCATTATGCACCAATCGCTGATTTTGAATTATTGAAAAATTCTTATGATATTGCAAAAGCAAAAGGTTTTACCACCCACGTTGGGAATATTTTATCAGAAGATACATTTTATAAAGATGATTTGGCTGAAACTTTTGCTTTAGCTGATGTAGGGATTTTAGGCGTGGAAATGGAAGCAGCTGCTCTTTATTATTTAGCAGCGAAATTCCACGTGCAAGCACTTGCTATTTGTACAGTTAGTGATCATATGATTACCGGTGAAGAAACCACCGCAGAAGAACGTCAAATCACATTTAACGATATGATTGAAGTTGGTTTGGAAACGGCAATTAAAGAATAAGTCAAAAGAGGCTAGTTTGAAAAAGATGAATTGTAATGACCTTAAAAAGTTAGAGGAAAAAATCTAATCTTCTAAGGTTGTCAAAAAATTGTCTTTCAAGCAGCCTCTTTTTCTTGTGTAATGCAAGATTTAAGATACCGCTTTCTTTTATAGTAGCTTAGGGGTAAAGTAAGAATGTAGATTAATTTCAAAGGAGTGACAAGTATGAATAATTTTACTTTTAATGTTGCAACAGATATCCGCTTTGGTAAAGATCGGTTGCATGAATTGACCGCAGTGATAGAAAATTTTGGCCAAAGGGTATTACTTGTATATGGTGGTGGCAGTATTAAGAAAAACGGGTTGTATGACCGTGTCTTAAAGGAACTGGCGGACTTTAAAATTGTTGAACTGGCAGGAGTAGAACCAAATCCGCGCATTGAAACTGTGGCAAGAGGCGCAAAATTATGTGCTGAAAATGAAATTGACGTGATTTTAGCAGTAGGTGGCGGGTCGACAATTGATTGTGCCAAAGCCGTCGCAGCTGTCCATGGTAGTCCTAAAGAAGAGCCATGGGCGGTAATTGAAAAAAGAAATTACGCTGGAGCTGCATTACCAATCGTCACGATTTTGACGTTGGCCGCAACTGGTAGCGAGATGAATCGCGGTGCTGTGATTACCAATTGGCAGACCAACCAAAAATTAGGGATGGGAGGAGAAAACTTATTACCTAAAGTCTCCTTTTTAGATCCGCAAAATACGTTTAGTGTAGGGAAATACCAAACCGCAGCCGGTTCAGCAGATATTATGAGCCACTTATTTGAAAACTACTTTAATACAACGCCTGCAACAGACGTGCAAGACGGTATCAGTGAAGGTTTGATGCGGACAGTAACGAAAAATTGCCCAATTGCGTTAGCTACTCCAACAGACTATGATGCACGGGCAAATCTGATGTGGGCCAGCACCTTGGCATTAAACGGCTTAACTGGTAGTGGGAAAGGCGGTAGTTGGTCCTGTCATGCAATGGAACATGAATTGAGTGCCTTTTATGACATTACCCATGGAATTGGCCTAGCCATTTTAACTCCCCGTTGGATGCATCATGTGTTAAATGAAGAGACTGCAGTGAAGTTTGCCCAATATGGCCGCAATGTTTGGCAAATTAATGAAACGGTACCGATGATGGCAGCCCGTATGGCGATTCAAAAAACGTATGATTATTTCAAAGCCTGTGGCATTCCGATGACATTGCCAGAAGTTGGTATTGAAGATGATCGTAAATTTGAAGTGATGGCCAAGCAAGCAGTGGCTTATAGCAAAATTGCAACCGATGCTTTTGTACCCTTACAAGTGGAAGATGTTGTGAAAATTTACCAAGACAGTTTGGTTGAACAAAACTATTTGTAAAAGGAGCTGTGGTGAAATGTTAAAAGAGCAAGAGCTGTTTTTACAGTTCGTTAAAGAGCGGGTAGTTGCAGGTCAAGAAGAACCAGCAACAGAAATTTTAGTAGCGGCTTTTGCCAAATTAGCAACCGATGAGTTTACGGTAAAAGAGTTTGATGCTGTCAGTGAAAAATTAGTCCCGCTGATTGCACCGCAGTACCAACCAGAAGTACAAGCAGCAATGGCCCGTTTTGCTAAAATGCTAAAGTAATTTTGAAAAGTAGAATAGACAACTGTCACTGCTGCGCATTTTGTCCAGACAGGTAAGTGAAAAAAGCGATATCAGCAGTATTTATTTTAAGAAATAAGCTAAAAATTGCAGGTTGGGTATCTGTCTGATTGGTATTTAAAAATACCAGTTATCTGCAAAAAAAGAGGCTGCAACAAAAGTACCGATGCACTTTTGTTGCAGCCTCTTTATATAAATGGCTTATAAGTAGTATTTTTTAGCTACTGATAAATCGTCGTTTAATTCATAAACTAAAGGTTGGCCAGTTGGAATTTCAAGATCCATGATATCATCATCAGAGATGCCTTCAATGTGTTTAGCCAAAGCGCGTAATGAGTTGCCGTGTGCAGCTACTAAGACAGTTTTGTCGTCTTTTAATGCTGGCGCGATTTCATCTTGCCAGAATGGTAAAGCACGTTCTAAAGTAACTTTTAAGTTTTCTCCACCAGGAACGTCCCGTGGATCTAACATAGCGTAACGACGGTCATTTGCTGCAGAACCAGGATCTGTTGCATCCAATAATGGAGGTAATGTGTCGTATGAACGACGCCAGATGTGAACTTGTTCGTCACCGTATTTTTCAGCGGTTTCTTTTTTGTTCAAACCTTGTAATGCACCGTAATGACGTTCGTTTAAGCGCCATGATTTAACTTGTGGCACCCATAATTGGTCAGATTCTTCTAAGATATAGTTACAAGTTTTGATAGCGCGTTTTAATACAGAAGTATAAGCGATATCGAATTCGATGCCGGCTTCTTTAATTTTGCGGCCGCCTTCTTTTGCTTCTTCAACACCTTCTGGAGCTAGGTCTACGTCAACCCAACCAGTAAATTGGTTCAATGCATTCCATTCGCTCAAACCGTGACGAGAAAATACTAATTTTGGCATGAATAACTCTCCTTTGTCATTTGGTTTCTGAAATTTTCAATTCCTTCCACATTGTACACTGTTTTAGTGCATTTTGCCACTAAAAAAAGGCACAGCAACTTGCTCTTTTGAAAAAGACAAGTCGCTGTGCAGCAATTTAATTCGTAATTTTTTCCAATTCTTCAGGGGCTAAATTAATGTATTTATAGCAGGTTCCCACTGATACACCACACTTAGAAGAAATGAATTGAATTGTTTCTTTTTTATCGTAATAAAGCTGGCGAATTTTTTTCACCGTTTTCCCATCGATTTTGGGACGACCGCCAATTTTACCTTTTTGGCGGGCTTTGTTTAGACCGACAAGGGTACGCTCTTTAATCAGCGCACATTCCATTTGTGCTAAGCCTTCCATTAAATTGAAGTAGATGTCACCCATCTGGCTTCTGGTATCAATGCTTTCAGTCAAACTGACTAAATGCAAGTTGCGATTTTTAAATAAGCTGGTTAATTCGGTCAGTTGACGCGTAGAACGGCCCAAACGGTGCAAGTCGCTTACGACTAAGGCGTCACCTGGTTGCATTTGTGCAATCACAGTATCTAAATCGGCGTGATTTTCCTCGTGGTATTTTTGTTCAAAAGTATCTAAAAATACTGGGCCACAGCCATATTCCGTCAAAGACTTCACTTGGGAATCTAAATCATTGTCGTTGATTGTGGTGCGGGCATAGCCAAAAATTGTCATGATAAATCCTCACAGTCTTCATTTTCATTAAGAAAAATGTAGCATAAACTCCGTCAAAATGGTACCGTTTCTTGCAAAAAAACGCAAAAAAGCTTCTGAGAAGAGGAAAGTTCAAAAGTAGATCTTTATAAGGTAAAAGCTTTTTTTAATAGTTACATGTTTTTTTGTTTGGTCAAAAAAAGGTTGGGATAAACACTACCTGTCGTTTATCCCAACCTTGAAATGTTTAATTAAGAAAAAGCGGGGTTGTGTAACGTTTTAGGGCCGTCTTTTTCACCGACAATTACCAACTGCGTCATATCTAAAAACAAGCCATGTTCCACTACACCAGTCATGTGGATTAATTCTTCAGCCAGTGCGTGAGGATCGGCGATTGTCTCTAAATGCAAATCAATAATATAATTGCCGCTATCCGTGTGCAAAAACTCGCCATCGCTCGTTTTACGGAAAGTGGGGTTGTAGCCTTGTTTGGCTAAAATGTTGAAAATTTGTTGGCTGCCAAAAGGAATCACTTCAACTGGTAGGGGAAACTTACCCAATTTTTCGACCATTTTAGAGCTGTCAACAATCCAAATCACTTTATCAGAATACGTGGCAACGATTTTTTCATATAAGAGAGCGGCACCGCCACCTTTAATCCCTAAAAAATTAGGATCAACTTCATCGGCACCGTCAATGGTAATATCAATGTGATCGACTTCATCAATTGAGGCCAATGGGATCCCTAGTTCTCTGGCTTGAATTAAAGTTTGGGTAGAAGTGGTCACACCGGTAATTTGTAAATTCTCTTCTTTAATCATCCGACCCACTTCTGCCACCATGTGATAAGCAGTTGAACCCGTTCCAAGTCCGACTGTCATACCGCTTTTAATATGCTTGCAGGCTTCTTTGCCAACCATTTCTTTTAAGTCCATCGTAATTTTTACCCCTTTACAAACTAATTTGACTTCATTTTAAAGCTTTTTTACGGGAAATGATAGCTTTCTGGCGTTTCTTTTACAGTTAAAAAAACTATAAAGCAACTTTATTCAAAATGGGCTTCATAAAAAATTTTACTTCTATAGATAAATACAAAGAAGGCGTCATGGGAATGAGAAAAATCGGCTGCTTAAAAATTTTTCAAGAAGTTTGCAAAAGCTTTGCGTTTTTTATTGACACCTATTTTCAATCATGCTATTCTAACAAAGGTGCTTTGTCTACAGGTCTCTTAAAACAGACGTGCTGACTGTAAGAAAAGTACAACTGACGATTATGCACAAGGCTGCATTATTTTTTATCGCTGAAAAAGAACCACCTGGATGTGTGGAGCTAGAAAGGCGAATCAAGGAAGGAGGAAAACAAGGGATGCCTACAATTAACCAATTAGTACGTAAACCTCGTAAATCCAAGGTTGAAAAATCAAATTCACCAGCATTGAACAAAGGATATAACAGTTTCAAAAAAGCTCAAACGAATGTGAACTCTCCGCAAAAACGTGGGGTTGCCACTCGTGTGGGTACAATGACACCGAAAAAACCGAACTCAGCTTTGCGTAAATATGCCCGTGTTCGTTTGTCTAACTTGATCGAAGTAACAGCTTATATCCCAGGTATCGGCCATAACTTACAAGAACACAGCGTTGTTTTATTACGTGGTGGACGTGTAAAAGACTTACCAGGGGTACGTTACCATATCGTTCGTGGTGCATTAGATACAGCTGGCGTTAACGACCGTAAACAATCTCGTTCTAAATACGGTACAAAACGTCCTAAAGCTTAATCTAGTTTACAGACTATTATATAGAACACAATACAAAATGACTACGTAAAGGAGGAGTTACGGATGCCTCGTAAAGGTCCAGTTGCAAAACGCGATGTTTTACCAGATCCTATGTATAACTCAAAATTAGTAACCCGTTTGATCAACCGTGTTATGGTTGATGGCAAACGCGGGATTGCTGCAAATATTATCTATAATGCTTTTGACATTATTAAAGAATCTACTGGTAACGATCCATTAGAAGTCTTTGAACAAGCAATGAAAAATATCATGCCTGTCTTAGAAGTTAAAGCTCGCCGTGTCGGTGGTTCTAACTATCAAGTCCCAGTTGAAGTTCGTCCTGAACGTCGTACAACTTTAGGCTTACGTTGGGTTGTTAACTACGCACGTTTGCGTGGAGAACACACAATGGAAGAACGTCTTGCAAAAGAAATCATGGATGCAGCAAACAACACTGGTGCTTCTGTGAAAAAACGCGAAGACACACACAAAATGGCCGAAGCCAACCGTGCTTTTGCCCACTATCGTTGGTAAGATCTTTTTTGCTTTTGCAAAAAAGACAATTCGATTGTTACACCAAGTAAGCGGGCAAAAGATTTCTTTTGCCGCTTTTTAAAGAGAGGAGCACAAGCAAGAAATGGCTAGAGAATTTTCGTTAGAAAAAACTCGTAATATTGGTATCATGGCTCACGTCGATGCAGGTAAAACTACTACGACTGAACGTATCCTTTATTATACAGGTAAAATCCATAAAATTGGTGAAACCCACGAAGGCGCTTCACAAATGGACTGGATGGAACAAGAACAAGAACGTGGTATCACTATCACTTCTGCTGCGACAACTGCTCAGTGGAAAGGTTACCGTGTCAACATCATCGACACACCAGGACACGTGGACTTCACAATTGAAGTACAACGTTCATTGCGTGTATTAGATGGTGCGGTTACTGTCCTTGACTCTCAATCAGGGGTTGAACCACAAACTGAAACTGTTTGGCGCCAAGCAACAGAATACCGCGTACCTCGTGTTGTATTCTGTAACAAAATGGACAAAATCGGTGCAGACTTCTTGTACTCAGTTTCTACATTACACGATCGTTTGGGTGCTAACGCTCATCCAATCCAATTACCAATTGGTGCAGAAGAAGATTTCACCGGTATCATTGACCTTGTGACAATGAAAGCTGAAATCTACACAAACGACTTAGGTACTGAAATTCAAGAAACTGAAATTCCTGAAGAATACCTAGAACAAGCGCAAGAATGGCGCGAAAAATTAGTGGAAGCAGTAGCTGAAACTGATGAAGATTTAATGATGAAATATTTAGACGGCGAAGAAATTACTGAAGCTGAATTAAAAGCTGGTATCCGTCAAGCAACAATCAACGTTGACTTCTTCCCTGTAATGGCTGGTTCAGCCTTCAAAAACAAAGGGGTTCAATTAATGTTGGATGCTGTTCTTGACTACTTGCCTTCACCATTAGATGTTGAAGCAATTAAAGGGATCGATCCGAAGACTGACGAAGAAACAACTCGTCCAGCTGACGACGAAGCTCCATTTGCCTCATTAGCATTTAAAGTTATGACTGACCCATTCGTAGGTCGCCTAACTTTCTTCCGTGTTTATTCTGGTGTCTTAGAAAGTGGTTCATACGTATTGAACGCTTCAAAAGACAAAAAAGAACGTATCGGACGTATCTTGCAAATGCACGCCAACACGCGTAACGAAATCGACCGCGTTTATTCCGGTGATATCGCTGCTGCCGTTGGTTTGAAAGATACAACAACAGGGGACACTCTTTGTGCCTTGGATTCTCCAGTAATCTTAGAATCAATCGAATTCCCTGACCCAGTTATCCAAGTTGCTGTTGAACCTAAATCAAAAGCTGACCAAGATAAAATGGGTATTGCATTACAAAAACTTGCAGAAGAAGATCCATCATTCCGTGTTGAAACAAACGTTGAAACTGGTGAAACTGTTATCTCAGGGATGGGTGAATTGCACTTAGACGTCTTAGTTGACCGTATGCGTCGTGAATTTAAAGTCGAAGCAAACGTTGGTGCTCCTCAAGTTTCTTATCGTGAAACTTTCCGTGCTGCTACTGAAGCAGAAGGTAAGTTTGTACGTCAGTCTGGTGGTAAAGGTCAATACGGTCACGTATGGATTGAATTTACGCCAAACGAAGAAGGTGCCGGTTTCGAATTCGAAAACGCCATCGTTGGTGGTGTGGTTCCACGTGAATACATTCCAGCTGTTGAAAAAGGTTTAGTAGATGCAATGGACAACGGTGTCTTAGCTGGCTATCCATTAGTTGATATTAAAGCAAAACTTTACGACGGTTCTTACCATGATGTCGATTCAAGTGAAACTGCCTTCCGTGTTGCTGCTTCAATGGCATTGCGGGCTGCTGCTAAAAAAGCAAAACCTGCAATCTTAGAACCAATGATGAAAGTTACAATTACTGTTCCAGAAGATTACTTAGGTGATATTATGGGTCACGTAACTGCTCGTCGTGGTCGCGTTGAAGGTATGGAAGCACACGGTAACTCCCAAATCGTTAATGCTATCGTTCCGTTAGCAGAAATGTTTGGTTACGCAACTACATTGCGTTCATCTACACAAGGTCGCGGTACTTTCATGATGGTATTTGACCACTATGAAGATGTACCAAAATCTATTCAAGAAGAAATCATTAAGAAAAACGGCGGCAAAGCTGAATAATTTTTGATGATTAGGATTTTTTTAAAAGAGCTATATTTTTTAAAAAAATTCGTGTACAATAATTAACGATGATAAGGGCAAACTGTCGCTTGCGGCAGTTTACCTATCAAAAAATAAAAACTATTACGTATTTTTAGGAGGAACATTTTAAAATGGCAAAAGAAAAATTTGACCGTTCTAAACCCCATGTAAACATCGGTACTATCGGACACGTTGACCATGGTAAAACTACTCTTACAGCTGCAATTACAACTGTATTATCTAAAAAAGGTCTAGCACAAGCTTCTGCTTACGATCAAATTGATGGTGCACCTGAAGAACGCGAACGCGGTATCACAATTTCAACTGCTCACGTTGAGTATGAAACTGAAAACCGTCACTACGCTCACGTTGACTGCCCAGGACACGCGGACTACGTTAAAAACATGATCACTGGTGCTGCTCAAATGGACGGCGCGATCTTAGTAGTATCTGCTGCTGATGGTCCTATGCCTCAAACTCGTGAACACATCCTATTGTCACGTAACGTTGGTGTTCCTTACATCGTCGTATTCTTGAACAAAATGGACATGGTTGACGACGAAGAATTATTAGAATTAGTTGAAATGGAAGTTCGTGACTTATTGTCAGAATACGACTTCCCAGGCGACGACACTCCAGTTATCGCAGGTTCAGCTTTGAAAGCCTTAGAAGGCGACGCTTCATACGAAGAAAAAATCTTAGAATTAATGGCTGCAGTTGACGAATATATCCCAACTCCAGTTCGTGATACTGACAAACCATTCATGATGCCAGTCGAAGACGTATTCTCAATCACTGGTCGTGGTACTGTTGCAACTGGTCGTGTTGAACGTGGACAAGTTCGCGTTGGTGACGAAGTTGAAATCGTAGGTATCGCTGAAGAAACTGCTAAAACTACTGTAACAGGTGTTGAAATGTTCCGTAAATTGTTGGATTACGCTGAAGCTGGCGACAACATTGGTGCATTATTACGTGGTGTGGCTCGTGAAGACATCCAACGTGGTCAAGTATTGGCTAAACCAGGTTCAATCACTCCACATACAAAATTCGCGGCAGAAGTTTACGTTTTAACTAAAGAAGAAGGCGGACGTCACACTCCATTCTTCACAAACTACCGCCCACAATTTTACTTCCGTACAACTGACGTAACAGGTGTTGTTGAATTACCAGAAGGTACTGAAATGGTTATGCCTGGCGATAACGTTACTATGGACGTTGAATTAATCCACCCAATCGCGATCGAAGACGGTACTCGTTTCTCAATCCGTGAAGGCGGACGTACTGTTGGTTCAGGCGTTGTTACAACAATCGAAAAATAATTCTTGAACTTTAGAAGCAAAATCTTCGGATTTTGCTTCTTTTTTTGACTATAAGAAAAAATGTAAATTTCCTATAGCGGCTTTTTACTGCTAGATTTAAACCGTGCTTTAAAAAATAGATATCTAAGACCATAAGGTGAGAGTTAGCAGTATTCCTGCTTCTTTTTTTTATTATTTACATAGGAGTATCCAGCAATTCACAGCAGCTTTTTTAGTAAAGAGTCTGTTTTTTGCCGCAGTTTATTTCGTAAGCTATCCTTAAAACGAGTACAATAGGCGAAATAAAAGTAAAAAAATCTACAATTTGAAAACAAGCCCTTTGCGTGGCGTCCTCTTCAAATTGTAGGGTTTTTGTGTGAAAGAAATGACGGGTGGTAGTTGATTTTTAAAGTAAATGTTGTTTTTTTAAATAGTCGTTTAAATGAACGTTCCGCGGTTCTTTGTAGTAGTCGGCGAATTTTTTAGTCCAAAGTTTTGTTTCACGGGCCTCGCCGAATTTTTTCATCGTCTGGTCGTAATCTTCGATTAATTGATAGTCATATGCTTGATAAGTGTCGTAATGAATGACGGCTTTTTCTGGTAGACGAGGTTTTACCTGCATTTCAACAGTGGGTTTTCCAATGCTAAGACCAGCGATTGGGTAAACGTAAGGTGGTAAATTGAAAAGTTCACTGACTTGGTCGATTTGATTACGTACACTGCCGACAATCACGCTGCCAAGACCCAATGCTTCTACTGCAGTGACCGCATTTTGCAATGCTAAACTGGCATCTGTCGTTGCAATAATCAAGGGATTCAGACTATCTGTTACGGCATAATCCACGCCTTGTTTTAAAGCAACTAATTGGGTGCGCTGTAAGTCGGCCACAAATAATAAAAAGACAGAGCTGTGGAGCATGTGGGGATTACTAGGATTTAATTCAACTAGTTTTTCCCGCAATTTTTTATTTTTTACCACAATGATCGAGTAGGCTTGGCCATTCATCCAAGACGGTGCTTGGCGACTGGCAGCTAAAATTTCTTGTAGCTGTTCATCTTTTAGCTCGTAGTTTTCGTCAAAGTTGCGATAGCTACGGTGGTTTTTCAATAATGCGATAACGTCCTTCATTTTCTGCCTCCTAAAATTAGAAATTGTTTGTGCTATGCCTTTGTTGAAGGTGTCTTACGTAAAAGCTTGCGAGTAATTCGTTCCATTTTTTCTGCCAGCGTCGTTACCAGCTCCGGCGTTAGCTGGGTATAATTTATTCGCATAGACATTGTATCATTACTAAAGAAAAAAGAGGGTGCGACCAATAAATTTTCCTCGAAAAATAGTTGCCAATCTTTGCGGTTCAAATTTTGGTGTTGCCACGTAAACCAATAATAAAGGCCGCCTTTAATTTTTGTGAATTCCCAATCTGTTTTAAAGGGGGCAAAAGTTTCACACAATAGCTGGCTGCGTTGTTCAAGTTCTTTGATGAGTTGGGCGTGTTGGGTATCGTATTCAGGACTACTTAAGGCAATGTTGGCCAATATTTGGGTGAATAAGTTGGTTTCGCTATCCAATGACTTTTTCGTATTAGCAAGGGATGAAATCAAATTTTTAGGAGCCAACAGCCAGCCAATTTTAATACTGGAACCAAAAATTTTTGACAAAGAACCAAGGTAGAGCACTTGTTCGGGCGCAATTTCCTTTAATTTAGGAATTGGGGTCGTGAAATCTAACTCGCCAAAGATGTCGTCTTCAATAATGGGGACGTAATACTTGCGACAGATTTCAATGATTTTTAGCCGACGTTCATAAGAAAGGCAGCGACTAGTTGGATTTTGAAAAGTAGGGTTTAAATAGAGTAGTTTTACTTTTTTTGCTAAAATCTGCTTTTCTAATTCACTGGGCATAATTCCTTCGTGATCGGTGGCAATGCCTTCTAGCCGCAATCCCAGCGACTGAAAAAGAGGTAGTGCAAATAAAAATGACGGATCTTCTGTGGCAATCACATCACCAGGCTGTAAGAGTGTCTGCAAAATTAGTGAAATTCCCTGCGTCGAGCCAGCAGTAATCAATAAGTCCTGATTTTTTAAGGAGAGCTGGAATTTTTGGGCTAATTTTTTTGTAATTGTAGCCTTTAAGGGCAAATAGCCAGTATCCCGCAAATTTTTTTCTTCTTTAATAATTTGGTCCCAGGATAAAGCCGGAAATTTAAAAGCCGGAATTAAGTCCTGGGGTAGCTCGCCATTGGCTAAATCGATTGTTTGCAAGTTTTTACGCAATTGGTTTTGGGCTTTACTGTAAGGATCTTGCTGACTGCGACTGGCCAATAAATGCTGCCATTGAAATTGTGGTGCTTGCCGCGAGCCCCACCGACCCTTGGCGACTTCGGTTCCGCTGCCTTGTTTGCGGACAAGCCAGCCTAAACTGGTTAACTCTTCTAATGCGTGGTTGACAGTGGAACGGTTAACGTGATAAAAGTCGGCCATTTTTCGCTCGGGCATGAGGCGATCACCAGGGGCTAATTTTCCAGATTCGATTTCTGCGATGATAACTTCCATTAGTTGTTGGAACAAAGGTGTTTTACTTTTACGGTTTAAAGTCATAAATGCTCCTTTGTAAAATTAAGATTTTGCTTTCTAGAAATTATAGTCCAAAAATTAATTGGTTGGTTTCAAAATAAACCAATTGGTCGTTTCCGTCAAGAAGTACAAGCCCTATACTTAAAATTAGTATCCCGCAAAAATGAGTTTAGCAAAAATGGGCTAATAATAGGTATTTAAAAAGGAGTGGTCAAATGAAAAAGGTATTAACAATTGCGGGTTCTGATTCTACCGGTGGTGCCGGATTGGAAGCCGATTTGAAAACCTTCGAGGAATACGGTGTTTTTGGTTTTGCGAGTATTACTTCGATCGTCACAATGGATCCTAAAACAGGTTGGTCCCATGAAGTGACGGAATTACCGGCTGAACTGTTGTTAAAGCAACTTATTTCTGCTTTTGCCGGATCGGGTATGGCAGCTTTGAAAACAGGGATGATGGGAAATGATGCCAATATTTTAGCGGCTGTTGATTTTTTGGACAAGCAGCAGGTGGAAAATATAGTCGTCGATCCAGTTATTGCCTGTAAAGGTACGGCGCAAATTTTGCAACCGGAAGTAGTTACGGCAATCAAAAAATATTTATTACCGCTGGCGACGATTACCACCCCTAATTTAGTAGAGGCCGGAATTTTAGCGGAGCTAGGTGATTTGACTAATCTTGCGGATATGAAAAAAGCGGCCCGGGCCATTTGGCAACAAGGGGCAAAAAACGTTGTCATAAAAGGCGGTCATCGCTTAGGAAGTGATAAAGCTATTGATCTATTTTACGACGGGGCTGAATTTGTTACCTTTGAAAATGAATTGTACCAAACCGATTTCAATCATGGTGCGGGATGTACTTTTGCTGCGGCAGTGACAGCCGGTCTGGCTAAAGGGGCTCCGATGAAACGAGCTGTGGCGATGGCCAAACAATTTGTCGCCGCTGCTATTAAAGAAGGCGTGCAGATTAATCCTTATGTCGGACACGTCTGGCATGGTGCTTACAACAAGGCGCAAAAAAGAATGGAGGCCATCCAATGAAAAAAGATTTTTCCGTCCAAGCAATTGTCTTAGTAGCGTTGTTTACTGCTTTGACTGTAATCGGAACCACGATTAAAATTCCACTACCCACCGGGGCTTTTGTCCATTTAGGCAATGCGGTATTATTATTGGCAGTTTTATTATTAGGCTACTTTAAAGGTTCATTAGCAGGTGGGTTGGGCTTTTTCATCTTTGATATGTTAAACGGCTACGCCACAGAAGCACCGTATTTTATTTTGGAGAGCTTTATTGTTGGTGCAGCAGCCTATGGGGCGTTACTTCTTTTTAAGAAAAAACCAACAGCGCTTTGGCAAGTTGTTGTCATTGGTTGTGTGACAGGGATTGCAAAAGTGGCAATGACCCAAATCAAAAATACAGTGATGTTAGCCATCGCTGGAGCGAACGTACAGGCAGCTTTTGTAGGCGCAACGGCGAAATTACCAGCAACGTTAATCAATGTTAGCATGACTGTTTTGATTGTAGCCTTTTTGTACTTTCCGCTAAGAAAAGCTTTGACTGCTACGATGAAACGTTCTTTTGTTTAATTTAAAAGCTACTGTTTGTAAAAATAGTTTTGGCGAAGTGTTAAGGCGCTAAAACCATAGAATACAGACAGTAGTTTTTTTTACTTGGTGGGGAATGTTCGTGTTTTATCCGGTTTTCAGCGTAGTAAAAAGCGATTATCTCTTAGAAAAAATATTAACAAGCCTTTTTTGGTTATGGTTAGCAATTAAGAAATTTCTTTTCATTATTGAATAATAAAAGTGAAGGGAATCTTTCAAGTATTATTTACCTAAAAACTAGACAAATTCCCTGCCTTTTTTAAAAATATTCGTCTTTTCAAGCAGTTTAAATTATGTTATTATTTGTTCGCAGTGAAATCTGTGCTGTAGTTATTCATTATGGGAGGATATTATGTTTAAAAAAGTTTTGAAAGTGGGTTTGGCAAGTGCGGCAGCGATGCTTTTACTAGCTGGCTGTGGTAATTCTTCATCAAATGATAGCAAAGGTGAAAAAGATGCCGATGGTAACATCAAGTTGGAAAAGCTGACAATTGGTTTTGTACCGTCTCGTGACGCAGATGAAATCGTAACAGCTACTGAACCTTTGAAAAATCTTTTGAAAGACCAAATGAAAAAAGAAGGCTATAACATCGAAAACGTGGATATCTCTGTTGGTACGAGTTATGAAGCGGTTGGTGAATCATTGTCTTCTGGTACGCTTGATGTTGGTTTCATTCCAGGTGGGACGTATGTCTTATACGAAGATGGAACAGACGTATTATTAACTGCAACACGGAAAGGTTTATCCATTGATTCAGACGATGCGAAAGTTTGGAACGATGAAAAACCAACAAAAAACACAGACGAACAAGTTGCTTACTACCGCGCATTGATTATTGCAGGTCCTTCAGCAAAAGGCCAAGCTTTAGCTAAAAAAGTTAACGCTGGTGAAAAATTGACTTGGAATGATTTAAACAGTGCTTCTTGGGCAATGGCAAACTCTTCATCTTCAGCAGGTTACATCTACCCAACCTTATGGATGAACAAAAACTACGATAAAACATTATTAGATTTAAAAGATGCGGTTCAATCTGACTCTTATGCAAGTTCATTTGCCCGTTTAGCAGCTGGTCAAATCGACGTTGTGATGGCCTATGCCGATGCACGTTTAGACTATGTTGACACTTGGACAAAAGAATTTGGTCGTAAAAATGATATTTGGTCTGAAACAAACGTTATCGGTGTAACAGACCCAATCTATAACGACACAATCAGCGTCAGCAAAAATGCACCAAACATGGACGCAAAATTGAAAAAAGCACTAAGCAAAGCTTTTATTGAAATTGGTAAAACAGATGAAGGTAAAAAAGTAATCAGCATTTACAACCACGAAGGTTATAAAGAAGCAAAAGCTTCTGATTACGACGATGAGAAAAAAGCACAAGAATTAATCAAAAAAATTAGCGAATAATCGCGCAACTAGCACGAAAAATAGTAAAGCAGGGGTTGTGTTCATTAACACAATCCCTTCCTTTCTGTTTGCAATGCTGGAAATTTTTACGGGATAAGCCGAAATTTTAATGGTTCTTGCCAAGTAAAAGCTTTTACCTGAGGCAGGATGGCTTTGCAGTGAAATTAAAATTTCGTCTTATTGTGGGAAAAAGTGTTTTTCGACAGTAATTAGTAATTATTAAAACTTCAGTGTGAAAGGATACAGCAATGATTAAATTTGAAGATGTGCAAAAAGTTTATCCTAACGGTACCGTTGCACTAAAAGACATTAATTTAGAAATCCAACAAGGTGAATTCGTGGCAATTATCGGCCTTTCCGGCGCAGGGAAGTCTACTTTAATTCGTTGTATTAACCGCATGCACGACATTAATTCTGGCACGTTACTTGTTAATGATGTCAATGTTAGTCAATTAAAAGGAAAAGAAATTCGTGAATTCCGCAAAAATATTGGGATGATTTTCCAATCTTTTAACTTAGTAACACGTTCTACGGTTTTAAAAAATGTTTTGGTTTCTTCAGTGCCAGACATGCCTTTGTGGCGTCGGACCTTAGGGATTTTCCCCAAAGAAGATAAAATCCGTGCGCTAGAAGCATTAGATAATGTTGGGATCTTAGACAAAGCCTATACTCGAGTAGATCAACTTTCCGGTGGGCAACAACAACGGGTCGCTTTAGCCCGCACGCTAGCCCGCAAGCCAGGCATTATTTTAGCTGACGAACCGGTAGCTTCTCTTGATCCTGTTACAGCAAAATCAGTTATGGAAGATTTACGTCGTATCAATCGAGAAATGAATGTTTCTATTTTGTTGAATATTCACCATGTGGAATTAGCGTTAGAATATTGTGATCGTGTTATTGGGATTCGTCAAGGTGAAATCGTTTATGACGGACCAACCGATGTAGTGAATCAAAGCATCTTGGATGAAATTTACGGCAAAAATCAACCTGTGGAAGCGTAGGTGGTCAGCTTGTTTAAAAAGACATTAACTTTAAGTAATGGCAAACAAGTGACGAGCAAACGGTCATTTTTGCCAATTTATATTTTAATTACAGTAATCTTCATGTTTGTAGCAGCAGACGTAACGAATTTTTCATTTAGCACTTTAATTTTAAGAAGTAAACAGTTCTTTGTTATTATCGGCGACATGATTCCGCCAAATTGGAAATACATGAATCGGGTCTGGGGACCATTATTAGAAACAATTAAAATGTCATTGCTCGGGTCAATTATCGGTTCGCTATTGGCGATTCCTTTTGCGGTATTATCTTCTATTAATATTGTTAAAAATCGGTTCGTTGCCGGTATTTTCAAATTTATTTTGAGCGTATTGCGGACATTGCCAACTTTAGTCGTTGCTTTGATTGCTACTTTCATTTTAGGTTTAGGGGCATTTGCCGGAACGATCGCTATCTTTATGTTTACCATTTCCTATGTTGGTAAAATTATGTACGAACAAATTGAAACAATTGATATGCGAACTTTTGAAGCGATGGAATCTTTTGGTTTAACTAAGATTCAAGCTTTCCGATATAGCATTTTACCAGAAATTTTACCTAATTATTTATCGACTTCAATCTTCTGTTTTGAAGGAAATGTCCGGTATGCGTCTATTTTAGGCTATGTTGGTGCCGGTGGTTTAGGTTTATTGTTAAATGAACGTTTAGGCTGGCGCGATTATGCCAGTGTTGGTTCCATTTTATTGATGTTAATTGTCACTGTTGCGCTAATCGAGATGTTAAGTGAATACTTGCGTCAGAAATTAAAATAGGGGGACGCCATGAATACATTAGTAGAAAAACAATTGGCAAAAGAGCCCAATAAAAAAGTACAATACGCTACGATTGCTTTAATCGTTGTCGGAATGTTTATCTGGTCGTTGACGGCCATTAAAATTAATAAAACCAGTACGGATGGCTCCCAAGTTGCCTTGAATATTTTAAAAGGGATTGTGACACCGGATCTGAATTTTCTTTTTGATTTCTCTAGTACTGGGGTTGCCTATTTATTATTTGAAACAATTTGTATCGGTTTTTTAGGAACTATTTTAGGTTCGATCTTTTCAATTCCGATTGCCTTTTTGATGTCACCTAGTATTATGCCTAAACCAGTTTATATTTTGACGCGCTTTTTGGTGGTCATTATCCGAACTGTGCCGGCTTTGGTTTATGGGTTGATGTTCGTACGGGTAACAGGGACGGGTCCTTTTGCTGGGGTAATGACGATGTCAGTCACTTCGATTGGGATGGTTTCTCGGCTTTATGTTGATGCAATTGAAACAATTGATACTGGCGTTTTGGAATCAATGACCTCGATTGGGGCTACGACCTTCGACAAAATCCGTTTTGGAATTTTACCGCAATTGCTAAGTAACTTTGTTTCGATTACGATTTATCGTTTTGATATGAATTTACGGGATGCGACGATTTTAGGTTTAGTTGGTGCCGGTGGTATTGGTTCACCGTTGATGTTTGCTATTAACGGTTACAAGTGGAATCAAGTTGGCTCAATTTTAATCGGCTTAATCGTTTTAATCTTAATCGTTGAAGTCGTTTCAAATAAAATTCGTGCAAAATTAATTAATGGCTAAAAATTTTATCAAAAAAGGCATCTCTGATTTTTTAGAGGTGCCTTTTTTAAAATCTAAAATGAAAACCTTTACAAATAAAAAGTGGTGAAAAGTGCATGAAATCAATAAAAAATCCTTGCCAACACTACTTAGATATACTATAATCATAAAGGTGCTGCTTACAAATGTGTGAAAAGCACTGGTGGAATAAGGTTTTATTCTACCGGCTACGAAACGAGAGGTTGCGACACGCCCGGACGCTTTGCCATGGACGAGCGTGACGGAAATTTTCGTGGAGCTATGTCTACTTTTCAAAATAGGCGAAGGAGGGAAAACAATGGCAAAACAAAAAATTCGTATCCGTTTAAAAGCGTATGAACATCGTATTTTAGATCAATCAGCGGATAAAATCGTAGAAACTGCAAAAAGAACTGGAGCTTCTGTGTCAGGTCCAATTCCATTACCAACAGAACGCAGCTTGTACACAATTATTCGTGCGACTCATAAATACAAAGATTCTCGCGAACAATTCGAAATGCGTACTCACAAACGTCTAATCGACATTGTGAATCCAACACCGAAGACAGTTGATGCTTTAATGAAGCTAGACTTGCCAAGCGGCGTTAACATTGAAATCAAACTATAATTAATCAAATTAAGATGGAGGTGTAATCATGACCAAAGGAATCTTAGGGAAAAAAGTGGGAATGACTCAAATCTTCACTGAATCTGGTGAGTTAGTACCTGTAACAGTTGTTGAAGCTACTCCAAACGTAGTATTACAACTTAAAACAGTGGAAAACGACGGCTATGAAGCAGTTCAAGTCGGTTACCAAGATATGCGTGAAGTTTTATCAAACAAACCTGCGCAAGGTCATGTTGCAAAAGCAAACACGGCTCCTAAGCGCTTCATTCGCGAATTCAAGGATGTTGAGCTAGAGGGCTTAGAAGTAGGATCAGAAATCAAAGTTGATATTTTCGAAGCTGGAGATGTCATCGATGTAACTGGTACAACTAAAGGTAAAGGATTCCAAGGCGTAATCAAACGTCACGGCCAAAGCCGCGGACCAATGGCTCACGGTTCTCGTTATCACCGTCGTCCTGGTTCAATGGGTCCTGTAGCACCTAACCGGGTATTTAAAGGCAAACGTCTAGCAGGCCGCATGGGTGGCAACCGCGTAACAATCCAAAACTTGGAAGTTGTTCGTGTTGATGCTGAACGTAACGTAATCCTAATCAAAGGTAACGTTCCTGGCGCGAAAAAATCATTGATTACTATTAAATCTGCTGTGAAAGCAAAATAAGTAAACTTAAGGAAGGAGGAACTTAGGAATGCCGAATATTGCATTATTTAAACAAGATGGTAGCCAAAATGGCGAAATCACATTAAACGAAGAAATCTTCGGAATTGAACCAAATGAAAGTGTTGTCTACGATGCAATCATCATGCAACGCGCTTCATTACGACAAGGAACACACGCTGTGAAAAACCGTAGCGCAGTTCGAGGCGGTGGCCGTAAACCATGGCGCCAAAAAGGAACTGGTCGTGCTCGTCAAGGTTCAATCCGTTCACCACAATGGCGTGGCGGTGGCGTTGTCTTTGGACCAACTCCACGTTCATACAGCTACAAACTTCCTAAAAAAGTTCGTCGCTTAGCAATGAAATCTGTTTTATCAGCAAAAGTTGCTGAAAACAAAATGGTTGCAGTTGATGCATTAAGCTTTGACGCACCAAAAACAAAAGAATTCAAACAAGTTTTAGCTAACTTGTCAGTTGATTCTAAAGTATTAGTTGTACTTGAAGCAGACAACGACTTTGCTGCTTTATCAGCTCGTAACTTACCAAACGTGACTGTTGTTACTTCAAACAACGTATCTGTATTGGACGTAGTTTCAAGCGATAAATTGTTAGCAACTCAAGCTGCTCTGACTCAAATTGAGGAGGTGCTTGCATAATGAACTTACTAGACGTTATCAAACGCCCAGTGATCACTGAAAAATCTATGCTTGCCATGGATGACAAGAAATACACTTTCGAAGTGGACACTAAAGCGAACAAAACTTTAGTAAAACAAGCAGTTGAAGCTGCTTTTGACGGTGTTAAAGTGAAAAACGTTAATATCGTGAACGTGCGTCCGAAATTCAAACGCATGGGCAAATATGCAGGATACACAAAGAAACGTCGCAAAGCGATCGTTACTTTAACTGAAGCATCAAAAGAAATTACAATTTTCGAAGCTGAATAAGCATTAAATTCTACTACTAAATAGGAGGGAAACAGGCGTGGCAATTAAAAAGTACAAACCTACCTCAAATGGTCGCCGTAACATGACAAGCTCTGATTTTGCTGAGATTACAACAAGCACTCCAGAGAAAACTTTGTTGGCACCGTTGAAAAACAATGCCGGTCGTAACAACAACGGTCGTATCACTGTACGTCACCAAGGCGGCGGTCACAAGCGTCAATACCGCGTAATCGACTTCAAACGTAACAAAGATAACGTTGTTGCTACTGTTAAAACAATCGAGTATGATCCAAACCGTTCTGCTAACATCGCGTTAGTACATTATTCAGACGGTGTTAAAGCTTACATCTTAGCTCCAAAAGGCTTAGAAGTAGGTATGACAGTGGTTTCTGGTCCAGAAGCTGATATCAAAGTTGGGAATGCATTACCACTTGCAAACATCCCAGTTGGTACTGTTATCCACAACATCGAAATGAAACCAGGTAAAGGCGGACAATTAATCCGTTCAGCTGGTACAAGCGCTCAAGTATTAGGTAAAGAAGGCAAATATGTCTTAATCCGCTTAAACTCAGGCGAAGTACGTATGATCTTAGCAACTTGCCGTGCAACAATCGGTTCTGTTGGTAACGAACAACACGAATTGATTAACATTGGTAAAGCTGGTCGTTCTCGTTGGATGGGTAAACGTCCTACAGTTCGTGGTAGCGTAATGAACCCTAACGATCACCCACACGGTGGTGGTGAAGGTAAAGCTCCAATCGGACGTAAAGCTCCAGTATCACCTTGGGGTCAACCTGCATTGGGTTACAAAACACGTAATAAAAAAGCTGCTTCAGACAAACTTATCGTACGTCGTAGCAAAGCTAAATAAGGTTTTTGACCATGTGGTCTACATTTTGGAAGGAGGTTCACCATGGGTCGTAGTTTAAAGAAGGGGCCTTTCGTCGATGAACACTTGATGAAAAAGGTCGAAGCACAACAAGGTGCCGAAAAGAAAAAAGTCATCAAAACTTGGTCACGTCGTTCAACAATTTTTCCGAATTTTATCGGTTTTACGATTGCTGTCTATGACGGACGCAAACATGTCCCAGTTTACATTCAAGAAGACATGGTAGGACATAAATTAGGTGAATTTGCACCAACCAGAACTTATCGCGGGCACGCTGCCGACGATAAGAAAACAAGACGTTAATATTTGAGGGGAGGATATCATCATGGCAGAACAAATTACAAAAGCTAAAGCAACTGCGAAAACAATTCGCGTATCTCCTCGCAAATCTCGTCTAGTGATTGATTTAATTAGAGGTAAAAGCGTTGCTGATGCAATTGCAATCTTAAAGTTCACACCAAATAAAGCTGCCGGAATCATCGAAAAAGTTTTGATGTCAGCAGTTGCGAATGCAGAAAACAACTTTGACTTAGATGTTGAAAACTTAGTTGTTTCCGAAGCCTTTGTTAACGAAGGACCAACAATGAAACGTTTCCGTCCACGGGCTAAAGGTTCAGCTTCACCAATCAACAAACGTACAAGTCATATCACTGTAGTCGTATCAGAAAAATAAGGAGGGATAATCAGTGGGTCAAAAAGTACATCCAATTGGAATGCGTGTAGGCATCATCCGCGACTGGGATGCAAAATGGTATGCTGAAAAAGAGTATGCTGACTTCTTACACGAAGATTTGAAAATCCGTAAGTTTATCGCGACTAAATTAGCTGACGCTGCAGTTTCTACTGTTGAAATCGAACGTGCTGCTAACCGCGTGAACGTTTCTATCCACACTGCTAAACCAGGTATGGTAATTGGTAAAGGTGGTTCAGAAGTTGAAAACTTACGTAAACAATTAAACAGCTTAACTGGCAAACGTATCCACATCAATATCGTGGAAATCAAAAAACCAGATTTAGATGCAAAATTAGTTGGTGAAGGAATTGCACGCCAATTAGAAAACCGGGTTGCGTTCCGTCGCGCTCAAAAACAAGCGATCCAACGTACAATGCGTTCAGGCGCTAAAGGGATCAAAACAATGGTATCTGGCCGTTTAAACGGTGCTGATATCGCTCGTAGCGAAGGCTACTCAGAAGGTACTGTTCCACTTCATACATTGCGTGCCGATATCGACTACGCTTGGGAAGAAGCAGATACTACCTACGGAAAATTAGGAGTTAAAGTGTGGATCTATCGTGGCGAAATCTTGCCAACGAAAAAGAACGCTCAAGACACTAAGAAAGGAGGGAAATAAACATGTTAGTACCTAAACGTGTAAAACATCGTCGTGAATTCCGTGGTAAAATGCGCGGAGAAGCAAAAGGCGGTAAAGAGATTGCTTTTGGTGAATTCGGCTTACAAGCTGTTGAATCACATTGGATCACCAACCGTCAAATCGAAGCTTCACGTATCGCTATGACTCGTTACATGAAGCGTGGTGGGAAAGTGTGGATTAAAATTTTCCCTCATAAATCATACACATCTAAAGCGATTGGCGTACGTATGGGTAAAGGTAAAGGGGCTCCTGAAGGTTGGGTTTCACCAGTTAAACGCGGTAAAATCATGTTTGAAATCGCCGGTGTTCCTGAAGAAGTTGCTCGTGAAGCATTACGTCTTGCTTCTCACAAATTACCAATGAAAACGAAGATCGTAAAACGTGAGGAAATGGGTGGTGAATCGAATGAAGGTTAAAGAAATCAGAGAATTAACCACTGCCGAAATGCTTGATCAGGAAAAACAATTGAAAGAAGAATTGTTCAACTTGCGTTTCCAATTAGCAACCGGTCAATTAGAAAACACTGCACGTATCAAAGAAGTACGTAAATCGATTGCACGCATCAAAACTGTGTTGCGTGAACAAGCGAAGTAATTGTGGAAGGAGGCCATTAGCGGTATGACTGAAAGAAATCAACGTAAAGTTTACCAAGGTCGCGTGGTATCTGACAAAATGGATAAAACCATTACTGTCGTTGTAGAAACAAAGAAAAACCACCCTATCTACGGTAAACGCATGAACTACTCTAAGAAATACAAAGCGCACGATGAAAACAACGAAGCAAAAGTTGGCGATATCGTGAAAATTATGGAAACTCGTCCATTATCTGCTACTAAACGTTTCCGTCTAGTAGAAATCGTTGAAAAAGCTGTAATTATCTAATTACACTTTGGAACTTGGTAGATAAATAAAGCGATAAAGGAGGATACAACCGTGATCCAATCAGAAAGCCGATTAAAAGTTGCTGATAACTCAGGTGCGCGTGAAATTTTGACGATCAAAGTCCTAGGTGGCTCAGGTCGCAAAACTGCTAACATCGGAGACGTGATCGTTGCTTCAGTTAAACAAGCAACGCCAGGTGGGGTTGTCAAAAAAGGCGACGTTGTCAAAGCGGTCATCGTCCGCACTAAATCAGGTGCGCGCCGTACTGACGGTTCTTATATTAAATTTGATGAAAATGCTGCGGTAATTATCCGTGACGATAAAAGCCCTCGTGGAACTCGGATCTTTGGCCCTGTTGCCCGTGAATTGCGTGAAAACAACTTCATGAAGATCGTTTCCCTAGCACCAGAAGTATTATAAGAAAACCTATTTTAAAAGGAGGTGCGAAACAGTAATGTTTATTAAAAAAGGCGACAAAGTCAAAGTTATCACTGGTAAAGACAAAAACAAAGAAGGCGTTGTTTTAGAAGCTTTCCCGAAAAAAGATAAAGTTGTAGTCGAAGGTGTTAACATCGTGAAAAAACACCAAAAACCTTCTCAAGCTGCTCCGCAAGGCGGAATCGTTGAAATGGAAGCTCCGATTCATGTATCAAATGTCATGATCATCGACCCATCAAACGGTGAAGCTACTCGGGTTGGCTACAAAGAAGTTGACGGTAAAAAAGTCCGCGTTTCCAAGAAAACCGGTGAAGTTTTAGATAAATAATTTAAGGAAGGAGGGGCAACTAAATGAACCGCCTGAAAGAAAAATACTCAAAAGAAGTAGTTCCAGCTTTAATGGATAAATTCAATTATAATTCAGTGATGCAAGCACCAAAAGTTGAAAAGATTGTTATCAACATGGGTGTGGGTGATGCTGTTTCAAATGCGAAAAATTTAGATAAAGCAGTAGAAGAATTAACTTTAATCGCTGGTCAAAAACCATTGATTACAAAAGCTAAAAAATCTATTGCCGGCTTCCGTTTACGTGAAGGTATGCCAATCGGCGCCAAAGTTACTTTGCGCGGCGAACGCATGTATGAATTCTTAGACAAATTGGTAAGTGTTTCACTACCACGTGTCCGTGACTTCCATGGTGTAAGTAAAAAATCATTCGATGGTCGCGGTAACTACACTTTAGGTATCAAAGAACAATTAATCTTCCCTGAAGTTGATTACGATTTGGTCGACAAAGTACGCGGGATGGACATCGTTATTGTGACAACAGCCAACACTGATGAAGAATCACGTGAATTGCTGACACAATTAGGCATGCCATTCCAAAAATAATTAAAGGAGGCGAACTACGTGGCTAAAAAATCAATGATTGCTAAACAACAACGTCCTGCTAAACATTCAACACAAGCTTACACTCGTTGCGAACGTTGCGGACGTCCACATTCAGTTTATCGTAAATTTAAACTTTGCCGTATTTGCTTCCGCGAACTTGCCTATAAAGGTCAAATTCCCGGCGTGAAGAAAGCTAGCTGGTAAACAAATACTCGCATAAAGGAGGTAAAGAACCCATGGTCATGACAGATCCAATCGCAGATTTTCTAACTCGCATTCGTAATGCTAACATGGTTAAGCACGAATCTTTAGAAGTGCCTGCATCAAAAATCAAGCGTGACATCGCTGAAATCTTGAAAAACGAAGGTTTCATCCGTGATGTTGAATATATCGAAGATGACAAACAAGGCGTGATCCGTGTCTTCCTGAAATACGGCAAAAACGGTGAACGTGTTATCACTAACTTGAAACGTATCTCTAAACCAGGCTTGCGTGCTTACGTTAAAGCTGACGAAGTACCAAAAGTATTAAATGGTTTAGGTATCGCCATTATCTCGACTTCTGACGGTGTAATCACTGATAAAGAAGCGCGTCAAAAAAATGTCGGCGGCGAAGTTGTCGCATACGTATGGTAATATAATCTTTTACAAGGAGGTGTCTTTAAGTGAGTCGTATCGGTAATAAAATCGTTGAATTGCCTGCTGGCGTTGAAGTTAAGCAAGATGGCAACAACATTACAGTCAAAGGTCCTAAAGGTGAACTTACACGTACTTTTTCTGCTGACATTACTATGAATGTCGAAGGAAACGTTGTAACTTTCACTCGTCCAAATGACACAAAAGAAATGAAAACAATCCACGGAACAACTCGTGCCAACTTCAACAACATGGTCGTAGGTGTTTCTGAAGGTTTCCAAAAAGCTCTTGAACTTATCGGGGTTGGTTACCGTGCCCAATTACAAGGCAAAAAATTAGTCTTAAACGTGGGTTACTCTCACCCAGTTGAGATCGAAGCGCCAGCTGGCGTTGAAATCGAAGTTCCAGCGAACACACAAGTGATCGTTAAAGGAATCAACAAAGAAGTAGTTGGCGAATTAGCTGCGAACATTCGTGGCGTACGTCCTCCAGAACCTTACAAAGGCAAAGGGATCCGCTATGTTGGCGAATTCGTACGCCGTAAAGAAGGTAAAACTGGTAAATAATAAAGGATATAGCCGAAGCCCGTATGAAAATTACGGCTTCACATCTTCCTTTTTTGAAGATGACTATATACTTTTCGCGGCTTAGGCCAGCAAATAGAAGAGGTGACAATTGTGATTACAAAACCAGACAAAAACAAGACACGTCAAAAGCGTCATCGCCGTGTCCGTAACAAAATCTCTGGTACTGCTGAGTGCCCACGTTTGAACGTATTCCGTTCTAACAAAAACATCTACGCGCAAGTTATTGATGACGTAGCGGGTGTAACGCTAGCAAGTGCCTCTGCCTTGGATAAAGAAATTTCAGGTGGAAATAAAACAGAACAAGCGCAAGCCGTAGGTAAATTGGTTGCTGAACGTGCTGCTGCTAAAGGTGTTAAAGAAGTAGTCTTTGACCGTGGTGGTTACCTTTACCATGGCCGTGTGCAAGCTTTAGCTGAAGCTGCGCGCGAAAATGGACTAGAATTTTAGGAAAAGGAGGAACACCATTCATGACTTACATCGATCCAAATCATTTGGAATTAGAAGACCGCGTTGTTGCGATCAACCGTGTAACAAAAGTTGTTAAAGGCGGACGCCGTTTGCGTTTTGCAGCTTTAGTTGTAGTTGGCGATAAAAACGGACACGTAGGTTTTGGTACAGGTAAAGCACAAGAAGTACCAGAAGCTATCCGTAAAGCGATCGAAAGTGCTAAGAAAAACTTGATTGAAGTACCTATGGTGGGAACAACTATCCCTCATGAAGTTATCGGCGTCTTTGGCGGTGGCCGCATTTTAATGAAGCCAGCTGTTGAAGGTTCTGGGGTTGCTGCAGGTGGACCTGTCCGTGCCGTCTTAGAATTAGCAGGCGTTTCAGATATTACTTCTAAATCATTAGGTTCAAACACACCAATCAACGTTGTTCGCGCAACTGTTGAAGGTTTATCTCAATTAAAACGTGCTGAAGAAGTTGCTGCATTACGTGGCAAATCAGTTGAAGAAATTATCGGATAAGGAGGACAACAATAATGGCTGAATTAAAAATTACTTTAAAACGCAGTGTTATCGGACGTCCTCAAAACCAACGTGATACTGTTAAAGCGTTGGGTCAGGTAAAGTGAATACAACTGTAGTGAAACCTGCTAATGATGCAATCAAAGGTATGGTTAACACTATTTCTCACTTAGTGGACGTTGAAGAAATTTAATCAAACTTAGTTTAACTTGTTAAGGAGGTGCCAACCCTATGAAACTTCATGAATTACAACCTGCAGAAGGATCACGCCAAGTACGCAATCGCGTCGGTCGCGGTACTTCATCTGGTAACGGTAAAACATCTGGTCGCGGACAAAAAGGTCAAAAAGCGCGTTCAGGTGGCGGTGTGCGTTTAGGCTTTGAAGGTGGTCAAACACCATTATTCCGTCGTTTGCCAAAACGTGGTTTTACTAACGTTAACCGTAAAGAATATGCAGTAATCAATTTAGATGTCTTAAATCGCTTTGAAGACGGTACTGAAGTAACACCTGTTACTCTAGTAGAAGCTGGAATCGTGAAAAACGAAAAAGCTGGAATCAAAGTTTTAGGCAACGGTGAATTGACTAAGAAATTAACTGTGAAAGCAGCTAAATTCTCAAAAACAGCCGAAGAAGCTATCACAGCTAACGGTGGGTCAATTGAGGTGATCTAATGTTTAAACTGTTGAAAGACTCTTTTAAAGTTAAAGATATTAGATCAAAGATCTTCTTTACCGTTTTTGCTTTATTCGTCTTTCGTCTAGGAGCACATATCACCGTTCCTGGTGTTGATGCTAGTCGCCTGCAAAGTATCGCAGAACTACCATTTTTAAACATGTTAAACATGGTAAGTGGTAGCGCGATGCAAAATTTCTCAGTCTTTTCAATGGGTGTGTCACCTTATATTACTGCTTCAATTGTGATTCAATTGTTGCAGATGGATATCGTGCCAAAATTTGTTGAATGGTCCAAACAAGGGGAAGTAGGTCGACGTAAATTAAATCAAGCTACGCGCATTTTGACATTGGTGTTAGCCTTTGTTCAATCAGTCGGGATTACAGCTGGATTTAATTCTTGGACACAGCTTGGCTTTGTGGATAACCCAGATGTGATGACTTTTGTTGTAATTGGTTTAATCTTAACTGCCGGTACAATGTTTGTAACGTGGTTGGGAGAACAAATTACTGAAAAAGGTGTCGGCAATGGGGTTTCTATGATCATCTTTGCTGGTATTATCTCTCGTTTGCCTGATGCGATTAAACAATTAGTTGAAGATTACTTCATTAATATCGAATCAAGTGAAATTTGGAAATCGGTATTATTTATGCTTGCTCTGGTAATTGCTGTTTTAGTAATTATCACGTTGGTCACTTATGTCCAACAAGCAGAACGTAAAATTCCGATCCAATATACAAAACGAGTTGCTGGCGCACCAACAAGCAGTTACTTACCGCTTAAAGTTAACGCTGCCGGCGTTATTCCAGTTATTTTCGCCAGTTCTTTCATTGCTACCCCGAATGCCATTTTACAAGCCTTAAGCGGCTCGTATCGTGGTGAAGGTTGGTATGAAGTAATGATGCAAATCTTTAATTATAATACGGTGCCAGGGGCAACGATTTATACATTATTGATTGTAGCATTTACGTTCTTTTACGCTTTCGTGCAAGTTAACCCTGAGAAATTAGCGGAAAACTTACAAAAGCAAGGAAGTTATATTCCATCGGTCCGACCTGGTAAAGGTACTGAAGATTATGTCTCCCGCTTATTGATGCGTTTAAGCGCAGTTGGGGCTTTGTTCTTAGGTCTAGTTGCTTTGTTACCAATCATTGCACAAATGGTCTGGAACTTACCACAATCAATTGGTTTGGGTGGTACAAGTCTATTGATCGTAATCGGTGTTGCACTGGAAACTGCTAAACAGTTAGAAGGTCTAATGCTGAAACGGAAATATACTGGTTTTATCAATTAGAGTGAAGGTGAAGTGTTGAGGGTCTTCCTCAACACCCCCACCATAAACTTACAGGAGGAGTTAGTATGAACCTTGTATTAATGGGATTACCTGGTGCAGGTAAAGGAACGCAAGCTGAAAGAATCGTTGCGGCGTATCAAATTCCTCACATTTCAACAGGTGACATGTTTCGGGCGGCTATGGCCAATGAAACAGCTCTCGGCCTGGAAGCAAAAGCTTATATGGATAAAGGTGAATTAGTGCCTGACGAAGTTACCAATGGTATCGTAAAAGAGCGCCTAGCAGAACCTGATACTGACAAGGGCTTCTTGTTAGATGGTTTTCCTCGGACAATTGATCAAGCAAAAGCATTAGATCAAATGCTTTCAGAACTTGGAAAAAAATTAGATGCCGTCGTTGAAATCCATGTTCCGTCAGAAATCTTAGTTGAACGCTTAGCGGGTCGCTATATGTGTCGCAATTGCGGCGCGACGTATCACAAAATCTTCAACCCAACTAAAGTTGAAGGCACTTGCGATCGTTGTGGAGGCCATGAGTTTTATCAACGAGAAGATGACAAACCTGAAACAGTCAAGAATCGTCTAGCTGTCAACATTAAAAGCAGTGAACCGATCTTAAGTTACTACAAAGATCAAGGTTTATTGCAGTCGATTGATGGAGATCGTGATATCGATGCAGTCTTTGCCGACGTGCAAAAGATCATCGGGTAACACGCGCAAACAGCTACCGACTTGCAAAGAAACTTTCTCTTGCTAAGTGTGATATATTATGATAGAATATGTCAGTCCGCCTTTAGCGTTAAATAAAGGCAAGTTTTGAGAATCTCAGGTGGGAACGCCAAGTTTCCGCCATTTTATCGTGTAAAGCGAAACAAGTACAAGGAGGTACTGTGCGTGGCAAAAGAAGATGTTATCGAAATCGAAGGTACAGTCGTCGAAACTTTGCCGAATGCAATGTTTAAAGTGGAATTGGAAAACGGACACCAAGTGCTCGCTACGGTATCAGGTAAGATCCGTATGCACTACATCCGCATCCTGCCCGGTGATAAAGTGACGGTAGAATTATCGCCATACGATTTATCACGTGGTCGGATCACATACCGTTTTAAATAATTGTACTCCGTAAACTTCAAGGAGGTATTATCATGAAAGTAAGACCATCAGTAAAACCAATGTGTGAACATTGTAAAGTAATTCGTCGTAAAGGACGCGTTATGGTGATTTGCCCAGCAAATCCAAAACATAAACAACGTCAAGGATAATCGGAGGTGTAACAAAATATGGCACGTATTGCAGGAGTAGATATTCCTCGTGATAAACGCGTAGTAGTTTCTTTAACTTACATCTATGGTATCGGAAACACTACTGCGAAAGAAGTGTTAGCTGAAGCTGGCGTATCTGAAGATGTTCGTGTTCGTGACTTAACGAATGAACAAACAGATGCTATCCGTGCAGCAGTTGACAAATTAAAAGTTGAAGGTGACCTTCGTCGTGAAGTCAACTTGAACATCAAACGTTTGATGGAAATCGGTTCTTACCGTGGTATCCGTCACCGTCGTGGTTTGCCAGTTCGTGGTCAAAACACTAAAAACAATGCCCGCACTCGTAAAGGTCCTTCTAAAACAGTTGCAGGTAAGAAAAAATAATAATCTAGTGAAGGAGGTTAAAACTTCATGGTAGCAAAAAAAGTGAATCGTAAACGCCGTGTCAAAAAGAATATTGAAACCGGTATTGCGCATATCCATTCAACATTCAACAATACAATCGTAATGATCACAGATACTCATGGTAATGCTTTAGCATGGTCATCTGCTGGTGCTTTAGGTTTTAAAGGTAGTAAAAAATCAACACCTTTTGCCGCTCAAATGGCAGCTGAAACTGCTTCAAAAGCAGCAATGGAACATGGATTAAGAACAGTTGATGTAACTGTTAAAGGCCCTGGTTCTGGACGTGAAGCAGCAATTCGTTCATTACAAGCAGCAGGTCTAGAAGTGACTGCAATCCGTGACGTGACTCCAGTTCCTCATAATGGATGCCGCCCTCCAAAACGCCGTCGTGTTTAATGAGTGCTGCTCAATTTGAGTTTCTACATTTTTACGTCATTGAACAAGACACTTTTCGTTTTGAAAGGGGTAAAAGATAAGAATGATTGAATTCGAAAAACCAAGAGTTGCAAAAATTGATGAAGAAAAAGATTATGGCAAGTTCATCGTTGAGCCTCTAGAAAGAGGTTATGGGACTACTTTAGGCAATTCCCTACGTCGTATTTTATTATCTTCATTGCCTGGGGCAGCGATCACAAGTATTCAAATTGATGGCGTCTTACACGAATTCTCCACCGTCAAAGGTGTGCGCGAAGATGTCGCACAAATCATTTTGAATATCAAAGGTCTTGCTCTTAAGATGTACACGCAAGAAGAAAAAACCCTTGAAATCGACATTACCGGTCCAGCGACTGTTACTGCTGGTGACATTATCGTTGACAGTGATGTAGAAATTTTAAACAAAGATATGTATATTTGTAGCGTTTCTGAAGGGGCTACTTTTCATGCCCGCTTGACTGTTCGACCTGGTCGTGGTTATGTGCAAGCTGATGAAAACAAACGGGAAGATATGCCAATCGGTGTTATCCCAGTTGATTCAATTTACACACCAGTGAATCGTGTTAACTACCAAGTAGAAAACACACGGGTTGGCCGTCGTGACGATTTTGATAAATTGACGATGGAAATTTGGACTGACGGTTCTATCATGCCGATGGAAGCGATGAGTTTAGCTGCGAAAATCATGACTGAACATTTGGATATTTTTGTGAATCTAACTGATGAAGCTAAAAATGCTGAAATCATGATTGAAAAAGAAGAAACACAAAAAGAAAAAATGTTAGAAATGACAATCGAAGAATTAGACTTGTCTGTTCGTTCATATAACTGTCTGAAACGTGCTGGCATCAATACAGTACAAGAATTAACCAACAAATCTGAACCAGAAATGATCAAAGTGCGTAATTTAGGCCGTAAATCACTTGAAGAAGTGAAAGCTAAATTACACGATCTTGGTTTAGGATTACGTAAAGACGACTAATAGTCGCAGAATCAAAAAGGAGGGAATTCCACGTGAGTTACCGCAAATTAGGACGCACATCTAGCCAACGTAAAGCGATGTTGCGTGATTTAACAACTGATTTATTGATCAACGAACGTATCGTAACGACTGAAGCTCGTGCTAAAGAAGTTCGTTCAACTGCTGAAAAAATGATCACTTTAGGTAAACGCGGCGATTTGCATGCCCGTCGTCAAGCTGCTGCTTTCGTACGTAACGAAGTAGCAAGTGTACGGGAAGAAAACGAAGAAATCGTTATTGAATCAGCTTTACAAAAGCTATTTAACGATATCGCTCCTCGTTACGCAGAACGCCAAGGTGGCTACACTCGCATCTTGAAGACAGAACCAAGACGCGGCGATGCAGCACCAATGGTTATCCTAGAACTTGTTTAATATCACACTTTTCATCACTTTATCGATGTCCTTTAGAGTGTTATGATGTTGGAAGTAAATTCCGAGTCTAGCTCAGCGCCGCCCCTTAGTTTTACTAAGGGGCAGGCACTCATCATAAAGTGCTTTTTTTTTACCCAAAATTTACTGTCAAGACAGTTTTAAAACAGAATGCCTCCTAAATTATTTTTTAACAGTTAAAAAAATGAAAGATTGTTTAGGAGACATTCAGTGATAACAATTTGTATTTGCCCTTATTTTCTGCTAAATTTAGTAGGAAAAGCTTTCAAATCAGCTTTTTTACCAGTAAATGTTCATTTTGTGAACAAGACTAAGGATTAAAGGACAGGAGTCGGCATGGAAGATATTATTGAACTTGTAGATATTAAATTCAGCTACGATCCAGAAGCTGAAAGAAATGCACTAGATGGTGTTAGCTTTAGTATCAAAAAAGGCGAGTGGGTTGCAATCGTGGGCCATAACGGTTCTGGTAAATCTACTTTGGCTAAAACAATTAACGGCTTGCTGTTGCCACAACAAGGAAGCGTTACAGTCGGTAAGAATTTATTAAATGAAGAGAACGTTTGGGACATTCGCCGTATGGTAGGAATGGTTTTTCAAAACCCTGATAATCAATTTGTTGGCTCAACGGTTGAAGACGATGTCGCCTTTGGGCTGGAAAATCAAGGAATTCCTCGTGAAGAGATGTTATTACGGGTAACAGATGCGCTAGAGCAGGTCCGTATGAGCGACTTCAAACAAAGAGAACCCGCACGTTTATCCGGAGGCCAAAAGCAGCGGGTAGCCATTGCTGGTGTGGTAGCACTGCGTCCAGATATTATCATTTTAGATGAAGCGACCAGCATGCTAGATCCAGAAGGTAGAGAAGAAGTTATTGCGACCATCAAAAAAATTAAAGATCAAAATAATTTGACGGTTTTATCCATTACCCATGATATTGACGAAGCGGCCAACGCAAACCGAATTTTAGTAATGCAAGCAGGAAAATTGGTAAAAGAAGGAAGTCCGGCTGAAATTTTTTCTGCTGGCGAAAAATTAATTGAACTAGGTTTAGATTTACCTTTCCCCGAAAAATTAAAAGCGGCCTTAAAAGAGCGGGGCGTTGCTGTACCTGCTGAATACTTGACTGAAGAAGGGATGGTGGATTGGTTATGGACATCCGTTTTGAACAAGTAGGCTTTACCTATCAACCGGGTACACCATTTGAACAACGCGCTTTGTATGATATTGATTTAGAAATTGCCACAGGATCGTATACTGCCATTGTTGGTCATACCGGAAGCGGTAAATCAACTTTATTGCAGCATTTAAATGCCTTATTAAAGCCCACTAGCGGCGCAGTTACAATTGGAGACCGTAAAATTATCGCTACGACAGATAATAAAAATTTAAAACCAATTCGCAAAAAAGTAGGTATAGTTTTTCAATTTCCCGAAGCACAACTCTTTGAAGAAACAGTCGCCAAAGATATTGCTTTTGGGCCGAAAAATTTTGGTGTCTCAGAAGAAGCCGCGAAAGCTTTGGCTGAAGAATACCTCGATTTAGTTGGCTTAGACGCCTCTTACATGGAGCGCTCACCATTTGACCTATCCGGTGGTCAAATGCGGCGGGTGGCAATTGCAGGGGTCTTAGCGATGGAACCAGAAGTCTTAGTCTTAGATGAACCAACTGCAGGGCTTGATCCCAAAGGGCGTAAAGATATGATGGAGATGTTTTTGCGACTACACCAAGAAAAAAATATTGCAATTGTTCTAGTTACCCACTTGATGGATGATGTCGCAAATTTTGCTGATTACGTATATGTATTGGAAAAAGGCGCCTTAGTAAAATCAGGTCGGCCTGTAGATGTTTTTCAAGATGTTAAATGGGTACAAGAAAAACAAATTGGCGTGCCGATGGCGACAGATTTTGCTTTGCGTTTACAAGAAAAAGGGATGCATTTTGATCGTTTGCCAATTACTGCTGAAGAGTTAGCAGATATGCTATTGGCAGGAGGTGGCAAAAAATGATGAATAAACTGATTTTTGGTCGCTATATCCCAGGAGATTCTTTGATTCATCGTTTAGATCCGCGGGCGAAATTAATTGCTAGTTTTTACTTTATCGCAGTTATTTTCTTTGCTAATAATTGGCAGAGCTATGCCTTTTTGGCACTGTTTACCTTAGGCTGTGTTGCGCTTTCCAAAGTTAAGCTTTCCTTTTTTATTCGCGGTGTGAAACCTTTAATTTGGTTGATTTTATTTACTGTCTTGTTGCAAGTCCTATTTACTACGGGTGGGAATGTCTTGTGGCATTGGTGGGTCTTTACGGTGACCGATTACGGATTGCTAAATGGTGCTTTCATTTTCTGCCGTTTTATTTTGATCATTTTTATGTCAACCTTATTGACGTTAACGACAGCGCCGTTGGAGTTATCCGATGCCATTGAATATATTTTGCGCCCTTTAAATGTTGTGCATTTTCCTGTTCATGAAGTTAGTTTAATGCTTTCAATTGCGTTGCGTTTTGTACCAACGTTAATGGACGAGACGGAGAAAATTATGAATGCACAGCGGGCTCGTGGTGTTGATTTTGGCGAAGGCAACTTAGTTCAAAAGATGAAAGCTATTATCCCGCTTTTAATCCCATTGTTTGTTTCTAGTTTTAACCGTGCGGAAGATCTAGCAACTGCCATGGAAGCACGAGGCTACTCTGGGGGCGAAGGTCGGACAAAATATCGGAAATTAGATTGGCATTTGCGCGATACCATGGTGGTAGTCGTCTTTGCAGCAGTTACAGTCTTGTTGATTTTGATTCGGAATTGAGGAAATAAATTTGCGCTATAAAGCTATCATTGCTTATGACGGTACAAACTTTCACGGCTTTCAACGGCAAGTGTCAGGGCGGACTGTCCAAGCAGAATTAGAAAAAACGTTAACGAAAATAAATAACGGCAATTTTGTCGAAGTTCAAGGCTCCGGTCGCACAGATGCTGGAGTACACGCCTTAGGACAAGTCATTCATTTTGACTTTCCCAAAGAGCGGCCTTTAGAAAAAATGCGCTTTGCACTAGATACGCAGTCACCAGCGGATATCGCTTGTAAAAGTGTTGAAATTGTTCCAGACGATTTTCATGTTCGTTATTTAGTTAAGGAGAAAACATATCAATTTAAAGTGGATATCGGTAAACCCCGCAGTCCATTTCGTCGCTTTTATGCCAGCTACTATCCTTATCCACTTGATTTGGCAAAAATTGAAGCAGCGCTGCCGGCATTTTTGGGCACCCATGATTTTACTTCTTTTTGTGCTTCTGGTAGTTCAGTGGAAGATAAAGTTCGCACCATCCGGGTTGCAAAAATGGCCGTCAATGATAGTGGCGATGAATTGACGTTCACTTTTACTGGGGATGGCTTCTTATACAAAATGATTCGGATCATGGTGGGAACGTTATTAAAGATTGGCAATGGCCACATAAAAGCAGATGCTATTCCCGCCATCATTAAAGCTAAAGATCGTAATTTAGCAGGACCAACAGCTCATCCAGAAGGTTTGTATTTGGTTGAAGTGAAATATGACTAAAAAAGCGTTGTTGCGCTGTCTGAATACAGACAGTGTAACAACGCTTTTTATAATGGCCACGTAGTTAAAGTTCCACTAAATTTGAAGAACAATTTAGTGGAATTAAATCTTAATGCTCGTGGGCTAAGCGAGTTTGTTCCGCTTTTCTTTGCTGTCTAGCTACACAAACTAGTCCCCTGCGACATGAAGCTAAAATTCCACAAAATTTGAAGAACAATTTAGTGGAATTAAATCTTAATGCTCGTGAACTGAGCGAGTTTGTTCCGCTTTTCTTTGCTGTCTAGCTACACAAACTAGTCCCCTATGACATGAAGCTAAAATTCCACTAAATTTGAAGAACAATTTAGTGGAATTGAATCTTAATGCTCGTGGACTGAGCGAGTTTGTAAAGCTTTTCTTTGATAAAAGCGGTCAAAGAAGTAAAAGATGATAAGGCAAGTGATAAACAGAACAACACCAAGGATAAAACCTGGTGGTAAGTAGCTTAATGTAATGGTGTGACTTCCTTGTTTTACTTTGACGCTGACAAAAGCATCTTGAAAGGCAGTAACTGGGACTTTCTTGCCATCTATTTTGACTTGCCAGCCTTTATCAAAGGGAATCGTCGTCACGAGTAATTGGTCAGAGGTAGCTGTAAAGTTACCGGTGGCACTGCGATTTCCGGTTTTTAGTGGCACGCCATTAGCTTGCAATTGTTTCATGGCCGTTGTATAAGCAGTCGTATCTAATGTGACGACTTGTGGGTTTTGTAACCCGATGGATTTAGTCCCATAAAAGCTAGCAGTAAAGGTGATCGTGGTCTCTTTGTCGTAATAGCCAAGATCATAATATTGACCGCTAATATTAATTTGCGTTTTGCGCTTTTGCCCGTTGATTAAAATCGTGACAGTCGAGCTTTCTAATTCAGCGAAGTCTTCTGGATAAAGACTTAGGTAAGCTTGCTGGTGGGCTGGTATGGTCACGCTCCAAGTAATATCTTTTGCTAAATTGGCTTTTTGCTCTGTTAGGCGTAAAAAGTTTCCATTATCTGTTACAGTCGCGTTATCGGTTTTGACTAAAGATAAGGGGAGAAAGTCAAAATAACGGAGATTTTCGCCGCTTAATTTATTCACTAAGTTTGTTTGACTTGTCAAATTATCATTGGGCGGTTGGACGATTTTTGCGGCAGTGTCATCCGTTAAAAAGGCTAAAGGTAAGGCATAATCGTTTTCATATAATTGATAGTCAGCATTTTTGGCCTTTTCTTTAAAACCAAACTTATTTAACGGTGTTTTCGTTAAGTTGTATTTGATCCCCGTCAAGCCATCCATTAATAAGGTGTTATTCGTATAGCGGATATTTAGGTTGGTACCACGCGAACGAAAACCCAATTGATCCAAGTAGCTGGAGGAATGACGATTCCGAATGGAAGAAAACATGCTGATCCCACTGTAACCATAATTAAAGCTGTCGTTACTAGAAACAGGATCAAGATTTTCTAAGCGATAAAACGTCTTGTTTGCGGCTTTGGTTTGATCTACAAGATTTTTAATCGCCGGATAAGGTTCAGTATAAAGACTACGGGAAGCGTAATTCCAATCGTTTAAAATGCCGTGGACCATGCCGTTGGTATTAATTGCCGCTTCGCTGCAAACAACTGCCAACAGTAAAATGCGCGCGGTCTTTTTCGTGAAACTATTTTTAGCAGTAAAAGTAAAAACTAAAATGTATAAAAGTAAAAAGCAAATCGTTAAAACAAAAGAACCAAATTTTACATAAGTGTATTCATGATCGCCTCTAAGCCCCATGGCTAAACAGAATACAAGCATCAAACCAATCATGATTGCTACTAGTTTGGGCCAGTGTTGGACCTTGAATTGCTCCCAGCCATAACCGGCTAACATAATCACTAAAAAAGAAAATAAGTAGGCATAACGGAATAAAAACATATTCGGTGCATGCATTCCTTGCCAGAATAAGTTCAATGGGACTAGATAAAAACTGGCAATTAAAATGGCAAATAAAGCAGCAAAAAGAATTTTTTCCTTGCGGGCAACCGCTTTGGTAACAAAATAAAACAAACAAAAGGCTAAAGGCAATAAACCAATGTAGATAAAAGGAATACTCCCGTATTTGGTAGTATCGTAGACCCCAATCATATTTTTCATGATAATATCTAAAAAACTAGTGGCTTCAGTTTTTAATTGGGTAATCTGGGTAAGTTCCTCACCGTTGGTCCGCAAATCCAAAACAGCCGGTAGAATAATAATCATGGCAGCTCCGCCAGCTAATAAAGAAGTTATGCCATAAGGTAGAATTGCATTTTTGTTCTTTTTGAAATTGCCAATAAGGCGTACAAGAAAATAAAGAACAGAAAAAATACCGATCATAAAACCCATGTAAAAGCTGGAAATAAATAAGAGCAGATAACTAAAAAATAAAAGACGCGGTTTCTTCAATAATATGAGTCGATCGATACCCCAAATAATTAAAGGCAGGTATACTAAGGCGTCAATCCACATGATAATTTCAGAATGGGCAACGATAAAAGACATTAAGGCATATGTTGTCGCTAAGGCGACATGAGCCCATTTATCAAGCTTAAAAGTATGTTTGGCATAAAACCAAAAAGCCAAACCGGCACTGCCGACTTTTAATAAAGTTAGAAAGTAGAGGGCGTCTGGCATCAACTGATTTGGAAAAAATAGCACTAAGGGTGTAAAAATTCCACCTAAATAATAGGAGATTAACGAAAGATAATTTAACCCCAAAGAAGTATGCCACGAATACAAAAAGCTCTGTTTGCCGAGCATTGCGTTGCGGAAGCTCGCATGAAAGTTAGAAAACTGCGAAAAAGCATCGCTGGCTAAAATACTCCGGCTGCTACCGGGATAAATCCCGATGGTTAAATAAATAAAGGCCAAAATAAAAAAAGGCAGGCCAAAACTCGCCAACATTAAAAGGCGATTTTCTTTTAGAAAAGACTTCACTTGCTGCATTAGGTCACCAAATTTCTCTAGATTAAAATTAAAACTCGTCTATATTTTATCACAACTCTGTGTCGCTGAAAGCTTTGGTAAAAAAAGAAAAAACTCTTTTAAAATTTGAAGAAGGAACGGGGGGATAAAAAGTGAAATAGTCAAATAAATCAGCAAGAAAAAAGCGAATATGCGAATTGGTATATTCTCATTTTTGGGGGTGAAGCGTCTTGACACTTTACAAAAAATGCAGTATTTTTAGGGTATTAAAAAAACATATTTCGTCTCAATATTACAGGGTTAATATTGGCACATATCTATAAAAAAGACTGGCTTTGTGTCAGTCTTTTTTTGCGTTTTTGTAGGTTGTGATGTTTTTGTTGGTGGGGTTCAAATTTATTTTATAATAACGTTCTTTTTCTATTGGTCACTTTTTGTAAAAAAATTAGGATTTTGCGCAAAAGGATACAAAAAAACCGTCTGAGTTTCCTCAGACGGTGTATTGTAGTCTAGTGTCAATTAAACGCGCTCAACTTTTCCTGATTTCAAAGCACGAGCTGATACCCAAACTTTTTTAGGTTTACCATCGATTAAAACGCGAACTTTTTGTAAGTTAGGTTTAACTGTACGTTTTGTAGCGTTCATCGCATGGGAGCGGTTATTTGCACTTGATGTTTTACGACCTGTAAAATAGCAAACTTTTGCCATGTGACTAGTTCCTCCTTTGCCTTGCTATGGAGCGCATATTAGGGCTCATACTAACTGAATTTACCACAAACGATACAATTATGCAAGCTAAATTTGCCGGCAAATATTGACTTTTATCTTTAAACCATGTAAATTAAACAACGTTGCAGGCTTTATCAAAGTTTTTACTGCCGTTAGCTCTTTCTTTTATTTAAAGGGTAGCTATGATAAAATACTATAGAAGAAAATGGGGGAATTTGTACCCCTCTTTTGTTATATTCAATTGAAGAAATTCAAGGGAACAAATTTTGTAAAGCTTAAATTAAGGGGGCTTATTTTTATGGCTGTAAAAATTAATACTGCATCTGGCACAATCGAAATTACAAACGAAGTGATTGCCACAGTGGTCGGTGGCGCTGCTACTGACGTATTTGGCATTGTCGGCATGGCCAGCAAGAGTCAAATCAAAGATAATATCAATGAAATTTTACGTAAAGAAAATTATTCCCGTGGCGTTATCGTGCGACAAGAAGAAAACGGCGTTGCGGTGGATGTTTACACCATCGTCAGCTACGGAACGAAAATCTCGGAAGTTTCTCGTAATGTACAAGAAAAAGTGAAGTACAATTTGGAAAGTATGTTAGGTGTAACGGCTAATTCCGTTAATGTTTTCGTTCAAGGTGTACGTGTACTGCCAGATTAGGCAGGAGATCAGCTTTTGAGGGATCGATTCTAAGGAGGATTATCAGTGAAAGTAACGGAAATAAGCGCAAGTCAATTCCAGGAAATGGTCCAGGCTGGTGCTAGTCGTCTGCAAGTCAATGCAGAATATGTCAACTCGTTGAATGTTTTCCCGGTGCCAGATGGCGATACCGGAACCAACATGAATATGTCCATGACCAGTGGCGCTAAAGCTGTTTTAGATTCTGCATCAGAAAATGTTGGAGAATTAGCCAATGTTTTAGCTAAAGGATTGTTAATGGGAGCCCGAGGAAATTCCGGTGTTATCTTATCGCAATTGTTCCGCGGTTTTTCAAAACAAATTCCAGATGTGGCCACATTAAATGCCACAGACTTAGCCAAAGCATTTACCCATGGTGTGGAAACGGCGTATAAAGCAGTAATGAAGCCAGTTGAAGGAACCATTTTAACTGTGGCTCGCGTTGCGGCAGAATACGGCGAGAAAAAAGCAGCTGAAACAGATGACTGTGTAGAAGTTTTAAAAGCAGTTGTAAAAGGCGGAAAACGCGCCTTAGCCAAAACACCAGATTTATTGCCAGTCTTAAAAGAAGTTGGCGTAGTGGATAGTGGTGGTCAAGGTTTACTTTATGTTTATGAAGGCTTTTTATCTGCATTAACTGGAGAATATCAAGCGGATGAAACATTTGAACCAACCCCTGCTGCCATGGATGAAATGGTCAATGCCGAACATCACCGTAGCGTGCAAGGGCAATTAGCTACAGCAGATATTAAATTTGGTTATTGTACTGAAATTATGGTAAATATCGGTGAAGGACCAACTGTTGACAGTGAGTTTGACTATGAAACTTTCCGTAATTACCTAGATGGTTTAGGCGATTCATTATTAGTTGTCAATGACGATGAAATCATCAAAGTCCATGTGCATACAGAACATCCTGGTGAAGTCATGAATTATGGTCAAAAATTTGGGGCATTAGTTAAAGTTAAAGTAGACAATATGCGCTTGCAACACGAAACCATTTTAGAACATGACCATCAAGTTGAAGAATTTGCCACTGAACCAGCTAACTTACCACGGGTTCCTTATGCTGTAATCGCTATTGCAGCAGGTGAAGGAGTAGCAGAATTATTCCGGAGCTTAGGAGCAAACTATGTGATTTCAGGCGGTCAAACGATGAACCCAAGCACACAAGATATTTTAGATGCGATAAAAAAAGTTAATGCCGATAAAGTAATTGTGTTGCCAAACAATAAAAACATCTTCATGGCTGCTGATCAAGCAGCAGAAGTTGCAGAAATTCCAGTAGCAGTAATTGCTTCTAAAACTATTCCACAAGGTATGACTGCGATGTTGAGCTTTAACGAACAAGCAGACCTTGAGACTAACAAACAAGCGATGACAGATTCCTTAAAAGATGTTATCTCAGGCTCAGTGACGCATGCAATTCGCGATACCAACATCGATGGGATTGAAATTCATGAAGGCGACTTTTTAGGAATGGTCGACGGTGCAATTGTTATTTCAAATCCAGATCAAATGCAGACAGCTTTGACGACTTTGGAAAAAATGATCACACCAGAGACTGAAATTATTACCATTATTTTTGGTGATGAAGCCAAAGAAAAGGATGCCGAAAAACTGTCCGAAGCATTACTTGCAAAACATGGTGATTTAGAAGTCGAAATTCACGAAGGCAATCAACCGGTATATCCATACCTGTTTGCAGCAGAATAGAAAATAAATTTGACAAATTGCAGGTGAAACCAGCTACTTCCAAAAGATGAGCCTGGTTTCACTTTTTGTTTTCTATAGGAAAGAATAAAATTTCCAGACAGATAATGCAGCAGATCTTACGAGTGAAAGCCAACACATTTTTTTTAAGTCTTTATTTTGGTTTATTGCTAAAAAGTTGCCCAAGTTATTTTGACTTTTTTTATTTTTTACGAAAATTGAGGTGAACAGATGACTGCAGGACTAAAAACAGAAGTTGCTTATTTAAAAGGTGTGGGACCAAAAAGAGCGCAGGATTTAGCTAGCCTTGGGATTGTGACGGTAGAAGATTTACTAAGCTACTATCCTTTTCGCTATGACGACATTAAAGAACGTGACTTAACCGAGCTTTCTGATCAAGAAAAAGTTACCTTAAAAGGTGTCGTAGTGGCGCCGGCTGTGGTGAACCGCTTTGGGTACAAAAAATCAATGTTGAAATTTCGCATGATGCAAGATCATGTGGTTTTTAATGTTTCTTTTTTTAATCAGCCCTATTTAAAAGACAAAGTTGTTTTAGGTGAAGAATTGGCAGTTTATGGCAAGTGGGATGCCAAGCGAAAAGCAATGACGGGTATGAAAATTTTGGGCTCTGGCACAGATGATGATTTCGCCCCAATTTATCACGTCAATAAAAGTTTGAAACAAAAAACATTAATTGATTTAATTCGCCAAGCTTTTGAACTTTATCAAAATCAAATTGACGAGAATCTGCCTGTATCCTTAAAAGAAAAATATCGCTTAATCGATCGTGACAAAGCGATGTATGCCATGCATTTTCCACGGGATAAAGAAGAAAGTCATCAAGCTAAGCGGCGCGTTGTTTTTGAAGAATTTTTCTTGTTCCAAATGAAGTTGCAGGCCCTAAAGCAAGCAGAAAAAGCTGCAATCAATGGTTTGGCGATTCAATATGATGTCAAGCGGTTGAAAACTTTTATTGATAGTCTGCCCTTTGAATTGACAGGTGCGCAAAAAAAAGTAACCAATGAGATTTGTGCCGACTTAAAGAGTCCCCAACATATGCAACGCTTATTGCAAGGGGATGTCGGTAGCGGGAAAACGGTCGTGGCGGCGATTGCCTTATATGCTACAATGACAGCTGGCTTTCAAGGGGCATTGATGGTACCAACAGAAATCTTGGCTCAGCAGCACATGGAAAGTCTAAACCAATTGTTTGATCCGTTGGAAGTTTCTACGGCTCTTTTGACAGGATCCACCAAGGCCAAAGAACGCCGGCTTATTTTAGCGCAATTGGAAAATGGTGAAATTGACGTCATTGTTGGGACCCATGCGCTAATCCAAGAAGATGTGACGTTTTCAAATTTAGGCTTAGTGATTACCGATGAACAACACCGTTTCGGGGTAAACCAACGTCGTGTATTACGGGAAAAAGGCTTGCGCCCAGATGTCTTATTTATGACAGCTACGCCAATTCCGCGAACCTTAGCGATTACGGCTTACGGGGAAATGGATGTTTCTGTTATCGATGAACTGCCAGCTGGTCGGATTCCAATTGAAACACGCTGGGTGCGACCGAGTCAGTTAGATGCTATTTTGGATTGGTCTTATCGCGAGTTAAAAAAAGAACATCAAATGTATGTTATTTGCCCATTAATTGAGGAGTCAGAAACATTGGATGTTAAAAACGCGACGGAGATTTATGAACATCTACAAGCTTTTTACGGGGATGATTATGCAGTGGGGATGCTTCACGGCAAAATGAAAAACCAAGAAAAAGAAGCGATTATGACTGACTTCAAGGACAATAAAATGCAAGTGCTAGTATCCACCACTGTCATTGAAGTTGGCGTTAATGTGCCCAATGCAACTGTGATGCTGATTATTGATGCCGAACGTTTTGGTTTAGCACAACTCCACCAATTGCGGGGCCGAGTGGGGCGAGGCGCAGAGGCTTCTTATTGTATTTTAGTTGCAGATCCTAAAAATGAAACGGGAGCTGCACGGATGAAAATTATGACAGAAACAAATAATGGCTTCATTTTAAGTGAAGAAGACTTGAAACTACGCGGCCCAGGAGAAGTATTTGGTTTCCGGCAATCAGGGATTCCGCAATTTATAGCAGGTGATTTAGTCGCAGATGCCAATATTTTGGAAGTAGCCCAAAGTGAAGCAAAAAATGTTTGGCGAATGAAAAACTGGCAAGTATTACCGGAATATCACGGATTGGCTGCAGCAATAAAAAATCAGACCAGTGCGCAATTCTTTGATTGATTATGCTATACTTTGTAGCATATGAAAAGCTTATAACCAGCTTATAGGCTGTAGTTAATGGTTTACAGGAGGTAATAACGAAATGATGAAAATCGCAGTCGATGCGATGGGCGGCGATAATGCACCCAAAGCAATTGTCGAAGGTGTCATGTTGGCAAAAAAAGATTTTCCTGATATTGAATTTCAATTATATGGTAAAGAAGCAGAAATCAAAAAATTCGTAACTGATGAAACAAACGTTAAAATTATTCACACGGATGAAAAAATTAATAGTGATGACGAACCGGTTAAAGCAATTCGTCGTAAAAAACAAGCTTCGATGGTCTTAGCAGCACAAGCAGTGAAAAATGGCACAGCAGATGCTATTTTTTCTGCGGGGAATACAGGGGCATTATTGGCAGCCGGCTTGTTTATCGTTGGGCGGATTAAAGGGATCGAACGTCCCGGTCTAATGTCTACGTTACCAGTGATTGGTAAAGAGGGCGGTTTTGATATGTTAGACCTTGGAGCAAATGCCGACAATAAACCTGAACATTTATTGCAATATGGCATTTTAGGCTCTTTTTATGCCCAACATGTCAGAGGGGTTACAAATCCTCGCGTTGGTTTGTTAAATAATGGGACCGAAGAAACCAAAGGCAGCGAATTAACGAAAAAAGCTTTTGAACTCTTAAAATCAGAAAAAAGCATTAACTTTATTGGTAATGTGGAAGCAAGAGAACTTTTAAACGGCGCAGCAGATGTTGTCGTGACCGATGGCTTTACCGGCAATGCCGTTTTAAAAACAATTGAAGGAACAGCGCTAAACATGATGGCGCTTTTAAAAGAATCTATCTTAGCAGAAGGCTTCAAAGGGAAAATGGGCGCATTGCTGTTAAAAGATGGTTTGCGTAATTTGAAAAATGAAATGGATTACGCCAAATATGGTGGTGCTGTTTTATTTGGCTTAAAAGCACCAGTAATTAAAACCCATGGTGCTACAGGACCAGAGGCGGTCAGCTATACAATCCGTCAAATTCATACCATGTTGCAAGCGGATATGGTCCCACAATTAGTCGCACAATTTGAGGCGCGGGAAGATGAAAAGGCGAATTAAAAAGCTTTTAAAACGACAATTACTTAAAAAAGGCTAGACAAAGTATTTAGAAACCCTTAAAATGTTTGGTAGCTATCTTTTGATATTGTCATAAACGTGGAGGTGAATACATTTGACGCGTGAAGAAGTATTTAAAAAAGTAGCAGCCGTGATTGCAAACCACTTTAACGTGGATGCCGATCAAGTTACTGATACTATGAGCATCAAAGACGACCTGAATGCAGATTCCATTAGCGTGATGGAATTTGTCTTGGAATTAGAAGATGAATTTGGTACCGAAATTTCTGATGAAGATGCCGAACAAATCGAAACAGTAGGTAGTGCAGTAGATTATATTGCCAGCCACTTGTCATAAGAAACCAGTTAAAACTGAATCTTTTGTCACTAAAAGAGTAAAGAAAGTTTACCTAAAATTTTCTTTACTCTTTTTTTCTTTAAAAAAAAACAAAATCATTTTGGCATTTTTGCGCATTATTTGTTGTTTAAATGCTTTTTTATGGTAGGATAAAAATACATAAAAATAAATATTTTTGTATGGAATTTCACTGGTAAGTTTACGTGAAAGTGCTTTTTTAGCGAGGAAATTAATCTTTAAAGTTATTTGTTGAGGGAATCTTTGTGAAATTGCATGAATTGTAGCTGAAATTTACGCTTTAATTTTTATAAAAGATTAGCTTAATAGCAAGTTTTTCTTCAAATTTACGAGAAATCAAAATTAATTTTGGGAGTTTTCTGAAAATTCTGCTTTCACAGCTCTTTAACTTGCATTATGATACACCTTTCTATATAATTATTAAGAAATATTAGCGGGAGTAATTGGAGACTGGTAGAAGACAGCATCTCTCCCATGCTTTTTTACATTTTCCGGCAAAAAATCTCCGCATTAGCGAAAGAGGGGTATTGGATTGTCACAAGATAATCAATTATTAGAAGTTCAAGATCTGCACACGGGCTTTCGTATTAAAGATGAATACTACGATGCTGTTGACGGTGTGTCATTTACTTTAGAACGTAACGAAATTTTAGCGATTGTTGGTGAGTCAGGTTGTGGAAAGAGTACACTTGCAACGACCATTATGGGATTGCATGATCCAAAAAACACCCGTATCACTGGTGAGATGCTTTATAAAGATTTGGACTTAGCCAATTTAAATGAAACTTTATATAACAAAATTCGCGGAAATGATATTGGGATGATCTTCCAAGATCCATTGTCAGCCTTAAATCCTTTGATGCGAATTGAAGACCAGATTAAAGAAGGTTTGGTTTATCACACCAATATGACCGCAGAGCAACGGCAAGCACGGGCGATGGAATTACTAGATCAAGTTGGAATTCCAAATCCCAAACGAGTAGGGCGCCAGTATCCCCATGAATTATCTGGTGGGATGCGTCAGCGGGTTATTATCGCGATTGCGATTGCAGCAAAGCCACCGATTTTGATTGCCGATGAACCAACTACTGCATTGGACGTAACCATCCAAGCACAAATTTTAGATTTGTTAAAAGATTTACAAGAAGAAACGGAATCCGGCATTATTTTGATTACCCATGACCTGGGTGTCGTAGCTGAAATGGCTGACCGAGTAGCGGTAATGTATGCTGGTCAATTTGTTGAAGTGGCGCCAGTAGAAGAGTTGTTTAACAACCCACAACATCCGTATACCCGTTCACTTTTAAACTCAATTCCGCAAGAAGACAATCACGATAATGAACTTCATGTAATTGAAGGGATTGTACCGACCTTGGTGAAAATGCCACGGACAGGTTGCCGTTTTGCACCACGGATTCCTTGGATTCCAGAAAGTGATCACGAGGAAAATCCAACCTTACACGAAGTTGGAAAAGATCACTTGGTGCGTTGTACTTGCTACAAGCACTTCCATTTTAAAGACGAAGGAGAAGTGTAAATGTCAGAATTAATTACGATTAAAGATCTGAAAATCCACTATCCAATTCGCAGCGGTTTCTTTAACCGCGTGACAGACCATGTCTATGCCGTTGATGGTGTTGATTTTGTCATCGAAAAAGGTAAAACATACGGTCTTGTAGGGGAATCAGGTTCAGGCAAATCTACAACCGGTAAAGCGATTTTAGGATTAGAAAAAGTTACCGGCGGAGAAATTATTTATAACGGACAGGATGTCACAAAACGCAATGTCCGGAAAAAAATGAATTACAACAAAGACGTTCAAATGATCTTCCAAGATTCTATGTCCTCTTTGAACCCAAAAAAACGCGTATTAGATATTATTGCAGAACCGTTACGCAACTTTGAACGTTTAAGCGATCAAGAAGAAAAAAATCGCGTAAAAGAATTATTGGATATCGTCGGGATGCCAGAAGATGCCTTATACAAATATCCCCATGAGTTCTCTGGTGGTCAAAGACAGCGTTTAGGTGTTGCCCGTGCAGTTGCAACAAATCCAAAACTAATTGTAGCCGATGAACCTGTATCTGCTTTGGACTTATCCGTTCAAGCACAAGTGTTGAATTTCATGAAACGCATCCAGCAGCAATATGATTTGAGTTATTTATTTATTTCCCATGACTTGGGTGTAGTCAAACACATGTGTGACAATATCGCTATTATGTATAAAGGCCGATTTGTTGAAATTGGCAGTCGGGAAGATATCTACAATGATCCACGTCACATTTATACAAAACGCTTATTATCTGCCATTCCTCGAATTGATGTACCAAATCGTGAGGCGCATAAAGAAAATCGCCGTCACGTGGAAGAAGAATACATCAAGCATCAAAAAGATTATTACGACAATACGGGGCGCGTTTATGATTTACGCAAGATTACAGATACCCATTCTGTCGCATTATTAAACGAGGGGGCTAAATAAAATGTGGAAAACAATTTTACGACGTGTACTTTTAATGATCCCTCAAGTTATTATTTTGAGTATTTTAATCTTTATGTTAGCCAAAATGATGCCTGGGGATCCATTTACCGGGTTGATCAGTCCTACGACTTCACCGTCACGGATTGCAGAACTAAGAGAACAAGCTGGTTTAAATGATCCATGGCCGCAACAATATGTTCGTTGGGTTGGTAACGCCTTAAAAGGTGACTTTGGTATTAGTTATAACTACAAATATGCCGTTACGACAGTTATCGGACAACGGATCGGCAATACGGTTCGTTTGGCGATTGTTACAGTTATTTTGACTTATTTGATTGCTATTCCAATGGGGTTATTTGCCGGCAGATATCAAAACTCTTGGTTTGATAAATTTGTTGTTGCATATAACTTCATCAGCTTTGCGATTCCAGTATTCGTATTAGCTTTGATTATGTTGTTAATTTTTGGTTACCGTCTAGATTGGTTCCCTACCACGGGGAGTGTCTCGATTAACTCCAGTGCTGGGTCCTTTAAGTACTTCTTAGATGAGTTATACCACGTCGCGTTGCCGGCAATTGTTCAAGCGTTACTGGGAACAGCTGTAACCATCCAATACTTACGTAGTGAAGTTGTCGATGCAAAACAAATGGATTATGTGCGGACTGCCCGTTCTAAAGGGGTACCAACCAACCGCGTGTTTACCCGCCATATTTTCCGAAACGCATCATTACCAATCGCTTCACAATTGGGGTATGAAATTGTCGCATTGATTTCTGGTTCAGTGGTTATCGAGCGTATCTTTAACTATCCGGGGATTGGGAACTTGTTCATTTCAAGTATCCAACAACGGGATTATGCTATCATCACTGCTTTGACGTTGATTTTCGGGATTGCTACTTTGATCGGGACATTGGTGTCTGATATCGTGATGAGTATCGTTGATCCGCGGATCCGCATTCAGTAGTAGGGGGATAGTAGAATGTCTGAAAAAAATACAACAGAAAAAACGGCTCCAGTTGAAAAAGTATCGGTTCCACCAATGGGAATTCGAATGATTGCCCGCGAATTTGTTAAAGATCGTTTGGCACTTTTTTCACTGATAGTCTTAGTCTTATTATTACTTTTTGCTTTTGTGGGGGCGTTGTTCTTTGACCAGAGTTTGGTCAATACCGTTAACCCAATTGACCGCTATTTGGAACCAGGATCAATTTCCATGGAAGGTCATAAATTACTTTTAGGTTCTGATGATGGTGGTCGTGATGTTTTAGGCTTGCTTGTAATCGGCGCACGTAACTCAATTTTTATTGGTTTTGCAATTACGATTGCGACATCGATTATCGGTGTGGGTATCGGAATTATGTCGGGTTACTTTGGTGGCATTTTCGATATGATCGTGATGCGTATAGTCGATTTCGTTATGATTTTACCCATCCAATTAATCATCATTGTGTTAGTAACCATTATTCCACGCTATACAGCACTAAGTTTGGTTATCATCATGAGTGCGTTTTATTGGACGGCTAAAGCACGGCTGTTTCGTGCTAAAACATTGTCTGAAGTTCGACGGGATTACGTTTCCGCTTCAAAAACATTGGGGACAAATGATTTTAAAATTATGTTTAGAGAAATCATGCCTAACTTAAGTTCATTAATTATCACCAACTTGACGATGAACTTTGCTGGTAATATCGGGATTGAAACAACATTGACTTTCTTAGGTTTTGGTTTACCAAACGAAACACCAAGTTTGGGGACACTGATTTCATTTGCAACCGATTCTGATGTCTTGGTAAACAAACAATGGGTTTGGGTACCAGCTTCAATTCTAATTTTAGTTTTAATGTTAGCCATCAACTACGTAGGACAAGCATTCAAACGTTCAGCAGATGCGCGTCAACGTTTAGGTTAATTGCGGTATAACCATCTCTTACAGATGTTTGTATAAAAAAAGTTTTTAGTAAATGTATGGGAGGAACGGAAATGAAGAAAAAAATCATGGGTATGGTATCATTGTTCAGTATTTTTGCATTAGCTGCCTGCGGTTCTGGCGGTTCAGACAACAGCAAAAATAATGACAGTGGTTCAGGTGACAAAGCAGCAAACACATCTTTTGAAATGGCAACAAAAAATGATAAAAAGGCAATTGACGGCGGTACTTTAGAAGTAGCAGTCGTATCAGATACTGACTTTACTGGTATTTTTAGTCCTGCCTTTAGCCAAATCACATTGGATGACTACTTTAGTGAACCAGCACAAGAAACATTGATTTCTGTTGATAAAGATTTGAAAATCAAAGAAGACAATCCAGCCTCAACAGTTAAAATGGATCCAGATAGTAAAACAGTTACCATGACAATTAAAGACGGCGTAAAATGGAGTGACGGCAAAGACGTTACAGCCGACGACATGATCTTCCCGTATGAAGTAATCGGACACAAAGACTACGCAGGTGTACGTTATAGTGATGCCCTACAACAAATCGAAGGTATGGTAGAATACCACGATGGCAAAGCAGACTCAATCAGTGGGATTGAAAAAGTTAACGACAAAGAAATCAAAATCAAATTCAAAAAATTCCTACCTTCAATTTTACAAGGTGGTAATGACCCAATCTTAGGTTATGCTATGCCAAAACATGCTTTTGAAGGCATTGCGATTAAAGATATGGAAGGTTCTGATCCAGTTCGTAAAAATCCTGTTACAATGGGACCTTATAAAATTAACAAAATCGTTGCCGGACAATCTGTTGAGTTTGTTCCAAACGAACATTATTATGGTGAGAAACCAAAATTAGATAAAGTTGTTATGACCAAAGTTGGTACAGCTGCAGCAGCTGAAGCTATGAAGTCTAAAAAATATGACATGTTCTATGAAATGCCAACAAACACGTATGATTCATGGAAAGACAACAAAGGTTACCAAATGTTAGGTCAATTAGACAATGCCTATGACTACATCGGCTTCAAGATGGGTAAATGGGATGCTGATAAAGGTAAAGTTGTAATGGATCAAAATGCTAAAATGGCAGATAAACACTTACGTCAAGCAATGGGTTATGCCCTAGATAACAAAATTATCGGCGACCGTTTCTATGCTGGTTTAAGAACGCCTGCTAACTCATTAATCGTGCCTCCATTTGGCGAATTATATGACAAAGATCTTAAAGGCTACACACAAGATGTAGATAAAGCGAAAAAACTATTAGACGATGCTGGCTTTAAAGATACTGATGGCGATGGTTTACGTGAAGACAAAGACGGTAAGAAATTAACAATCAACTTTGCTTTCCGTGACAACTCTGGTGTAGCAAAATCAATTGCAGATTACTATATCCAATCATGGAAAAAAATTGGTTTAGATGTTAAATTAACTGGCGGCCGTTTGATGGAGGTAAACAGCTTCTACGACAAATTAGGTGCTGACGATCCTGAAATCGACGTTTACCAAGCTGGTTGGTCAACTGGTTTTGATCCAAATCCAAGTGGTTTGTACGGAACAGTTGCACAATTTAACTTTACTCGTTTTGAATCTGAAGAAAATACGAAGTTGTTAGAAGAAATGTCTTCTGAAGATGCATTAGATTCTGCAAAACAAGTAGAAATGTATAAAGAATGGCAAGAATATGCTTTTGATCAAGCATTTGCAATTCCAACAATGTATATGTACACACTACGTCCAGTAAGTGATCGTGTCGTAGATTTCTCTATTCAACGTCAATACGATGCTTATCCATGGGCTACAATCGGTGTAAGTTCTGAAGAACGTTAATAATTGATAAGAAATGACCACGAATTTTCGTGGTCATTTTTTTATGGGAAAAACGTCTGTTTAAAAAATAGCGTGTTTTTTATTTTTTGTAGGTGAAATAGTTAAAAGTTCGTTGTAAATCAACGGAGATATCGTGAATAACATTTCCTAATCGCTAGAAAATCAGTATAATAGGAAGGTGAGTATTGAAACAAAATCCAACCTAAAAAGGACTGTCAATAATGGATAATCAATTACAAACTATGTTAAAAGAAAAATTTGGGATTGTTTTTAAAAACGTATCGTTATTAGAACAAGCATTTACCCATTCATCTTATGTCAATGAGCATCGCAATTTGAATTTAGCCGACAACGAACGTCTGGAATTTCTCGGGGATGCCGTTTTGGAATTATTGGTTTCTCGTTACTTGTATCGCCAATATCCCGATTTACCTGAAGGAAAGCTAACGAAAATGCGGGCGTCTATTGTGCGGGAGGAAAGTTTAGCTGCTTTTGCTAAAGAATGTGATTTTGACAAAGCAATAAAGTTAGGTAAAGGGGAAGAAAACTCTGGTGGCAGAACTCGTCCTTCACTTTTATGTGATCTTTTTGAAGCTTTCTTAGGGGCGTTATATTTGGATCAAGATTTAGAAACAGTTAAAGCTTTTATTCAAAAAGTGATTTTCCCTAAAGTTGCTGCGGGTGCTTTTTCACATGAGATGGATTACAAAACACGTCTGCAAGAAGTCTTGCAAAAAGGTGGCGACGTGCAGATTGATTATCGCCTGGTCAAAGAAGAAGGTCCGGCTCATGAACGGATTTTTTGGACAGAAGTGTATTGCGATGATCGTTTAATTGGTAAAGGCCAAGGAAAATCAAAAAAATTAGCCGAGCAAGCAGCGGCCAATAACGCCTTAGAAAAACTTGCATAGTAGAGATCAGAAGGGAGCCCGGAGCTTTCGTGTATTTAAAGAAAATTGAAATCGCAGGCTTCAAGTCTTTTGCAGATCGAACTGTAATCGACTTTGAAAATGGCGTAACGGCTGTTGTAGGGCCAAACGGTAGTGGTAAAAGTAATATCACCGAAGCAATTCGCTGGGTTTTAGGCGAGCAATCAGCTAAAAGTTTGCGCGGTGGCAAAATGCCCGATATTATTTTTGCCGGTTCTGATTCCCGCAAGCCATTAAATATCGCAGAAGTCACAGTGGTACTGGATAATAGTGATCATTACCTGCCACTTGACTATAGTGAAATCAGTGTGACACGCCGCTTGCGACGCAGTGGTGAAAGTGATTTTTATATTAACAAGCAAAGCTGTCGCTTAAAAGATATACAAGATTTGTTTATGGACTCAGGCCTTGGTAAAGAGTCCTTTTCTATCATTTCTCAAGGTAAAGTTGAGGCGATTTTTGCCAGTAAACCAGAAGATCGCCGCGGGATTTTTGAAGAAGCCGCGGGAGTTTTAAAGTATAAACAACGGAAGAAAAAAGCAGAGCAAAAATTATTTGAAACAGAAGACAACTTAAGCCGTGTCCAAGACATCGTCTATGAGTTAGAAGATCAACTGACTCCCCTCAAAGAACAAAGTCGCTCTGCAAAAGAATTTTTGCGGCTGAAAGAAGAATTAAAGCGCATTGATGTGGCCCATACAGTCACAGAGATCAAAACAACGAAAGCTACTTGGGACAAAGCAGAAGAAAGTTTACAACAGTTAAATCAAGACCTAAAAGCTATAACGAATAAACTGACAACAGCAGAAAATCAATTGCAAAATAAGCGCCAAAAGCGACAAGAATTGGATCAGTGGTTAGAAAATGCCAATCAACAATTACTTTTTCTAACTGAAAGCTTAAAACAAGCAGAAGGTCAGCAAGAAGTCTTGTTGGAGCGCTCGAAACATACGCAACGTAGTTTTTCTGAATACGAAGAAAATTTAGCAGAGAATAAAGAAAAAATTGAACAGCTAGAAAATGCGAAACAAGAAATTATTCATGAACTTTCAGCTAAAAATGGGGCAGTACAAAACTTAGAAACAAGCGTTGCAGCATTAAAAGACGAATTAACGCGGCTACAAAAATCCACCAAAGAGCTCTTAGAAGAATTGCGGGGGCAATATGTGGAAAAAATGCAGGAGCACGCGAATATTGGAAATGATTTAAAATATTTAGAACGTCAATATTTACAAGAAAATGCTAAAAACCAAAAAACAATGACCAAACAAGGGGAGTTGCATAACCAAATCGCCACGCTCTCTGTGCAAAAAACAACACTAGCAGAAAAATTAACAGCAGCTGAAGAAAATTTGCTAGAACAGCGTAAAAATTACATTTTGGTCCAACAGCAAGCCCAAAAGTTACAACAAGAGTTTGAAATGGAACAAAAGAAAATGTATAGCTTGATGCAACAAGTGCAACAAGTAAGAGCAAAGCAAAAAAGTTTGCAAGATATTCAAGACAATTACACTGGTTTTTATCAAGGAGTCAAAATTGTTTTACAAAACAAAGAGCAGCTGACAGGAATTGTAGGCGCTGTGGCAGAGCTTATTCAAGTGCCAACTGAATACACCTTAGCGATTGAAACAGCTCTAGGAGGAGCCGCGCAACACGTTGTCGTGGAAAATGAAGGCGATGCAAGACAGGCGATCACGTTTTTAAAAGAACGTCGCGCTGGCCGTGCAACTTTCTTGCCATTGACGACAATTAAAGGTCGCCATTTAAGTGAAGCGGTCATCAATATGGCAAGTAAAAATAAGGGCTTTTTAGGCGTAGCCAGTGAATTAGTTAAAGTTGCAGAAAAATTGCAGCCGATTTGTGACAACTTATTAGGCAGCACCTTAATTGCCCAAGACTTAAAGAGTGCCAATGAAATTGCCCGCGATGTGCAATTTCGTTACCGTGTTGTTTCACTAGAAGGCGATGTTATGAACGCTGGTGGCTCCATGACCGGGGGGGCGACTAAAAGAGGCAATCAAGGAAGTCTTTTTAGTCAAACCAATGAATTGCAAAACTTAACAACGGAACTTCAGACACTGGATACGCGCTTATTAGCAACTGAAAAACAAGTTCAGCGCATCGAAGAACGGGTAAAAGAAAAGACAGCTCAATTGGAGCAACTGCGCAATAGTGGCGAAAGCGCCCGCTTAACAGAGCAAGAATTAACCAATCAAGTCAAAAATGTGACCCAAGAATTACAGCGCTTGGAAAAAGAGCAAAAAGTATTCGCTTATGAAAATCGAGAAGTGCAGCAATTTTTAACCGAATATGAAGAACAAAAAGCAGAGTTAACCGCAAAACAAGCACAAGTCGACCGCAAACGAGAAAGCATCAACAAAGAGATTCAACAATTGACCCAACAAGAAGATGTGATTGAAGAGAAAAGACAAGTGGCTAGTGCTGCTTTAGCGACAAAACAAGCAGAGTTAGCAGTAGCGGTTGAAAAAGTCAGCAATTTAAAACAAACGCTTGAAAGAAATGACGCCGCGTTACAAGAAGCAAATAGGCGCCATGAAAGTTTAACTAATCAAATGGCTGCTTTAAACTCCAACTCAAGTGATCATGAACTGTCTGAAGAAGCCCTGCAAAAAAAAGTTGCAGATCTTCGGCAGAAAAAAGCCGATTTAGAGGGCGAATTGGCAGCAAACCGACAAGAGCGCAGTGTGTTGCAACAAGTTATCACCGCTGCAGACGAAGAAATGACGCAGTTGAATTTGGAACAAAAAACATTTTTATCGCAAAAAACCAAAGAAGAAGTAGCCAAAAACCGCGCTGATATTCATTTGGACAATCTTTTGGCTTATTTGCAAGAAGAGTATAGTATCACCTTTGAATTAGCTGTTAGAGAATATGACATAGTTTCAGATAGCCAACAAGCTAAAAATGAGATTCAACGCTACAAACGTGAAATTGAACGTTTAGGGCCAGTCAATCTAAACGCCATTGAACAATATGAGCAGGTGCTAGAACGCTATACCTTCTTAACAAGTCAACGAGATGACTTGCTAGCAGCCAAAGATCAATTATTTAAAACAATGGATGAAATGGACGAAGAAGTGAAAGTTCGTTTCGGTGAAATTTTTGAAGCAATTCGTTTGCGCTTTAAAGAAGTCTTTCCACAGATGTTTGGTGGTGGTCGTGCAGAATTGACACTAACAGATCCGACAGATTTATTAAATACAGGGATTGAAATTGAAGCCCAACCACCTGGTAAAAAATTGCAAAACTTAAGTTTACTTTCTGGTGGCGAACGTGCGTTAACGGCAATTGCATTGCTGTTTTCAATTATTCAAGTACGTCCGGTACCGTTTTGTGTGTTAGATGAAGTAGAGGCTGCTTTAGATGAAGCTAACGTTACCCGCTTTGGGCACTATTTAAGTCGTTTCCAAGATGATACGCAATTTATCGTAGTGACCCACCGCAAAGGAACGATGGAAGCCGCTGACGTGCTCTATGGGGTGACCATGCAAGAATCTGGCGTTTCTAAAATTGTTTCTGTCCGTTTAGAAGACGTCAGTGAAGGCGGTAAAATTAAAACAGAAGTGTAAGAAAAATTTTCTGAACAATTACAAAAGCCTTTTAGAAAGGAGTTTATTTGATTGATTAAGATGATCGCTATTGATCTTGATGGTACGTTACTAGATCAAGAAAAGAAAATTAGTCAACGTAATAAAGAGGCTTTGGCAAAGGCTAAAGCACAAGGGGTAAAGATTGTTTTATGTACAGGACGACCTTTACGGGCAATCAGACCTTATTTGGAGGAATTGGAGTTAAAAGAGGCTGGAGATTACAGTATCACGTTTAACGGTGGGCTCGTGCAAAAAAACGATACTGGTGAAGTAATGGCGAAATCTGTTTTAAGCTATGATAATGTACAAGAATTGGTAAAATTAGCGCGTGATTTGGCGTTACCATTAGATATTGTTTCCGATGAAGTCGTTTATATTCTGCCTACAGCTCCAGATCACCAATCTATTTATTCCAAGTTAAATCCATTGTTACACTTCCAACCCTTTTCACAAGCAGAATTAACGGAAGAATTGTTATACAACAAAGCAGTGGTTGCTTTTGAGCAAGAATACTTGGATCAACAGTTGGCAAAAATCCCAGCTGAGTTCAAAGAACGTTATGAAATTATCAAAACACGCGATGTTTTACTGGAATTCATGCCAAAAGGTGTAACCAAAGCGTATGGCTGTAAATTGTTAGCAGAGCATCTTGGCATTACAGCCGCGGAAGTCATGGCGATTGGTGATGAAGAAAATGATCTACCGATGATTGAATACGCGGGAATGGGCGTGGCAATGGATAATGCGGTAGCGATGGTCAAAGAAGCTGCGGACGTTATCACTGCTAGTAATGTCGCAGACGGCGTAGCACAAGTAGTCGAAAAATACGTGCTACAATAAATGAAAGCAAAATTACGATAAGGAGGTTCAATATGGGCTTTTTCGATAAGATTAAAAAGGCTTTAATGGGGGAAGCTGAACCAAAAACTCCCGAAGAAACACAAGTGCTACCCGTAGAAACAAAGGAAAATCTGTATGATGACAAACCGCAATCAAACCCGGATACGCCAGCTGAAAGTACAGAAAGTACAGAAAGTGCAGAAAGTACAGAAAATGCTGCGGATATACCGGCTGCTGCTGAAAAAGTAGCTCAAATACCAGCTACTACACAAGTTGAAATCCCAGCAGAAATCTCAGAAGAACAAAATATTACCGATTCCAAGGTCGAAAAAAGAGAAGATCCTGCAGAAGATAGTGCTGCTTTTGTTGTCACTGAACCAGCCGAGACTGTAAAAAAATCAACGGTTGAAGCAAATGCCAATCAGTCAGAAACTGTTGATTTTACACCACCTGTCAGTGAAGCTGCTACTTTTGTTTCCGAAGAAGAACAAGTAGAAGAAATTAAAGAACAAAAAGAGCCAATTGCTTCAGAAAATGTACAGGAAAAATATGACAAAGGGTTAAAAAAATCACGAAAAACTTTTGGGCAACGCTTAAATGAATTGTTTGCCAACTTTCGTAGTGTGGATGAAGCGTTTTTTGAAGAAGTAGAAGAAACCTTGATCGGTGCGGATGTTGGTTTTGAAGCAGCAATGAAAATTGCCGACGACTTACGCCAAGAAGTAAAATTACAGAACGTGAAAAAGCCAGCCGAAGTACAAAATGTTATGATTGAAAAATTGGTTGATTTGTATGATGAAGCCGGTAGCGATGAGGTCAATACGTTAAATATTCAACCTAATGGTTTAACAGTTATGCTTTTTGTTGGGGTAAATGGTGTCGGTAAAACGACAAGCATTGGTAAATTGGCTTATGAGTATAAACAAGCCGGAAAAAAAGTACTCTTAGCTGCAGCGGATACATTTCGTGCGGGTGCGATTGACCAATTAGTGGTTTGGGGTCAGCGCGCTGGTGTAGAAGTGGTTCGTGGCAATGCCGGGGGGGATCCGGCTGCGGTAGTTTATGATGCCATGGAAAAAGCGAAGGCACAAAATGCGGATATTTTATTAGTTGATACCGCGGGACGATTGCAAAATAAAGTCAACTTAATGAATGAATTGGAAAAAATTAAGCGTGTTATCAAGCGGGAAGCACCTGATGCTCCTCATGAAGTCCTATTGGTTTTAGATGCCACCACTGGACAAAATGCGATGGTTCAAGCTAAGCAATTTAAGGAAACGACGGATGTGACAGGGCTGATTTTAACAAAATTAGACGGAACTGCTAAAGGTGGGATTGTTTTAGCCATTCGAAATGAATTGCATCTACCGGTTAAATTAGTTGGCTTAGGAGAAGGTATCGATGACTTGGAACCTTTTGATCCTAATGAATTTATTGTCGGCTTGTTTAAAGGCTTAATAAAGGATGTATAAAAAAGCCTGATGACTAGCATCTTTTAAAAGGTATTTTAAAACAGCAAGGTGAAGTTTTACTCGCTATCTGGGTGAAATTTCACCTTTGTCTTTAACTTTGAATAAAAACCTGGAGGAATGGTATGACACAAACAAGTTTATTAAAACGTTTAATCTTTTATTGTGGTTTTATTCTATTACAAAATCTTGTTTCAACGGTGGTCTTTTTGCCGAAAATTAGCGATGTGTTGCTCGCTTTAATTAGTGTGTTAGTCGCTGGCGGGTTTATTTATTTTTTAACAACGCGCTACCAAAAGCAGTTGCTGGTCTACAACCCCCGCGCAATGGGTCAAAAAAAAGTCGTAGGAAAATGGAAGTATGTGCTTTTAGGTGTCTTGGCGATGTTTGCTGCTAATATTGTGCTAGCAAATTTTTTGCCAGAAACAACGGAAAATCAAGCCGGGATTAATCAAAGCTTTTTGGTAAATCCCATTACCCTGACTGTCTATGGTGTGATTTTAGCCCCGATAATTGAAGAATTGCTGTTTCGCGGGATCTTTATGAATTACTTTTGGAATAAAGATACTGCCCGTGCAAAAGTTTTAGCCGTACTCACTTCGGCATTATTATTTGGTCTAATGCATGAACCCCGCATTTCAATGGCATTACTTTTATATATGACTTTAGGAATTGTGTTGGCAAGTGTGTATCAAAAAACAGAAGATTTACGTTGCTCAATGCTAGTGCATATGCTCTATAACGGTTTAGGCTTTGTCGGTATGTTTTTAACATTGCAATAAGAAAAGCTGAACAAACTTGTCCAGACTGCAAAAAATAAGGATGGGATTTTCGAAAATTGCTCTTTAAATTTTTGAAAATTTCAACTTATTTCTTGGCGGACTAGTATGTGAAGCTAGCCAATAAGAAAAGCTGAACAAACTTGCTCAGACTGCAAAAAATAAGGATGGAATTTTCGAAAATTGCTCTTTAAATTTTTGAAAATTTCAACTTATTTCTTGGCGGACTAGTATGTGAAGCTAGCCAATAAGAAAAGCTGAACAAACTTGCTCAGACTGCAAAAAATAAGGCTGGGATTTTTGAAAATTGCTTCTTAAATTTTTGAAAATTTCAACTTAAAGCCAAAGAAAGCTAGTATGAAAAGCTGGGTAGGGATACTCCTACTAGTAAAAAAGATCGGAAAATGCAGCGTGAGATGCGACATTTTCCGGTCTTTTTGCAGTTTAAAACTATGATTCTTTACTACTGATAGGAATGATCAAACTGAAGGTAGTGCCTTCTTTTGAACTTGTGACCTCCATTAGCCAGCTGTTGCGTTTGACGATGGAAGAGACAATGAAAAGACCAAGTCCGGTTCCCCCTTCTTCTTTTCTAGTAGTTAGAAATGGTGTGAAAATCTGATCTTTAATACTTTTATCAATACCAGGACCATTATCTGAAACTTGAATCAGTGCTAATTTTTTATTTTGATAAATAAACGCGCCTTCTGTAATTTTTGCCTGCATCACAGCAGAAGGTGTGGTCAGTGAAACAGTAATAGTCGCGTCCGGTTTCGCTTGATAGGCATTGGTGATTAAGTTATAGAGTAAAACTTGAACATCGTCTTGTTGGAATAAGGCATCGGCTGAAAGGTCGATTTCTTTTATGATGGTGACAGATTTTGGAATTAGAATTTTCATCGTTGTAACAGCTTCTTCGATTGCTTGATTTAAAGACTGTACTTTTTTCGTTTGATCTTTTTCTTTTGAAAAATGCAAAATTCGTTGCGAAAGTTGTTGCCCTTTTTTAGCGGCATAGTGCATATCTTCTAAATCTGCGATAAGTTCTGGATCATCTGTGTGTTCTGTCATTAATAGCTCAATATTACCAATTAAAGGCGTTAAAAAATTGTTCATATCATGTACGATTCCGGTTGTAACAAGACCGATTGTTTCCATTTTTGACTCTTGTAGGAGACTTTTTTCCAATTGGTGTTTTTCAGCTTCTAATTGCCGTTTTTCTTTTAAGCGTTGGTTTTCATTAGTTGTGTGCTGTTGTTTGGCAAGCAGACGGACCATCAAAACTAAAAGCGATGCAACCATTAACAAAATTACAACAAGCCCTAAATTAATCAGTAGATCGTGCAAAATCCAACCGTTATCTTGGTAAAAGTCTGCTGTATTGGCAATGACAAAGCGCTCTTCGCCAATTTTTACCCATTGAAAGGCATTGAGTTTTAAAACAGAAGTTAAATCCGACTCATTCCACCAATAAGAATGATAACTTAGGCTGCCTTTTTCGTGCTTTTTTTGGTAGACATCGAGTTTTTCTAAATCGGTATAATCTAGGTTAGGAAACCGTTTTTTACGGCCAGTTATAATATTTAATCCTATTTGTTCTCGGGCCGGATGCATGACGACTTCCATTTTTTCATTTTTCATTAGAGGGTAACGTTGTTCTGTATCCGTTGGTTGAATTTTATCTAAGAATAATTGCTCTAAATTTAACGGTACGACAACTAACCCTTGTAGCTCTTTTTTTGTATTGTAAATTGGATGATAGAGATTAAAAAAAGAGTTTTGCTGAATAAAATAGACCTTCCCATTTTGGTTAACTTGTCCTTTTAGTGCTTTTTGAAAGAAAGGATCCGTAGTCATTTTTTTACTTAAGGTACTATTGGTCACCTGATTTTTAGCAGAATAATGACTTTCTAATGGTTGCCCCTCTTTATCAAAAAGAAAGATACCAGAAAAAGCGTGATTGCGCATAAAAAATTGCGTAATAAGATTATTTTGCTGTGGTAGTTGTAAGGCGGTATCCGTATTAATTGTATCCGTTACAAAACTGTCCAAGTCGCTGGCACTACTTGTAATTTCAGCTACAATTAATTTGGTACTTACCTCATTGACCTGTTCTAATTGTGTTTTTCCCATTTTTAAAGCTTCTTGTTGTATGTTATGATAGCCTAAAGCCGTGATGAGAATACCTGTTAAAGTTATCGCCATCACCGTGATAAAAAGTGCATTCATTTTTTTAGTTAACTTTTTCATTTTTTGGTAAGCCTTTCATTTTAACTTGGAGGAATTTGCGATGCGCAATGAAAAAATCTTAGTAGTTGACGATGATCCAGCGATTCGCCGCTTAATTTGGAAATCACTGCAATCGACTGGTATCCTGATTTATCAAAGTGATTCAATTGAAAAAACGATTGATATTATGAGTCGGGTGGAATTTGATTTATTTTTATTAGATATTAGTTTGGAATATGAAAATGACGGGTATCACTTAGCACAAATGATTCGCAATGAAAACAGCGTCGTGCCCATTATTTTTTTAAGTGGTAAAACACAAGATCAAGATATCGTTACCGGCCTTGAAACCGGGGCGGACTTATATTTGACCAAGCCATTTTCGCCTGCTATTTTAAAGGCGCAAGTCTTGGCTTCTTTAGACCGCAGTTTGGTGTTAAAAAAACATAATGGTCAACAAATTAAAACCAGCAATGTCTTAAAACTTGGTGAATTTACGTATGATAAAAAACGCTACCAGCTTTATAAAAACGATGTAGCACTTAAACTATCTTCCAAAGAAACACAACTTATGCAGTTTTTTATGGAAAATCCCAACCAGGTTTTTTCAAAGGAACAGATTTACCAAAGTGTTTGGGACGAAGAAAAAACCGATGCCAACACTATTATGGTCTTTATCAATCATTTACGCAATAAGATTGAAGATGATCCGAAAAATGCAAAATATTTGCAAACAGTGTGGGGAATCGGTTATACATTTGTCGCAACTATTTAAAATAGTCCTTCTAAAAGGGCAAAGTAGATGCCAAGGGATAATAAATCGGCGGCACCCCCAGGACTCCAATTGCGGGAAATTAAAATTTCATCATATTGGATGAGCGCTCTTATTAGTTCTGCGTTGGTTAACTCTTTTGCATGGAGTTGCTGCATTTCTGCCTTTAGCGTAATAAGGGCTGTTGCTCCGCCGCGATGTAAGACGTTACTGTCTTCTAATTCACTCATTAAAAAGACCAATGCCCGTAATAATAATTCTTCACGGGGCAAATTACGATTTTCCCGCAGATAAGGAAGTAAAACTTCTCCTAAAGCCGGATAACCTGCTGCGGCTTGACCACGAATGCCTGTCGCTCCTTTAGCTAGGTAAAGCTTTTCACCGTGTGTCAGTTCTTTTTTTGACGCAACGTTTTTAAAGTCGGTTTTTAATAAGTCTTTGGTAATGGCTTGACTTAATTTTAAAATATTTTCAGAGTCAGTTGCAGTCAAAGGCAACTGGCTTTTTTGTAGATGTAGTCCTGTCGCACCTAATAAAACCGCAAAAGAAAAATTGGCACCTTTATGGGTGTTGATTCCATTTGTCGCAGTAAACATGGCCGCTTCAGCTTGTTGGCCTAGTTGGCGTAAAGTATAAAACAGTTCAGCCGGAGTTCCCTGGTGTTGTAGTCCGGCTTTTAAATATTGAGAAAAATAAGGGGATAGCGCCAAGATGCTATCAATGAATAAATAAAAATCCATATCTTTGTGAGCGCCGTTAGTTAGACGGTCCACTAGCCCTGGTTTTGGTGAAAGGGCAACTTCGTAAAAAAGCCCCTTTTTAGCTGCGGCAACGACGGTGTGGTATTGGTTATTCAATTTGATGTGACTCCATTTCTTGTAAAATAAATTGTAAGGAGTGGTTTAAATGTTCATGGGTAATTAGCGTTACTTGGGTAATATCGTTTGTCACCATACCGCGATAAAGTAGCCAATGCTCCTCTAGTGCGCGATAACGCCGTTCAGATGAGCGAATGGCAATATCACGAAAATAAACGAGGTAGGCTTGTAGATCTGTCACAATAGTTTTCAAACGTTTCATCTGACTCTTTTCATAAATAAACGAATTGAAGTCAGAGAAGTTTTGTAAAACTTCATCGACTTTATCTTCTTGATTGAGGCGGTCGCCTTCTTCTAATAAAGCCCGCAAATCATCGAAATCTTTTGGGGTCATAAGCTGCATGGCCTTAATTGTCGCAAGTGTATCCAGCGACTTGCGAATATCATAAATTTCGTGGGCGTCTTTTATACTAATTCCTTTAACTACGATACCAACGCGGGGAACATGTTCGACTAATTGTTCTTCTACTAATTGGTGCAAAGCAAAGCGAATCGGGGTCCGGCTGATATTTAGCGTTTCTGAGAATTCTTTTTCGTTGATTCTCTCACCAGCAGGAATTTGACCTAAAATAATACTTTTTCGAAATGCTTCGTAAATAGAAAGTTTTAAGGGTTGATTTTGAGATAAGTCTAAATTATTTTTAACGGCTGCAATGGTTGCGTTCATTTTTATCAATCATCCTTTTATGGAAGTCTTTTTAAGTGAATTGGGACTTGATTTCTCGCCTCATCATATTTTCTATCTTGTTATTTGTCAACAAGCGTTTTTTCTTTTAGATAATAGTAGGTAATAAAAAGAAAAAAACCGGGTCGAAAGTGGCCCGGTTTTTTTTGTGACTTTATTTTTGTGGGATATAAAACGGTAAGTGACCGAATAACATAATCGTTACCACGAAGATGACGAAGATACAAGCGGCCCATTTCCCAGCTTCTCGTTGCCATTGTCCCATATCTAGTTTTGTTAAACGTAGTAGTAAGTAGATAAATGCTACTAATGGTGACAATAAGTGGAATGCTTGTCCCATTAATGAAGCAAGTGCCATTTGCATATTGGTAAAACCATAAGCACGACCTGCTTCAGCTAAGACTGGCATAACACCAAAGTAGAAACCATCATTTGAGATGAAGAATGTACCTGGTGCTGAAATTAATGCAATTACAATACCCCAGAAACCAGCAAGTTGTTTTGGAATAATGTAAGTGAAACTTGTTGCCAATGCTTCAGCTAAACCTGAACCTTGGAAAATACCCATGAAGACACCAGCAGCAAAAACTAGAATAACTACTTGAACAGCGTCGCCACCGTTAGCGCCGATACGAGCTGACTGATCTTTTAAGACAGGGTAGTTTACGATTAACGCAATACAAGTACCTAATAAGAACAAGAACAATGGTGGTTGTGCAAACCAACCAGGTAAACCAATTTGATCTGCAAATGAACTCAATACTAACCAAGCAATTAAAGCAATAGTCATGATTCCATTAAAAGCAAAAAGTTTTGGACGACGAATTGCCATTGTTTCTGGGTCTGTAACAGCAGTCATTTCTTCAATTTCTGCATCTGATAATTCTTTAATCCCTAAGCGTTTTCTTTCCTGACGTCCCATGTGAGGTGCTACTATAAAGATAACGAATAAAACAGAAAGAATCATACCTGGCATTAGGTAAGCTAGAATTTCAGCACCAACATCTAACACGGCCATTGCCCGTGCAGTTGGTCCGCCCCATGGCAATAAGTTCATGATTGTGTTTTGCAAAATAACCAAAACACCTAGGTTCATTAATTTCATATCTAATTTTTTATAGATTGGAATAAAAGCAGAACAGCAGATTAATGTTGTTGTTGTACCGTCACCGTTTAAAGAAACAGCGGCAGCTACAACTGCAGTGGCAATCAAAACTTTCATTGGATCGCCTTTGGCAAAATGGATCATTTTTTTAGTGATTGGATCAAAAAGACCAGCATCTAACATGATAGAGAAGTAAAGGATGGCAAATAATAACATGATCCCTGTGTTAGAGGTTGTTTTGATACCTTCCATAACCCAATCGCCGATATTGTTGCTACCGGCTACACCGTCAACGACAGGTGGTGCGGTTACACCAGCAGCCAGTGCGATTAAAGCAAATACTAAAGGAATAATAACTAATGACGTAAGTGGAGATAATTTCTTTTTCATGATAACGAACATGAAGACGATAATCATGAGGTAAGACAAAATAGTAAGTAACATTTCCTTCTTCCTTTCAAAAACAGTTTTTTTGTGCTAGCGCCAAAATGTGATGTAAAAGCTGGCTAACAAATGCATTTTTTCACAATTCTTCTGCTAACGCTTACATCATACGTAAGAATTTTCTAAAAAAAAACAAGCTTTTTAAAAAGGAACACGAAAAAAACAATTTGAGACAACAAATCTTATTTAGTGCTTAAAAAGTTATTAATAAAATCTTAACGGAGTGAAAAGGTTGTTAAATCAACGTTTTAAAGCGTTTTTAGTAAAATATGTGATTTTGAAACAGTAAAAGAACAATTTAATCAGAAAGCAAATCTTCTCAATAAAGTAAATCATTCTATAATGAGGATGTTGTAAGACAGTAACACCAAATTTTGAAATTATCTGTAGCCGACAAGGTTTAAGAAGATGAAAAGAAAGGAGTGAGTCGATGGGATTATGGGATTTTTTCCGTCAAAAGAAAACCGAAGAAGCGCAACCTATCTCACCTTCTGCAGTAGAGAAACAACCTACATCACCATGGCAGGAAGTACCCGCTTATATTGAAACAGATCCAAAAAATTATGAACTTGTTAGCGTTATTGCCTCCGCAATTATGGCCGGTGAACAGTCAGATAGCCAGTTTGTCGTGAAACGAATCTTAGAACGCAATCCTGAGGCCAAGCTCGTATCCATTATCTCAGCGAGTATTGCTGCAGGTGAACAAGAAGACAGTCAATTGACGGTCAAGAAAATCATGAAAAAATAAAACTATCTATGAAAGAGGAGAATGATTATGTTACGTAAATTCAAAATTGCAATTGATGGAACAGAGTATTTAGTAGAAATGGAAGAAATTGGCGGCGTGCCACAGCCGGCAGCACCAGCACCAGCACCACAAGCAGCTGCACCAGTTCAAACAGCTCCTGCAGCAGCGCCAAAAGAAGAAGCACCACAAGCAACTGCCGCTACAACACCAGCAAGCGCAGATGCAATGACAGCTCCAATGCCAGGAACAATTTTGAAAATTTTAGTAAACGTTGGCGATGAAGTCAAAGAAAATCAACCAGTTATGATTTTAGAAGCGATGAAAATGGAAAATGAAGTTGTTGCACCAAAAGTTGGTACAGTAACAGGAATTCATGTGACACAAGGCCAAATGGTTAACCCTGGTGAAGCGTTAATTACAATTGGTTAATTTGATCAATTAGAAATGAAAATTTGATATAGGAAGTGAATTAAGTGGAAACTCTTTTAGAAGGAATTATCGGTATGGGACAAGAGCCGGGAAGAATTGTCATGATGCTAATCGGCGGCTTGTTGATGTACCTAGGGATCAAAAAAGAATACGAACCAACATTATTGGTGCCAATGGGTCTGGGAACAATTTTAGTGAACTTCCCAAATTCAGGTGTTTTACAAGCCGGTGGCGAAGCTGGTCCTTTCCAAGTATTATTTGATGCCGGAATCAGTACAGAATTATTCCCACTACTATTATTTATCGGGATTGGTGCCATGATCGATTTTGGGCCATTATTACAAAATCCGTTCTTGCTATTATTCGGTGCAGCTGCCCAATTTGGTATTTTCTTTACTGTTATCGTAGCCGTTTTACTTGGCTTTGATATTAATGATGCTGCTTCAATCGGGATTATCGGTGCCGCAGACGGTCCGACTTCAATCTTTGTGGCGAACACATTGAACTCAAAATATATGGGGGCAATTATGGTAGCGGCTTACTCATACATGGCCTTGGTACCAATTATCCAGCCAGTAGCCATTAAAGCTGTTACAACGAAAAAAGAACGTCAAATCCGCATGACCTATCATGCTGGGGCGGTATCACAAACAGCAAAAATTTTATTCCCAATCGTTATTACGATCGTAGCAGGTTTGATTGCGCCAGTGTCATTGCCATTAGTAGGTTTCTTAATGTTTGGTAACTTGTTAAGAGAATGTGGCGTTTTAGATCGTTTGTCAGTTTCTGCACAAAACGAATTGGTTAACTTGGTAAGTATCTTACTTGGTTTAACAATTTCAGTAAAAATGCAAGCCGACGATTTCTTAAAAGTAGATACATTAATCGTTATCGGGTTAGGTTTAGTCGCATTTGTGATGGACTCTATCGGTGGTGTGTTGTTTGCCAAAGTGTTGAACTTGTTTAGAAAAGAAAAAGTAAACCCAATGATTGGTGCTGCTGGTATTTCTGCGTTCCCAATGTCAAGTCGTGTTATTCAAAAAATGGCGACAGAAGAAGATCCGCAAAACTTCATTTTGATGCATGCGGCTGGTGCCAACGTTTCAGGTCAGATTGCTTCTGTTATCGCAGGCGGTCTGTTATTAGCGCTATTAGCATAATAATTTGCAAGTGAAAAACAGCTTGATAACAAAAGGAGGAAAACCATGTTTGAAGATTTAAAAATTGCATTTGAACTATTAGGTTTTGGTTGGGGCGGCGTTTTTGTCGTAATCTTAATCATTTACGCAGCCTCACAATTATTGGCGAAATTATTTCCGCCAAAATAAAAAATAATCGGGTGAGAAAAGATGTTAACACTAAAAAGACTCTGGTTGATCCAAGATGTAAAAGACCATAATCAGTGGAGTGAATTTTTACAAGCCGGTGGGCTGCACCCTGCTGAAGATGCGACGTATACTGTAGGAATTTATGATGGTGAAGAATTAATAGCGACCGGATCTCTGTCAGACAATATCATTAAGTATTTATTAGTATGCAAAAGATATCAATCTGAAAACTTGTTGACACAAATTATTGTTCATTTAATTGAACGCTTGCATGAAGAGGATATTTTTCACTACTTTGTTTACACTGCACCGGATAAAGAAGTTATTTTTCGTTCTTTAGGATTCAAAAAAATCATGAATACTAAAGAAGTATTGTTTATGGAACAAGGAGAACCTAGTTTTGACGACTATTTAAATTATATTGCTCGTTTTGATCATCCAGGTGAAAACGGTAGTATCGTGATGAATGCTAATCCGTTTACCTTAGGCCATAAATACTTGGTGGAACAAGCACGTAAAGTTTGTGATCATGTCTATGTTTTTGTTGTCTCAGAAGAAAAATCAGAATTTTCCAGTCCTGAACGCTTCGCTTTAGTTAAAAACGGCTTAAAAGAGTTTGAAGATGTGACGGTTTTACCGGCCAGAGATTATATGGTGTCATCTTTAACATTCCCAGCCTATTTCTTAAAAGATCGTGCCGAGTTAAATGTTGCTAGCGTTCAAGCCCGTTTAGATGCAACCCTTTTTAAAGAACGTATCGCACCTGTATTGCATATTAAAAAGCGCTTTGTTGGAGAGGAACCTTATTCAAAAGTAACCAATGTTTACAATGAAGCGATGAAAGAAGTATTTCGTCCGGATCTGTCACTGACTATCTTGCCTCGTTTGGCAATTGAAGGTGAAATCGTCAGCGCAACCAAAGTACGACAAGCACTCCAAGATCACAATGAGCCACTTGTCCAATCCTTCGTTCCGGACACTGTTTTAGCTTACTTGAAAGAGAAAAATAAAATTTGAGGTGAAAATTGTGGAAATCAAAAAAAGTGCAGTAGCTGGTACTGTGGAGTCAAGTGACATTATGGTTACTGTCGCTCCAAACCAAGAAGAAAAAATTGCAATTGCGTTAGATAGTAGTGTTGAGAAACAATATGGACAAGAAATTCGTGATTTGATTGAAAACACATTAAAACGCTTGGATGTAACAGCTGCTAAGGTAACAGCAGTCGACAAAGGTGCATTGGATTGTACCATTCAAGCGCGGACATTGACCGCGGTTTACCGTGCGAGTGAAGTCGCAGAATACGACTGGAAGGAGATCGACTCATGGAACGCTTAAGAAGAACGATGATGTTTGTACCTGGTGCTAATGCCGCAATGTTGAGAGATGCGCCTTTATATGGTGCTGATTCAATTATGTTTGACTTAGAAGATGCTGTTTCTTTAAAAGAAAAAGACTCAGCTCGGACTTTGGTTCACTTTGCTTTAAAAACATTTGATTACAGCAGTGTGGAAACCGTAGTCCGAATTAACAGTTTGGATACAGTAGGTGCACAAGATATTGCTGCAATGGTCTTAGCTGGCGTCAATGTTATCCGTTTGCCAAAAACTGAAACAGCACAAGATATTGTGGATGTGGATGTTGAAATTACAAAAGTAGAAGAAGCAAATGGAATTGTCGTTGGGACTACTAAAATGATGGCAGCGATTGAATCAGCTGAAGGCGTCTTAAATGCCCGGGAAATTGCGAAAGCTTCTACCCGATTAATTGGTATTGCCCTTGGTGCAGAAGACTATGTAACCAACATGAAGACGCGCCGCTATCCAGATGGACAAGAATTGTTCTTTGCCCGTAGTTTCATTCTTCATTCTGCAAGAGCAGCCGGCATTGCCGCAATCGATACAGTTTATTCAGATGTCGATAATGAAGCAGGTTTCTTAAAAGAAGTTGAAATGATTAAACAACTTGGTTTTGATGGAAAATCAGTGATTAATCCGCGCCAAATTCCACTTGTCAATAAAGTATATGCACCGACTGAAAAAGAAATTCAAAACGCAAAAGAAGTAATTTGGGGAATCAGAGAAGCCGAAGCCAAAGGATCTGGCGTTATTTCAGTTAACGGAAAAATGGTAGATAAACCTATCGTGGAACGGGCAGAACGTGTCATTGCTTTAGCAAAAGCTGCCAAGTTGATTTCCGAGGAGGATATTTAAAATGACAACAAATAAATTAGGTCGCGAAATTCCAACACAATTTGCTGAACAATATGGTGTTTTTGAAGGTGAATTAGCAAATATCAAAGAATACCAAGAATCAAGTCGTAAGATTAAACCTGTTAAACCAAGAGACACGAAACTTTTAGGGAGTATTCGTGAAGCGATTGAAAAAACGGGCTTAAAAGACGGCATGACAATTTCATTCCACCATCATTTCCGTGAAGGTGACTTTGTTATGAATATGGTTTTAGAAGAAATTGCTAAAATGGGGATTAAAAATTTATCCATTGCACCAAGTTCTATTGCCAATGTTCATGCACCATTAATTGATCATATTAAAAACGGTGTGGTCACCAATATTACGTCAAGTGGTTTGCGGGACAAAGTCGGCGCAGCCATCTCAGAAGGAATTATGGAAAACCCGGTTGTGATCCGTTCCCACGGTGGGCGTGCCCGGGCGATTGCCACAGGAGATGTCCACATTGACGTTGCCTTTTTAGGCGCGCCAAGTTCAGATGAATACGGCAATGCCAATGGTACGGTTGGTAAAGCAACGTGTGGTTCTTTAGGCTATGCTATGATTGATGCTAAATATGCTGATCAAGTCGTTATCATTACGGATACTTTAATGCCTTATCCAAATACACCAATCAGCATTCCTCAAACAGATGTTGATTATGTAGTCGAAGTTGACGCCATTGGCGATCCAAACGGAATTGCAAAAGGTGCAACCCGTTTTACTAAAAATCCAAAAGAATTATTAATTGCCGAATATGCAGCAAAAGTGATTACAAATTCACCTTATTACAAAGAAGGTTTCTCGTTCCAAACAGGTACAGGTGGCGCAGCTTTAGCGGTTTCACGTTTTATGCGCGAAGCAATGCTTAAAGATGGTATTAAAGCCAGCTTTGCTTTAGGTGGAATCACCAATGCGATGGTGGAACTATTAGAAGAAGGACTTGTGGAAAAAATTATCGATGTGCAAGATTTTGATCATCCTTCTGCTATTTCATTAGGCAAAAATGCAAATCACTATGAAATTGATGCTAATATGTATGCTTCACCATTAAGTAAAGGTGCTGTGATTAATCAACTTGATACAGCAATTTTATCTGCTTTAGAAATTGATACAAACTTTAATGTAAATGTTATTACAGGTTCTGATGGGGTTATCCGTGGCGCTTCAGGGGGACACTCAGATACTTCAATGGCTTGCAAAATGAGCTTGGTTATTGCACCGATTATTCGTGGTCGGATTGCAACAATTGTTGATCAAGTAAATACGGTTGTTACGCCAGGTTCAAGTATTGATGTCGTGGTAACAGAAGTTGGGATTGCTATCAATCCAGCGCGCCAAGACTTGATTGAACACTTCAAAAAACTAGATGTACCACAATTTACGATTGAAGAATTAAAAGAAAAAGCATATAGCATCGTAGGAGAACCGCAACCAATTCAATACGGCGATAAAGTCGTAGCTTTAATTGAATACCGCGATGGCTCAATCATCGATGTGGTCAAAAATGTCTAATTATTTTCAAGGTGAAACTGTTGCGCTATCCGAAATGTTAGCTGCTCGTGAACAACGAGTTGCATTGCAACATGAACTTTTAAAAAAATGTGCTAACGCAAGCTTGCTTTCAGCAACAATGAATATTCCAGGGCCGGTTAAAAATACTCCGGCTTTGGAAAAAACATTTATCACTTTGGTCGAGACAGTTCGCAAAGAATTAAAAGATTTCTTTATCATTGAAACAAATTATTTTTCCCGTAAAACCGGTTTGGAGTTTTTACTTTTAGCAGAGATATCCCCGGAGCTGTTAAAAAGAAAAATGATTGAAATCGAAGAAAAACACCCACAAGGCCGCTTGGTTGATTTAGATGTTTTGTGGCTAAAAGATGGTAAAATGCAGTCAATTAGTCGGCAAGATTTAGGCTTTCCTGCTAGAAAATGCCTCATTTGCAATAAAGACGCCAAGGTTTGTGGTCGGGCTAGAACACATACAATTGAAGAAATGCAAGCAAAAATTGCAAGTATAATAGAAGATAGAAAGGAGTAGGGAGATGACCAAACAAATTCGCTTTATGGAAACAGTTTTGCGAGACGGCCAACAAAGTCAAATCGCAACGCGGATGTCCACTGAAGATATGTTACCAATCATCAAAACGATGGATGAAGCTGGCTTTCATTCATTGGAGATGTGGGGAGGCGCAACATTTGATTCTTGTCTACGGTTTTTAAATGAAGACCCGTGGGAAAGATTGCGCAAAATCCGCCAAGAAGTCAAAAATACGAAATTACAAATGCTATTACGTGGTCAAAATCTACTCGGCTACAAAAATTATGCAGATGACGTTGTACGTGAATTCGTCATGAAATCTGTTGAAAATGGAATCGATATCGTGCGGGTTTTTGATGCTTTAAATGATACCCGTAATTTACGAACTTCAATTGAAGCATGTAAAGAAGCTGGTGGTCATTGTCAAACAGCGATTTCTTACACAACTAGCGATTTTCATACCGTCGATTATTTTGTTTCTTTAGCCAAAGAAATGGCAGAACTAGGTGCAGATTCAATCTGTATTAAAGATATGGCAGGAGTTTTAACCCCTGCGACTGGTTTTGAATTGGTGAGCCGCATTAAAGATAGTATTGCTTTACCATTGGAAGTTCATACCCATGCAACCAGTGGAATCTCAGAAATGACCTACTTAAAGGTAGCTGAAGCTGGAGCGGATATTATCGATACTGCAATTTCATCATTTTCAGGTGGGACGAGCCAACCGGCGACAGAATCTGTTGCTATCGCTTTATCAGGTCTTGGTTTTGATACCGGTCTTAAAATGGATAAATTGGAAGAAATCGCAAATTATTTCAATCCAATTCGCGATCACTTCCGCAATGAAGGAATACTAAATCCTAAAGTAAAAGATACAGAGCCAAAAACTTTAATTTATCAAGTTCCCGGTGGTATGTTATCTAACTTATTAAGTCAATTGACTGAACAAGGCAATGCAGATAAGTATGATGAAGTTTTAGCTGAAGTGCCAAAAGTGCGGGCAGATTTAGGTTTCCCACCACTTGTAACACCACTATCACAAATGGTCGGTACGCAAGCATTAATGAATATTTTGGCTGGTGAACGCTACAAAATGGTACCAAACGAAATCAAAGATTACGTTCGAGGCCTATACGGTAAACCACCAGTTGCTATTAAAGAAGATATCAAAGAAAAAATTATCGGGGATGAACCAGTTATCACAAAACGTCCTGCAGATTTACTAGCACCACAATTACCAGGTTTTGAAGAAAAAATCAAAGAATACGCAAAATCAATCGAAGACGTGTTAAGTTACGCTGTCTTCCCACAACAAGCAAAAGATTTCTTAGGACGCCGTGAAGATCCATTTTATGACGTACCACTTCAAACTGTAAACGTAAAGATTGACGTACAATAAGAAAAAAAGTTAATGACTCTTTTAAAGTTCAATTTTTAATCGAAGTAGTAAAAGCTGTAAAAATCAGTAATGATTTTTACAGCTTTTTTTGTGATGAGATTGGAGTCCAATCACCAAAAAATGATTTTATCATCAAAATTTATGATTGAATGCAAATTTTGATGATAATTATTTTTTTAAATGATTGAGCTTTTTGAATACTTAAGTAATATTGTAAGTGCTTACAATTGGTTGCGGCCGGAATTAATTGTTTAGTGATGGATTAGTTAAATAATAGCTGAAGTGAGGTTAGGAAATTGAAAAACTCAAAAATGAAAAAAATCGCTTTGTTTACTTCTTTATTAGTAGTTCCGTTTTTAGTTGCTGGATGTGGAAATGATGCAAAGGAAAGTTCTGCCAGTAAAGATGGAAAAACAGAAATTAAAATTACTTGGCGCAATACCGGGGATCATGATAAGATGCAGAAATTTTTAGAAGAAGAATTTATTCCGAAATTTGAAAAAGATAATCCAGATATTAAAGTGACGCCATCTTCTATTACTGCAAGTGAGGGTGATTATTTTTCTAAAGTTGCTTTATCAATGCAATCAGAGAGTACTGCTCCAGATATTGTTGCAGAGGATTCTTTCATGCTAAACTCGGATGCCAATGCCGGCTATTTGACAGCTTTAGATGACTACGTAGCAAAATGGGACGATTGGAGTAATTATACTGAGAATTTGAAAGCAGGATCTATTGCTCAAGATGGTAAATTATATGCTATTCCAGGAACATCAGACTCCAGAGGAATTTGGTTTAATAAAAATGTATTTAAAAAAGCGGGTTTGCCTGAAGACTGGCAACCAAAAACATGGGAAGATATTGTAGCTGCAGCAGAAAAAGTGAAAGAGACGCAACCAAAAGTAATTCCTTTTGGTATGGGAGTAGCAAAAGCAAACGGTGAGTCTGTTTCTATGCAAACTTTTGAAATGTTGTTATATGGAACAAAAGACCAATTATTTGATTCAGAAACCCGAAAATGGGACGTGAATAGCCAAGGTATTTTGGACTCATTAAACTTTATTGATGAAATTTATAATCAGAAAAAATTAGGACCATCCTTATCAATTGCTATTAATAGTAACTACGGTTCAGTAATGTTCCAAGAAAAATTTCCTAAAGATGAGGTAGCTATGCTTTTGGATGGATTCTGGAGTCAGGGAAATTGGACTGAATCAGGAGCAACTCCAGTTGAAAACATGACCGAGCGTTTTGGATTTGCTGCTATGCCAACCCAAAATGGCGATGCACCAGGAACTACTACAATGTCTGGTGGTTGGACATGGGCAATTCCTGCAAAAGCTAAAAATAAAGAAGCATCATGGAAAGTTATACAAGCATTAGGTGGTAAAGAAGAACAAGCCAAGCGTGCAATTGCAGAAGGGAATTTAACAGTACGTGATGATTCCGCTGAATTACCAGAATACAAAGATCAACCGTTCATTGCTGAAGCTACTAGTTTCTTAAAGAATGCGCATTTCCGTCCAGCTGACGATAAGTATCCAAACGTATCTGTCGAAATTCAAAACATGGTGGAATCTGTGGCGACAGGTTCAAAAACGCCAGAACAAGCAGCAAAAGACTATGCAACCAATGTGACACGGATTGTAGGAGAAGAGAATATTAAAAAATAATATATGGGCGGCTTTACAGCCGCCTTTTACTTAAGTAGGTGAAAAATATGGAAAACGGATTAATTGAACCATCAAAACATGAAAATAAAAGAAAACCACTATCTGATAACTTGAAGTCAATTTTCTTTTTATTACCAAGTTGGGTTTTGTTGTTAATTTTCTTTATTGGTCCGATGATTTTAACTTTTATTTTTTCTTTTACAAATCTAGCGTTAACAGGTGCTGAAGCAAGTCAATTGCAATTTATTGGTTTTGAAAACTTTACACGCATGTTTCAAGATCCAGAGTTTCGAACTAGTGTCTGGAATACAATCATTTTTGTATTTTTTTCAGCAGTATTAGGCCAATGCTTTTTAGGATTTCTGATTGCCTTTTTAATGCGAGAAAAAAATAAAACGTTTCGAAGAGTAATTGGTTTGATTATTATTGCTGCTTGGGTCACGCCAGAGGTTGTTGTCTCATTTTGTTGGGTGGCATTTCTTAGTGAAAGTGGTACAGCCAATTGGGTATTGGGATTATTAAATATCGAGCCAATAGCATGGTTGTTCACTTTTCCGATGGCTAGTGTAATTATTGCAAATATTTGGCGAGGCACTGCTTTTTCAATGATGGTCTTTCAATCGGCGTTAGATGATATTCCAAAAGAAGTAGAAGAAGCAGCTATTATGGATGGTGCTTCACGCTGGAAAATTGTGACCAAAATTACAATTCCAATGGTAAAAGGTACAATTGCAACAAACTTGATGTTGGTAACCTTACAGACTTTAGGCGTATTTACCTTGATTTATACAATGACTGGTGGTGGCCCTGGGGTAAGCACGGCTACTTTGCCTGTATTTATGTATAAACAAGCATTTGTGAGTTATCAATTAGGGTATGGAACGGCTATTTCCTTAGTTCTCTTAGTAATTGGAGCAATAGCAAGTCTTATTTACATGAAAACTTTGAAAGTGAAAGTGTAGGTGAATGAAATGGTTAAAAGAAGTTATCAAATTGAAACGGCAATCCATTATATCATTCTAACTTTATTAGGAATTTTATTTTTACTTCCGTTATTATGGATGCTTTTTGCATCTGTGGATACAGGTGCAATTCAGGCATTGAAGATGCCTAAAAGTTTTACCTTAGAAAATTTTATTTCAATTATTACTGATGGCGGATTAGTTCGTTCTTTTGGCATTGGTCTATTGATTTCAGGCTGCCAAGCATTATTGGTAGTGGGGCTTTGTGTATTGGCTGCCTATCCACTTTCGCGTTATAAGCTTCGCTATAAAAAATCATTTATGATGACGATTTTATTTATGACGTCTTTGCCAATGACAGCGGTTATTGTACCGGTTTTTCAAATGTTCTTATACTTAAAATTTCAAGATTCACTAATAGCACTTACGTTCTTTCTAACGGCTTCATCACTGCCATATGGAATTTGGATGATGAAAAATTTTATGGACTCAGTCCCGCTAGATCTGGAGGAATCAGCATGGATTGACGGTGCGTCTACTTGGCAAGGAATAAAAAAAGTTGTTGCACCACTGATGTTACCTGGAATTTTTACAGTTGGGATATTTACTTTTTCTGGAAGTTGGGGGAACTTTTTTGTACCGTATATTCTAATCCAGTCTCCAGATAAAATGCCTGCGTCAGTTTCAATTTTTCAATTTTTTGGTAACTTTGGCATGGTTAATTATGGCCGACTGGCGGCCTTTTCAGTTTTATATTCTTTACCAGTTGTAATTTTATATGCTATTTCACAGAACTTCATGTCTAAAGGATTTAGTATGGGAGGAGCAACAAAAGGATGATGAATTTTACATTTGTAGAAGAAAAGCTGCGTAACCGAATTGATAGTTTAAAAGAGCTCCGCTATCAGAGCAAGGTAGAGATTACGGATTGGTTTATTAAAGAAGATGTCACAAAAGAAGAAAAATATCCACCAGTAGATTTTAATGATTGGCAAACGTTCAAATTAGGAGATCAGTGGAGTGGGCGAGATTTTTATCTATGGATTCAGCAAGTGGTGAAGATTCCTGATGGTGGACGATTACTGTTTCTTTTTGATTTTGGCCGAACAGGCGGTGGGTATAATTCTGGGTTTGAGTCGCTTCTTTTTATCAATGGCAAACCTTACCAAGGTGTAGATAGTAATCATCAAGAGGTTTTTTTAGATGAGGCGTTATACGGAAAAGAAGTCACAGTATCCTTGCGGTTGTGGTCTGGTCTTGAAGGTGGCGGACCAGAAAAAATTCAACGACATGAATTCAAAAAAGCGGAGTTAGTAGTGTTAGACGAACAAACAGATGGATTATACTATCTGTCAGATGTTGTCTTGAATACTATTTTGGAATTAAGTGATAATGACCCAATCAGATATCAATTATTAGATGTGTTAAATCGAGCATTTACGAAGGTTGATTGGTCTTACCCTGGTAGTAATGCATTTTATACTTCAATTGAACAAGCGGAAACTTATCTATCTGAAAAAATTGATGAAATTGAGAAAGATGATAATGTTGAGATTACGGCGATTGGCCATACTCACATTGATGTAGCATGGTTGTGGCGGTTAAAGCATACACGAGAAAAAGCAGCTCGAAGCTTTTCTACCGTGTTACGCTTAATGGAGAAATATCCAGACTATATTTTTTTACAAACTCAGCCTCAACTATATAAGTATATGAAAAATGATTATCCTGAGATATATCAGAAAATTAAGGAACGTGTTGCAGAGGGTCGTTGGGAAGTTGACGGAGCGATGTGGTTAGAATCAGATTGTAATATTCCCAGTGGTGAATCATTGACGCGACAAATTTTACACGGTTCAAAATTTATTAAAGAAGAATTTGGTCAAGAAGTGAACTATTTATGGTTGCCAGATGTTTTTGGTTACTCATGGGCGCTGCCACAGATTTTGAAGAAAAGTGGCATTGATACTTTTATGACTACAAAAATTAGCTGGAATCAATTTAATCGGATGCCTCACGATACTTTTATTTGGAAGGGAATGGATGGTAGTGAGATCTTAACGCACTTCATTACAACACCAGAGCCCAAACCGCATGCCAGTTGGGCATCTGAATGGTTTTATACGTATAATGGCCTTCTAGAGCCAGAAACAGTTTTGGGAGCTTACAGAGGATACAGGGATAAAGATATTAATTCTAGTCTTTTGATTTCTTATGGACATGGAGATGGTGGCGGTGGTGTTACGCGAGACATGTTGGAAAAACGTAGACAAATGGATCGAGTGGCAGGCCTGCCAAAAGTTAAAACAGGAAGAGCAAAAGAATTCTTTGAAGAATTACAAAAAACTTTTAGTGAGACAGATCATTATGTTCATAAATGGGATGGAGAACTATATTTAGAATACCATCGCGGAACATATACTTCGCAAGGTTACGTGAAAAAAATGAATCGAAAAACAGAGCTTGCATTACGCGAATTGGAAATTTTGTACACATTCGCAGAGTCTAAAGGCTATGATTATCCTAAAGAAAAACTTTTTGAACTCTGGGAGATTTTATTGCGAAATCAATTTCACGATATCATTCCTGGCTCCTCCATTAAAGAAGTTTACCAAGATCATAAAGAAGAATTTATTATGGTCAAAAAGGAAATTCAGAATTTATATCAGCAATTAAACAAGAAAACAGATAAATTACTGCTCGTTAACACTGCTGCTTGGTTAAGAGATACACTTGTTTGTATTCCATTGCAAAGCGCAGATAGCTACCAAGATGAACAAGGAAATATTTTTTCTACAGTCAAAACAAAAGATAAAAAGTATATTTATGTTCCAGACTTACCAGCGCTTTCTGATAGACTTTTAACACCAATTGATGAGGTAGTCGCAACAGAGCACGTAACTGGAGTCGTGAAAGAAAATTATGTTGAAACTCCCCATTATGTTTTGAAATGGAATGAGGATGGTCACTTTACAAGTCTCTATGATAAAGATTTTGAGCGTGAAGTATTAAAAGGAAAAGGCAATCAGTTGCAAATTTTTGAAGATAAGCCTAAGGACTTTGACGCGTGGGATATTGATATTTTTTATCAAGAAAAGATGATGGAGATACCGTTTACAAGTTTTGAGTTGACTGAAAATAACGAGTTTTTTGTAGAAATTACTTTTGATGCAAAAATTGGTAAATCTGAACTTAGTCAAAAAGTACGTCTTTATGCGAATTCAAGACGAATAGATTTTATTACAGATGTGGATTGGGTAGAGCGACAACGGCTATTGAAAGTAGCGTTTGAAGTAGATGTACGTGCTGTAGAAGCAACCTATGATATTCAATATGGAAATGTTAAGCGACCTACCCATTGGAATACCAGCTGGGATATGGCTAAATTTGAAACAGTTGGGCACCAGTGGGCGGATTTATCTGAAAGAAATTATGGTGTCAGCTTAATGAATGATTGTAAATATGGTTATGATATTAAAGGGAATATAATGCGATTATCTCTATTAAAAGGTGGTATATATCCTGATCCAGAAGCTGACCAGGGGCATCATCGTTTCACTTACAGTATTTTTCCTCATAGTGGGGATTGTATTTCGGGAGGAACGGTTAGAGAGGCGTGGGAAATCAACAATTCTATTACCGTCTTAAATCAAGATGATCATTTGCTACCAGCACTACAGTTATCTGTTGAAGGTGGCGTTGCAATTGATGCAATAAAAAAAGCTGAAAATGGAAAAGGCTTTATTTTACGAGTGCATGATTATTCTGGCGGTCGTAGTAAATTTGAAATTTTGGGAATGAAGGCTGTTAATTGGAATCCGACGAATTTATTAGAACTAGATGAATCTGATTGTAGTAAAGGGCATGTAGCTTTTGAAATATCACCATATGAAGTAAAAACAACTCGAATATACTGATAAAGTGACAACGGTATAAAAAATGAATCGAAAAATAAATTTATTATTTAATTTTTGATGAATGATTTATGAAACCGTTGTCTTTTTGTCTTTTTTTAGCATAAAAACTGTGCCATAATTCAATGGGGGTGTCAAATGAGGAATACAATATACAAAAAGATTTTTTTCTCTTTTTCCATCATTATTGTTTTATATACAGTTTTATTACTTTTTGTTTTTATTTCCAAAGAATTGAGCCGTCAGCGTTATGAGTCTGCCGTTGAGGTAGAATTCTATTTGGAAAGAGAAAGTGCACGGATTGATTCACAGATTGAGACGGCAATTGATTCAACACAAATGTTAGCCGACAATAAAAAGATCCAAGAATTAGCCAATGTAAAACAAAATAATTATGCATTATTTTCAGATATCTTCGACCAAATGAAAGATAATCTTTTTTCAGGCTATCAGTTAGGTTATAATCTCGGAATCACACAAGGGATAAATCAAAAAGTTGTAGGATTGAATGGTTATTTTGATTTTGATGATTATTTAAGTTTTATTGGGATACCCAAGGACAATCCTGAAATTCAAGAATTTTTTAATGATGATGATCGGTATAGAATTCGTATTATTACCGTAAATCAAAGTATTTATCTACTAAGAAAAATTTATCAAGCAGATAATCCAGCTTCGTTATATTTTATTGTAAATTGGGATAAGCAGCGCCTTCACGCACAAGAAAATATTAATGAGTTAGGAAAGTTATACTTTCAAGATTCAGAGGCGAGCAAAAAGAACCTTGGAGATGGGATTAGTATATTATCTTCTTTAGTTCCGATAAAGCCACAAAAATCGAATCTAATTGGACATAAAGTAGAGTCAGATAATTCTATTTTTTGGAAGTTTTCCAACATCGTTCCTTCGTTGGCTTATGTCTATATCGTGCCGCAAAAGAACTTAAGTCGTTTACCCTTAGATACTGTGTGGGTTATTGTCGCTGTTTTAGTTGCCTCTTTGTTGTTGGGTTCATTACTGACGCTATATTTTAGTCGAACGAATTATCGTCCTTATCGCAAAATAATCTCAGAAATTCAACATGATGATAGCGGTAGCGTAAACGTGGAAATTCTATTGAAAAAAATTGAAGATTTAAAAACGGGTCGTGCGGACTATGATCGCTTTCAAGCATCAAATATTGAAGACATTAGAGAAATGTTTTTCAAAAATGTTTTACTGGGGAAATATCCACCTAATGATCTTCAAAGAATCGCTTCTAGTGTGGGGTTAGAGTCACTAAAATCAGGGGGGTTAATTGCAATTTTAACGATTAAGGGACGTTCAACAGATGAAGAGAACTTAAAAGAAAGAGAGCTGCTAAAAGCACGACAAAGGATTATTGAATATGGGACAGATACGAAAAATATTAAGTTATACGTCCAACCGATTGATTCCGGACGATTTGCTTTAATTTATTCTACGAAAGAACAAGCGGGGGTCTTAAGGAGAATTGAAGATTTACGTAACCTCTTGGCAAATAATCTTCATTTAGAAAGTCAGTTTTTCCTATCAGTTCCATTTGATACGATTACAGATTTTGCATCGGTTTTTAGAGACGTTTTTAGTTTAAATACAGACAGCTTATTTAAACCTGAACAAATTATTATTAATCGTTCTCTAGATAAAGGCAATGACTTTGTTTACTCTGTTGAAGCTGAGCAGAGACTTGTCCATCTTGTTAAAGCGCGAAAAATTGAGGAAGCACGTAATCTGGTTGAGAATATTTTACGAACAAATTACATTGAAAAAAGACTTACGACCCATGCGTTAGAAGATTTAAAGCAGTCTTTAATTAATACAATAAAACGAATTACGCAATTGTTGGGTGTAGATTTTGCTGATTTCTATACGAATAATCAAACACTATTTGAACAGCTAATTAGTACAGATTCCAAAGAGCTCTATAGAGTGTTTTTGACATTATTCCAAGAAGTATTTACTGCTGCCAAAGAGAGCGAAGAAGAGGCGCAAGATATTATAAAACGTGTGCTGGAATATATTGATATAAATTATAAAGAGGATCTATCTCTATCTGATTTAGCTGAAAACTTTAAATTAACAGAATCCTATTTGTCTCGTCTAATTAAAGAAGGAACAGGGATTACATTCAAGAGTTATTTGAATCAATTGAAAGTAAATTATGCGAAAAAATTATTAATGGAGAAAAAAATGAAAGTTAATGAAGTTGCTGAGTCTGTAGGAGTCAAGAATGTCAACACATTCATTCGCATGTTTAAGCAATATGAAGGTGTCACACCAGGCAAATATCAAACTTATGGCAATGAAGAAAAATAAAAGTAAATATCACTGTGTCGTAAAAAAATATTATTTGTAGAAAGAAATTCTTTGATTTTGTTACCGATCGATAGAAAGTAACGAGAATTAAAAATAGGAGCGTAAGTATGGAAATAAGTGAATTTAATCGTATTACAGAGCAGCATTTAACCTTGTTATTAGAGGCTGATCCGGCAGAAAAAATAGTGAGAGACTATACAAAACGAGGGACAGCTTTTGAATTGCGACAAGAAGGGAAATTGGCAGGGGTTATCGTGTTATTGCCGACACGGCCGGAAACCGTTGAAATCATGAACGTAGCAGTTGCCAAACCATTTCGTAGACAAAAATTAGCACAAACGCTGTTAGGCCATGCTCTTTGGTGGAGTAAGAAAAATGGTTTTCGAACAGTTGAAATTGGTACCGGATCAACTGGGATGGAACAACTTTATCTGTATCAAAAATGTGGCTTTCGGATGACCCATATTGAGCGTGACTTTTTTGTGCGCCATTATCCTGAAGAAATTATTGAAAATGGTCTGGTATTAAAGGATATGGTCCGTCTGGCCCAAGATATAGAGTAAAAGGAGAGTTTAGTATTGTTAGATAAATCAATTCCTTATAAAGAAGTTTGGATGAAACGCAAACTGACGCTGCCGATTTTAGCGGCAGCTTTGCCAAAGGGATTTTCATTTCAATTTTATCAAGTTGGTGATGAAAAAGCGTGGAGTGAAATTGAAACGAGTGTTTTAGAATTTGAAAATACAACCGAAGCAATGCGCTATTTCAAACGTACCTTTGCACCCTACAAAGAAAAATTAGCGCAGCAGATGTTGTTTGTGGTCGATCCCAACGGTAAAAAAGTTGCAACCTGTACGGCGTGGCAAAAAGAAATTCAAGGAGAAAGTTATCCTTTATTTCATTGGTTGGCAGTTGATCCTAAGTATCAGGGACTAGGACTGGCAAAAGCGTTGGTAGCACGGATATTGCAAATTTTTCAAACCATGATGCCAGAAGAAGCGACAATTTATCTGCATACGCAAACGTGGAGTCACGATGCTATTGGCTTGTATGAAAAATTTGCCTTTTCCTTAATGGCAGAAAATCTTGATGGCACAGTTAATGACGATTACCCAGCGGTTATAGAAATATTAAATCGTTTAAGAAAATAGACGTTTTCATTTTTATATAGAAATTTTAAGCTACAAAAAAAGAAGAACAGGTAAGGAGAAAAGAAAATGAGGGAATTGACGTTTGTTAAAAGTGCTGAAGAGGACAAAGTATGCCAAGTTTTAGAAAATAAAAAGGAAGTTTATTTTTTGTCAGAGGTTTTGACCTTGCCTACACGTAAAAGATACCGACTGTATAACACTGATGGGCAAGAATTAGGGGAAATAAAGCGCAAACGCTATAGCATGGGGTATGTCGACTTACCACGGCTGTTTTTGAAACTAAGAGCCTATAATGAAATTAGTATCGTCAAAGATATGAAAAATTTCCGTACGAGTTATGAAATTAAAGGAGAAAGTTTAGCACTTACGGGAACATTTTTAGGAGATAGCTTTGCTATCATTAAAGGTGTAGAAAAAATTGCAACAGTGCAAGTTGGCAAAGAAAAAGAAGCCTATACTTTTACAGTTCAAGTATTAAAAGAGAACTTTGAAACCTTGATTGTCGGTTTTGTAACCCTCTTAATCTTTGTATATGATCATGAGAATGTTAAATTAGAGCAAAGCGAGTAACACGCATTAGCGACATATGATTTAGCAGTGGCAGAAAAAAGCATTTTGTTGCATTTTTTTAGCTACAATAAAAGATAAACTGCCACACAAAAAAACAGGAACTGCCTACTTTTGTAAGACAGTTCCTGTTTTTTTTCTGACGCAATAGTTAGGGGGCTAGTGCGTACTTTTGAAATGTTTCATTTCAAATACCAGCTCTTTAAAAAAATGCAAGAATCAGTCTCTGATAAAGAGCATCAAAATACAAATTTCTGAGATTTTGTAAAAGAGCTAAGCGGTATTTTCTGCATTTATAATTATCTACTCAAGGCATGACGAAGTACTTGTTTTTGCCAAGCATTTTCGTAATGAGCCAATTGTTCATGGTAGCTGCGACTTCCTTTTTGAATCCGGACTTGCATGAATTTGATCAAGAGTAAAAATGCGGTGATGATACTAAATAAAATAATAAATTGTAACATCTTCCTCACCTCCTGAAACTAGTTTAGCGTCTTTTAGTTTTATCCAGATAGGACATATGTCATAATGAAAGTGATTGGAGGCGGATACATTGCAAAAAAAGTCGCTAAATGTTAAACAAGAACAAATTTTGGCAGAATGGAATTTAGCAAAAGACCATTTACGAGGGTGTGAGTTGTGGCAATTTGAACAAAGAGAAACCATCATTACCCAAGGTGCGTTGTTGGATCGCTTGCTTTTTGTTTTATCCGGCAAAGCGAAAGTTTGTACCTTAGCTGATAATGGCAAAAATTTGGTTTTAGCCTACTATATTTCTGAAGGTATTATTGGCGATATGGAGTTTGCTATGAGAAAAGATGAGGCGGAAACGACAATGGTGGCATTGTCTGATTTTCAGTGTATTGCCCTGCCGATTTTGCCCAATGAAGCTTATTTACGACAGAATAGTCTTTTTATGAACACAATGGCACAAGGCTTGGCCGAAAAACTACAGCTTAGTTCGGAAAATTTTTTATCGGCGGCTTTTTATCCAGGAAAACAGCGTCTATGTGATTATATCCTGCAATCGGCATATAAAAATTTCTTTAGCGATAATCTAACCGATGTGGCGGCGACAATTGGAATGAGCTACCGTCATATGTTTCGTTTGCTAAATGATTTAATAACAACTGGCGTTTTGACAAAAGTTGGCAATGGCTACGAAATTTTACAGCCGGACCAATTGCAGCATTTTGCGAAAGGATATTTATAGTGGGACATATGTCCTAGTGATAGAAAAAATTTTAGCGAGCTCTTAAAAGCGCATTGATTGTCCTCAAGTTACATTCCAGCTAAAATGAAAGCAAAGAAAAAAGATGGAGGCGTTAGGATGGACTTGGAATTAGCGGTAAAACTTACAGAGGATTTAAGAGAAATCTATTGGGAAAAATGGCAAAGCCACTTGTATTTTGTACCAACAAAGAAGATTTTGCCTAAAGTGGAGCGAGGAATTTATATAACGACAGAAGAAAGACAGGTTAAGACAATAGAACTTACGGATCCAAAGTCAGTCACCCAGCCAACTATTGTCATTGAGGTGCCTTGGGAAATCGAGCCAGTGCTTTTATTGCAACATTTAGTAAATGTTTGGGAAGAAAATGGCTTAGAAGTCATCACGAAAGCCCCGACTGAAAAAATTCCAAGTAATCAATATGATAACCTTGCAACATTTCAGTTGGATCTTTTTTCTGTCTTTAATTTTTTAGGCTATCCAATGGCCAAAGTGAAGAAAAAACCGGCCAAAGCACAACACCGCTGGAATAAAAAAGTCAGTGACATTACGTTTCACATTAACCATGAAGGCGCTACAGGAGAGGCAATTTGGCGTAAGCGTAATGAATTGGTCTTATTAAAAGGAGCGAAATTAAAAGCCGAAGCACCTTTGAATAAAGATGGTAGCGTAGGCTTTGCGGTACGTTTTACCAATCAATTACGGGATGAAAATGCGGATAAGGTGAAAGACTTTACGACGATTGCAGATATTGTTTTTAAAAGTGTGAATGAGTTGGGCAATTTTTTATATTTTGCCGGTACCAATAGTTGGTTGGTGCTAAAAGATGACAAGGGCAACACCATTGATAGTTATACGGTGGTGAAATAGCTCAGAAAGGACAGTTATGTCAGAGAAAATTTTTACCATGCCTGTTGCTAAAGTATATCCCTTATATGTAAAAAAAGCAGAGCGCAAAGGCCGCAGTAAAGCTGAAGTGGATGAAATTATCATGTGGCTGACGGGCTTTGACAAAGAACAATTAGCTAGGGAGATACAAAATGATACCGATTTTGAAAACTTCTTTTTAAAAGCGCCACAACTTAATCCAGCAGCAACTTCCATTAAAGGTGTGATTTGTGGCGTACGGGTGGAAGAAATAAAAGACCCTTTGATGCAAAAAATTCGCTATTTAGATAAGTTAGTTGATGAACTGGCAAAAGGTAAAGCGATGGATAAAATTTTACGTAGCAATTGAGGAAAGCAACCCTTTTTAACCAGATAACTTTGCGTATCCAATGTATTGCGCTAAATTTCATGCAGTAAAAATAGTCTGGGACATAACTCAAAAAGTTATGTCCCAGACTATTCGTATCTGAATAAACGGTGGAATCAGCAGCAACTCCTCGGAGTTAGACGCTTCTGTTCCAACCTCTTTTTTTGCTATACTAAAAAAATACTTTAGTTTAAGGCGGGGATAGGATGAAAATTGCAATTTTAGGTTATTCTGGTAGCGGTAAGTCGACTTTAGCCGCTTATTTAGGCAAGCAGTATGGTATTAGTTACCTGCATTTAGATCAAGTGCAGTTCACTGACAACTGGCAAACGCGTCCAGAAACTGTTGCCAAAGAGATTGTCGAAGATTTTATGGGAAAACCAGATTGGATTATTGACGGCAATTATACCCGTTATTATCAAGCAGAACGTTTGAAACAGGCAGACCAAATTGTACTCTTATTATTTCCCCGTTATGCCGCTCTTTGGCGGATATTTAAACGAACAGTGCGTTATCATGGTAAATCTAGACCGGATATGGCAGCTAACTCTCCAGAACATTTTAGTTGGGAATTTTTCTGGTGGATTATCTGGAAAGGACGAACTTCGAATGTGAGAAAGCACTATCAAACCATTCAAAACCAATACCCACAAAAGGTTATCGTTATTAAAAATCAGCAGCAATTAAATGCTTTTTATCGCCGGCCAAAAAATAGTGACTGACAATCATAGTTTGAATGTAATCGTCTAGAGTTAATTCAAACTATGATTTGTCACGATTTCAATGATTTATTTTTCTGGTGGATAAGTAAATCCGGGCAGCTGCCCACTTTGACTGGTGAGGGGAAAGACATCTACTTTAGTTACAGTGGCGCTTTTTACCGTGTCATCTGTTAAAATCTTTTCTAATTCAAAGGCGGGTAAATATAGGGTTACGCCATATATTTTGAGGCCATTTTTGTTCACATCTGCTAAAACATTTTTTAACGTCGCAGCTTGAATTTTACTAGGGTCTTGTGCTAGAAAGCTCTCGTTTTTGATTAAGTATTGCAGTAATGATTTAAAATGGGTGGTTTGGCGTTTTTCTTCTGACCATTGATTTTGCTTTGTGTCAGCTAGGTGGCTAACCAATAAGGGGAAATCATCATTTAATTGCTTTTCATTTTTAATGCCGACGCCAATACCCGAAAAGCCGCCAGCAGGATTAAAGCCTACGACAACAGGGTTATTCGTGTCATCAATTGTCTTTTGTGAAGGGCGCACAGCCTGCCACAATGTATTCACGTTATTAGTATTGAGTTTTAGCCACTCTTGGTAGGCGCTAATACTTTTATCTGCTTTAAAAACAAGGTTGACATTAACATAGGTGCTTTTTGGCAGCGGCTTGATATTTTCTCTCAGATTGCTTTTTGCAAGAGCGGTATCAGCTTTGACAACTTTTGTGTCAGCTAGTTGGTTTGAAGGGAGCATTTCTTGGCTAAATGTGGGCGTGAAATAATGAAAGTCAGAATTATTCAAGTAAAGTTTATTCCGCTTAATTTCAAATGTCTTAGTACCGATTATTTGGTTGCTGTATTTAGAGCGATAGGTTTCGTTGATTTGATAAGTTCCAATTCCTGTTTGTTCCATCGTCAAATCCGTCATGTCATAATCTGGGATTGTCAATTCATTATAAATTTGGCGATCGAAAATATACTGGTTACCTTCTACATAGGCGTTTTGACCAGTTGGATTATAAAAGAATTGATTCAAAACTTTGGGTACTGCTAAAAATAGTAGGATCGTCACAAGAACCGCACTAAAAACAAGCAGTATTCCCCGACGATGATTTTTTTGTTGTATTTTTTTTTGCACTTTTTCAAAATCAAAATTTTGTTGGGTCATCTTGTAACATCTCCTTTAATTGCTTGCGACTGCGATACAGACGGGTCTTTACTTGTCCAAGGGATAAATTTGTAAGTGCAGCAATTTCTTTTATTGGCCAATCGAGAAAGTAAAATAAATAGAGCAGCTCTTGTTGGTCTTGCGGCAAGGTATCTAGTGCGTGATAGAGCTGTATTTTTTCCTCAGTTTGTAACAGCTGCTCCAAAGGTGAAAAATCAGAATCAGAAATTGTCTGTGCCGTTGTTTTTGTTAAGGGGATAATGTGCCAACGCTTTTTCTTGCGGGTAAGATCGATATAATGATTTTTGATCACACGTAACAACCAAAATTTTACCCTTTCTTCTGGTAAAGTAGCAAAAGCGTCTAAAAGTTTAAAAAAAGCATCACTTACTAAATCTTCTGCGAGCGTTACATCTTTTGTCAGGCTCAAACTATAAAGCCAGCATTCTTTGGCGTAGCGCTCATATAAAATTGCCAATTCTGACTTCATCTTTTTCACCCCTTCATTATAAATACGTTTTTTTTTAGCTTTGGTTACAGTTTTTCTTTAATTTTAACATTTCTATTAACTTTTATTGAAAGTGCTTTTTTGAAGCGGGAATAAAGGTATAAAAATGGGATGTTTGTTACACTTATTTAAGTAGCAACCTTAAAATAAGTTTTTTTTGTGAAGGGGCGAGTAAGTATGACGGGAAAAATTGCGGCAGTAGGATTTTATGAAGGATTACCACTAAGTGATCCCAATAGTTTTCAAGATATAATGGTGCCACGTCCCCAGCCTTTAGCCAATGATCTATTAGTTGCAGTTAGAGCGGTTTCTGTGAATCCAGTCGATACCAAATTGCGACAAAATGCTCAAAAGACGTTAACGCCACAAATTTTAGGCTTTGATGCAGTTGGAGAGGTAGTGGCGACAGGGGCAAATGTCCACGATCTTCAAGTGGGCGACAGAGTGTATTATGCAGGGACAAAAAAGCGCGCTGGTAGTAATCAAGCATTGCAATTGGTTGATCGCCGTATTTGTGCCCTAGCTCCTAAAACATTGACTGAAGCAAAGGCTGCCGCCATGCCGTTAACAACGTTGACTGCCTATGAACTATTATTTGAAAAATTTGGTTTAGTGGCAGAAAAAAATGCTAATGAGGGTAAGAAGATTTTAATTATTAATAGCGCAGGCGGGGTGGGTTCAATTATGAGTCAATTGGCGCACTGGGCCGGCTTAAGTGTTTATGGTACGAGCAGTCCGCATAATTTTGAATGGCTGCGCTATAATCAAGTCGATTATCCGATTGATTATCACGGTGATCTGGAACAAAATTTACAAGCGACTGGCACAAATAAATTTGATTATATTGCCGTACTCTACGCCATTACCCCTTATTTTGAAGCCGTTAGTAACTTAATTGCGCCCTTAGGACATGTTGGCACCATTGTAGAGGTGAAAGAGGCACTGCCATTAGTTGCATGGAAAAATTTATCGGTTAGTTTTGATTGGGAATACATGTTTACTAAAACGGATTTCAACCAAGAAATTGAAAGTCAAGGGAAAATTTTAGCTCACGTGGCGCAATTGATTGATGAAGGAGAGCTTCACACAACGTTAACCAAAACAATTTCTGGCGGAATTAATGCAAAAAATTTGAAAAAAGCGACCGCGTTAGTTGAAAAAGGACATATGATAGGTAAAGTCGTCGTAACGGGACCTTTTTAGAATGTTATTTTAAAATCTTTAAAATAGGAATTCGCATTTTTAAAAATTTGTCTTCTTGTTTTATAATATTAGTGTCTTAGTAATAAATGTAATGGGTTACATTTTTAAAGACAGTTTTTTTTAGTTTGCTTTTAGTAAATTTGAAAATATTCAGATATGAAACTGTTGTTATAATTTGAAGATGATATGGTGGATGCTATTAGAATTTTTTTAGGTTGCGTGGGGTTAAAAACGGAGGATACATCATGGAACAAAGAAAAATAATTGGAAAGATTCTCCAAGTTGTGGTCGCGATTATTTTGGGCTTTGTTGCCTATTGGGTGTTAATAGTATTAACAGGAGGAACGACACTTTAAAAGCGTGAAGTGAGGGATTAAAAATGGGGAAAGTACAGCGGTATTTTGGATTAACGTTACTCGGTTTTTTACTCGTGTATTTTTTTGATTTTCATGATTGGCGTCTTTTTTTATTTTTGGGACTTCCGGCTACGTTGACGGGATATTATTTGGCGGCCTATCATCATCGAGAATTTGCTAAGCAGTGAGAATAGATGCGACAGCTTCGTTTTTTAACGCTAGCGTGGCTACGCAAAAATAAAAAATGGAATGGTGAAAAGTTAAGGTAAAATGGGATTTTCCTTAACTTTGAGCAATTCCATTTTTTTTATGCTGTCTTTCCCATATAATGAGCATGAAACTAACTAAAAGGAAGCTGCTTATGAAAACATTTAAAGAATTATTGCATCAAGAAGCGGTACAACCCTATCTTTGGCAAGCCCGCTATGGTGTCGAAAAAGAAAGTCAACGGATTACAGCAGAGGGCACCTTGGCCAAAACAGATCATCCCTCAGTCTTAGGTAATCGTGCGTATCACCCGTATATTCAAACTGATTTTTCCGAAACCCAATTGGAATTAGTCACACCTGTAGCTGAAACAGCAAGTGAATTGATGCGATGGTTAGCGGCTATTCACGACGTTACCTATCGTTCAATGTCGCAAGCAGAATTTATGTGGCCAATGAGTATGCCACCTCGTTTACCGGCAAAAGATGAAGACATCGTTATTGCGAAATTAGACACTTTTGAAGATATTTTATACCGTCGTTATTTGGCTAAAGCCTATGGTAAAAGAAAACAAATGGTCTCAGGCATTCATTTCAACTTCGAATTTGGCGCAGATTTGTTACAAAATTTATTTGCAAGTCAAAGTGAATACCCAGATTTTACTGACTTTAAAACGGCAGTCTACTTGAAAGTTACGCGTAACTATTTGCGTTATCGCTGGTTTTTAACCTATTTATTTGGTGCTACACCAACGAGTAACGAAGGCTATTTTGTGGCAGAAGATGCACCAAATGAACCTGTACGTAGTATCCGCAACAGTCGCTTTGGTTATACCAATCACAATGATGTGCATGTTTCTTATGAAAGTTTAGCAAAATATTTAGCCGATATTGCACAGATGGTAGAAAGCGGTAAACTTTCAGAAGAAAAAGAGTTTTATGCGCCAGTGCGCCTGCGGGGTGGGCAAAAAGTTTCGGACTTAGCGCAAACTGGTATTCGTTATATTGAACTACGCAATATTGACTTAAATCCCTTTACGCCCTTTGGCATTAGCCAAGAGCAAGTGGAATTTTTCCATGCCTTTATGTTGTATATGCTTTATTTACCCGAAGAGGCAGCCGCGGATGAATGGGTAGCAAAAGGAGATGAAATTAATAATTTTGTGGCCTTGGAACGACCTGATCACCTGACCGATTATGTCGAAGAAGGAATGGACTTGGTGGCCGGACTTAAGGCTATGGTGAAAAAATTGCAGCTACCATTACCAACGGACTTCTTTACTTTTGTTGAAAATGCTTTTGTAGATCCTAGCGAAACTTTTGCGGCACGTTTGTATGCAGCTACAAAAGAAAATCCTATAAACTGGGGACGCAAGATCGCCAAAGAAAACCAAGCAAAAGCGTGGGCGAAACCCTATCAATTGGCTGGTTTTGCTGATATGGAATTATCAACCCAAATCATGATGTTTGATGCGATTCAAAAAGGTGTCCAAGTTACTGTTTTGGACGAGCAGGATCAGTTTTTACAATTACGTTTTGCTGGGCGCACCGAATATGTCAAAAATGCGAATATGACCAGTAAAGATAGTTATGTTGTACCGTTAATGATGGCCAATAAGACGGTGACAAAAAAAGTCTTAGCTAAAGCGGGCTTTCGCGTACCGCAAGGAATGGAGTTTACGGATATCGATGCGGCACTGCTTGCTTATCCAAAATTTGCTAAAAGTGGCTTTGTGGTCAAACCGAAATCTACCAATTATGGTTTGGGAATATCCATTTTTAAAAACGGTGCCAGTCTAGAAGATTTCAAAGAAGCCTTAACAATTGCCTTTGCTGAGGACACAGCTGTTTTAGTAGAGGAATTTATGGCAGGAACTGAATATCGTTTCTTTGTTTTAGACGGTGAGGTTAAAGCCATCATGTTGCGAGTACCTGCAAATATTGTCGGTGATGGAAAGCATACCATTGCCCAATTAGTGGCTGCAAAAAATCAAGATCCGCTAAGAGGAACACAGCATCGTTCGCCGCTAGAATTAATCCAGTTAGGCGAGCTTGAAAAATTAATGCTAAAAGAACAAGGCTACACAACCAACAGCGTTCCAGAAGTTGGTGTAACGGTTTATTTGCGGGAAAATTCTAACGTTAGCACAGGTGGGGATTCTATCGATGTGACCGATGACTTTGCAGCAGATTATAAAAAAATTGCAGCAGATGCGGTAACAGCCTTGGGGGCTAAAATTTCCGGGATTGATTTAATTATTCCGGACAAAGAAAAACCCGCCAATAAAGAAAAAGCCTATGGCATTATAGAAGCCAATTTTAATCCCGCCATGCACATGCATGTCTATCCCTTTGGCGGAAAAAGCCGGCGTTTGACCATGGACGTGTTGCGATTTTTATATCCTGAGATCAATTAAATTAAAAAAGTCAGATACGCTGCGTAATTTTAGCGACAGCGTATCTGACTTTTATTTTTTAATATTCAAAACTTTTAATTTCAATGGTTTGCTTGGTTTCTTCCACTTTTAAGCCAGTCGTAGCTTCCCACCAGTTTTTCATTTCTTTCTCGTAAGTTGTAGGAAAAGCATCGACAATTTCTAGTAAGCTTTTATTATTGATTTTGGCATAAGGAAAATTCAAGGTTAAATTGTACTTCAGCTCCGTTAACAAACTGTAATATTGGAACATTAGGTAATTCATTTCATCTGGATCATCACAAGATAAAACTTTTGGTGCACGGTCCAGCATAAAGCCAAAACTGCGCATCATAAACATAATTCCATCCAAATGATCAGGTTGAATATAAGAAGCATCCTTCAAAATATCAATATGCGTATCAAGGGCTTCTAGTAATTCCGTTTTTAAAGCAGTGTATTCTGGTTGTGTCATAGCAATCCCTCCTAATTAAGCTGTTTTAAATGATTGAGTTATCAAATCATTTAAAACTCGTTTTTGTCAGCAAATCGTCAGCTGTCTCATCGCTTTAATTTTTGATTTTAATGAAATAAGCGCTCAAAAAAGCCGGTTTTTTTCTCCGGTTTTTGTTCTGTTTTTTCTTCATTTTCTTCAGGATATTTTTTTTCCACATCAATTACCGGCTCGTTGACGGCTTCTTTAGCAACTAATAGCAAACCAAAGCTGTCGGGATTAGCATCTACAAAATCATTCACGACTGTAAATTTTGCATTGTTTTTAGTGGCCAGTTGAATATATTCGCCTTGTAGACTTTCTGGCATTTGGCCATTTAAAAGAATCGTGGCATCTTCATGTTTTTTTAATTCAGTTAAAAAACTGTCTTTATCAGTGGGATTTTTCATTTGCGCAATGGTCATGCTTAAATAGCAGCGTTCACGAAATGTTCCCATATATTTATGTTGTTCATCAGGATTAACTAACGGCGTACCATAGCGCCCCTTATCCAAGTGCTGTTGTAATTCGTCTGTCATCTCGTCTCCCCCAATAATTCTGATAAGCTAATTATAGCATGTTTGAAAGAAAAGGTAAGAAAATGCTTGCATTCTGATTATTTACAGGATTTCATTGGAAATCGCCTTTTTTTCTGAAAATGAAAGGGGTATACTAATTGTCAGTAGATGAACAACAAAGAAGAAAGAAGGCGACTATTTTGGAAAACTTAGGGGAAAAAATGCTGTTACCGTTGATTATTTTATTTTTATTGGTTAGTACATATATCGACAGCCTTTCTCTTTTTCAAATCATTGGGGGAATTTTGCTGGTGATTTTAATACCAGCTGGCTTGAAATTTTTAAAAGTGCGCCAGATGGAGCGTTCATAATCACAAAAAAGCACGTCACCAATCTGAAGCTTGGGGGTTGTTTACACCAGTTTTCCTAAGCCTATTTAGATTTGTGACGTGTTTTTTATTTGCTTGTAGTTTATTGTCTATGCCTATTTCAGTTGTCGATTTGGAGGTAGCGTTGGTATTTTTACTATTTTAAAGCTTTTTTTGTACTATAATAAAAAGAAAAGGACGAAGAAGGGATTTTTGTGAAACGCATTTTAATAAATGGTAAAATTTTTACCGGTGAAAAATTTGTCTCTGCCATGGAGATAACAGATGAGACAATTAGCTGGATTGGGGATAGTCAAACCGCACGCAAACGTGCTGCTGATGAAGTAGTGGATTTAAAAGGGCGGTTGACCTTACCGAGTTTTTGGGATGTCCATACTCATCCGTTGTGGATTTCAGAAACATTAGGTAGTGTTGCTTGTACACCACCTAATGTTTTCAGTATTGAAGAGATGATTGCAGCTTTAAAAAATTCCCCTCAAGTAGGCAAAAAAGATGCGTGGATTGAAGGTTGGGGGTATGATGAATCAAAACTTGCAGAATCCCGCACGCCAACACGTCACGATTTAGACAAGGTATCCACTACCCAACCCGTTTATGTCTTGCGTTCAGATTGTCATTCTTGTGCGGTTAACTCTGTGGCGCTAAAATTAGCCGGCATTACAAAAGAGACTCCCGACCCTTTTGGGGGCATGATTGGACATTTTGAAAATGGTGAACCCAATGGCGTAATGTTGGAAAATGGTGCCAGTAAATTAATTAAAGCAGTCAAAGAAAAGGACACCTTTGAAAATGTCGTCAAACGCACCTTGAAATTGGCCGCACATTATCGTAGTCGTGGTATCGGTGTGATTAGTGACATGATTAGTTTGGTTGCACCATTTGATTATGCTGAAATTTATTCAGAAGCAGCTCGTCGCACCTTGGAACAAGAAGTTTATTTGTATTACTCCATCGATGAAATTAAACGCTTCAATTTGACTAAATTACCGCAACCTACCCATCCCCACGTGCATGTTGCAGGAATTAAATTGTTTATGGATGGGACGATTTCCAATCGAACTGCCAGAGTTAAAAAACCTTATAAAAATGCGACTACCACCGGATTTTCTATTAATACTGCTAAAGACTTACAACTGGCATATAAATTTGCAAAAGAAAATAACTGTCAAATTGCGATCCATGCGATGGGGGATGCCGCAATTCAGTTGATTTTGGATACTTATGGTGATTTACAACCGTGGTTATCTGATCGTCCTTCGGTCAGAATTGAACACGCAACATTACTAGATGATAAAATATTAAAACAATTTCGGGATGCAAAAATGAATTTTGCCTTTGTTACACAAATCATTTTCTTGTACGCTGAATATGCTGCTTATTTTCAAAATTTAGATGAAAAACGTTTGAAGGAATGTTATCCCCTAGCTTCCATGTTACAAAGTGGGGTGCGGACAGCATTATCTTCTGATGCTCCTGCGACCGCTTGGATTAAACCAGATGATGTTTTTGCTAGTCTTGCTTGTGCGGTTACACGTCTTGGCGCAAATGGGGAGGATTTAAATCATAAAGAGGCAATCGATCTTGTTACTGCCTTAAGCATGTATACAAAAGCTGCAGCAGGTATGGTAGAAACAGCGCAAACAGGGATGCTTACAGTTGGTCAAAGTGCTGACATCATTGTTCTTTCCCAAGACTTATTTAACGTCGATCCGCAGCAGTGGCAAAAGACAACAATTGAAAAAATGTATCTCCGGGGAAAAGAACTAAACGCATAAAAACAAATGAAATAGAGGTGTAAAATGGAAGAATTCGTTAATATTCCTTTGACATTCGCTGAAAATACCGTATTGGAGACCAATCGTTTACGATTACGACCGCTTAAAATAACGGATGCAAAAGATATGTATGAATACGCAAGTGACGAAGAAACAACCCGCTATGTTTTTCAAACCCATCGCAGTTTAGAAGATAGTAAATTTGCTATTGCCAACTATTTTATGGCAGATCCCCTAGGCAAGTATGCCATTGAGGAAAAAAAGAGCGGTAAAATGATTGGCACAATCGATCTACGGGTGGAAGCTAATTATGGTCGAGGCGAGCTAGGGTATACGTTAAATAAAGCTTATTGGGGGCAAGGTTTAATGCCAGAAGCGGCTTTTGCTTTACTCGTTTTAGGTTTTGATAAAATGAAGTTAGTCGCAATTAGTGCCTATCATAATTTGGAAAATGCTAAATCTGGGCGAGTGATGGAAAAGATAGGGATGAAAAAAGTTACCGAAATCAAAAGCAGTCGTTTATGGAAAGGCGAGCTAATTGATGAGGCTTTGTATCTGATTACTGCTGCCGATTGGCAAAAACGCGTCATGTAAGCTGGGCTAGTAAAATATACAATAGTTAAAAAAACAGATACTTTGAAAGGAAATGATAATATGAAACTTTCAATTGATACTGAAGTTGTGAAATTAATCCGTGATAAAATGCAGCCAGGTGATTTAGTTTACCTCGATTTTGAAGATGGAGATGGCCCTTTTGCTAACACCGGTCTTAGCTGTCGCTTGGATTTAAGTTTTCGGATTATTATCACGCCAGCTGATTATCCTGCGGTGGGACTAAATGTCTACAACGAGACCTTAATAACAGATATTGGACCGTTAAAAATTAAAAAAAGCTCCGAACGGTATTTGGAAGAAAATACGCGTCTAGTGGTAAATCAAACACTCCAGATATTGCAATTAAAAGGAGATAGTGGAATTTTAGCGAATAATATTCCTATCTTACGAATTGATAAAGTGATTGCAGGTGGTAATGATGGGAAAATTAGCGGTTGTTAGTGATCTTCATGCAGATATCAATCGTTTTACAACGGAAGATTTAGCACAGTTATTGTCCGTTTTAAAAGAAAAAAAAGCAGATCGGCTCCATTTTGCCGGTGATTTGGCCAACAAAGTGGAAAAAGCACAAGCAATTGTCGCCTATTTTGAGCAATACTTACCGACTACTTTTAATTGGGGCAATCATGAAATGGCAGATTTAACTGCTGCGGAAATTGAAGATTACCCCAATCCAGCTTTTTTAAATCAGAAAGCTTTAGCTTTAAATCAAAAAACAGTTTTAGTGGGCTATAATGGGTGGTATGACTATCGTTTTTCAACGCTAAAAGATAAAGAAAAAATCGAAGCAATCAAGCGGCTTTATTGGTATGACCGCGTGATTAAACGAGAAGAAAGTGATCAAAAAGTAGATGCGCAATTGCAAAAACGTTTAAAAAAATTATTAGATGCTTTAAAAAAAGCCGATAAAAAAGTCATTTTAGCAACGCATTTTGTTCCTAAAAAGGAATTTATTGTCTATCAAACAGATCCGAAATTAAAACGTTGGAACGAGTTAAACGCTTTTTTGGGTTCAGAAAAATTAGGGGAGCTTTTAGATCACTATGATAATCTTGAACAAGTGGTTTTTGGCCATACCCATCGTCGCTTTGATGATAAAAAAATAAATGGGACACGCTATAGCTGCCGTCCTTTTGGCTACTTTTTTGAATGGCAGCTGACACGAGAGTTTGTTTTAGAAAATCAATTAGTGGAAGAATACAACCCGATGAAATTGCGAGGCGTATTAAAAGCTCATGAAGCTCAGTTTAAAGAATATCAAAAGCAACATTTAAAAAGCGAATTTGAACAAGCCGTCACCATGATTGACTATTAAAAAAGCAGTACCAAAACAGCCTGATAAAGGGCCTTTTGGTACTACTTTTTATTTGTTGCAATGATTCAAGTAAGATTATAAAAATAAACCTTTGTATAATAAAATTGCGACGATACTTGCTAAAATTGGTGCTAAAACGGGTACCCAAGCATAGTCCCACTGGGAAGAACCTTTATATTTTAAAGGTAAAATACTGTGAAGAATTCGAGGCCCTAAATCACGAGCAGGGTTTAAACCAGGCCCGGTTGGTCCACCTAATGACGCAACCAAGGTCCAAACTAGAAAACCTAAAGCAAAATGAGCAGTTCCTAAATTATTTTGGAAAAATGGTGCTTTGGTAATTCCGATCGCTCCAAAGAATAAAATAAATGAACCAAAAAACTCATTTACAAAACCGTTTAATTTTGAACCAACACTGTTAATCGTTGAAAATGTTCCCAAAACATGATTGGTATCTTCTGTTTGATCGTAGTATGGTTTATAACACGCTACGACGATTAATTGTCCCACAATGGCACCAAGCATTTGCGCTACGATATATGGCAAAACTTCGCTCCAAGGGAACATGCCGGCAACAGCTAAACCAATTGAAAAAGCTGGGTTGATATGGTTACCGCTGATAGAGCCAAACATCATGGCAGGGATCATAACCCCACACCCATAACCAACAGCAATTAACATCCAGTCACTGCCGTACCCTTTTGTTCCTTTCAAGTCGACGTTTGCAACAGCGCCGTTACCTAGCATAATTAAAAAAGCTGTACCGACAAATTCGGCTGCTAGGCGTGTCATTAGTGAATAATCCAAATAAAAAACCTCCTCAAATTTTTGTTTGCGTTTAAAATAAGTGCAAAAAAGTAAGCTAAAAAACTCAAACATTACTATAAAAACAGATTTTATTTAAAAAGACAAATGATAACACTTCTGATAATTTCTGAAAAAATGCTGTTACATTATTATTAAGATTATTACAATTATTTTAATAGTAATCATAGAAAGTGTTTTCTATTGCGTCATATCAAGGGTTTTGCTAGAATAAAAGACAAGGATTGAATAACATCCTAATTATTTTATTCCGAGTAGGAGGAATTATTAATGAACAAAGCAGATTTAATTTCAGCTGTTGCTGAAAAATCAGGGGTTACAAAAAAAGACGCGACTGCTGTCTTGGCTGCCATCATCGATACTGTTGAAACAACATTGAAGTCAGAAGAAAGCGTACAAATTATGGGTTTTGGTACTTTTGAAACACGTAAACGTGCTGCACGTAAAGGTCGCAACCCACAAACTGGTGAAGAAATCGAAATTCCAGCATCTGTTACACCAGCTTTTAAACCAGGCAAACAATTAAAAGACGCTGTGTAAAATAAAACAGCTTTAGGAAGCCTGTAATACCGGGCTTCCTTCTTTATTTATCATCAATAC